>NZ_JAQOTI010000004.1:0-280942 GCF_028401915.1 Delftia sp. DT-2
GTCCATCACCCTCGCTGGCACGGACTTCGAGTCGGACCCGCTGCGCTTCGAGATCACCACCGGCCCCGCCCATGGCGGCATCAGCGGCTTCGATCCCCAGACGGGTACGCTGATCTACACGCCGACGGCCGGCTACTCCGGGCCCGATACCTTCGCCTTCACGGTATCCGACGGGCACCAGAGCGCTGCCGCACCGGCATCCGTGACCATCGAGGTGATCGCTGCCGATCCTCCCGATCCCGGCCCGGGCACCGATCCCGACCCCGGTCCGGGCACGGACCCAGGACCCGGTGCCGGCCCCGGAAATGTCCAGGCCGTTCCCGGCCTGGGCCAGGGTGGCATGCTGGCACTGTTGTGCGGCATGGCCTATCTGGCCAGCCGCAGGATGAGGAAAAGGCAGGCCTGAGCCCGCAGCGGGCGCAGGTCCCGCGCAAACGTCAGGCCGGCAGCCAGCGCAGCCAGCGCGGCCGCCAGGTCAGCGTGAAGGCAATGGCCAGGGCGGCGGCTGCCAGCGTCATGATCCAGACCAGGGAGGCCATGGAGGCATGGTCCACCGCCAGGCACAGGCCCAGCGAGGCGGCCAGGCCTGAGGCGCCCAGCCAGCGCAGCAGCCTGACCTTGCCATCGGGCTGGGGCATGTCGCCGTGCACCTGCTCCCAGTGCACGTCCTTGGCCAGCGCAAACCAGGCCATGCCCAGCAGCGACGCCGCAAAGGCGGCGGCCAGCAGCAGTGCGTCCATCAGCCCCTCAGACATGGGCCACCTCCGCAGCGCGCGAGGGCATGGCGGGCGCGGCGCGCGTCTTGAGCTTGCGCGCCACCACCACGGCCAGCACGGCGCTGGCCAGCATGAACAGGTCCACGCCGGCCACCGGCCAGTAGCCCTCGCCCAGGGTCTTGAACAGGTGGTCGCCCGTGGTCAGCCAGTTCAGCAGCACGGCCGTGACGGCCATGGCGGCCACGGCCCAGCACTGCTCGCGCCAGGCGGGGTTGGGCAGGCCCCGGGCCACGGGGGCGCTGCGCACAAAGGCATGCGCCATGGCCAGCAGCCAGGTGGCCCAGAAGAAATAGCGTTCCATGTCGCCCCGGCCCGGCCAGCCCTGGGGCATGGCCTCGGGCAGCAGGCGGTTGGCGATCAGCATGCCCAGCGTGGCCACCAGCATGCCGGTGACCGTGGTGACGGCCAGGGCATCGACCACGCGCGCGCCCTGCACGCCCTGTCTGGCGTGCTGCTTCTTGCGCTTTTCCACGAAGAAGACAAAGCCGGTGGCAATGCACACGCAGCCGGCCAGGCCGCCCAGCACGTACAGCCAGCGCAGCAGCCAGTGGCGGAAGTGCTGCAGGTGCAGGCCGGTGAGGAAGGTGTTGATGCTGTCCACGGCCGTGCGCGGAGGATCTTCGCGCAGCAGGGCGCCCGTGCTGGCCTTGAAGTGGATGCCCTCGCCCGTGAGCGCGATGCGGTCGGTGCCGGCGCGGTAGACGCTGACGTAGCCGTTGGCATCGCCCACATGGGTGACGGACAGGAAGCCCACGTCGCCGGCCATGCCCTTGGCGGCCCAGCGGCGCTGCGCCTCGGCCACCATGGCGTCCACCGAGGCCATGGGTGCGGCCACGCCGGCGCGGTCGTGCGGCAGGCCGGTTTCCTCGGCCTCCATCTTCTCGTGCAACTCGTGCAGGGGCTCCAGCTGGGTATGGGTGATGGGGAAGTAGATGCCCGCAAAGATCACCAGGCCCGTGAAGGCGAAGAAGAAGTGGAAGGGCAGCGCCACCACGCCGGTGAGGTTGTGCAGGTCCAGCACGCTGCGCTGCGTGGCCTTCTTCGGACGGAAGGTGAACAGCTCGCGGAAGATCTTGCGGTGCATGACCACGCCGCTGACCAGGGCCACCAGCATGATGAGCGCGGCAAAGCCCACGATCCAGTAGCCAAGGTTCATCCAGTTGAGCGTCAGGCTGTAGTGCAGCGGGTAGAAGAACTGGCTGCCGATCTTGAGGTGGTCGTCCGGCAGGGATTCGCCATTGCGCGGGTCGATGGTGCGCATGGCCCAGATCAGGGTCTCGGGCTTCTTGGCGTTGGGCACCTCGTAGCCGGCGAACAGGCCCAGCACGGGATCGCGGTGGGTGGTGTAGGCGCCCCAGCGCTGGGGCGTGTCGAAGCGCTCGGGCAGCGGGCCGTTGACCTCGCCGCGCATGGCATCGCGCGCCTGGGCGTTGGGCTGCATGGACTCGAAGACCGGCTTGAGGATCTGGTCGTACGAGGGCATGGGCGTGGGCTCGAAGCGCGCGGCCGGGATGGCCCAGCGGTCGATCTCGCGGTCGAACACCGACAGCGCGCCGAAGAAGAAGGCGGCCATGAGCACGAAGCCGAGCGCAAGCCCGAACCAGGTGTGCAGCCAGGCCATGGAGAGGCGGAAGTTCTGGAACATGGGGCGTTCTCCGGATTCAGGGCAGCAGCATCTGCTGGAGCAGCGATGCGCAACCGGTCATGACAATGCCGCCGCCGGCCAGCACGGCCCAGACGCGCGGGAGGCTCTGCGCCGCAAAGGCCCAGAGGAACACCGTCAGAAACACCAGGAAGCCGAGGATGTAGCCCAGATGCTCGGCATCGTGGAACTCCATTCCGGCGGCAAACATCAGCGCCACGCCCAGGGCGATGAAGCCCCAGGTGAAGGCATAGCCGCCGAAGACGGCAGCTGCAATGCGAACCAAAATAGTTTTCATTTACAAAGAAAAATACAGTCGTGGACCAAAGTGCTCGGGGCGCATTATCCCCGAGCGCCGTCAAAACCCGTGATCGGCCGTGGTGTCCCTATGCGGGCTGGCCTGCCGCCTGCGCCTTGGCCTGCGGTGCCGAAGGCTTGAGCGTGGGCGGCACGAACTGGAAGGTATCCGCGCGCGCGCCCGGCCAGTAGAGCTTGAACACGTTGTGCTGCTTGTCCAGCGGCCCCAGCAGAGCGCCGGGCTCCACGCGCAGGACCAGGTTGGCGAGCTGGCGCACCTCGGTGTCGGAGATGCGCCGCACGATGTGGTGGGCCGTGATGTCGCAGGGGTGCTCCAGGCCCGCCGCCTGCACCAGCTCCTGCAGCGCATGCAGGGTCTTGTCATGGAAGTTGGCCACGCGCGTGGCCTTGTCGGGCACGACCAGGGCCTTCTGGCGCACCGCGTCCTGCGTGGCCACGCCCGTGGGGCAGTGGCCGGTGTGGCAGTTCTGCGCCTGGATGCAGCCCAGGGCCATCATGAAGCCGCGCCCGGCGTTGCACCAGTCGGCGCCCAGCGCCATCATGCGCGCGATGTCGAAGGCCGTGATCACCTTGCCGGCCGCGCCGATCTTGATGCGGTGGCGCAGGCCCACGCCGATCAGCGTGTTGTGCACCAGCAGCAGGCCTTCCTGCAGCGGCACGCCCACGTGGTCGGTGAACTCCACGGGCGCCGCGCCCGTGCCGCCCTCGGCGCCATCGACCACGATGAAGTCCGGCGTGATGTCCGTCTCCTGCATGGCCTTGACGATGGCGAACCACTCCCAGGGATGGCCCACGCAGAACTTGAAGCCCGTGGGCTTGCCGCCCGACTTCTCGCGCAGGCGGGCGATGAAATGCATCATCTCCACCGGCGTCCTGAAGGCGCTGTGGCTGGAGGGGCTGATGCAGTCCACGCCCACGGGCACGCCGCGCGCGGCGGCGATCTCGGGGGTGACCTTGGCGCCCAGCAGCATGCCGCCGTGGCCGGGCTTGGCGCCCTGGCTGAGCTTGATCTCGATGAGCTTGACCTGCGGGTCGGTGGCATTGGCGATGAACTTCTCTTCGCTGAACGTGCCATCGTCGTTGCGGCAGCCGAAGTAGCCCGAGGCCACCTCCCAGATCAGGTCGCCGCCGTGCACGCGGTGGTGCTGGCTGATGGAGCCCTCGCCCGTGTCGTGCGCAAATCCGCCCATCTTCGCGCCCTTGTTCAGCGCCAGGATGGCATTGGCCGACAGCGCGCCGAAGCTCATGGCCGAGATGTTGAAGATGCTGGCGCTGTAGGGCTGGGTGCAGGGCGAGGCACCTTCATCGGCGCAGCCGATGGTGATGCGGAAATCATGCGAGGCCAGCTTGGTGGGCTGCATGGAATGGTTCACCCACTCATAGCCCTGGGCCGTGACATTGAGCTGCGTGCCCAGCGGGCGGCTGTCCGGGTCGCCCTTGGCGCGCTGGTAGACCAGGGAGCGCTGGGCGCGCGAGAACGGCAGCGCCTCATGGTCGGACTCGATGAAGTACTGCCGCATCTCGGGCCGGATGAACTCCAGCAGGAACCGCAGGTGGCCGATGATGGGGTAGTTGCGCAGCACCGAATGGCGCACCTGGGTCATGTCGCGCACGCCCAGCAGCGCCAGCGCGGCGCACACGCCGAAGCCCAGCCACCACCACAGCCCTCCCCACACCAGCGCCGCCACCAGCAGCCCCGCGCTGCCGACCAGGCTCAGGCAGAACGTGGTGTAGCGCAGCGGCACCCATGCGGGCAGGCGATGAACGGGAGATGCAGACGTTGACATGGCGTGGGTCCTCGGAACGAGTTGACGATCTTGTGCATGCCGCGCCTTCAAGGGCGCGCTGTGCACAAGGTTAACCCACGATCCGCGTCAGCCCTGGCGCGGCCGGGCGCCGGCGCCCGTTGCCTGCGCGGCCGCAGGCAGCACGAACCGGAAGCTCGCCCCCTGCCCCGGCGGGTCCACCAGCTCGATGCGGCAGCCGTGCAGCTCCAGCATGCGGTGGACGATGCGCAGGCCCAGGCCGCCGCCGCGGCGGGCGCCGCCCACGGTGAAGGGGCGCTCGAACAGGCCTTCGCGCAGATCGGCCGGGATGCCGGGGCCGGTATCGGCCACGGTGACTTCGACGGCGTTGCCCGCCGCCGCCAGCGCCACCAGGATGCTGCCGCCTTCGGGGGTGTGGCGCAGCGCGTTGTCCAGCAGGTTGCCCAGCACGCGCTCGATCATCCCCAGGTCGGCCTGGACGACGGGCAGGCGGGCTGGGAAGTCGGCCCGCAGCGCCACCTGTCGCGCCTCGGCACGCAGCTCGAATTTCTGGAACACGTCCTGCACCAGGTCGGGCATGGAAAACGGCTCCGGCTCGGGCTGGACAAAGCCGTATTCCAGGCGCGCCAGCTCGAACAGGCTTTGCGCCAGCTCGCCCACCTTCTGGCTCTGTGCCAGGGCAATGCCCAGGTAGCGGCGGCGTTCGGTGGTGTCGAGCACGGCGTCCTTGAGCAGCAGCGTTTCCAGGTAGCCGTGCAGGGACGACAGCGGCGTGCGCAGGTCGTGCGAGACGTTGGCGATGAGCTCGCGCCGCTCCTGGTCCTGGCGCGTGAGGGCGCGCCACTGCTCGCCGATGCGCGCCACCATGCGGCGGTAGGCCGCGTCCAGCACGGCGATCTCGTCGCGGCTGTCCTGCGCGGCACCGGGCTGGGGGGCCGGCAGGTCCGGGGGGGTGCCATGGATGTCGAAGCCGGCCACCTCTTCGGTGAGCCGGCGCAGCGGCCGCGTGATCAGCGCAAAGGCCACCAGGCCGGCCACCAGGCACAGCAGCGCCACCAGGCCGATGGACCACAGCGCCGTGCTGAGCACCGAGTTGGCCGAGCCCTGCGCCACCAGCTGGTCATGCGCCTCGCCCTGCAGCACCACGTAGATGAAGCCCACTTCCTTGCCGTTGACGCGCAGCGGCGCCGCGCTGAAGACCTTGCGGCCTTCGGTGCTGCGCGGGTCGTCGCCCAGGATGGGCAGCGTGCCGCCTTCCAGCAGCCGGTGCACGGGCGCCAGGTCCACGCGCTCGCGGCGCACGCGGCCGTCGGGGGCGGCATGGCCGGCAATGCGGCCATCGGCATCCAGCAGGTAGACCTCCACGCTGGGGTTGACCAGCATGAGCTGGTTGAAGAAGCTGCGCACGGCGCCGGGCATGAGGCCGTTGGCGTCGGTCAGCTGGGCATCGCGCGCAATGCTTTCTGCCACGTCGCGCGACAGGCCCTGCACCACTTCCAGCTCGTGCATGCGGCTGGCGCGCAGCTGCATCCAGGCAGAGGTGCCGCTGCACACCAGCAGCAGCACGGCAAAGACCAGGGACAGGCGCTGGGTCAGTGTCAGGCGCAGTTTCATGGTCATGCGCCCTCGCCCGCTTCGGCGAACTTGTAGCCGCGCCCCCAGACGGTGAGGATGCGCGCGGGCTGGGTCGGGTCGGCCTCGATCTTGGCGCGCAGGCGGTTGATGTGGGTGTTGACGGTGTGCTCGTAGCCTTCGTGCTGGTAGCCCCAGACGGCGTTGAGCAGGTCCATGCGCGAGAACACCTTGCCGGGCTGGCGCGCAAAGAAGTACAGCAGGTCGAACTCGCGCGGGGTCAGGTCCAGCCGGGCACCATGAAGCCGGGCATCGCGCGCCACGGGGTCCATGGCCAGGCCGTCAATGGACAGGCTGCCGGACTCCAGCCGCGCGTTCTGGGCCAGCGCCTCCACACGGCGCAGCAGCGCCTTGACGCGCGCCACCAGCTCCAGCACGGAAAACGGCTTGGCCAGGTAGTCGTCCGCGCCGATCTCCAGGCCCAGGATGCGCTGCACCTCGCTGGAGCGCGCGCTGATGATGATGATGGGCGTGTAGCGCGCCATGGCGCGGGCGCGGCGGCAGATCTCCAGGCCGTCCACGCCGGGCAGCATGATGTCCAGCACCAGCGCGTCCCAGCCGCCGCGCTCCAGTTGGCGCAGGCCGTCGTCGCCGCGCGCGCAGTGCATGACTTCCAGGCCTTCGTCGCGCAGGTGCAGCGTGAGCAGGTCGGCGATATGGGCGTCGTCCTCGACGAGAAGTACGCGGCGCGTGGCGGTCATCGGATGCGGTTTCCTGGAAGTGGCGGGAGTGGCTGCCATTGTGCGCAATACCGGGGCCGGGAGTTATCACGAATCTTTGAACTCTGCGTGAGGACTTCGGGAGGCCGGCGCCCTAACCTGACTGGCATCGCTTCGTTTTCAGACGCACGCAACCTTCAGGAGCACACCATGACCACCAGACGCCATCTTCTGTGGACTGCAGGCGCCGGCACCACCGCCGTGCTGGCGGCCAGCCTGTTCCCGCGCCGCGCGCCAGCGGCCGCCTCCAGCGAGGTCTTCGAGGTCAGCTACACGGATGCCGAGTGGCGCGCCCGCCTCACGCCCGAGCAGTACCGGATCCTGCGCAAGGAAGGCACGGAGCGTGCAGGCTCCAGCCCGCTGAACAAGGAGCACCGCGCGGGCACCTTTGCCTGCGCAGGCTGCGCGCTGCCCCTGTTCTCGTCCAAGACCAAGTTCGACAGCGGCACGGGCTGGCCCAGCTTCTGGCAGCCGCTGGACAAGGCCGTGGCCACGCGCCAGGACCGCACCTACGGCATGCTGCGCACCGAGGTGCATTGCCGCCGCTGCGGCGGCCACCTGGGCCATGTCTTCGACGACGGCCCCAGGCCCACGGGCCTGCGCTACTGCATGAACGGGCTGTCCCTGACGTTCACACCCCAGCCTGCCTGAACCCGGGAGCCAGACCACCCCACCATCACCGGAGAGACACCATGACCAACGATTCCCCCCTCGCCGCCGCACCCCGCCGCCGCGGCCTTCTCCAACTGCTGACCGGCAGCGCCGTGCTGCTGGGCGGCGCCCTGCTGTGGCAGGGCAGCGACCTGCAGGCGGCAGAGCAGGCCGTGCGCATTCCGCCACCCGCGCAGGACATGCCGGCCACGGGCCAGGGGCCGCAGAAAGCCATCTTTGCGGGCGGCTGCTTCTGGGGCGTGCAAGGCGTGTTCCAGCATGTCAAGGGCGTGCAGCGCGCCGTCTCGGGCTACAGCGGCGGCACGGCGGCCCAGGCCTCGTATTCGGCGGTGAGCAGCGGCCGCACCGGGCATGCGGAGTCGGTCGAGGTCACCTATGACCCGGCCCAGGTCAGCTACGGGCAGCTGCTGCAGATCTACTTTTCCGTGGCCCATGACCCGACCCAGCTCAACCGCCAGGGGCCGGACACGGGCACGCAGTACCGCTCGGCCATCTTCGCCACCGACGCCGCCCAGCTCAAGACCGCCCAGGCCTATGTGGCCCAGCTGGACGCGGCCAAGGTCTTCGGCAAGCCCATCGTGACCCGGCTGGAGGACAAGCCCAGCTTCTTCCCGGCCGAGAACTACCACCAGGACTTCATGACCGAGAACCCGCGCCACCCCTACATCGTCATCAACGACCTGCCCAAGGTGGAGCAGCTCAAGCAGCTGTTCCCGGGCAGCTACCGCGCCGAGCCGGTGCTGGTCAAGCAGGCCGCCCGGCAGATGTAGCGTCTGCGCAGCACGGGTGCGGTACGGATGCGGTATAGGTGCCTGCAGGCGTCGGCGGCGGCTGCCGTATGAGACATTTGCGGCATGCCTCCCAGTTCGCTTGATGCACCCGCTGCACCCCTCCCGCCCACCCGCGCCGAAGCCCTGCGCTACTGGCTGAAGCTCGGCTGCATCAGCTTTGGCGGGCCGGCCGGGCAGATCGCCATCATGCATGAGGACCTGGTGGAGCGGCGGCGCTGGATCTCTGAGGGGCGCTTCCTGCATGCGCTCAACTACTGCATGCTGCTGCCCGGCCCCGAGGCGCAGCAGCTGGCCACCTATATCGGCTGGCTGCTGCACCGCACATGGGGCGGCATCGTGGCCGGCGGCCTGTTCGTGCTGCCTTCGCTGCTGCTGCTCATCGCCCTGTCCTGGATCTATGTGGCCTTCGGCCATGTGCCGGCCATTGCCGGCATCTTCTATGGCATCAAGCCGGCCGTGACGGCGCTGGTGGTGCAGGCGGCCTGGCGCGTGGGCTCGCGCACCCTGCGCAACGGCTGGCTGTGGGGGATTGCCGCGGCGGCCTTCGTGGCCATCTTCGCGCTGAAGCTGCCGTTTCCGCTGATCGTGCTGGCGGCCGGCGCACTGGGCTACCTGGGGGGCAGGCTGGCGCCGCGCCACTTCTCCCCTGCGGGCGGGCACGGCCCGCGCGGCGGCAGCCACGGCCCGGCCGTCATCGACGATGACACGCCCACACCGGCCCATGCACGGTTCCGCTGGCGCTTTTTCAGCCAGGTGCTGGCGGCCAGCATGGGGCTGTGGGCGCTGGCGCTGGGCCTGCTGACCGCCGCCTTCGGCTGGCAGGGCGCGCTCACCCAGATGGGCTGGTTCTTCACCAAGGCGGCATTGCTGACCTTTGGCGGCGCCTATGCCGTGCTGCCCTACCTCTACCAGGGCGCGGTGGACCACTACCACTGGCTCACGGCCACGCAGATGATGGACGGGCTGGCCCTGGGCGAGACCACGCCGGGGCCGCTGATCATGGTGGTGTCCTTCGTGGGCTTCCTGGGCGGCTGGAGCACGCAGGTGTTCGGCCCCGATGCGCTGCTGCCTGCCGGCGCCGCCGCCGCCCTGGTCGTGACCTTTTTCACCTTTTTGCCGTCCTTTGCCTTCATCCTGCTGGGCGGCCCCTTCATCGAGTCCACCCATGGCAGGCTGGGCTTCACCGCGCCGCTGACGGGCATCACGGCCGCCGTGGTGGGCGTCATCGCCAACCTGGCCGTGTTCTTTGCCTGGCACGTGCTGTGGCCGCAGGGCTGGGCGGGTCCCTTCGACTGGCCGTCCGCACTGCTGGGCCTGGCTGCGGCGGCCGCGCTGCTGCGCTGGAAGGTGGGCGTGATCCCCGTGGTGGTCGGCGCGGGGCTGGCCGGCCTGGCGATCACGCTTGCGCGCCAGGTTGGATAGGAAAGGCTGCGGCATGGTATCGACCACGGATGGGCATTTCAGCTGGCTGCGCTGCCGCACCGCAGGCGTGGAGGCCGTGGCCGCAGACACGGCGAGGCACTTTGGGCGGCACGCCCACGAGCAGTACGGCATCGGCCTGATCGAGCGTGGCGCGCAGAAGTCCGCCAGCGGGCGAGGTCTGTACGAGGCCGGGGCTGGCGACCTCATCATGGTCAACCCCGGCGAGTTGCATGACGGCATGCCCCTGGGCGATGGCGGTCGCGCCTGGCGCATGCTCTACCTGGAGCCCTGGGTCGTGGCCGGGCTCATGGCGGACATGGATGGCGCAGGGCCGGCGGCCGGCTTCGAGTTCCGCCAGCCCGCCGTGCGCGACCCGCGCCTGGCCGCGTGTTTTCAGACCCTGTACCGCAGGATGACCGGCAGCGGCGAGCCAGCGGACGCCCTGGACCTGGACGAAGCCCTGCTGCAGCTGCTGGGCGGCATGCTGCAACGCCCTGCCCCTGCGCCCCGCGCACCGGCCCCCATCACACTGGCCCGCGCCCGGATGGACGACGATCCCGGCGCGCCCCTGACCCTGGGCGCCCTGGCCCACGAGGCGGGCCTGAGCCGCTACCAGTTCCTGCGTGCCTTTGCGCGCGCCACGGGCATGACGCCCCATGCCTATCTGCTGCAGCGGCGCCTGCACCAGGCGCGCGGGCTCATCGCCAGCGGCATGCCGCTGGCCGAGGCCGCAGCGCACAGCGGCTTTGCCGACCAGAGCCATATGACGCGCCTGTTCGTGCGCAGCTTCGGCATGGCGCCCGGCTTCTATGCCAGGGCAGCCAAGGCCTGCGCTGCGTGACGCGCTGCAATTTCCTTCAAGACCACGCAAACCGGCCTGGCGAGGATGGGGATCACATCCCCTCTCCAATCACAAGGCCCGATCTTGCCGTTCTCCTACGCACCCTCCATCCCCCGCGACTTTCCTGAACTGGCCACGCAGACCTTGCTGCTGCGCGGCCTGTCGCCCGACGTGCCCGCACACGCCGTGATCGCCCCCTTCATGGCACAGGCCAGGCAGAACCTGGCCTGCACCCCGGAAAGCGAGATGCCATCCATCCAGGCCTGGCGGCGCGGCTTTGCCAGGATGGGCCTCAAGCCCACGCAATACCGCTGCGCCGCCGAGGCCCTGCTGCGCCGCCTGCGCAAGGAGGGTGATCTTCCCGGCCTGCATCCGCTGGTGGACCTGTGCAATGCGGCCTCGGTGGCCTTTGCCATTCCCGTGGCCGTCTTCGACCTGGACCGCATCAGCGGCTGCCTGCAGGTGCGCCCCGCAACCGGCAGCGAGGTCTACGAGACCTTCTCGGACGAGATCGAATATCCCGAGCCCGGCGAAATCATCTTTGCCGACACGGCTGGCCGCGCCCACGCCCGGCGCTGGTGCAACCGCCAAAGCGGCCACTCGGCAGTGCGCGAATCCACCGTCAACGCGCTGATCGTGACCGAAGCGCTGCACGCCACCGGCAAGACGGATACGCAGCAGTTGGTGCAAGCGTTGCAGGCGGCGGCCGGTCGGCTGTGGCCCGAGGCCGTTTCACACCCAGGCAACCCCTTGCAGGCCGCCCAGGCCTGAGGCGACCGGGGCGGTTGGCGCCCCGGCACGAAGAGGGCTATCACGCTGCGCGGACTTCCCGCAAGCAAGACCGTACGCGTATCGCACCGCCCTGCACATCGACCCGCAGGCCCTTTCAAAACAAGCTTTTACGCTATCAAATTGATAACAATGCGTTGCATGCTACATACAAATGAAAAGAAAAAGAAATCATTCCCATTGTCATTCTAGAATCCGCACCCGCCATGACAGGCTGCGCTGCTGGCCCCAGGGCCGGCAGCAGCGCCGACGCACCCAGAGCACGCCCCACGGCACAGGTTTCCCAGCTCTCGACCATTGACCATGCTTACCCAAAGACTCTCGCGCACGGCAGTTGCGCATGCCGCCCTGCTTGCCCTGTGCGGCGCAGCCCACGCACAGGCCCAGCCTGACAAGGTCCCCGAGGCCACGCTCGCCCCGGTCACCGTGAACGCAGGCACCGAGAAGGAAAATCCCACCGGCCCCGTGGTGGGCTTCACCGCAAAGCGCGCCATTTCGGCCACCAAGACCGACACGCCGCTGATAGAGACGCCCCAGGCCATCAGCGTGGTCACGCGCGACCAGTTCGAGGCCCAGGGCGTGCAGACGCTGCGCCAGACCACCGCCTACAGCGCGGGCGTGGTATCCAACTACTTTGACAGCCGGGTGGACAGCTTCTCGGCACGCGGCGGCAGCGTGAGCCAGTACCAGGACGGGCTGCTGCGCACCTACGGCACCTACAACACCAGCCGCCCCGACCCCTACACGCTGGAGCGCGTGGAGTTCCTGCGCGGCCCCTCTTCCGTGCTCTACGGCCAGGGCAGCGTGGGCGGCGTGCTCAACCTCACCAGCAAGCGCCCGCAGGCCGAGGCGCTGCGCGAGGTGCAGGTGCAGGTGGGCAGCTACGGGCGCAAGCAGATCGCCGCCGACCTGACCGGCGCCGTCACCGAAGACGGCCAGTGGCTGTACCGCCTGGTGGCCGTGGGCCGGGAAAGCGGCACCCAGGTGGACCATGTGAACGACGACCGCCTGGTGATCGCGCCCAGCCTGACGTGGAGGCCCAGCGCCGATACCTCGCTGACGCTGCAGGCGCTCTACCAGAAGGACAAGAGCGGCTCGCTGATCGGCTTCTTCCCCTGGCAGGGCACTCGCCTGCCCAGCCCCTACGGCCAGATTCCCACCAGCACCTTCATCGGCGAGCCCGGCTGGGACTCTTTCGACACAGAGAACAAATCCTGGAGCTACCTGTTCAGCCACCGCCTGAACGCGGACTGGACCGTGCGCCAGAACCTGCGCCGCACCATCAGCGACGTGGACTACCGCTCCATCTACACCAGCTTCACCGCCATCCCCGGCCAGGGCCGCCCTGCGCGCCCGGTCTTCAACCCCGACAACCGCAGCGTCTACCGCGATGCCTCCTGGCAGGTCAACGGCGGGCGCATGCTGGTGATCGACACGCAGCTCGAAGGCCGGCTGCGCTGGGGCACCGCAGAGCACACCGTGCTGGCCGGCATGGATGCGCAGCGCAACAGCACCAGCCAGTCCACCTGGCGCGGAGTGACCGCGCCGTTTGACGTCTACAACCCCGTCTACGGCAATTTCACGCCGCCCACGGCCTCGCAGTTGGTGCGCCAGCCGGGCGTGTCGCAAAAGCAATTGGGCTTCTACGCCCAGGACCAGATCAAGTGGGGCCGCTGGACCGCCACCCTGGGCCTGCGCCACGACAGCGCGCAGACGGACACCGAAGGCCGTCCCGCCTCCGCCGTGGACGAGAAGGCCTGGACCAAGCGCGCAGGCGCCACCTACCAGATGGACGGTGGCTGGGCGCCCTACCTGGGCTACTCCGAGTCCTTCCAGCCGCTGGGCGGCGTGAACGTCTACGGCACGCCCTACAAGGCGCAGCGCGGCGAGCAATGGGAAGCCGGCGTGAAATGGCAGCCGCCGGGACAGGGCCTCTCGGCCTTTGCCGCGGTCTATACGCTGCGCGAGAAGAACCGCAAGACCACCGACCCGGCCAACCCGCTCAACAGCCTGCAGATCGGCGAGGTCAAGGTCAACGGCTTCGAGGCCGAGCTGACCGCCAGCTTGGCCCGCCACTGGGACGCCACGCTCGCCTATGCGTACACCGACGCCATCATCTCGCGCAGCAACGGCGGCGACCAGGGCCAGCGCGTGACCAGCGTGCCGCGCCACACGGCATCGGCCTGGCTGACCCACCGCTTTGCCAGCGAAGGGCGCGGCGGCTGGAGCCTGGGCGCTGGCGTGCGCTACACAGGTTCGCAGTGGACGGGCACCAGCCTGGTGGACACGCCTTCGGCCACCCTGCTGGACGCCATGGTGTCCTATGACGCCGGCCCCTGGCGCCTGGCCTTCAACGTGGTCAACCTGACCGACAAGGTGCAGATCACGCAGTGCCTGGCACGCGGCGACTGCTTCTACGGCCAGCGGCGCACCTTTGCGGTGACGGGAACGCACCGCTTCTGAGGACCGCCGCCGTGCGCCTTTTACAGCGCAGGCAGCTCAGGCAGGCAGCTGCCTGAAGCTCCTTCGGTCCGCCGTGCTGCCAAACGATGCGCAGCCCGACAGCACGGCGGGCGAAGGCGCGGTGGTCGACAGCGCCTCGCTGCACAGACGGGGCAGCTGGCTGTGCTCATCTTCCAGGGCCTGTGTCTGGATCATGGGGGCCATGGCCACCACGTTGCCGAAGATGGTGGCAAAGGCCACGTCGGCCGCGTCCCGGCCCGTGCCAAAGCGCATGAAGCCCATGGGAATGGCCGTGCCCGATGCATCGAACAGGTACCACCTGTCGCCCAGGTAGGCTTCCACGTAGGCATGGAAATCGGGCGGGCCCAGTGCAGGATCGGCGCCGTAGTCCGTGCCGGTGGCGATGCGGGCGGGAATGTTCAGCGCACGGCACAGGGCGATCATCAAGTGCGTGAAATCGCGGCACACGCCCACCTGCTCCACCAGGGTATCGACGGCCGAGGTGGACGAGTTGCTGGTGGCCGAAGCGAAGGTCACCAGCTCCTGCACCCACTGCTGTATGGCCAGCACGCGCGAATAGCCGGGCGCCAGGTGGCCGAAATTGCGGAAGGCCAGCTGCATCAGCCGGTCGGACTGGCAGTAGCGGCTGGGGTAGATGTAGGGCAGGATTTCCAACGGAATGCAGCGCACCGGAACCTCGCCCAGCGCCGCCGGATCCTCGCGGTGGTGCGCGATGCAGACGGTGGCCGTGTAGGTCAGGTGCAGGGGGCCGGGGTTGGCATGCAGGCGCATGAAGCGCGTGGAGGTGGCGGGCTCGGTGGCAATGTCGGGCTCCACCGGCTGGCTGAGCACCAGCCGCTCGTTCTCCACCGTCTGGTGCGAGGTGTGGGCCGCATGGATGTTGAACACGAAGTCGGCCCCGGCCGGATCGCGGATGTCATAGGCAAGATCCACCTGGATCTGCAGCCGGATCGCTGCGTTGGCCATTGTTTGTCCCTGGTTGGTGTGTCTGATCGGAACCATGGTGCGGGCAGCCACGCCCGCAGGCCGTAGGCCCCTGCTGAAAAGCCTGTAGTGCTTGGCAGGGACAGCGCGTGCGCCCGCCCGGCGGCCCGCAGGGGATGCAAACTCGGCTAACATCGGCGCCGCCCCGCATGGCGCAATGCCTGTGGCGGGGGCATCCACCAGCCAGGAACAGCCAAGGAGACCGCTAGATGGCGGAGATCATCGAGATATCGCGGGCGGCGCTGCACGAGCAGGTGGCGGACCGTTTGCGGTCCATGCTCATCGAGGGGCGCATCGCCCCGGGCGCCAAGCTCAACGAGCGCGAGCTGTGCGAGCAGCTCGGCGTCTCGCGCACGCCGCTGCGCGAGGCCATCAAGCTGCTGGCCGCCGAAGGCCTGGCCGACCTGCTGCCCAACCGCGGCGCCATTGCCGTCAAGCTGAGCGAGGCCGATGTCATGCACGCCTTCGAGGTGCTGGCCGGCATCGAGGGCCTGTCGGGCGAACTGGCCGCCCAGCGCATCACCGACCAGGAATTCGCCGAGATCCGCGCCCTGCACTACGAGATGATGGCCAGCGTGGCGCGCGCCGACGTGTCTGCCTACTACCGGCTCAACGCCGCCATCCACGCGGCGCTGAACAGCGCCGCCAAGAACCCCGTGCTGACGGAGACCTTCCAGCGCATCAACAACCGCGTACAGTCGCTGCGCTTTCGCACCAACCTGGACACGGCCAAGTGGAAGCAGGCCGTCAAGGAGCACGAGGCCATGATCGAGGCCCTGGGCGCACGCGACGCCACGGCCCTGCGCGAGCTGCTGGTCACCCACCTGCACCACAAGCGCGATGCCGTGCTGGCCATGCTGCGCGCCGAGGCCCTGCAGCCGCGCAAGGCGCGCTGAAGCCCAGGGCCCCTACCGCTGCGGCGCGGCCCCCAGCGCCGCAACGCCGGCCCGCGCCACCTCCGCATCCTCGGCCGGCTTCACCCCGCTGACGCCCACGGCGCCCAGGCAGTGGCCCTCCCTGGCGATGGGCACGCCGCCTTCCAGCAGGCCCTGCAGCGCGGGCACGCTCAGGTAGGCGGTGCGGCCGCCATTGATCATTTCCTCATAGAGCCGGCTTTCCTTGCGGCCCAGTGCTGCGGCGTGGGCCTTGGCCGGCGCGATGTGGGCCGAGGCCGGTGCCGCGCCGTCCAGGCGCTGCAGCCACAGCAGGTGGCCGCCGTCATCGGCGATGGCGATGCTGACGGCCCAGCCGCGCGCCGTGGCATGCGCCTCGGCGGCCTGGGCGATGGCCTTGATGTCCTGGAGGTCCAGGCAGGGCTTGTGCTTCATGAGAGTGCCTTGTCTTGTGCGGTAGGGAGGATGGCAGTCAGCGGGCGTCCAGCAGGCTTTCCAGCAGCCGCGCCACATGCACGGCTTCGCGCGCCGCGCCGTCGGCGATCTGGTGGCGGCAGCTGGTGCCGTCGGCCACGACGATGGCCTCGGGGCGCTGGCGTATGGCCGGCAGCAGGGCCGCCTCGGCCATGTCCATGGAGACCTGATGGTGGCTGGCCTCGTAGCCGAAGCTGCCGGCCATGCCGCAGCAGGAGCTTTCGATGAGCTCGGGCTGGGCGCCGGGAATCAGCCGCAGCACGTCGAGGATGGGGCTGACGGCGCCAAAGGCCTTCTGGTGGCAATGGCCGTGCACGAGGATGGGCGCCTCGGCGGCGCGCAGCGGCAGCGCGAAGCGGCCGGCCTTGACTTCACGGGCAATGAATTCCTCGAACAGCAGGGCCTGGGCGGCAACGGCCTGCGCAGGCTCGCCCAGGCCCATGACCAGGGCTTCGTCGCGCAGGGTCAGCAGGCAGGAGGGCTCCAGGCCGACGATGGGGATGCCGGCCCGGGCCAGGGGCGCCAGGGCGTTGATCAGCGCACCGGCGCTGGCCTTGGCCTGCTCGACCATGCCGGTGGCCAGGTAGGTGCGGCCGCAGCAGTGGTGGCCGCCGCCCTCTTTGGCGGACTTGCTGGCGGTGTGCAGCGCATAGCCGGCCGCCTGCAGCACGCGGGCGGCGGCCAGGGCGTTTTCGCTCTCGAAGGTGCCGTTGAAGGTGTCCACGAAGAGCACGGCCACGCGCTCGCCGGCCGCCGCGCGGGCCAGTGCCTGGTCGCGGTCAAGAAAGGTATGTGCTTCGGGCGCGCGCCAGAAGGTGTCGCTGCGCCAGGCCGGCAGCGAGCGCCTGGCGGACAGGCCCAGCAGTTTTTCGCCCAGTTGGCGCAGCACGGGCAGGCGGTTGCGCAGGTTCAGCAGCCAGGGCATGCGGCTGGCCGTGGCCGCGTAGCGCGGCAGATGGGCGACCAGCCGGTCCTTGAGCGTGTGGCCATGGCGGGCCTTGTAGTGGGCCAGGAATTCCACCTTCATGCGGGCCATGTCCACGCCCGTGGGGCAGTCACGCCTGCAACCCTTGCAGCCCACGCACAGGTCCATGGTGTCGTGCATGGCCTCGCTGGTGAAGGCGTCCGGCCCCAGCTGGCCCGAGATGGCCAGGCGCAGGGTGTTGGCTCGGCCGCGCGTCAGGTGCTGCTCGTCGCGCGTGACGCGGTAGCTGGGGCACATGGTGCCGGCGTCGAACTTGCGGCAGTGGCCGTTGTTGTTGCACATCTCCACGGCCTTGGCAAAGCCGCCGGTGACGTCGCCGCCCGTGCCGGGCGCCGTGGTGACTTCGGTGACCGGGTCGGCCTGCACGTTCCAGGCGGACCAGTCGAGCACGGGCGTGATGGGAATGCGCCGGTAGGGCCGGGGCGCATCGGCGGGCGCGAAGCGGAACAGCCGGCCATCGTCCATCTTCGGCGTATCGATGATCTTGCCGGGGTTGAAGAGGCTGTCCGGGTCGAAGTGCTGCTTGATGGCGCGCAGGGCCTCGGTGATGGCGGGCCCGAACTGCCAGGCAATCCACTCGCCGCGGCACAGCCCGTCGCCGTGCTCGCCGCTGAAGGCGCCCTTGTATTTGCGCACCAGTTCGGCCGCTTCCTCGGCAATGGCGCGCATGCGCGCCGCGCCGTCGGTGCGCATGTCCAGGATGGGCCGCACATGCAGCGTGCCCACGGAGGCATGGGCGTACCAGGTGCCCCGGCTGCCGTGGCGCGCGAACACTTCGGTGAGCGCGTCGGTGTACTCGGCCAGGTGCTGCAGCGGCACGGCGCAGTCCTCGATGAAGCTCACGGGCTTGCCGTCGCCCTTGAGGCTCATCATGATGTTCAGCCCCGCCTTGCGCACTTCCCAGAGGTTTTTCTGGGCCGCTTCCTCGGGCATTTCCACCACGCTGCCGGGCAGGCCCAGCTCGCCCATGAGTTCCACCAGCTGGCGCAGCCGCGCCAGCAGCGCGGCGCGGTCGTCGCCGGCGAATTCCACCAGCAAGATGGCGGCCGGGCGGCCGATGAGCGCGGTCTCTATGGTGGGCCTGAAGGCCGGGTTGGCCAGGCCCAGCTCGATCATGGTGCGGTCCACCAGCTCCACGGCCGTGGGGCCCAGCTTCACGATGTGCTGGGCCGAGTCCATGGCCGCGTGGAAGGTGGGGAAATTGACCACGCCCAGCACCTTGGCGCGCGGCAGCGCGCTGAGCTGCAGGGTGAGCGAGCGCGTGTAGGCCAGCGTGCCCTCGGCGCCTATCAGCAGATGGGCCAGGTTGACGCTGCCGTCGGCCGTGTAGGGCCGCTCGCTCTGGTTGTCGAAGATGTCGAGGTTGTAGCCGGCCACGCGGCGCATGACCTTGGGCCAGTGCGCGTGAATGTCCTCGCGGTGCTGTTGCGCCAGCCCGTGCACGAATTGCGCAATGCGCGCCGCGCGGCCCGTGGCCTGGGCGACGGGGCCGAAGTCCAGCAGCTCGCCATCGGCCATCCAGGCGCGGGCGCCGCGCACGTTGTGCACCATGTTGCCGTAGGCAATGGAGCGCGAGCCGCAGGAGTTGTTGCCCGCCATGCCGCCCAGCGTGGCCTGGGCGCTGGTCGATACGTCTACCGGATACCACAGGCCGAGCTTCTTGAGCCGGGCGTTGAGGTGGTCCAGCACCAGGCCGGGCTCGACCTCGGCCGTGCCTGCATCAGGGTCCACCGAGAGGATGTTGCGCAAATGCTTGCTGTTGTCGATGACCAGGGCCGCGCCCGTGGTCTGCCCGCACTGGCTGGTGCCGCCGCCGCGCGGCAGCACGGGCACCTTCAGCTCGCGGGCGATCTGCAGGGCCGTGGCGATGTCTTCTTCGCAGGTGGGCACGAAGACGCCCACCGGCATGATCTGGTAGATGGAGGCATCGGTGGCATAGCGCCCGCGCGAGGCGGCGTCGAACAGGACCTGGCCGCGCGTGTCCGAGCGCAGGCGGCGCGCCAGCATCTGGCTGACATCGTTAGGCGGCAGCACGGTGCCGGGGGCGGGCACGGTGTCGTCGGGGGAAGCGGCAAGGCGGTGCGTGGATTCCATCAGCATGGCAGCTCTCATTCGTTCATGGTTCGTGGGTAGATCTGGCCTGCCTTGAGCAGGGCGATGACGGTGTCGCGCTTGTGCTTCAGGTGGGCCACCAGCACCTGGCGCAGCGCGGCGGCATCGCGCGCCTGCAGCGCCTCCAGCATGCGTTCGTGCTCCTGGACGGCGCGCTTCCACTTGGCCGCGTCCTGGTTGGTGCGAAAGCGCAGCGACTGCACGCGGGCGTTGATGCGGCCATAGGTCTCGGCCAGCACGGGGTTGGCGGCGGCGCGGTTGATGGCCGAGTGGATCAGCGCATTGAGCCGGTAGTAGCCGGACAGGTCCTGGCGCGCATGGCTGGCCAGCATCTCGAAGTGCAGGGCCCGCACCTCGGCCAGTTGCTGCTCGCTGATGCGCTGCGCGGCCAGCTCGCCCGACATGCCCTCCAGCCCCGCCAGCACCTCGAAGGTCTGCAGCACATCGGCCTCGCCCAGGCGCACGGCCACGGCGCCGCGGTTGGGCACCAGGTCCACCAGCCCTTCGGAGGCCAGCAGCTTGATGGCCTCGCGCAGCGGCGTGCGCGAGACGCGCAGCTGCTCGCACAGCGCGCGCTCGTTGAGTTTGGCGCCGGGCGGTATGCGCCCCTCCACCAGCCAGGTGCGCAGCCGCGCCGCCACCTGGTCATGCAGGGCAAGCCGCGAAATCTCGATGATCTCCGCCATGGATTCTCCTGGTTTAATGAATTTTGCATTCATTTTTACGCAAGCATTTCTCAATGCATTCATGGTTATCACCAAGGCGTTTATGAATTTTGAATGCAAAAATTCGCAAACACCCTCCCCCGCAGACCGACCTGGCATTTCCTTGAAAAGGACGCACCATGCTCACGCTCGACAACCATCCCACGGGCCGCCACTTCCTCCAGATCCCCGGCCCCAGCCCGGTTCCCGACCGCATCCTGCGGGCCATGAGCCTGCCCACCATCGACCACCGGGGGCCGGAGTTCGGCCAGCTCGGCCTCAAGGTGCTGGCCGGCATCCAGCAGGTCTTCAAGACCCGGCATCCGGTGGTGATCTATCCGGCCTCCGGCACGGGCGCCTGGGAGGCGGCCCTGATCAACACGCTCAGCCCTGGCGACCATGTGCTGATGTTCGAGACCGGCCACTTCGCCTCGCTGTGGCAGAAGATGGCCACGCGCCTGGGCCTGTCCACCGAGTTCCTGTCCTATGGCGGCTCCGACGAGCATCTGCCCCAGGCGCCGGGCTGGCGCCATGGCGTGCAGGCCGGCCTGATCGAGGCGCGGCTGCGCAAGGACACGGAGCGCCGGATCCGCGCCGTGTGCGTGGTGCACAACGAGACCTCCACGGGCGTGACCTCGGACATCGCCGCCGTGCGCCGGGCCATCGACGCGGCGGGCCACCCGGCCCTGCTGCTGGTGGACACCATCTCGGGCCTGGCCAGCGCCGACTACCGCCACGATGAATGGGGCGTGGACGTGACCATCAGCGGCTCGCAAAAGGGCCTGATGCTGCCGCCCGGCATCAGCTTCAACGCGCTGTCGCCGCGTGCGCTGGAGGCCGCCAAAAGCGCCAGGCTGCCCAAGTCGTTCTGGGCCTGGGACGAGATCGTGGAGATGAACCAGACCGGCTACTGGCCCTACACGCCCAACACCAACCTGCTGTACGCCCTGTCCGAATCGCTGGACATGCTGCTGGCCGAAGGGCTGGATACGGTGTTTGCGCGCCACCAGCGCTGGGCGGCCGGCGTGCGCGCCGCCGTCCAGGCCTGGGGCCTGCCCATCCAGTGCGCCGATCCGCAGGTCTACTCGCCCGTGCTCACCGGCGTGATCACGCCCGAGGGCGTGGATGCCGACGCCCTGCGCCGCCTGATCCACACGCGCTTCGACCTGTCGCTGGGCGCGGGCCTGGGCAAGCTCAAGGGCCGCATGTTCCGCATGGGCCACCTGGGCGACAGCAACGACCTCACGTTGCTGGCCATGGTGGCGGGCGTGGAGATGGGGCTGAAGCTGTCAGGCATCCGGCTGGCCGGCAGCGGCGTGCAGGCATCCATGGATTACTTCGCGGCCCACGCCGCAGCCGGGGCGCTGCGCAAGGCCGCCTGAACCCATCGGCCCCGCGCCGAAAACCCTTGGCAGAGCCGGAGCACATGGCTCGCCCCCTTGATCGTGGATTGCACCAATACCAGGAAACAACAGGAGACAAGAGACATGACATCGCCCCGCAACCGCCTGGCGGCAACTGCCGTCGCCACCCTCGCCGCCACCGCCGCCATCACCCTGGCCGCCCCTGCCGCCTGGGCGCAATGGAAGCCCGCCAAGTCCGTCGAACTCGTCGTGCCGTTCTCGGCCGGCGGCGCCTCGGACCAGATGGCGCGCGTGATCCAGGCCATCGTCACCAAGCACAAGCTGATCGAGCAGCCCGTGGTCATCCTCAACAAGGCCGGTGCCTCCGGCGCCGAGGGCATTCTGGATGTCAAGGCCTCGGCGCGCGACCCGCACAAGCTGCTGGTGGCCTCCACGGCCATCTTCACCCTGCCCATGGCCACGGCCCTGCCCTTCCAGTGGCGCGACCTGAATCCCGTGGCCATGATTGCCCAGGACCAGTTCGTGCTCTGGGTCAATGCCGAGACCGGCTACCAGACGCCCGCCGACTACCTGGCTGCCGCGCGGCAGGCCGGCGGCAAGTTCAAGATGGGCGGCACCAGTTCCAAGCGCGAGGACCAGATCATCACCGCCAACATGGAACAGGCCGCCGGCGTGAAGTTCACCTACATCCCCTACAAGGGCGGCGGCGAGGCCAGCACCCAGCTGGTGGGCAAGCACATCGACTCCAACGTCAACAACCCCAGCGAGTCCATGGCGCAGTGGCGCGCGGGCCAGGTGCGGGCGCTGTGCGTGTTCGACACGCAGCGCATCGAGTACACGGCCAAGGTCACGGGCAGCCAGGCGCTGTCAGACATCCCCACCTGCAGGGAGCAGGGCCTGGATGTGCAGTACACCATGCTGCGCGGCTTCTTCCTGCCGCCCGGCACCACGCCCGAGCAGGCGCAGTTCTATGCGGGCGTGATGCACAAGGTGGTGGCCACGCCCGAGTGGAAGGAGTACCTGGAGAAAAACGCGCTCAAGCCCGAGTACATGACGGGGCAGGCCTTCGTGGACTTCCTGGCCAAGGACGAGACGCGCCACCTCGACATCATGAAGAAGGCCGGTTTCCTGTCGGCCAGCGTGGCCGCCGCCGCAGCCAAGTGAGGAGCCGCGCCATGGACACCGCCATCCACCTTGCCCCGCCCTCCTCCAATTCAGCGGCGGCAGCGGCAGCAGCAGCCCCGGCCCAGCCCTCCAGCGCGGCCACCGAATCCATCCCCGCCACCGAAGCCCAGGCCCCCGGCCTGTCCCGCCGCCATGTGGAGTACGGCGTGGCCGCCGTGCTGCTGGCGCTGGCCGTGCTCGTGGTCTGGGACAACCAGCGCATTGGCGCGGGCTGGGGCGACACCGGCCCGCAGGCCGGCTACTTCCCGCTGCGCGTGGGCGCCGTGCTGGGCATCTGCGCCATCGCCGTCTTCGTGCAGGCGCTGCGCAGCCGCAGCCAGGAACAGTTCGCCAGCTGGCTGCAGCTCAAGCGCGTGGCCCAGGTGCTGCTGCCGCTGACGGCCTACATCGCCGTGATCGCGCCGCTGGGCATCTACGCGGCCTCGGTGCTGTTCATCACGGGCTTCATGGTGTTTGCGGGCCGCTATCCCTGGTGGAAGGCCGTGGCGCTGTCGGGCTTCACCAGCGTGCTGCTGTTCTACGTCTTCGAGATCCAGTTCAAGGTGCCCCTGCCCAAGGGTCCGCTTGAAGCCTGGCTCGGCTATTGACCCCTGTCGCCGCCACGGAGCAACACCATGGACGAACTCCAATACCTCGCGCACGGCTTCGCGGCCGTCACCACCTGGCAGAACACGGGGCTGATGCTCACGGGCATCCTGCTGGGCATCGTGGTCGGCGTGCTGCCGGGCCTGGGCGGCCCCAACGGCGTGGCCATCCTGCTGCCGCTGACCTTCGGCATGTCGCCCACCTCGGCCATCATCCTGCTGTCGTGCATCTACTGGGGGGCGCTGTTCGGCGGCGCCATCACCTCGGTGCTGTTCAACATCCCTGGCGAGGCCTGGTCGGTGGCCACCACCTTCGACGGCTATCCCATGGCCCAGCAGGGCCACGCGGGGGCGGCGCTGACCACGGCCTTCACGGGCTCGTTCATCGGCGCCATCTCGGGCGTGATGCTGATCACCTTCCTGGCGCCGGTCGTGGCCTCGTTCGCGCTGCAGTTCGGGCCGCCGGAGTTCTTTGCGGTCTTCTTCCTGACGTTCTGCTCCTTCATCGGCATGGGCAAGGAGCCCAAGGCCAAGATCGTGGCCGCCATGGCCGTGGGCCTGCTGCTGGCGGCCGTGGGCATGGACACCATCTCGGGCGACCTGCGCATGACCTTCGGCTCCACCGAGCTGCTGCGCGGCTTTGATTTCCTGGTGGTGGTGATCGGCCTGTTCGGCATCAGCGAGATCCTGATGACCATCGAGGAAGGCCTGGCCTTCAAGGGCAAGAAGGCCTCCATCGACCTCAAGGTGGTGTTCAGGACCTGGGCCCGGCTGCCGCGCTACTGGCTGACCATGCTGCGCTCGGCCCTGGTGGGCTGCTGGATGGGCGTGACGCCCGGCGGCGCCGTGGCGGCCAGCTTCATGGGCTACGGGCTGGCCAAGAAGTTCTCGCGCGACCCCGACAGCTTCGGCAAGGGCAACCCCGAAGGCGTGCTCGCCCCCGAGACCGCCGCCCACGCGGCCGGCACCTCGGCCCTGCTGCCCATGCTGGCCCTGGGCATTCCGGGCTCGGCCACGGCGGCCGTGCTGCTGGGCGGGCTGATGATCTGGGGGCTGCAGCCCGGCCCGCTGCTGTTCACCGAGCAAAAGGACTTCGTCTGGGGCCTGATCGCCAGCATGTACCTGGGCAACATCGCCGGCCTGGTCATCGTCATGGCCACCGTGCCGCTGTTCGCCGCCATCCTGCGCGTGCCGTTTTCCATCGTCGCGCCCATGATCCTCATGGTCTGCGCCATCGGCGCCTTCACCGTGCACGGCAATGCCACGGACATCTGGCTCATGCTGGTCTTCGGCGTGGTCGGCTACGTGTTCAAGAAGCTGGACTATCCGCTGGCGCCCATGGTCCTGGCCATCGTGCTGGGCGACCGCATGGAAGACGCCTTCCGCCAGAGCATGCTCTCCAGCCAGGGCGCGCTGGGCATCTTCTGGCACAACGGCCTGTCGGGCACCATCACCACGCTGGCCTTGCTGATGCTGGTGTGGCCGCTGCTGGGCAGGCTGCGGGCGATGGCGTTCGGGGCAAGGGCTTCGGCGGCCTGAGAGGAGCCGTCTACAGCGAATCAGCCTCCGCTTCCGGCCAGAGGCGGGGGAAGTAAAAACGCAGGGCGTGCAGCGGCACGCCCAGGCGCACTCTTCCATACGGTGAATCCGTCTCCAGCAGGCCGCGCTTGAGCAGTGCCGATACCTGGGCGGTGGCCAGCCGGTCACCCAACCCCAGCATGGCCTTGAAGTCGGCCCGATCCATCTCCGCCTGGGCCGCAAAAAGATAGTGCAATGCGCGCAATGCCTCGCTGCGCACGCCTTGGCGCACCACCCGTTCCTCATAGGCAAGGCATGCCGCCATGCGTTCCTTCATGCCGTCCAGCGACAGAAGTCCCTCCATGAAGCTCACCTGGTCCATGCACAGTTCCAGCACGTATGCGATCCATTCGATCAACCCCAGTTCGGTCAGATTGCCACGGCCATCAAGGTCACCACGGCGCGGCTCGTCTGCGGCGGCAAGCAAGGCGTAATAGCGCTCCTGCGACCGTGCGAACCCCCTCAGGGGGGACCACAGACCATTGCTCAGGCCCATGTGGGTTAGTACGAGATGTGAATGCAGCCGGGCCACGCGCCCGTTGCCGTCCCGGAACGGATGGATCCAGGCCAGGCGCTGGTGCGCAGCGGCCATGGCCACCAACTGCAACTCGCCACGGCGCACGCCGGAGTAGAAGCTCGACCAGCGGTCCAGAAAAAATGGCAACTGCCCCGCTGCAGGCGCCGCATGCCTGCCCACGCTAACCTCCCGCGTGCGCCATCGACCCGGCTCGATGGCATCGTCGCCAAGGGCGCCGGCCTCCAAATCGGCCTGGGGCAGACGGGCGAAGAGATCCTGGTGGATATCGGCCAGCATCTGGGGGGTCCAGACCTGCGCATTCGTCCATTGCGTGGACCTGTACTCCAGTTGCTCTTCAGTGGCCATGTGCGCCAGCGCCAACCGCTGACGGCGGGCCTGGTCTTCGTCCTGCGCATAGTCGTTGTGCAGGGCGCGCTCGATATCCAGCGGAAAGGTGTGCTGTCCCTCGATCCTGTTCGAGTAATACGAGTTCATGGCCCGAAGCAGCCGGCGCAGGCCTGGCAATGTGTCTGGTCGGTAGCGGCCGGCCAGCCGCTCACCCAACCTGATCAGGTCATGGGAGAGCTCCAGCAAAGGGCCCAGCTTGTGTTCCCCCGGCAGCAGCGGCTCCATCTGGGCAGGATGGTCGTATAGCAGGAATTCTTGCGACATTGATCACCTATATAAGCAGCTGATTTATATAGATGAAATCCGTTTGGTGCGAGATATTTTGCGAGTTCTTCTGCAAGACTCCCTGACACGTCCCCTAATCCCTGTACCGCTTCTTGCGAAACGCCAGCCATGCGGCGATGACGGTGAAGGCGACGACGATGGACACCACGATCCAGAAGCCGTGCTCGTGCTCGGCCAGCGGTATGCCGCCCACGTTCATGCCGAACAGGCCGGCCAGGATGTTGATGGGCAGGGCCAGCACGGTGACCACGGTCAGCACGAAGAGGCTGTTGCTGTTGTCCTCGTTCACGGCGGCGGCCACCTCTTCCTGCAGCAGCTTGATGCGGTCCTGCAGGGTCTGCATGTCGCGCAGCATGAGCGAGAACTCCTCGCTCGCTGCGGCCAGGCCGCGCCGGTCTTCCTCGCCCATCCAGCCGGGGGGCTGCTGCAGCAGGCGGAACAGCGCCGCGGGCTCGGGCGCCAGCAGGCGCTGAAGGCGCACCAGCAGGCGGCGCAGCCGGCCCAGGTGGGCGCGCGGATGGTGGTAGCGCTGGGCCAGGATGGCGTCCTCGATGTCGTCCACGCGCGCCGTGGTCTCGCGCACCACCTTGACCAGCACATCGGCCTGGGTGCGCATCAGGTGCTCCAGCAGCTCGGCCGTGCTGGCGGGGCTGTCGCCGCGGCGCACGGCGTCGCGCAGGGCATCGACAGAGCGCAGCGGCTGGGTGCGCGCGGTGATGACCAGGCGCTCGTCCAGGCAGATCCACAGCGTGGCGATGTCGGCCGAATCGAAGTTGAACTCGAAGTTCACGTCGTTGAGCACGGCGACCAGGCTGTCGTCGGCGCGCTCGATGCGCGTGGAGGTCAGGCCCTCGCGCAGGGCGGCATAGAACACGTCGGGCAGCCCCGCATGGCGCTGCAGCCAGCGCAGGGACTGGGTGTGGGTCAGGTTGAAGTGCAGCCACAGGAAATCGCGCCGGCCCGCATCGGACCGGGCTGCGGCATCGGCCAGCCACTGCGCGGCGGATGGCGCCGTCACGGCCTGCACGCACTGCCGTGTGTCACTGAAGAAGCGCCAGCCGCAGATCAGGCCTGCGTCTTCGTGGGCCTGTGCCAGGGGGGAGGCTGCATCGGTCATGGGGAGGAGGAAGCACCTGCGGAAGTGGCCTGCGCGGGCCGGGCAAGTGCGGGATTCTTGGCTGCGTCCATGACAGGGATGTGACAGGCGTCATCAGACTGTCATGCACAGGCCCTTGCGTCCCCTCTCCGCCCCCTCACTGCCCCTGCTCCTCCCCTCCCCTTGCCGCGACCCTGCATCAGCACATCACGACGTTCTCCAGCGAGAACGAGAAGGGGCGGGAATTCGCCCCCGAGCCGCCGCCGCGCATCACGATGTCGGCACGGGAGATGCCCAGCAGGGAGATTTCGGTGTTCATCTGGGAGACGATGGCCGAGTTCATGATCTGGCCCTGCTGGATGTGCGAGGCCACGCCGATCCAGATGCTGGGCTTGAACTCGAAGACGGCCTTTTGCCGGGGGGCAATCGCGGTCTTGACGGCCAGCAGCCTGCCGTCCTTGTAGCAGCTGGCGTTGATGGCGCCTTGGGGCAGCGCGTTGAGCACCTGCACTTCCTTGGAGCTGGCGCCGTAGCCTGCGGGCGCCAGGCGATCGCCGGCGGTGGACGGTGCCATCTGGAACTGCTGGCCATACTGCGCCTCCAGCTGCGGCGTGCAGTTGCCATGGCTGTCGCTGGCGCCGACCTGCAGACCCAGCGGAAAGGTGAACGGATGGTTGTCGCCCTGTCCGCAGTACTTGATGACGCGCCAAGCCACGGCAGGCGCATCGAGGTCGCTGGCGACGTTCTTCTGGAAGATGACGATCTGCGGGTGGTTCGCGTCGTTCGATTGGTTGAAGAAATTGAGTTGAACGCCCATGCATTCCTCCTGGTGGAACGAAAAGCGCTGCGGCATCCCCGGGCACTGCCTGCTGTCCCGCCACGCTTGCTGCGGGAGTCACTGTAGGGAACAACGGCCTTGCGGAGAATTACGCCCGATTACATCCCTGGGCTCACCCAGGCACGGCCCAGACCCGGTCCGCGCCCACGGCAAAGAGCTGGCGGCCTGGCTCGGGCGGCAGGCTGGCCATGCCGGTGAACAGGCCGAAGGCGGGCAGCAGGGTAAAGCCAGCGTGTACGGCAAAGCACGGCAGGCGCAGGGCGTCGCGGCCGGCGCCGCGCAGCACGATGGCGGGATGGACATGGCCGGCCAGCACATGCCAGGGCCGGGCCTGCTGCGCCTGCAGGTCCTGCGTTGGCGGCGGGGGGTGATGGCAGGCGGCGAACGGCCCCAGGTGCCAGGGCTCGTCCACGATGGCAAAGCCCAGCGCGGGCGGCGGATCGCCTGCATGGCTGTCATGGTTGCCGCGCACCAGCACCAGTTCCACGGCCGCATGGCGGCTGCGCCAGCGGGCCAGTGCAGCCAGTACAGCAGGATTGCGTGCCTCGGCCGCGTGCAGGAAGTCGCCCAGCACCACGAGCCGCCGCACGGGCAGGCCCAGAAGAAGGGCCGACAGCCGCTCCAGGTTGCCCTGCGTGGTGCCCGCCGGCACGGGGATGCCGCGCGCGCGGAAGGTGGCGGCCTTGCCCAGGTGCAGGTCGGCGATGAACAGCGTGCCCTGGGCGGGCCACCACAGCGCATGCTGGGCCAGCAGGTGCACGGGCTCGCCGGCCAGGAACATGCCCAGGCTGCCGGCCAGGGCGTCGGGGGAAACAGGACTTGGCAACGGTGCGTGGCCTTTCATCAGCGGTGCAATGGTTCTACAGCAGCGGCAAGGGCCGCGAGGGCTTGCGTACGCGGCGCGGGCGGCGGCTGGCGGCATCGGCCTCGGGGCCGTCGGTGGCCTGCAGCGAGAAATCCAGCGTGCGGCGCACGGCGGCCGTGTCCTCGTCCACGGCGGGGGGCTGGTCTGCCTTGGTTTTTTTCCGTGGACGCAGCGGTGGATCGGGCGGGACCAGGTCCTGCGTGCGCGGCTCGCTGGCTGCACCGCCAGCATCTGCCGCCTCGTGCAGCTGGGCCAGCATGCGCGCGATGCGGTCGGCCAGATGCTCGTTGGTGAGCTTTTCGCGAAAGCGCTCCACCATCAGCGGGAAGGCAAACGGGCTGGGCCGGCGCAGCGCGCTCACCACCAGCTGCTGGGCCTGCATGCGGCGCAGCGCGGCCAGCAGCTGGGCGACATCGAGTTCCTGGCTCAGCACTTCCTCGTCGGCCTGGCGCAGCAGCAGGTTGCTGTCGTCGTACTTGCGAAACACCTCGAAGAACAGCTGTGACGAGGCCTGCAGCTGGCGCGCACTGCGGCGCTCGCCCGGGTGGCTCTGGAAGATCAGGCCCGAGACGCGGGCGATCTCGCGGAAGCGCCGCCTTGCCATCTCGGTGGCGTTGAGGCTGGCCAGCACTTCGTGCAGCAGGGCGTGGCGCGCGTCATCGCTCGCCAGGTGGGCGTCGTCGGCGGCCTGGTCCCAGTGGCGGTCCGCATTGGCGGTGTTGCGCGTGGCGACCGCCTGGCTGGCGGACACGCGCCCGGGCACTGCCACGGCCTGGGCCGGCTCGGCGCGCAGCAGCTCGGGCAGCATGGCGGCCCAGTCACGCTCGGTGGCGCTCAGCAGCTCCAGCCCGTAGTCGTTGACGGCGATGGAGAAGGTGCCCGTCTCGCCCTGGGCGGCGCGCCAGGCCAGCAGGCTGGCCAGGCCCATATGGGCATGGCGACCTGCAAACGGGTAGAGAAACAGGTGCCAGCCCTCGCGCGTGCGCAGGGTTTCGGCCAGCAGCGTAGCGGGCGTGGGCAGGGCCGACCAGCGCTGCTGCACTTCCAGCAGGGGGCGCACGCAGCGCAGCTCGGGCGAGTGGTAGTCGCCCGCCGCCGCCAGCGCCAATTGCTGCACCACGAAGTCGGCCAGCACGGTGGACAGCGGCATGCGCGCGCCGGCCCAGCGCGGCACGGTGGGCCGCGTTCTGGCGGCGCGGCGCACGTAGGCGGTCATGTCCTCGATGCGCACCAGCTCCAGCACCTGGCCCGCGAAGACAAAGGCATCGCCGGGCGACAGGCGCGACAGAAAGCTCTCCTCCATGCTGCCCAGCCGCGCGCCGTGCAGGATCTGCACGCTCATGCTGGCGTCGCTGACGATGGTGCCGATGTTGGCGCGGTGCCTGCGCGCCAGCCGCGCGTCGGGCATGCGCCAGATGCCCTCCGCGTCGGGCCGCACGCGCTGGTAGTCGGGATAGGCGGCCAGCGAGGGGCCGCCGCGGTGCACGAAGTCCAGGCACCACTGCCAGACCGCAGGCGCCAGCCCGGCGTAGGCGACGGTGCGGCGCACTTCGGCATACAGCTCATCGGGCACGAAGCCGCCGCCCAGGGCCACGGTGGCCAGGTGCTGCACCAGCACGTCGGCGGGCTGGCGGGGGCTGGCGCGCATTTCCACCTGCTGCGCGCGCACGGCAGCGCGGGCGGCGGCGGCCTCCACCAGCTCCAGGCTGTGCGTGGGCACCAGGGTGATGCGCGAGGGCCGGCCCGGCGCATGGCCCGAGCGGCCCGCGCGCTGCAGCAGCCGTGCAATGCCCTTGGCCGAGCCGATCTGCAGCACGCGCTCCACGGGCAGGAAGTCCACGCCCAGGTCCAGGCTGCTGGTGCAGACCACGGCCTTGAGCGTGCCGGCCTTGAGCCCGGCCTCCACCCATTCGCGCACACCCCGGTCCAGCGATCCATGGTGTATGGCCAGCAGGCCGGCCCAGTCGGGCCGGGCCTCCAGCAGCGCCTTGTACCAAAGCTCGGCCTGCGAGCGCACATTCACAAAGACCAGGGTGGAGCCGGCCGTGGCCTCCAGCTCGCGCACCACGGCCGGCAGCATGGCCAGGCCCAGGTGGCCGGCCCAGGAAAAGCGCTCGGGCCGGTCGGGCAGCAGGGTGTCCACCACCAGGCGCTTGTCCACCTGGCCCTGGACCAATACGCCGGGCCGCGGCTGGCCATGGTCGTCCAAGCCCAGCAGGGTCTGCATGGCTTCGTCCAGATTGCCCAGCGTGGCCGACATGCCCCAGACGCTCAGCTGCGGGCTCCAGCCGCGCAGCCGCGCCAGGGCCAGCTGCAGTTGCACGCCGCGCTTGTTGCCCAGCAGCTCGTGCCATTCATCGGCCACCACCAGGCGCGCGGAGCCCAGCAGCTCGCGCGCATCGGCGCGCGCCAGCAGCAGGGACAGGCTCTCGGGCGTGGTGACCAGCACGGTGGGCAGCTGGCGCGACTGCGCGCTGCGCTCGGCGCTTCCCGTATCGCCCGTGCGTGCGCCCACGGTCCAGCGCGCCAGCGCGGGATGGCCCTGGGCCAGCGCCTGCAGGGGCGTCTGCAGCGCCTTGAGCGTGTCGGCCGCCAGGGCGCGCATGGGCGTGATCCACAGCACGGTGAGCGGTGCGGAGGCCGGTTTTCGTTTTCCGGTGTGCGCCGGCATCGGGGTTTGCGGCGGGCCCGCAAAGGCCTGCAGCGCGCCCAGCCAGACCGCATAGGTCTTGCCCGCGCCCGTGGTGGCATGCAGCAGGCCGCTGTGGCCCTGGGCCAGCGCCTTCCACACGGCGCGCTGGAAGGCAAAGGGCTTCCAGCCCCGTGCGGCAAGCCAGGCGGTGGCGAGGGGATGGGGGGAACGGGTGGCCATGGCGCGGTGCGTCAAGGGTGGGTCACGGGTCGGAGTGCGGCAGCAGGGCCGCCAGCGTGTCGATGGAGTCGGCCTCCTGCACAGGCTTGTCCTCGCGCCAGCGCAGCATGCGCGGAAAGCGCACGGCAATGCCGCTCTTGTGGCGTGCGCTGCGTGCAATGCCCTCGAAGCCCAGCTCGAACACCAGGGTGGGCCGCACGCTGCGCACGGGGCCGAAGCTCTCCACCGTGGTCTTGCGGATGATGGCGTCCACGCGCGCCATTTCGGCATCGGTCAGGCCCGAATAGGCCTTGGCGAAGGGCACGAGGGCCCGGCCCTCGGTGCCGGGCGGCGCGTTCCAGACGGCAAAGGTGTAGTCGCTGTAGAGGCTGGCGCGACGGCCGTGGCCGCGCTGTGCGTAGATGAGCACGGCGTCCACGCTCAGCGGATCGATCTTCCACTTCCACCACACGCCGCTGTCCTTGGTGCGGCCCACGCCGTAGGCGGCGTCGCGGGCCTTGAGCATCATGCCCTCCACACCCAGGGAGCGGGCCTGTTCGCGAAGTTCGGCCAGGGCCTGCCAGCTGTCGCCTGCCAGCACGGGGCTGGGCAGCAGCGCCGGGTGCGCCACCAGGGCCACCAGCTGCTCCAACCGCGCGCGCCGTTCATGCTGGGGCAGGGCGCGCAGGTCCTGGCCGCCCTCCTCCAGCAAGTCATAGGCCAGCAGCACCACGGGCAGCTCGCGCAGCAGCTTGGGTCCCAGGGTCTTGCGGCCTATGCGCTTTTGGAGGTCGGCAAAGGGGCGCACATGGGCGGGCGCCTCGCCCTGCTGGGCGGCCCAGACGACGATCTCGCCGTCGATAACGGTGCCCGCAGGCAAGGCATCGCCCATGGCCTGCAGCTCGGGGAAGCGCTCGCTCACCAGTTCCTCGCCGCGCGACCAGATCCAGGTGCCCAGCGCGTCACCGCTGCCGCGCCGCACGATCTGGGCGCGTATGCCGTCCCATTTCCACTCCACCACCCATTGGGACGGCGGGCCGAGCACGGCGTCGAACTGCTGCAGCGGCAACTGCAGCGGATGGGCCAGGAAGAAGGGATAGGGGTGGCCACGGGCTTCGCCCGAATGCGCATCATCGCCCTCTTCCTCACCTGCCACCAGCCGCAGGTAGTCGGCCGCCCCGGGCCGCGCGCCGATGTGGGTGTAGCCCATGAGCCGCTGGGCGATGCGCTTGGCATCCACGCCGCTGACGGCCGCCAGCGCCTGCGTGACCTGCAGCCGCGACACGCCGACACGGAAGGCGCCGGTGATCAGCTTGAAGTAGACCAGCCGCTCATCGGCCGCCAGCCGCGCCCATTGCATGCGCAGCGTGTCCGCCAACGCCTCGGGCGCCATGCCGCGCAGCGGCAGCAGGTGGTCCGTGACCCAGGCGGCCAGGCCCAGGTCGTGCGCGTCACCGGGTGGCGGCAGCAGCAGCGCAATGGTCTCGGCCAGGTCGCCCACGGCCTCGTAGCTTTCGTCGAACAGCCATTCGGGCAGGCTGGCAGCCTCGCGCGCCAGCTCCTTCAAGACCTTGGTGGGCACCAGCTGGCGCGGCTTGCCGCCGGCCAGGAAATAGACGGCCCAGGCCGCATCGGCAGGCGCGGCGGCGCGCAGATAGGCCTGCAGCGCGGCCTGCTTGTCGCGGCTGGCGGTGCTGGCGTCCAGCGCGCGGTAGAGGGCGGCGAAGTCCTTCATGGGGTGGGCGCCTCATCCGGTGCAGCCTGCGCAGCGGAGACAGCGGCAGCCTCGTCCTCATCGCCGTATTCGGTCTGGAAGGCTTGCGCATCCAGGCCCTGCTCGCGCAGCCAGCGCACCAGCACGGCCACGCTGCCGTGGGTGACGAAGACCCGCTCGGCGCCCGTGGCGCCAATGGCGTACTGCAGGCCGGGCCAGTCGGCATGGTCGGACATGACGAAGCCCCGGTCCACGCCACGGCGGCGGCGCGTGCCGCGCAGCTGCATCCAGCCGCTGGCAAAGGCATCGGCATGGCCGGGAAATCGGCGCATCCACGGCGTGCCCTGCGCCGAAGGCGGCGCCAGCACCAGGGCGGTCTTGAGCAGTCGTGCATCCACGCCGGGGTCGGTCACGCGCAGCGTGGCCGGCAGGTCCACGCCTGCCGCGCGGTACACGGCGTTGAGCGGCTCCACCGCGCCGTGCACGACGATGGGGCCGATGCCGCTATCCACCCCGTGCAGGATGCGCTGGGCCTTGCCGAAGGCATAGCACAGCAGCACAGAGGGCCTGCCCTGGGCCGCGTTGGCCTGCCACCAGGCGTTGATGTCGGCCATGAGCTCGGGCTGGCGGGGCCAGCGGTAGATGGGCAGGCCGAAGGTGGATTCGGTGATGAAGGTGTCGCAGCGCACGGGCTCGAAGGGGGTGCAGGTGCCGTCGGCCTCGGTCTTGTAGTCGCCCGAGGCCACCCAGACCTGACCGCCATGCTCCAGCCGCACCTGGGCCGATCCCAGCACATGGCCGGCCGGGTGCAGGGAGATGCGCACGCCGTGGTGATCGATGGCTTCGCCATACGGCAGGGTCTGCAGCGTGATGTCCGCGCCCAGCCGTGCGCGCAGCACGCCTGCGCTGTCGTCATGGGCCAGGTAATGGACGTGGCCGGCGCGCGCGTGGTCGGAGTGGCCATGCGTGATCACGGCCCGGTCCACGGGCCGCCAGGGGTCGATGTAGAAATCGCCGGCCGCGCAGTACAGGCCTTCGGGACGGGCCACGATCAGGTCGGCGGCCATGCGGGATCGGGGAAAGCAGTGCTCATGTCCCCATGCTAGTGGGGCAGTCGACGGGCGCGCGCTGGCCCGGAGCGCGGCAGGCTGTCAGCCTGCACCTACCCGCGCTGCCATGCTGCCGCAACTGGCCTGCGGCGCCCTGCAAATCGGGGAAGATAGCGCCCTGGCCCCTTCCTGCAGCCGGCCCGCCGGCTCCCTTTGATCCCACACGCACCGAACACGCCTCCATGAACAACTCCGTCGTCCGCATGTCCAATCTCTTCCTGCAGCTGGGCCTGGATGCCAGCGACCAGGCCATTGCCGACTTCATCCGCGCCCACCAGCTGGCCGCCGATGTGGATGTGGTGGATGCGCCCTACTGGAGCGATGCGCAGCGCCAGTTCCTGGCCGAGCAGCTCAAGGCCGATGCGTCGTGGTCCATCGTGGTCGACCAGCTCAGCGAGTCGCTGCACGAGGACGCGGTCAGGCGGCGCGCCGAAGGCCTGAGCTGAAGCGAGGCTGCCTGTCCACCCCGATGGCCTGCATGGACGGCAGCCCCAGGCCGCGAACGGCCATGCCGCGCCAGGACGAAGGCTGTCGGCTCACAGTCCTCCAAAGAGGTGCCTGCCCCTCAGGCCCATCCGCGTCACAAAACTGAAACAGGGAAATCGTAACATTCCCTAACAATTTTGCGATGTGCATTCCATGGATGAGTCCCGCGCCTACCTGAGCGATTCCCGGCCCCGTTTCCGCCCACCCAGCGCCGCGGACCTGTGCACCCCCGTACCCTGCATGACCGCCGACGAGACCAACGAGAAGGTGCTCGAGGTCTTCACGCGCCACCGCGATCTGGCCAGCCTGCCCGTGGTGGAGGGCGACCGCCCCATCGGCCTGATCAACCGCAGCATCTTCCTGTCGCAGTTCAGCAAGCCGTTTCGCATGGAGCTGTACGGCAAGAAGAGCTGCATCGCCTTCATGGACAAGGAGCCGCTGGTGGTCGATGCCTCCACCGACATCGACACCCTGACCGTGAAGACCGTGGAGTACGGTGAAAAGGCGCTGACCGACGGCTTCATCATCACGCGCGGCGGCCTGTTCGCGGGCGTGGGCCACGGCCTGCAGCTGATGCGTGCGGTGGCGGACATGCAGGTGGCGCGCAACCGCCAGATCATGCACAGCATCGAATACGCCAGCGTGATCCAGCAGTCGCTGCTGCGCAGCTCGCGCGAGGCCCTGGCACGCGCCTGCCCCGGCGCCGACCTGGTCTGGGAGCCGCGCGACGTGGTCGGCGGCGACTTCTACCAGTTCAGCCAGGACGGCGATGGCTGGTTTGCCACCGTGGCCGATTGCACGGGCCACGGCGTGCCCGGCGCCTTCATGACGCTGATCGCCACCAGCAGCCTGGGCCAGGCCATCAAGGAACACGGCCCGCGCGACCCGGCCGCGCTGCTGGGCCATGTGAACCGCAGCGTCAAGCAGATGCTGGGCCAGCTCGACGGCAAGGACGGCACGCCGGGCTCGGACGACGGGCTGGACGCGGCCTGCTTCTGGTTCGAGCCCGCGCACCGGCGCCTGCGCTTTGCAGGCGCGCGCCTGTCGCTGTTCCTGCTGCACCCCGGCGCCGAGGCGGTGGAGGTGGTGGACGGCCAGCGCAAGGGCGTGGGCTATGTGGACAGCGAATTCGACTTCGCCTGGAACAACATCGACCTGGAGCTGCCCGCAGGCACCCTGGTCTTCACCACCACCGACGGCCTGATCGACCAGGTCGGCGGCCCGCGCGGCATCACCTTCGGCAAGAAGCGCCTGCGCGAGCTGCTGCTGGAGCAGGCCGGCCGCACGCCCGCCGAGATCAACCGCGCCCTGCTGGACGCCCTGCAGGCCTGGCAAGGCGAGCACCACCGCCGTGACGACCTGACCTTCTTCTGCTTCAGAACCTGAATGCCTCCCATGCCCCAAGCACAGATCGCCGACAAGTACGGCAGCTTCTTCCACCTGGCGCGCCAGCACCAGGTGATCTTCTACTACGTGGGCTACTTCTCGCAGAACATCGTCGCGGCCATGGCCGAGGCCGTGCGGCTGCAGCTGGAAGTGGCCGGCGTGCCCGGCCCCACGCGGCGCAAGCTGTTCTCGTCCTTCGTGGAGATGGCGCAGAACATCATCCATTACTCGGCCGATGCCCTGACCCCGCCCCACCAGGACGATGGCGAGCTGCGCCACGGCGCGGTCTGCATCCGCCGCGAGGACGACGGCAGCTTCGTGCTGCTGTGCGCCAACCCCATCGAGCCCGGCATGGGCGAGGCGCTGCGCGCCAAGCTCGACGCCCTGCGCAGCATGACCCTGGACGAGATCAAGAAGGCCTGCCGCCAGTCGCTGCGCGACGACGCGCCCGAAGGCAGCAAGGGTGCGGGCATGGGTTTCCTGACCCTGGCCCGCGATGCGCGCGAGCCGCTGCAGTTCGACTTCGATCCCGCCCAGACCGTTGACGGTCGTCCCGTCTTCTACCTGAAAGCCACGCTCTGAGCCGCACCGGCCAGCCAGGAACGCTCCGGCACCGGACCTGGACAGGCCGGGCGCGCAGGCACGGACAACGCACCGAGATCACGCATGGACAACCTCTACATCACTCCGACCCCCAGCTCCCCGGAAGTGGACTTCCGGTTCGACACGCACACGCTGCACCTGCGTGGCGAGTCCTATCCGGAGAACGCCGCCGCCTTCTATGGCGGCATCCTCACCCGCCTGCAGGACTACCTGGCCCTGGCGCAGCCCGCGCAACAGCAGGCACCGATCCAGGTGCACATCGCGCTGGCCTACTTCAACAGCTCCAGCACCAAGATGCTGTTCAACCTCATCGAGGCGCTGAGCGAGGCCGCCGAGGCCGGCCGCACCGTGGCCCTGCACTGGTACTACGACGAGGAAGACGACACCATCTGCGAATTCGGCGAGGAGCTGCGCGACGACTTTGCCGCCATTGCCTTCACCGGCCATCCCGTGAAGGCCGCGTGATGGACACCGTGGCAGCACCCGCCGCCTGCGCCGCTCCTGCAGATCTTTTCGATGCCGAGCACCGGGCCCTGCTGGCGGCCCGCGCGGCCCACGAGCTGGGCGAGGAGGCCGGCGCCCGGGCCTGCCACCAGGCCCTGGGCGCGCTGCTGGCCGCCTATGACCGCCTGCTGCGCGAAACGCGCCGGCTGGTGCGCCGCAGCGACCGCGCCGAGCTGGAGATGACCCAGCTCAACCAGCGCCTGCAGGAGCTGGCCGGCGAGCTGGAGTACCGCGCCACGCACGACCCGCTGACCGGCGTGCTCAACCGCGCGGCCATCATCGAGCGCGTGAACCGCCACTTCACCCAGCAGGGCCTGGCCCTGATCGTGCTGGACATAGACCACTTCAAGCGCGTGAACGACAGCTTCGGCCACCCCGTGGGCGACAGCGTGATCCTGGGCGTGGTGCGCTGCCTCAAGGCCGCCGTGCCGGACACGGCCCACATCGGCCGCGTGGGCGGCGAGGAATTCACCGTGCTGCTGCCCCAGCACGACAGCGACGGCGCCGTGCGGGTGGCCGAGCAGGTGCGCGCCGCCATCGAGGCCCATCCCTTCGGCCTGCCCGACGCCAGCTGCATCACGGCCAGCTTCGGCGTGAGCTGGCGCCCGAGCGGCGGCCGCTTCGACGAGGCCTACAGCCTGGCCGACGAGGCGCTGTACGCCGCCAAGCGCAGCGGGCGCAACCAGGTCGTACGCGCGGCAGACCATGCCACGGCCTGAGCGGCGCGGACACAGACAGGGCTGAGGCATGAGTTTCGTGATGCGCGCACGGGCGCCCAGGGCGCCCGCCCCTGCTTCCGCCCTCCTGCAGCCTGCCCTGCAGCCGCCCCCGCCATCGCCCGTGCCCGGGCCTGAATGGCGGGTGCTGATCGTGGACAGCGACCCCGACGTACACGCCGCCTTCCGCCTGGCGCTGGAAGGCCACACCCTGTTCGGCCGGCCGCTGGTGTTCCTCTACGCCCGCTCCGGCACGCAGGCACGCAACCTGCTGCGCAGCGAGCAGGACCTGGCCGTGGTGGTGCTCGACGCCGTGACCGATGGCACGGGCGCCGGGCTGGATCTGGTGGATTTCATCCGCTACACGGCCGGCCTGCGCAACAGCCGCATCGTGCTGCGCACCGGCCGCCCGGGCCAGGCGCCCGATCTGGAAACCCTGCTGCGCTACGACATCAACGACTGCCGCACCAAGACCGAACTCACGCCCGACCGGCTGCTGGCCATCGTGGTGACCGCCGTGCGCTCCTACGAGCAGCTGTGCGCCATCGAGGCCAACCGCCGCAGCCTGGAGCTGATGGTGCGCTCCAGCGCCTCGCTGCTGGAGGAAACCAATCTGCACGCCTTCGCACGCGGCGTGATCACCCAGCTGGCCACCTTGCTGGGCGTGGCCAGCGAAGGCCTGGTCTGCTCGGAGGGCACGCACCCGGCCGAGCCCTACCGCGTGCTCGCGGCCACGGGGCCATTCGCCCGGCTCATCGACCAGCCCATCGCCACCGTGCTGGCCTCGCGCGGGCTGCGCCTGCTGCGCCAGGCGCTGCAGACCCGCCGCAACATCTATGGCGTGCAGCGCGGCGTGGCCCTGTACATAGGCCGGGGAGACGAGCAGGACATGGCCGTCTTCATCGACGCGCCGGCCTCGCACAGCGCACTGGACCGCCAGCTGCTCGAAGTCTTCTGCGCCAACCTGCGCACGCTGCTGCACAACCGCGGCCTGCTGGAGCGCCTGCATCAGTCCGCCTACTTCGACCCCCTGGTCTGCCTGCCCAACCGCGCCCACTTCGTGGAAAAAGTGGACGAATGCGTGTGGCGCGGCACGCAGGACCATGTGCTGGCCCTGGTGGACATCGACGACTTCAGCGCCACCAACGACGTGATGGGCCACCGCTTCGGCGACCGCCTGCTCGAAGCCATGGCCCGCCGCCTGGCCGGCGCCCTGCCCGCCGGCGTGCTGCTGGCGCGCGTGGGCTCGGACACCTTCGGCATCCTGGGCCCCACAAGGGAAGTGGCCCTGGGCCAGCTGCTGGACTGCGCGCGCCAGCCCCTGGCCGTGGACGGCGTGCCGCACAAGGTCTCGCTGACCTGCGGCTACGTGCACCTGCCCCGTGAACGCCAGGCCGGCACCGACCTGGTCAAGGACGCCACCATCGCCCTCAAGCGCGCCAAGCGCGACCACCGGGGCCAGCTGCTGGAGTACTCCGAGCACATGGGCATGGAGGCACGCGACCGCGCCCTGCTGCTGTCCGACCTGCGCGCGGCCATCGACGGCGCCCAGCTCTTCCTGGTCTACCAGCCCCAGTTGGACCTGGAAACCCATGCCCTGGTCGGCCTGGAGGCCCTGCTGCGCTGGCCACGGCAGGACGGCAGCTTCGTGCCGCCCGACCGCTTCATTCCCGTGGCCGAGCATTCGGGCCTCATCGTGCCGCTGGGCCAATGGGTGCTGGCCACGGCCTGCCGCACCATGCGCGAACTGCTGGACGCCGGCCGCGCGCCCCGGCGCATGGCCGTCAACGTCTCCACCGTGCAGCTGCAGGACCCGGGCTTTCTGCAGACGGTGCGCCATGCCCTGGCCGAGCACGGCCTGCAGGGCGCGCAGCTGGAGCTGGAGATCACCGAATCCGTCGCGGTCCTGCCCACCCAGCTGCTGCAGGCCACGCTCAGCGCCCTGCGCACGCTGGGCGTGACCATTGCCATCGACGACTTCGGCACCGGCTACTCCTCGCTGAGCTACCTGGAGCGCCTGCCGCTGGACCGCATCAAGATCGACCGCAGCTTCGTGCGCCAGCTTGGCGAATCACAGGAAGCGCGCATCGCCGAAATGATCGCCCAGCTGGGCCGCAAGCTCGGCCTGCAGGTCCTGGCCGAAGGCATAGAGGACGCCAGCGCCTGGCAGGCCCTGCGCACCATGGGCTGCCAGGAGGGACAGGGCTATCACATTGCACGGCCCATGGACAAGGCGCAGTTGCTGGGCTGGCTGGGCCAGCGCAATGAAGCGCTTCAGCGGCAGCCTGGCACCTCTGAGTTCCCCTGAGGCGGGCAGGCCGCGTCCTGCTCCCTCCCTACCTACCTGCACACCGCAGGAAACCCATGCCGCCTGGCCGCCCACACCACGGCCAGCGATGCGCCCAGCAGCGCCAGCAGCACGGGCGTGAAGGCGCCCACGCCCATGCGCGCCAGCAGCAGGCCGCCCACGATGCCGCCGCCGGCAATCGCCATGTTCCAGGCCGTGACCAGCATGGACTGCGCCACGTCGGCGGCCTCGCCCGCCGTGTGGGCAATGGCAGTCTGCAGCAGCGTGGCGGCGCCGCCAAAGGCCAGGCCCCAGACGGCCACCGCCGCATACACCAGGGCCGGCGCATCTGCGGCCACGCCCAGCATCAGCGTGGACAAGGCGAACAGCGCAATGCTGGCCAGCGTGAGCGCACGCAGGTGGCGGTCGATCAGCACGCCGGTGATCCAGATGCCCAGCACGGAGGTGGCGCCGAACACCAGCAGCACCAGGTCCGTGCGCGCGGCCATGCCCGCCTCCGCCAGGAAGGGCGCGATGTAGGTGTAGAGAATGTTGTGCGCCAGCACGAAGGCCAGCACCACGAACAGCACGGGGCGCACGCCCGCCAGGGTGAACACGCGCCGCAGCGGCAGGTGGCGGCCTGCCGCCTGCCCCGCAAAGTCGGGCAGGCGGGCGCGCACCCAGACCATGAGCGCCAGCGCCAGCACGCTCATGAGGCCGAAGCACAGCCGCCAGCCCACCCACTGGCCCAGCACGGTGCCGGCCGGCACGCCCAGCGACAGCGCCAGCGGCGTGCCCACCATGGCAATGGCGATGGCGCGGCCCTTGAGATGGCCGTGCACCATGCGTGCCGCGTAGCCTGCCAGCAGCGCCCAAAGCAGCCCGGCCGAGACCCCCGCCAGAAAGCGCGCCACCAGGGTCAGCGCAAAGTGCGTGGACAAGGCCGTGACCGTGTTGGCGACGACAAAGCCCGCGATCGCCGCCAGCAGCAGGGGGCGGCGGCGCATGCCCTGCGTGGCGGCCGTCAGCGGTATGGCGGCCACCAGGGAACCTATGGCGTAGAGGGTGACGGTCTGGCCCACCCAGGCCTCGGTCACCGCCAGGCCCTGGGCCATCTGCGGCAGCAGGCCGGCCGGCAGCGCCTCCGTCAATATGGTGATGAAGGCTGCCATGGCCAGCGCCAGCAGGGAGGCAACGGGCAGGCGGTCCTGGCGTGTTCCGTTCATTGCGGCTCTCCCGAAGCCCCGTGGACCTCACAAACCCCGTAGACCGCGTCGCGCAAATCGTTGACGAAGCGCCCCGACATGCCCTCGTACAAGGTGTTGGTGAAGGCCACGACACTGAGTTCCTGTGCCCGGTCCACGAACCAGGAATGCCCGTAGGCCCCGCCCCAGCGCCAGGTGCCCGCCGACTCGGGCGACGCGGCCAGCGCCGGATCGCGCAGCACGGAAAAGCCCAGTCCGAAGCCGAACCCGGGCGCATCGGGCAGCTCCAGCCCGCCCGTCTGGTCGCGCGCCATCTCGGCGACCAGCGCGTCGGGCAGGAGCGTTCCGCCGCCCTGGCGCAGGGCCTCCAGCAGGCGCAGGAAGTCGCCGGCCGTGCCGGCCATGCCCGCCCCTCCCGAGGCAAAGGCCCGCGCATTGAAGATGCGGGCCGGGCTGAACGGGATGCCGATGGCGCCCTCGAAGGGCGACACGGTCTCGCCCTCGGCCAGCGGATGGGGCTGCGGCACATCGTTGACATAGGCCGTGGCCACGCGCCGTGCGGCCAGTGCATCGGTCACCGCAAAGCCGGTATCGGCCATGCCCAGCGGCCCGGCCACAAGGTCGCGCACGGCCTGCTCCAGCGGCCTGCCGTGCACCTGTTCGACGAGGGCGCCCAGCACATCGGTGGCCAGCGAGTAGCCCCAGGCCGTGCCGGGCTCGTACCGCAGCGGCACGCTGGCGATGCGGCACAGGTTCTCCGCCAGGCTGATGCCCGAGCCATCCATGCCGTCCGATACACCGGCCAGCGCATAAGGGCCCTGTGCGTCGGACTCGAAGAAGCGGTAGCCCAGCCCCGCCGTGTGGCTGAGAAGCTGCCGCGCGGTGATGCGCGCCGGCCGGCCATCGGCCAGCCGGGGCCGGAACTGCGGCAGCCAGCGGTCCACGCCCTCATCCAGACCAAGCCGGCCCTGCGCCACCAGCACCAGGGCCGCCGCCGAAACAATGGGCTTGCTCGCCGAAGCCAGGCGGAACACCGTGTCCACGGCCATGGGCAGGCCGCGCTCGCGGTCAGCCCAGCCGGCCGCCTGGCGGTGGACCAGGGCGCCGCCACGCGCCACCAGCACCACGGTGCCGACCAGGCGCTGCGCCTCAAGCGCCTGCCGGACCACGGCCTGGATGCGGTCGGACAGGGGCGAGTTCAACGGGGCTGCAGGCAGCGCAGCGGGTGCAGCAGATGCCGCAGAAAGAGCAATCGTCATGGGAATTCCCGGGATCAATGAACAGGGTCCTGACGATAGAAAGCCCTCGATTAAAGAAAAAGTGGGGTAGATTTCCGGGTTATGCGGAACTTTCTGTCCGCAATGAAGGAGTGGCCTTGGACAGCCTCAACGGTTTCCTGGTGTTCGTGCAGGTCGCCGAGACCCGCAGCTTCGTGGCGGCAGGCCGGCTGATGGGAGTCTCGGCATCGGCCATCGGCAAGAGCGTGGCAAGGCTGGAGGACCGGCTGGGCGTGCGCCTGTTCCACCGCAGCACGCGCAGCATCACGCTGACGGCCGAGGGCACGCTGTTCCTGGAGCGCAGCCGGCGCATCCTGGCCGAGATCGAGGCCGCGCAGCTGGAGCTGTCGCAGGCCAGCGCCGCGCCGCGTGGCCGGCTGCGGGTCAGCCTGCCCCTGGTCAGTTCGCTGGTGCTGCCGGTGCTGGGCGAGTTCATGCGCGCCTATCCCGAGATCGAGCTGGACCTGGACTTCACGGACCAGCTGGTGGATGTGATCGAGGAAGGCTTCGATGCCGTGGTGCGCACGGGCGCGCCCGCCGACTCCCGGCTGTCCGCGCGCCGGCTGGGCGCCTTCGGCTACCTGCTGGTGGCCTCGCCCGGCTATCTGGCGCAGCGCGGCACGCCCCGGGTGCCCGAGGATCTGCTGCAACACAGCTGCCTGCACTACCGCTACCCCCACAGCGGCAAGCTGGAGCCCTGGGTGCTGCGGCGCGCAGCGGGCGCGCCCGAGCTGCAACTGCCCACCTCCATGATCTGCAACAACATCGAAACCCGGCTGTGCTTTGCGCTGCAGGGCCTGGGCATCGCCTACCTGCCGGATTTTTCCATCCGCGAGCCGCTGGCCGACGGCCGGCTGCAGCCCGTGCTGGCGGACTGGATGGAGCACACCAATGTCTTCCACGTGCTGTGGCCCGCCAGCAGGCACCCCTCGCCCAAGCTGCGGGCACTGGTGGACTTCCTGTGCGCGCGGGTGTTTCCACAGGCGCAGCCCGGGCAGGTCCAGGACGCTGCCAGGACCGGGGCGCCCAAGACACCCTAGACATCCGGGACGCGCAGATAGGCTGCGCGCCGGCTGCTGCAGCCTGCAGGCCCTGCCCTGCCAAGCTGGCTATCGCGCAGGCCCCTATCTGAGTTAGCATGCTTATAGAGCGACGTATTCACAGAGTCATATCGGTTGCTCTGGCCCACCGGCAGGCAGGACCTGCGTCTCGAGCGCTGTGGCGTGCGGGGCGCTGTATCGGTGGGCCATTGCGGTTGACAGCTGGCGTTGCAGATCTTTTTTCTTGTCTCGCTGCGTTGCATGTCTTCTCGTTCCACCGCTATCCATCGTCCCGCCCTTTCCTCGCGCTCGCACGCAAGAACATCGTTGGCCGTCATTGCAGGCGTCTGCTTGATGGCGCTCGCAGCGGGGCTGTACTGGGCCGCGTTGCTGACCAGCCACCAGTACATGCAGCGCTACACACGGGATCAGGCATGGCTGCGCGTCTCGCAGATGTCCCAGGCGGTTTCCGCGCAGGCCGGGACCATGCTGTCGGGCCTGAACTATTCCCTGCGGGACCTGGCCCGGGACTACGAGTCGGGTGACTCCGAGGCGTTCGGGCGAGCCGTCGCCAGCGTCCAGGAGGCCTATCCGCCCGGCACCATCGTCCAGGTGGCCGTGGCCGATGCGAAGGGCCAGGTGGTGTATTCGAGCCTGGCAGCCTCGGAGCCGCCTGCGCAGGGCGTATCCATTTTCGACCGCGAACATTTCCAGGCGCATCTGAAGGGCCTGACGCAGGGAACCTTCATCGGCCGTCCGGTACAGGGACGGGTTTCCGGGCAATGGGGTATCCAGCTGAGCCGCGCCCTGCACCACCGTGGCGCGTTTGCGGGCGTGCTGGTGGTGTCGCTGTCGCCGCAGTACCTGTCGCGGCAGTTGCAGGCCATCTTCGACAGCCCGCGCGACGTGATCTTGCTGCTGCGCGAGGACGGCACCTATCTTGCGCGCTCGCAGAACCAGGACCGGGTGCTCGGGCGCCAGTTGCCCGCGAAGCGGGTGGCGCTGTTTGCCCCCGATGTCACGCATGGCACCTACGAGGTGCTGGCGAGCACCGACGGAATACAGCGCATGTATGCCTGGAGCCGCGTCAGCGGCTTTCCGATACTGGTGAGCACGGGGCTGGACCACGAGGCCGTGTTCGGTCCGCTCAACGAGACCATACGGCAGAGCCTGTGGCGCAACGGCATAGGCACGCTGCTGATTTTTCTGGGCGGGATGCTGACGGCCTGGCTGGCGTTCCAGCGCTGGCGGGAGGAGGACCAGCGGGTCCAGTCCGAAGAGCGCTTTCATCTCCTGTCGCAGGAAGTGCCGGGCGGCCTGTTCCAGTACAGCTGGGACCCTGCCGGCCACTACGCTCTGTCGTTTGCCAACCCCGGCTTTTATGCCATGCACTGCATCGATCCGGATACGGCAGACACTGCCTTGCAGGACCTGGCACAGCGGGTTCATCCGGAAGATATCTCCGCGCTCAGGCGGTCCATCGACGAAGCGATGCGCAGCCAGGGGGACTGGGCCTGCAAGTACCGCGTACAGTCCGCCGATGGCTCCGTGCGCTGGCTGCAGGGCCATGCACGCCCGCAACGCACTGACGACGCAACCGTGCTCTGGCATGGCTACATCCTCGATGTCACCCAGGACGAAAGCCTGCGCAAGGCGCTTCACGAAAGCGAGGAACGGCTGCGGCTGACCATCGGTGCCGTGCGTGACGGACTTTGGCAGTGGGACCGCGAACACGACCAGGTGCTGTGGGATGCCCGCTGCTACCAGATGCTGGGCATGCCGGACCAGGCACTCGGTTCGTTCACGGTGGCCGGCTTCATGCATCTGCTGCACCCACTGGACCAGCCTCGCGTCCAGGACCGGCTCAGGCGCCACCTCGAACACGGCGACCCATTCCGTGTCGAGATGCGCATAAGGCAGGCCGATGGCTCCTGGCGATGGATCGAATCGCGCGGGGAAGTGACCCTGCGCGATGCCGACAACAAGGCATTGCGCATGCTGGGAATGCACACCGATATCCAGGAACGGGTGGAGCAGACCCATATGGTGAGCGCCCTGCTGGAGCGCGGAAGCGCCCTGGTGCTTGTCGCCAGCCATCGCCGCAGCATCGTCTACGCCAATGCCCGGGCAGCCGAGTGCTTCGGCCTTGCGGCGGGCGCGCTCGAGCCGCAGTGCTCATTCCAGCAGCTGCATCCGTCCGGCGACAGTTTCGACAGCTTCGCATCGCTGTACGAGCGCCTGAGCCTGAAGGGCACGGTGCGTACCGAGTGGGCACTGAAGGTCAAGGGCGGCCACATGCGCTGGTTCGACATGCAGGGGGCACTGCTGGACCCCGAAGATCCCCAGGGCAATGTGATCTGGACACTGTTCGACGTAGATGCCCGCCATCAGGCGGAAAGCGCATTGCACCAGGTACAGCAGCGGCTGGAGGCCATCATCGAGAAATTTCCGTCGGGCATCCTGGTGACCGACGATGCGGGGCAGTGCATCAGGGCAAGCAACGCAATGCTGGTGGACCTGTTCGAGCTGCCGCTGTCCGCCACGGACCTTGTGGGGAAAAGCCTGCAGACCTTGCTGTCCTATTTGCCCCCGGCCATGGCAACGGCCTTGCAACCTGCGCCGCAACCGGGGGCAGGTGCCCTGTCGCAACGAACGATCTTTGCCCTGTCCAACGGCCGCCATATAGAAACGGAGCTGCTGCCGCTTCGCAGGCAGGAGCGGCTGCTTGGCTACTGCTGGGTATTCCACGACGTGACCGACTACAAGAGGCGCGAAACGCAACTCGAAGCCCTGGCATTGACCGATGCGCTCACGGGTGCCAGCAATCGGCGGGCCTTCATCACGCGCATGGAGTCGGAGCTGGAGCACCTGCGCCTGGGACTGAGCCATCCGTCGGCACTGATCATGCTGGATATCGACCATTTCAAGCGCGTCAACGACAGCTTCGGCCATGGCGTGGGCGACGAGGTGCTCAGGCATCTGGTGATCGCGGTGTCCAAGCAGCTGCGCCAGGGCGACATGCTGGGCCGCCTGGGCGGCGAGGAATTCGCCGTCTTGCTGACGGACGTGGACGCCCCGACCGCACTGCGGCGCGCGGAGAACCTGCGTGAGGCCGTGGCGGCGCTGGCCGTGTCCGTACAGGGCCAGGACAGCCCGATCCGCTTCACCGTGAGCCTGGGCGTATGCCTCATGGACGAGGGCGAGGCATCGGTCGAGCGCTGCCTGGAGCGGGCCGACGCCGCCATGTACTTCTCCAAGCGCAATGGCCGCAACCGCACCACGTGCTGGACGCCCGATACCCCCGTGATTTCAGACGCCAAGTGAACGCGATGCCAGTGCCGCGACACGCCCGTGCGCCCGGGCAAGGCGATGTGTCAGCTACCCGGCCGCCTCACTCATCGCCGGGCACTCCGTAGCTGGGCGCGGCCGTGGGATCGATGGCGCGCGTCTGGTAGTCCTGCATCTGCGGCGCGTAGGCGGCCCAGAGGCCTTGCAGCGCGCCGATGGGATCGTGCTCGGACCAGTCCACGCGCAGGTCCGCCATGGGCCAGCTGTGCTCGCCCGCCACCTTGAGCGCGGCCGAATGCACGGGCCCGGCCTCGCCGCCCGCGGCCATGGCGGCCTGCATGGCGGCCAGCAGGCGCTCGGCCAGCGGCAGCGCCGCGCTGCGCTCGAAGGCCGGCACCATGGCCTCGATGGTGCGTTCGCTGGCCAGCAGGTTGCCGGCCGCCACGCACTGCCGCCCCACGGCGCTGGTGAAGATGCCCAGGGCCTGGCTGCCGCTGAAGACGCCGGTGCGGCCCTGCGCGTCCACCACGGTGACCTGGCGGTACTGGGGCCAGCTGCCGTCGTCCAGCGCCTGGCGCAGCGCGGCCTGGGGGTCGGCGCCCTGCTCCAGCAGGTCCAGCACGCGCGGGCCCAGGGCGGGCAGCGTGATGTTCTGCGTGGACACCACGCCCACGCCCGCGCGCACCCAGGGGCAGCGCGCGCCCACCGCAATGCTGGACGAGCTGATGGCCACGCCCAGCTGCCCGGTGCGCTCGCAGCGCCCCACAATCGAAAAAGTCATGGTTTCTTCCTCCTGCCGATGCAGCTGTACCAGGTGCTTGCTGTGGTTGACGCTCAGGCGCTGGCCCGCGGCTGCCAGTCATCGGGGATGACCGCGATCACATCGATCTCCATCAGCCACTGCGGCTGCCCCAGGGCCGAGATGCACAGCCCCGTGGAGATGGGAAACACGCCCTTGAGCCACTTGCCCACTTCCTGGTAGACGGGCTCGCGGTAGCGCGGGTCGATGATGTAGGTGGTGGTCTTGACGATGTGCGACAGGTCGCTGCCCGCTTCCTCCAGCAGCTGCTTGACGTTCTTCATCGCCTGCTCGGCCTGCTTTTGCGGATCGCCCAGGCCGACCAGGTTGCCCTCGAAATCGGTGCCGATCTGGCCGCGCACATAGACGGTGTTTCCGGCGCGCACGGCCTGGCACAGGTCGTTGTCCAGCGACTGGTTGGGATAGGTGTCCTTGGTGTTGAACATGCGGATGCGGGTATGGGTGGGCATGGTCTGGCTCCTGCAGGGGGTGGATGGGAAGGTGTCTCAGAGCGCGCTACCTGCTACCTGCTGCGGGCGGCGGCGTCGTAGTCGCTGTAGCGGCGCTGCTTGGCGATGTGGTCGGCCACGAACTTGGCGTCATGCCACACGCCCCAGATGAAGGACGAGCCACGGCGCGACAGCCAGGGCAGGCCCAGGAAGTAGATGCCCGGCTCATGGCCCACGCCGCGGTGGTGGCGTGGCTTGCCGCCGGGCTCGAAGCTGTCCACCTGCAGCCAGCTGAAGTCCACCCTGTAGCCCGTGGCCCAGATGATGGAGGTGATGCCTGCGGCGGCCAGGTCGAGTTCGCGCAGCGGATGGGTCACGCACTCGGGATCGGGCAGGCGCCTGCGCGCTTCGGGCTCCTCGGGCAGGTCCAGGCCGTTGCGGCGGATGTAGTCGTCGGCCGCATCGAGCATGGCCAGGTAGTTGGCGTCGCCGTTGGCGATGTTCTCGGCCAGGTCGTCCCTAAAGCGCACACTGCCATCGGCGAAGGACTCGGTCAGCCCCACCAGGGTGATGCCCTGGTGTCCCAGCGCGCGAAAGTCCACGGTGTGGCCGCCGCGCGCGCCGCTGACGGCAATGGTCACATGCTCGCGGCCGGGCTTGGCAATGGCCGCATCCCATTCGCCCAGCACGCCCAGCCACCAGCAGAAATCACGGCCGCGGTAGGCGCGCGGCGGCCGGTCATGCGCGCCTACCGAGAGAAACACCTTGCGGCCCGCGCGCTGCAGTTCGTCAGCGATCTGCACGCCCGAGGAGCCTGCGCCCACCACCAGCACGGCGCCTTCGGGCAGCTGCGCGGGGCGGTGGTAGTGCGCGGAATGGATCTGCAGCAGGCGGCCATCTGCGGGCGCAGCTGGCGCAGCCGGCGCTATCGGCGGGATCACCGGCACCTGGAACGGCCCCGTGGCCGCGATCACGTTGCGGGCCTCGATCACGCCCTCGGACGTTTCCACCGTGAAGCCCGGCCGGCCCTGGTTGCGCGTGACCCGCCTGACCTCCACGCCGGTGCGCACGGGCGCCTTGATCTGGCGGACATAGTCCTCGAAGTAGTCGGCCACCTCGTCCTTGCCGGGAAAGCCGTCGCGGTCGCCCTTGAACTCCAGGCCCGGAAAGCGGTCATGCCAGGCCGGCCCGTTGGCCACCAGCGAGTCCCAGCGCCCCGTGCGCCAGGCCTGGGCGATGCGCTGGCGCTCCAGCACCAGGTGCTCTACGCCGAGCTGGCTCAGGTGTTCGCTGGCCGCGATGCCGGCCTGCCCGGCGCCGACCACGAGCGTGTTGATGGTTTGGATTTCAGCTGTCATGGTGTGGGTCTCTCAGGAAAAAAAGGCGCAGGCCGTCCCGCATCGGCGCGGTGCCGACTGCCTTGGTGTGGTCCGCAACAAAAAAGGGAAGGAGGTGAAGGCCGCCCGTGCGGCGCTACAGGTACAGGTGCTTCACCACGTCGTTGGCCAGCAGCTCGCTGGCCGTGCCCGAGGCCACCAGCTGGCCCTTGAGCAGCAGATAGCCCGTGTGGGCGATGGACAGCGCCGCCTCGGCGTTCTGCTCGATGAGCAGCACGGTGATGCCTTGGCTGTGGATGCGCTGCACCGTCTCGAAGTACTCCTCGATGAGCTTGGGCGACAGCCCCAGCGTGGGCTCGTCCATCACCACCAGGCGCGGCTCGCCCATGAGTACGCGGCCCAGCGCCACCATGGCCTGCTCGCCGCCGGACAGCGTTCCCGCCGCCTGCGACAGGCGCTCGCCCACCCGGGGGAACAGGGCCACCACGCGCTCCAGCGCCTGGGCAAAGCCCTGCTGCGGGCGCAGCGCGTCGTGGCCGATCTTCAGGTTCTCCTGCACGGTCAGCTCGGCAAACAGGCGCCGCCCTTCGGGCACGAAGCCCACGCCCAGGCCGGCCAGGTCCTCGGTGCGCATGCGCGCCAGCGGCTGGCCCATGACGCGGATGGCGCCGTGGTGCACGGGCAGCAGGCCCGCAATGGCCTTGAAGGTGGTGGTCTTGCCCGCGCCGTTGGGGCCCAGCAGGCAGACGATGCTGTGCTCGGGCACCTGCAGCGAGACCTGGTTGAGCATGTTCACCACGCCATAGCGCGTGCTGATGGAGTCCAGTTCAAGCATGGCTGGCCTTTCTGCCCAGATAGGCTTCCTGCACGCGCGGCAGCCGGCGCACTGCCTCGAAGCTGTCGTCGCCGATCTTGCGTCCGTAGTCCAGCACCATCACGCGGTGCGGCAAGGTGGCGATGAGCCGCATGTCGTGCTCGATGATGATGAAGCCCAGCGCCGGATTGCCTTCGCGCAGGCGCTGGATGTCGGCGATCAGCGCATCGGTGTCGCGATCGTCCATGCCGCTGGAGGGCTCGTCCAGCAGCACGATGCGGGGCTCGGCGGCCAGGGCGCGCGCAATCTCCAGGCGGCGGCGGTCGGCCTGCGGCAGGCTGCTGGCCAGCACGTTGCGGCGCTGGTGCAGGTCGCTGGACACGCTTTGCAGCAGCGCGCAGGCGCGCTCGGCGCAGCGCTTCATCTCGGCGCGCGAGACGGCCGGGCGCAGCAGCGCGGTGAGCACGCCGCAGCGGGTGCGCGCGTGCATGCCGATGATCACGTTGTCCAGCACGCTCAGCGAGCCGAACAGCCGGCTGGTCTGGAAGGTGCGCGCAATGCCGGCGCCCGCGATGTCGTGCGCGGCCATGCCCTTGAGCGAGCGGCCTTGCAGCAGCACCTCGCCCTCGGTGGGCTGGTAGATGCCGGTCAGCAGGTTCAGCAAGGTGGACTTGCCCGCGCCGTTGGGCCCGATGATGCCCAGCACCTCGCCCGCCGCCAGGTGGATGTCCACGCCCTGCACCGCCGTCAGGCCGCCGAAGCGCATGGTCAGGCCACGCCCCTCCAGGACCAGCGGACCTGCGGGCGCGGCATGGTGGGTGGGATGGGAATCAATGCTCATGGTTGCGCACCCGTTGGGGGAAGATGCCGCGCGGGCGGATGATGAGGAAGGCGATCACCACCAGGCCGTAGAACAGGATGCGGTAGTCGGAAAACGCCCGCAGCTTCTCCGGCAGCATGGTCAGCAGGAAGGCGCCGACGATCACGCCCAGCGTGTTGTCCATGCCGCCTGCAATCACCAGCGTCATGATGGTCACGGACACCAGGAAGGTGAAGTTGTCCGGCGAGATGAAGCTCACATAGAACGCATACACCGTGCCCGCGAAGCCCGCCAGGAAGGCGTCCACCGCAAAGGCCTTGACCTTGAACCAGGTGACGTTGATGCCGCAGGCGCGCGCGGCGATCTCGTCGTCGCGCAGGGCATTCCAGGCCAGTCCCACGCGCGAGCTGTGCAGGCGCTGCGCCGAGACGATGGCCAGCCCCAGCAGGGCGACGGCCACGTAGTAGAAGTTGGCCTGGCCCGGCAGGCTGTGGCCCCACAGCGTGATGGGGTCGTTGAACGAATGGCCGAACAATGTGGGCGAAGGAATGCCCACCAGGCCGTTGGCGCCGCCCGTCCACTCCAGGTTCATCAGCAGCTGGTGCACGACGATGCCGAAAGCGATCGTCACCAGCGCCTGGTAGCTGTCGCGGGTGCGCATGGACGGCAGGCCCAGCAAAAAGCCGAAGACCGTGGCCACGGCGGCGGCCACCAGCAGGCAGATCCAGAAGCTCACGCCGAAGTGGATGGCCAGCAGGGCCGACGCATAGGCGCCGATGCCGTAGGACGCGCCAGTGGCGAAGTTCGGTATGTTGGCGCTGCCCAGCTGGAAGTTCAGCGCCAGCGCCAGCACCGCGTACAGGCAGGCAATGATCATCAGGTGCATGGCGTAGCTGTCACCGCCCAGCAACCACGGAAACACCAGGGCCAGCACCACGCCCGTGCCCACGGCCAGCGGCCTGCACTGGCCGAAGGCGGCCACGATGCGGTCCTCCACCAGCGGGCGTTTCTGCACCTCGACCAGGGCCACGGCAAAGCAGGCCAGCAGCGCCAGCACCGTGATCCAGCTTTCGGCCAGCAGGAACTGGCGCAGCAGCACGGCGCCCGCCAGGGCCACGCCCAGCACGATGGCGGCAGAGCCCGCACTCCGTGGCGCCGCCCGCGGCGGCGCCTGTATCGTCGTTGTCTGCATCACACCTTCTCCATTTTCTGAACGCCGAACAGGCCGGCGGGGCGAAAGATCAGCACCAGGATCACCAGCGCGAACACGAACACCAGGCGGTACGAGGTGCCGTTGGGCACATAGCCCTGCACGATGGTCTCGATGGCCGCAATCAGCAGGCTGCCGACAATGGCGCCCCCCAGCCGCCCCAGGCCGCCGACCACCGCGGCGGAAAAGCCGATCAGGCCCGCCTGCACGCCGAAGTCAAAGCGCACCACGCCCGCATAGCTGGCCAGGAAGATGCCGCCCACCGCGCCGGTGGCCGAGGCAATGAAGAAGGTGTTGCGAAACACCGGCCCCGGCGCAATCGAGAACAGCCGCGCGGTTTCGCGGTCCTGCGACACGGCGCGTATGCGCATGCCCATGGGCGTGTGGTGCAGCACATAGAGCAGCACGCCCACCAGCGCCACCGCCACCAGCACCGAGACCACGCTGATCAGGGGCAGCGGCCCGAACGGGGTGGGAACGGCCCCCTGCGCAATCGCCGGGAACGCGTGCGGATTGCTGCCCTGCGGGTACAGGTGGCGGATCAGCTCGCGGATCACGATGCCCAGCGCCACCGTGGCCACCAGCGGCATCATGGCCGGCGCATTGCGAAAGCGGCTGATCACCAGCCGGTCCAGGGCGATGCCCAGCCCTCCCACCGCCGCAATGGCCACCAGGCAGGCCAGGCCCAGCACCAGCCAGGGGGCCGAGCCGCCCAGCGCGGTGGCCAGGGCCTGCACGGCCGCCAGGGCGATGAAGGGGGCGACCATGGCCACGTCGCCATGGGAAAAGTGAATCACCTGCAGCACGCCAAACAACAGGCTGAAACCCAGGGCAAGCAGGCTGTAGATGCAGCCCAGGGTCAGCCAGTTGATGAGTTGCTGGAACAGCGCGTCATGCATCGATAGGGTTCCTCTTGTGTCGGGTTCGGCCGGGTTGGCGGGGCTTCGCTTGTCTCCATGTCACGCAGCCATTGAAGCAAGAAACCGCACAAAACCTGCGTCGCTTTTGCCGAGGCGCTGCTTCGGAAAACGCGATCCAGTCCCGGGCAGGTGCGGCGATACATTGATCCGGCGGCGTTGCCAGACAGCGCCGGCCAGCCCGCCATGCACCGTGGCGCCCCGCTGCCCCGGGCCCCGCCCGGGCCGCCATGGCTGCCCCTCGTCTTCACCTGAACAGGACCGACCGACCATGCAAGCCTTCACGACAACCACCGCCCTCCTGCCATCGCGCCGGCGCCTTGCCGCATCCGCCCTGGCGCTGGCCGCCGCCACGCTGGCCTGCGGCGCGGCCTGGTCCCAGTCCACCGTGAAGCTGGGCTTCATCGGCCCCGTCAGCGGCGGCAACGCACAGCAGGGCCTGGGCGCGAAGAACGGCTTCCTGCTGGCCATAGACCAGTGGAATGCCACGGCCGGCGTGCCGTTCAAGGTGGAGGGCGTGGTGCTGGACGATGCCTCCGACCCGCAGACCGGCGTGTCCGCCGCGCTCAAGCTGGTCAACGACCGCGACGTGGTGGGCGCCATAGGCCACTGGAACAGCCCCGTGGCCCTGGCCACGCTGCCGGTGTTCAACCGCGTGCAGATGCCCTTCATCGTCTGGGGCGCCATCGGCCCCAAGATCACCGACCAGAACTTCGCCAACACCACGCGCGTGACGCCCACCCTGGTCAACGAGAACAAGCCGCTGGCCGCCTGGGCCGCCACGGGCCTGGGCGCAAAAAAGATCGCCATCATTGCCGACACCAGCGACTACGGGCGCGCCAACCTGGCCTCGTTCGGCAGCTTCTACAAGGCAGAAAAAGGCAGCGTGGTGGCCGAGGAAAGCTACCCCGTGGGCACCACGGATTTCCGCTCCATCCTCACCAAGATCAAGAGCCTGAACCCCGACGCGGTCTACTTCGGCGGCGTGATCACCGAGGCCGGCATCGTGCGCAAGCAGATGGCCGAGCTGGGCATGAAGCAGCCCATGCTGGGCATCAGCGGCATCTTCGATCCGCAGCTCATCCAGATCGCCGGCCCGGCCGCGGACGGCACCATCGTCGGCACGCCCAAATCGCAGACCAACCCCCGTCTGGACGCCATGAGCCGCGCCTATGCCGCCAAGGGCTATGCCGACTCCGAGAGCCCGTACACCAAGTACGCCTACGACGCCACCGGCATCCTTTTGCAATCGCTCAAGACGGCAGGCACCAAGGACCGGCAGGCCGTGGCCAAGGCCATCCGCGCCATACGCTACGACGGCGTGACCGGTACCGTGACCTTTGATGCCAACGGCCAGACGCAGGTGCCCGTGGAGCTGCAGCTGCACGAGGTCAAAGACGGCAAGTGGGCCAGCCGCTGATGATCAGGACAGGCAGCCAGTACCGCGACTCCATCCGCGATGGCCGGCGGGTCTGGATGAACGGCGAGCGCGTCAACGACGTGACCACCCACCCCATGTTCAAGCCGCTGGTGGACATCCGTGCACGCATGTACGACCTGCAGCACGAGGCCGCGCTGCGCGACGCGCTCACCTACGACGAAGGCGACGGCGAGCGCCACCCCATCGCCCACAAGCTGCCGCTGACGCGCCAGGACTGGTGGGACAAGCGCCGCGCCACCGACCTGCTGCTGGAGGACATGGGCGGCGTGGTCATGCGCGTGGGCGACGAGAGCGTGGGCGAGATGTGGTCGCTGTTCGACGGCCAGGACGTGCTCAACGAGCTGGACCCGCGCTTTTCCGCCAACATCCGCACCCACATCCGCCGCGTGGTGCGTGGCGACCTGTTCCACGTATCGGCCAACACCGACCCCAAGGGCGACCGCTCGCGCCTGCCGCAGGACCAGGACCCCGACGTGCTGCTGCACGTGGTCAAGGAGACCGATGCAGGCGTCATCGTGCGCGGCGCCAAGTACGAGACCGCTGCCGCCTATGCCAACCAGGCCTTCACCAAGCCGGGGCTGGCGCACTGGGGCGACGCGGCGCAGTCCGAATACGCCATAGGCTTCATCTGCGACCTGGGCGCGCCCGGCCTGCGCTTCATCTGCCGCCCGGGCCTGGCCGCCCGCGCATCGGCCCAGGACCATCCGTTGAGCCATCGCTTCGACGAAGTGGATGCCATCGTGGTCTTCGACGACGTGCTGGTTCCCTGGGAGAACGTGCTGTTCTACCGCCACACCCGGGCCGCCCATTTCCTGCGCGAGACGCTGCACCGCTACTCGGCCTTCACCTTCCTGCAGCGCAGCCTGAAGCTGGCCGACATGCTGATAGGCACGGCCCTGCACAACGCGCGCCAGACCGGCGTGGAGAAGCTGCAGGCCGTGCAGGACAGGCTGGCCGGCCTGGCCTGCTACCGCGAAGGCATCAACGCCCACCTCACGGCCGCCATCGCGCTGGCCGAGCGCAGCCCGGCCGGGCTGATGATGCCCAACCAGTCGCTGCTGTTCACCGGAAGGTCGCTGGCCACCGGCCAGCTGCACCACATGATGAACACCGTGCGCGAGCTGTGCGGCGGCCAGGTCTGCCTGACGCCGGACCACGCCAGCTTCGAGAACGAGGACACCGGCCCCTGGCTGCGCAAGTTCTACACGCTCGGCCCGCAATCGCAGGCCGACGACCGCCGCAGGCTGCTGGCCTATGCGCGCGACCTGCTCGACTCGGACCACGCCGGCCACCGGCTCAGCTTCCAGCTGTTTGCGCAATGCCCGCCCTACGCCCAGACGGCGGCCGTGTACCGGCACTTCAACTGGGATGCGCCGCTGGACTTCGTGGGCAAGTCCGCCGGCCTGACGGACCGCGTGAAGGCCACGCAGGCGCCGGCCCAGGGCGACGGTGCGGTGGCGCAATGGTTTCGCAATCACAACGCCAGCGACTGAAGGCTGCCGGGGCCCGACCGCCGCACAATGCAGGCGCCTTGCGGGAAGGGCCTCTTGCAGCGCGCCCCGCCGCTTGGTCAACTACGCGGCAGGTCACCCTGGCCGCCCTCCCCCTCTCCACCTCTTGCGCACCGTGCTGACACGACTGACCTTCAGACAATTGGAATACTGCGTGGCAGCGGGCGAGTTCGGCAGCATTGCCGAGGCCGCCAACCGCATCCACGTCTCGCCTTCGTCCATCTCATCGGCCATCACCCAGGTGGAGGCCGAGCTGCAGGTGCCGCTGTTCGTGCGCCACCATGCGCAGGGCCTGTCCGTCACGCCCGCAGGCGCCGAAGTCCTGCGGGAGATCCGCAGCCTGCTCGACCAGGCCATGGCCTTGTACGACGTGGCCAGCAGCGCGCAAAGCCAGGTGCGCGGCCCCGTGCGCGTGGGCTGCTTCACCACGCTGGCGGCCATGGTCGCCCCCGAGCTGTGCCAGGGATTCGCGCGCGCCCACCCCAAGGCCACGGTCACCCAGATCGAGGACCACCAGGAAGGACTGATCCACAAGCTGCGCACCGCGCAGATCGATGTCGCCATCACCTACGACCTGCTGGTGGCCGAATCGGACATCTGCTTCGAGCCCCTGGCCCAGCTGCCGCCCATGGTCATCGTCAGTGAACTCAATCCGCTGGCCAACCACCGCTCCACCACGCTGGAGGCGCTGGCCCAGCTGCCCATGGTCCTGCTGGACCTGCCCCTGAGCCGTGAATACTTCATGTCGCTGTTCCGCGAAGCCGGCGTCTCGCCCCTGATCGCGGCCCGCAGCGCCAGCCCCGACGTGGTGCGCTCCCTGGTCGCCAACGACGTGGGCTACTCCCTGGTCAACGTGCGCCCGCGCAACTCCCATGCGCTGGACGGCAAGAAGATCGTCAACCTGCACCTGAACGGCAACCACCGCCCCATGAAACTCGGCCTGGCCTGGGCCCGCGAACAAAAGCCCCGCCATGTGGTGGAAGCCTTCATGCACCGCTGCCGCAGCTTCATCTCCAATGAATACATTCCGGGGATGACGGCGCCTGGGCGCGGGGAGGCGAACTGAGCGGCGCGCAGACCGAATCAGGGAGCCTGTCAGCTCGTGCTCTTGCGCACCTCGTAATGCAGCACCGCCATGCCCTCGCCAATCTGCCGCACGGACAACAAACGCAACACCGGATGCAGCACCCGGCGCGGGAACAGCGGCTTGCCCCGGCCCAGCGTGGCCGAGCCCACGCTCAGGATCATCTCGTCCAGCAGGCCCGCGTCGTAGAACTGCCCCGCCAGGTCTCCGCCCCCCATGATCCAGAGATTGCCCCCGCCTGCCGCAGCCTGCATCTGCGCATGCACGGCACGCACATCACCGCTGACAAACCGGATATCGGCCCCCGGGATACCAGGCAGCGTGCGGCTGGAAAACACCCAGGCAGGCTGCGTATAGGGCCACGCCGTCCCGGTCTCCCTGGCCACCGTCTCCGCGTGGCGCAGCATCCATTCGTAGGTGGCCGACCCCATGGCCAGCGCGCCCACGCCGGCAATGAACTCCGGGTAGCCCGTGGCCTGCATGTCGCCCAGCGGAAACAGCCAGTCCAGGGAGTCGTCCTCGGTGGCCAGGAATCCGTCGAGTGAGGTGGCGGCGAAGTATTGGGTCTTCATGGGGGAGATGGTAGCCAGGCAGGCGCGGCACGGCCATCCGCCGGGGTGTCGTGCAGGCCGCGCCTGGACCCCATCGTCAAATTTCTTTTGAAGCCGCCTTCAGTCTTGCGGGTCTTTTTCAATTGAAACGCCCAGGTCAACATCGCTCCATGCCCAGACGACTTGCGAACCGGGTTTCCGCCACCGCCCCAACACCTCTACAGCTCCGCCAAGGAACCGCATGACCACCGCCTCCACGCCCCTGTTTAGCCCCCTGCAGCTCGGCCCGCTCAGCCTGCCCAACCGCATGGTGATGGCCCCCATGACGCGCAGCCGCACCAGCCAGCCAGGCGACGTGCCCAACGCATTGATGGCCACCTACTACGCACAACGCGCCAGCGCCGGCCTGATCGTCTCGGAAGCCACCCAGATCTCCCGCCAGGGCCAAGGCTACAGCTTCACCCCCGGCATCTATTCAGAGGCGCAGGTGGACGGTTGGCGCCGCGTCACGGACGCAGTGCACGCCGCCGGCGGGCGCATGGTGCTGCAGCTGTGGCACGTTGGCCGCATGTCGCATGCCAGCTTTCACGCCGATGGCCTGCCGGTCGCGCCTTCGGCGCTGTCGCCCCAAGCCCAGGTCTGGGTGGTCGGCGACGACGGTGTCGGCCGCATGGTCGACTGCCCCGTACCGCGCGCACTGAGCGCACAGGACATCCAGGACGTGATCGGCGACTTCCGCAGGGGCGCGGCCAATGCGATGCGTGCCGGTTTCGATGGCGTGGAAATCCACGGCGGCAACGGCTACCTGATCGATCAGTTCCTGCGCACCACCTCCAACCAACGCACCGACGCCTACGGCGGCGGCATCGCCCAGCGCACGCGCTTCGCCGAAGAGGTCGCGGCCGCCGTGGCGGGCGAGGTCGGGGCAGAGCGCACCGGCATCCGCCTGGCGCCCTTCATCACGCAGCGCAACATGAACTGCCCGCAGATCATCGAGACCATCCTGCATCTGGCCAGCAGGCTCGACGAGATCGGCCTGGCCTACATCCACCTGTCGGAAGCCGATTGGGACGATGCGCCCGAGATTCCGCAAGACTTCCGCCACGCGCTGCGCCGCGCCTACCAGGGCAAGGTGATCGTTGCGGGCAAGTACGACGCGGAGCGCGCCCAAGCCATCCTGCACGAGGGCCTGGCAGACCTCGTCGCCTTCGGCCGCCCCTTCATTGCCAACCCGGACCTGCCGGCGCGCTACGCCGCCCAGGCGCCGCTGGCCGCATTCGATCCGAAGGCCCTGTTTGGCGGCGACGCGCGCGGCTACTCGGACTACGCAGCCCTGGCCACTGCCTGAAACCCTCCTTGCTCGCCCTCCTTGCTATCCCCTCTTCCTCAACCTTTGAAAGCACGACCATGAAAGCCGTTGGATACCAGAAGCCCCAAGCCATCAGCCAACCCGAATCGCTGATCGACATCACCCTGCCCGATCCCGTGGCCACCGGCCGCGACCTGCTGGTCGAAGTCAGGGCCGTGTCCGTCAATCCGGTGGACACCAAGGTGCGCGCCAGCGGCGCGCCCGCCGAGGGGCAAACGCACAAGGTGCTGGGCTGGGATGCCAGCGGCATCGTCAAGGCTGTGGGCCCCGAAGTCACGCTGTTCAAGCCGGGCGACCGCGTCTGGTACGCCGGCTCCATTGCGCGCCCTGGCACGAACAGCGAACTGCACCTGGTGGACGAGCGCATCGTGGGCCACGCGCCCAGGTCGCTGGACTTTGCACAGGCGGCGGCCCTGCCCCTGACCGCCATCACCGCGTGGGAGATGCTGTTCGACCGCCTGGGCATCGCGCCGGGCAAGCACCCCAGCCACAAGACGCTGCTCATCATCGGCGCCTCCGGCGGCGTGGGCTCCATCCTCACGCAGCTGGCCACGCGGCTGACCAGCCTTACCGTCATCGGCACCGCATCGCGGCCCGAGACGCAGGCCTGGGTCAAGGAGCTCGGCGCCCACCACGTGATCGATCACAGCCAGCCGATTGCCGACGAACTCAAGCGCATCGGCTTTCCCACGGTGGACCACATCGTGAGCCTCACGCAGACCGACCTGCACTTCGCACAGATCGTCGAGGCGATCGCGCCCCAGGGAAAATTCGGCCTGATCGACGATCCCGCGTCGCTGGATATCACCAAGCTCAAGCGCAAGTCGGTGTCGGTGCACTGGGAATTGATGTTCACCCGCGCCCTGTTCGGCACCGACGACATGATCGGCCAGCACCGCCTGCTCAACGAGGTTGCCGCACTGGTCGATGCCGGCCTGATCCGCACCACGCTGGCCGAGCGCTTCGGCAGCATCAACGCCGACAACCTCAAGCGCGCCCATGCCCTGATCGAGTCGGGCAAGGCGCGCGGCAAGGTGGTGCTGGAGAACTGGGGCTGAGCCATGAAGAAAGAGACCATTTTCAACCTGGCCATCCTTGAGGCGAAGGCCGGCCAGCAAGACCAGCTGCGCGACGCCCTGCGCGCGCTGGTGCCATTCACCCGGCAGGAGGCCGGATGCCTGGACTACACGCTGTTCGAGCTGGCGGACAAACCCGGCACCTTCTACATGCGGGAGTCATTCAGGAACCAGGCAGCGCTGGATGCGCACTTCAGCATGCCGTACTTCAAGGCGTTCGAGAAACGCTTCGACGAACTGCTGGCACGCCCCCTGCAACTGGTGGGCCTGAAGGAAGTGCCCTGACGGGCGGTACGGGCCTGGGCGGTACGGGTCCGGCCGACGACTAGCGCGCGGCTGCAACGCGCCGCCCCCACGCTGGCGGCAGCGTGGGGGTTGCCGCCGACAGCTCGTCCCATACGTACTGGGCGGCAAAGCCGTGGTGACGGCTGCGTGAGCGCACCAGGCAGGCTTGCCGGCCCAGATTTCTTTCGGCCAACGGGACTGCGTCCTGCACGTCCAGGCTCATTGCCGCAGCACCGTTGAGCAACGCAACCATGCCGTTTTCACGGGCGGCATGCACCAGGTCCTCCAGCGTATCGGACTCCAGATGCACGCCCGGCTTCAGCCCCTGCGCCGCAAAGGCGTTGTCGAGCTGGCGCCGCATGGCGTATTCGCTTGGCAGCAAGGCCAGGGGGTGGTTCGCGACCTCGCTGAGCTCCAGCAGGCGTCGCCGCCGGCGGGGCTTCAATCCCACGGCCACCACCGGCTCGTCGAAACAGGCCAGGATCTCCAGATCGGCATGCGGCTCCGGGTCGAAGCTGACGGCGAGATCGAAATCGCCACGCAACACGCCCTCCACCAAGGCCTGTGCGGTGCGCCTGCGCAGTGCGATCGCCAGCTGCGGCCACTGCGCCTGGGCACTGCGCACGACGGGCAGTACCCAGCATCCCGCGTAGGACTGCACCAGGCCGATGCGCACCAGGCCCGCCACGGTGCTCGCACGCGCTTGCACGTCGCGCAGCGCCGCCTGCAGCTCCCTGAGGCAGGCCGACACCCGGCGGTCGAGCTCATGTCCGGAGGCCGTGGCTACGGCGCGCCCGCTCGCACGGTCGAACAGCTGCACGTCCAGGGTCGATTCCAGCAAGGCGATCTGCTCCGACAGCGCCGCCTGCGAGATCGAGGCATCGCGCGATGCCGCACTGAAGCTGTGCGCCCGCATCGCCGACACGAAGTAGCGCAACTGGCGCAATGAGACGAGATCAAGGGGGTCGCGGTTGCGTGCGGACATGGCCATCGGATTATCCGATAGGCGCGGCCAGAAAATGCGAATTGCGAAGAAACAAGGGCCTGCCGACACTACGGCCACGAGACAACTCTGGTCACGAGAGCACCGATGAAACGACGCAACTTCCTTCAGTACGCCAGCACGGCGACGGCCATTTCAGCCATGGGCGCAAGCCCCTCGGCGCGCGCACAGGCATTCCCTTCCAAGCCCATCCGCATCATCTGCCCCTATCCGGCAGGTGCGACCACCGATGCCGTCTCCCGCCTGATGGCGAATGCCTTGCAGACGGACAGCGGCAGCACGGTGATCGTCGACAACCGCAGCGGTGCGGGCGGCAACATCGGCACGGAGGCGGCAGCACGCGCAGAGGCCGACGGCTACACGCTGCTGCTGGGCGCGCTCGGCCCCATGGCCGCGAACCCGGCGCTGTACTCCAGGCTCAACTTCGATCCGGCCAAGGACTTCACACCGCTGGCATGGGCCGCCTCGGTGCCGTTGATCTGGGCCGTGCATCCCTCCTTCCCGGCGGCCACGGCCAAGGAGGCGCTCGAATGGCTGCGCAAGAACCCGGGCAAGTTCTCCTACGCATCCGCCGGCAACGGCACGCCGCAGCACCTGGCGGGAGAACTCGTCAAGCGCCAGACCGGCACCTCGATCCTGCACATTCCCTACCGCGGCTCCGCGCCGGCACTCAACGACGTGCTGGGCGGCACGGTGCAGATGGTGTTCGAAGCCACGCCGGCCATCCTGCAGCATGTGCAAAGCGGGCGCCTGAAGGCGCTGGCCGTGACGTCCGCCAGGCGCATTCCTGCGCTGCCCGGCGTGCCCACGCTCAAGGAATCGGGCGTGGACGCCGAGATCAGCGGTTGGTACGGCTTCCTCGCGCCCGCCGCGACCCCGGCCGACCGCAAGGCCTGGCTGATCAAGCACATGGGCGCGGCGCTGGCGGCCAAGGCCACACAGGACAGGCTGGCCGAACTCGGCTCGGTGCCCATCGACAACTCGCCCCAGGCATTCGCACGCCTGCTGGACAGCGAGCGGGCACGCTGGCAGACGCTGATCCGCGAAGTCGGCATCAAGCTCGACTGAAGGCACCGCCCCATGCCGCACATCGCCATCGAGGTATCACCATCCTTGCTCCCGTCGATCCAGTGGGAGCCGGTCCTGCACGCCATGCACCTTGCGCTGGCCGAGCGCGGATGGGCACGGCTCGCGGACCTGAAGTCGCGCGTGGCACCCATAGCCGTCGGACTGTGCGGCGACGACCGCCACGCGCAGCAACTCATCGCCACCCTGACGCTGACCAACCCGCGCCCGCCGCAGATGTGCTCGGCCATGGCCGAGGTCGTGTTCGAGCATCTCTCGCGCGCGATCGGTGCGATCGGTGCGATCGGCCCGTTCGAAGCGCCCCCGGAATCAGCGGCGTGGGTGCAGTGCTGCGTGTTCCTGCAGGAGCACCCGAAGTCGCACTACTTCAAGCGGCAATGGAACGCGCCGCCGCCCGCTCCCCCAATTCCATGACAAGGGGAAAAGCGCCATGTGTTGCGGCTGGCGGTTGGCCGCTGATCGCTGATCGCGCGCTGCCGGCTCAGGCCGCCAGGCCTGCGGCCAGCTGCCGCACGGCGCGGGCACTGGCGCCCTTGCCGGTGATGGCCACCGCCGGAGGGTGGGCCAGCATGCGCTCGAAGACCTTGCGCACTTCCTCGGCACCGATGCCATCGATCATCGCCAGCGTTTCGGCCACGGACGTCACGCTGCCATGGGCAAAGAGGTCCTCGACAGCCCGCTCCATGGTGGCGTAGGTCCGCTCGCCCGCACGCACCCGCGAGACCGCCAGCTGGTTCTTGGCCCGCTCCAGATGCACGGGGTCGATGCCGGCAGCCTGGGCGCGCAGCAGGCCGCCTGTCGCAGCCACCAGCGCTTCGAGCTTGTCCGGCGTCGTGACGGCATGCACGATGAAATTGGCCCACACGTCACCGCCCTCCATCGCCGCATAGGCCGTATAGGCCAGTCCGAGCCGTTCACGCACGGTATCGACCAGGGGCGACGACATCCCCTCGCCCAGCAGATGGGCCGCCAGCGAGGCCACGAGACGCGCACGCTGCGGGTGCTCGCCCTGCAGCTGCTCGAACACCAGGGGATAGGCCAGGTTCACGAACACCTGGGACACCTGCGTGAAGCGTTGCGCCAGGGCCTGCCCCACATACTTTGCGGGCTGAGGGGGCAGCGCCACAGCGGGATCGGCCGACGCAGGCATGCCGGCGAACAGCTGCGCCGCCTGCTCCAGCCAGGCCGGCACATCGAAGTTTCCGGCCGCGACGACGACGGTCTTTTCTCCCACGTAATGGGTTTGCACATGGCGCACCAGATCCTGCCGGGTGAAGCCTTCGATATTGGCCACCGTGCCGATCACCGGCATGCCCATGGGGTCATCGCCCCAGATGGCGCGGTCCAGCAGATCGCCGGCGCTGTCCTCCGGGTCCTCTTCGTACTCGATGGCCTCCTGCCGGATCACCTGCAGCTCCCTTTGCAATTCATGCTCGGGAAACACGCTGTTCAGCACGATGTCCGCAATCATTCCCAGCAAGGCCTGCGCATGCCAGCCCAGGCCGGTCATGAAATAGCCGGTGATGTCCTTGCCGGTGAAGGCGTTGACCTCCGCGCCCAGCCGCTCCGCATCCAGGTTGATCTCCTGCACGGAACGCGTATGCGTGCCCTTGAACGCCATGTGTTCCAGCACATGGCTGATGCCGTTGCTGGTGGAGGTCTCGTCGCGGGAGCCCACGCGCAGGAACACACCCACGCTGACGCTCTGCAAATGCGGCATAGGCAGCGCCAGCAGCCGCACTCCGTTCGCAAGAGTGCGCAAGGCCATGGCAGGCCGCTCCAGTTCGGTTGCCGCCAGGGGCTTTTCTTGAATCATGGGCTATTGTCGTCGCGCTCCAGAGGATGCGCAGGGCAGGCCTCTTCAGCCCTCTTTCGTGCGTCTGTGATCAAAGCTGCGGGGAGCTCGGCCGCAGCCCATGCGCCACCAGCACACAGCAAGGCGGACAAGGTCTGGGACCCTGCGCGTTACCCCTCAAACTAGCTGGATCTCTGTCGCGAGGCACGATGGAACCATTTCTCATTTCCATACAAACAAACATGCTGACCATTGATTTCGATGACTTCAAATTCGATATCGTGCCGACTTCTCGTTCCATCGAGGAAGATGGCGTCCCTTATAGGGACTGGTTGACCCTCAATGTAAAAATCACGGACGGCAATTTTTCGGGCAGTGTTCAGTGGTTGACAATGCCAGCCGAAATCAAAAAATTCCAGCAAGACCTTTCACAGGCCTATGGATCATTGATAGCGGGCAATTTTGATATTGAACCTGTCCAACTCTCGGGGATCGAGCCTCAATTTCTGCTTGCCATCGGGGTGGCGAACGCATGGGGCCACCTGTTCGCGCAATACACCATGAAGGACTCCCCGGACGGCCCCGAGCTCAAAGGCTCGTTCGGATTGGATCAGAGCTTTCTTCCCGAATGGATCCGTGACCTGGATGAATTGCTGGAATTCCGCGGCCATTAAGAGCCGATAGCACAATTTACCCAGAGCTCAGCACAATCACAAAATTTAATGCATTGGGCCCAGATAATTCCAGCCTTGCCAAAGTCAGAAACAAAAAAGCCCGCATTGATGCGGGCTTGATGCGGAAATACGGCCGGACGACCCCGGCCGTTTCCTATTGCGCAATCATTCCCACTCAATCGTCGCCGGCGGCTTAGTCGAAACGTCGTAGGTCACGCGGTTGATGCCGCGCACTTCGTTGATGATCCGGCCAGACACCTTCTTGAGCAGGCCGTAGGGCAGCTCGGCCCAGTCGGCGGTCATGAAGTCGCTGGTCTGCACGGCGCGCAGGGCCACGACGTAGTCGTAGGTGCGGCCGTCGCCCATGACGCCCACGCTCTTGACGGGCAGGAAGACGGTGAAGGCCTGGCTGGTGAGGTCGTACCAGTTCTTGCCGGTGGCTTCGTCGGTCCAGTTGCGCAGTTCCTCGATGAAGATGGCGTCGGCGCGGCGCAGCAGGTCGGCGTATTCCTTCTTGACTTCACCCAGGATGCGAACGCCCAGGCCCGGGCCCGGGAAGGGGTGGCGGTAGACCATTTCGCGCGGCAGGCCCAGGGCCACGCCGAGTTCGCGCACTTCGTCCTTGAACAGGTCGCGCAGGGGCTCGAGCAGCTTCAGGCCGAGCTGCTCGGGCAGGCCGCCGACGTTGTGGTGGCTCTTGATGGTGACGGCCTTCTTGCTCTTGGCACCGCCCGACTCGATGACGTCGGGGTAGATGGTGCCCTGGGCCAGGAAGGTGGCGCCCTTGTGGCCTGCATCGCCGGCCTTGAGCTTGGCGGCCTCGGCCTTGAAGACGTCCACGAACAGGCCGCCGATGATCTTGCGCTTGGCCTCGGGCTCGCTGACGCCGGCCAGCTTGCCCAGGAACAGGTCGCTGGCGTCCACGCGGATGACCTTGGCGTGCAGCTTGCCTTCGAACATTTCCATGACCATGTCGCCTTCGTTCAGGCGCAGCAGGCCGTGGTCCACGAAGACGCAGGTCAGCTGGTCGCCGATGGCGCGGTGGATCAGGGCTGCAGCCACGGACGAATCCACGCCGCCCGACAGGCCGAGGATGACTTCCTCATCGCCCACCTGCTCGCGGATTTTGGCGACGGCTTCCTCGATGTAGTCGCCCATGATCCAGTCGGCATTCGCCGCGCAGATCTCGCGCACGAAGCGGTTGAGCAGGGCCGCGCCCTGCACGGTGTGCGTGACTTCGGGGTGGAACTGGACGGCGTAGAAGCGGCGCGCCTCGTCGGCCATGCCGGCGATGGGGCAGGACGGCGTGGAGGCCATGACCTTGAAGCCCGGGGGCAACTCGGTGACCTTGTCGCCGTGGCTCATCCAGACCTTGAGCATGCCGTGGCCTTCGGCCGTGGTGAAGTCCTCGATGCCCTTGAGCAGTTCGGTGTGGCCATGGGCGCGCACTTCGGCGTAGCCGAATTCGCGGGTGTGCGAGCCTTCGACCTTGCCGCCCAGCTGGGTGGCCATGGTCTGCATGCCGTAGCAGATGCCCAGCACGGGAATGCCCAGCTCGAACACGGCGTCGGGGGCGCGGTCGTCCACTTCGTAGACGCTGGCGTGGCTGCCCGACAGGATCACGCCCTTGAGGCGGCCGTCGGCGGCGAATTCACGCACCCAGTCGCTGCTGACGTCGCAGGGGTGGACTTCGCAGTAGACATGGGCTTCGCGCACGCGGCGGGCGATCAGCTGGGTGACTTGGGAGCCGAAGTCAAGAATGAGGATCTTGTCGTGTTGCATGGTCATCTCAGGCAAAGGTGATGGGAGGGGATCAGAAATCTTCAGGGGCCAGCAGCGCCAGCCCGCGCTTGCGTGCGGCGGCGGCCTGGGCTGCGTCAAAGGTGGCCAGCGGCAGGCGCAGCGACTGCGCCAGCCACAGGTAGGCCGCGTCATAGACCGGCAGGCGGGTGTCCAGCGCCACGTCGAGCACGGCCTTGTGCTGGGCGGGCGCCAACTCGTGCAGTTCCACGCGGTGGCGGATGGCCTCGAGCACGCCCCACAGGCCTTCGACCGAGCTGTGCGGAATGCGGCCGCCGTGCACGCCCGAGGCGATCAGGTTGCCGCATTCCCACTGCCAGAGGTTGGGCGCCTGCGGGTCCACTTCGTGGCGGCGGATGCGGGTATACAGGCGCTGGGTGTGCACGCTGGCGGCATCGGGCAGCAGCCAGGCGGCGGTGACGGAGGCATCAAGCACGAAGGAGGTCATGCCTGGCTCCGGCCTGCGTGGCGCAGTCGGGTGGTGGAGTCCGGCGCCTGTGCCGCCTGTGCCGGCTGGGCTGGCCGCACCGTGGCCTGCAGCGCCTGCATCTGCTCCAGCTCGCGGGCGATCTGCTCGTCGGTGATCACGGGGCGGCGGCGCACCGGCAGCATGCGCACCACTTCCTTGCCGTGGCGGGTGATGCGCACTTCCTCGCCCTGCTCGACAAGTTCGATCAGGGCGGAGAAACGGGTCTTGGCTTCGTAGATGCCGACAGATTGCATGGCGGGGCTGAAAACAAAAGCAGGCCTGGTGTCCGGCCTGGCCCGAATTCTATCATTCTGGCCAGAATTTCCAAAAATTCAGACCAGAACCATGCGGATATTCGCGGGCCTTGCCTCGGGGGGCTGTCGGTGAACGCCACTCAGCGCTGTTCGCGCACGAAGCCGACAAACCGCGCCAGCGCGGGCGACATGGCTCCGGCAGGCCAGGCCAGGCTGGTCTCGCAGACCGGCAGGGCAACGGCCTTGCTGCCTGCACGGGCGCTGGCGAAAACCACCTCGCGGTAGACCACGCCGGGCCTGCAGAACTGCATCACGCTGGCGGGCACCCAGGCCAGGCCGATGCCGCCCCAGACCAGGTTCACGATGGTCTGCATCTGTATCGCCTGCTGCGCGATGCGCGGCACATGTCCGTGCCGTCGGTACAGATCCGTCACCGCGTCATGGAGCGAGGGCATGATGCGGCGCGGAAAGATCACCAGCGGCTGCTCCAGCACTTCGTCGAGCATCAGCCGGTCCGCACCGGCAAGCGCATGCTGCTGCGGCAGGGCCAGCACCATGGCTTCCCGTCCCACGGCCAGGCGCTCCAGGCCGGCCGGCGCATGCCCCGGGGCATGCAGCATGAGCCCGGCATCGATCTGCCCGCGCTCGAATGCCTCCATCTGCACATCGCTGGTGGCCTCGACCAGCTCCAGCGCCACACCGGGCGTTCCTGCAACGAAGTCCCGCACCCACAGCGGCAGCCGGGTGAAGCCGATGGTGGAGACAAAGGCCAGCCGCACGCGCCCCACTTCTCCCGCTGCCGCAGCCCGCGCAATCCCGGGCAGCGCTGCCGCCCGCGCCAGAAGCTCACGCACCTGCGGCACAAGCGCCTCGCCGGCGGGCGTCAGCGCGACGTGGCGGCTCGAGCGCTCGAACAGCGCCACGTCCAGGCTGCGCTCCAGCTGGGCGATGGCCTGTGTGAGCGGCGGCTGCGTCATGTGCAGGCGTGACGCGGCGCGGCCGAAGTGCAGCTCGTCCGCCACGGCCAGGAATTGCCGCCAGACGCGCAGATCAATGGGGGGCTCATTCATATGCGCAGCATATCAATCATGCCGATGAATAGGATTGGATCAGATGAATCAGTCGGCCCATACTCATCCAACCCCCACAACGAGAGACATGCCATGACCCCGCCGAACCAGATCAACCGCCGAAGCGCCCACATCACCGAAGGCAAGGCGCGCGCAGCCAACCGCTCCATGTTCTACGGCATGGGCTACAAGGAAGAGGATTTCAAGAAGCCCATGGTCGGCGTGGCCAACGGCCACAGCACGATCACGCCGTGCAACTCCGGCCTGCAAAGGCTGGCGGACGCGGCCATCGCAGGCATCGAGGAGGCCGGTGGCAACGCGCAGGTGTTCGGCACGCCGACCATCTCGGACGGCATGTCCATGGGCACGGAAGGCATGAAGTACTCGCTGGTCAGCCGCGAGGTGATCGCCGACTGCATAGAGACCTGCGTGGGCGGCCAGTGGATGGATGGCGTGCTGGTGGTCGGCGGCTGCGACAAGAACATGCCGGGCGGCATGATGGGCATGCTGCGCGCCAATGTGCCGGCCATCTATGTCTACGGCGGCACCATCCTGCCCGGCAGGTGGAAAGGCCGGGACCTGAACATCGTCAGCGTGTTCGAGGCCGTCGGCGAGAACGCCGCGGGAAAGATCAGCGACCAGGAGCTCAAGGACATCGAGCAGCACGCCATTCCCGGCACGGGCTCGTGCGGCGGCATGTACACCGCCAACACCATGTCGAGCGCGTTCGAGGCGCTGGGCATGAGCCTGCCCTACTCCTCCACCATGGCCAATCCCCATGATGAAAAGGAGAACTCGGCCAAGGAATCCGCCAGGGTGCTGATCGAGGCCATCAAGATGGACCTCAAGCCGCGCGATATCGTGACGCGCAAGTCCATCGAGAACGCGGTCTCGGTGATCATGGCGACCGGGGGCTCCACCAATGCCGTGCTGCACTTTCTCGCGATCGCCCATGCGGCCGGCGTGCCCTGGTCCATCGACGACTTCGAGCGCATCCGCCAGCGGGTGCCGGTGCTGTGCGATCTCAAGCCCAGCGGCAGATACCTGGCGGTGGACCTGCACCAGGCGGGCGGCATCCCGCAGGTGATGAAGATCCTGCTGAATGCGGGCCTGCTGCACGGCGACTGCATCACCATCTCGGGCCAGACCATCGCCGAGACCCTGGCCGGCGTGCCTGACGAACCGCCTAACCCCCAGGTCATCCGCCCCCTCTCGGATGCGCTCTACCCGCAGGGCCACCTGGCCATCCTCAAGGGCAACCTGAGCCCGGAAGGTGCGGTGGCCAAGATCACGGGCCTGAAGAACCCGGTCATCACCGGCCCGGCACGCGTGTTCGACGATGAGCAATCGGCACTGGCGGCCATCCTCGACGGCCGGATACAGGCCGGCGACGTGATGGTGCTGCGCTACCTGGGCCCCAAGGGCGGCCCCGGCATGCCGGAAATGCTGGCCCCCACGGGCGCCCTGATCGGCGCCGGCCTGGGCGAGAGCGTGGGCCTGATCACCGATGGCCGCTTCTCCGGCGGCACCTGGGGCATGGTGGTCGGCCACGTGGCGCCGGAAGCGGCTGTGGGCGGCACCATCGCGCTGGTGCATGAGGGCGACTCGATCACCATCGACGCGCACGCATTGCAGCTGCAGCTGAACGTGCCCGAAGACGTGCTCGCCCAGCGCCGTGCGGCATGGAAGGCCCCCGCGCCACGCTACACGCGGGGCGTGCAGGCCAAGTTCGCGTTCAACGCATCGAGCGCCAGCTCGGGCGCGGTGCTGGACAACTTCGCCATTTGAGCGTCGTCATCTGAGCTTCACCATCTGAGCTTCGTGAGCGCACGAAAAAAAGAGGTCCGGGCAGTGGCTGCCCGGACCTCTTTTCCATCTCGCGCCAAGGCGCTGGACCTGGATCAGTCGGCGCGGTAGTTGGGCGCTTCCTTGGTGATCTGCACGTCATGCACGTGCGATTCACGGATGCCTGCGGCGGTGATCTCCACGAACTCGGCCGTGTTGTTCATCTCTTCGATGGTGGCGCAGCCGCAGTAGCCCATGGCAGCGCGCACGCCGCCGGCCATCTGGTAGACGATGGAGACCATGGAGCCCTTGTAGGGCACGCGGCCTTCGATGCCTTCGGGCACGAGCTTGTCGGCGTTGGGATTGCCGGTGCTCGATTCCTGGAAGTAGCGGTCGGCCGAGCCCTGCTGCATGGCGCCGATGGACCCCATGCCGCGATAGCTCTTGTACGAACGGCCCTGGTACAGGATGACTTCGCCCGGCGCCTCTTCGGTGCCGGCGAACATGCCGCCCATCATGATGGTCGAGGCGCCAGCGGCCAGGGCCTTGGCGATGTCGCCCGAGAAGCGGATGCCGCCGTCGGCGATCAGCGGCACGCCCGTGCCCTGCAGGGCCTGGGCCACGCTGTCGATAGCCATGATCTGGGGCACGCCCACACCGGCGACGATGCGCGTGGTGCAGATGGAGCCGGGGCCGATGCCGACCTTGACGGCGTCGGCGCCTGCCTCGGCCAGTGCCAGCGCAGCGGCGCCGGTGGCGATGTTGCCGCCGATGACATCGACCTGCGGGTAGTTCTGCTTGACCCAGCGCACGCGGTCGATCACGCCCTTGCTGTGGCCGTGGGCCGTGTCCACCACCAGCGCATCGACGCCGGCCTTGACCAGCAGCTCCACGCGCTGCTCGGTGCCCTCGCCCACGCCCACGGCGGCGGCCACGCGCAGGCGGCCTGCGCTGTCACGCGCTGCGTTGGGGAAGGTGGTCTGCTTGGTGATGTCCTTGACGGTGATCAGGCCCTTGAGTTCAAAGGCGTCGTTCACGACCAGGATGCGTTCGAGCTTGTGCTTGTTGAGCAGGGCCTTGGCTTCCACGGGCGTGGTGCCGTCCTTCTCGTTGACGGTGATCAGGCGCTCGCGCGGCGTCATGATCTGGCTGACCTTGACGTCGTAGCGGGTCTCGAAGCGCAGGTCGCGGCTGGTGACGATGCCCACCACCTTGCCGCCGTCGCAGACGGGGAAACCCGAGATGCCGAGATTCTCGGACAGCTGCAGCACCTGCAGCACGGTGTGCTCGGGGGTGATGACCACGGGGTCGTGCACCACGCCGGATTCGTGGCGCTTGACCTTGGACACTTCGGCGGCCTGCTGCTCGGCCGTCATGTTCTTGTGGATGACGCCGATACCGCCCTCTTGCGCGATGGCAATGGCCAGACGCGCCTCGGTCACGGTGTCCATGGCGGCGGACACAAGGGGAATGTTCAGGGAGATGTTGCGCGAAAAGCGCGTCTTGAGCGAAGTGTCCTTGGGCAGGACCTGGGAGAAAGCGGGGACCAGAAGGACGTCGTCGAAGGTCAGGGCTTTACCGAGAAGGCGCATGTGAGAGCTCCAAAAGAAGGATTGTACCCGTGCGCCGGATCACAATGTATGCTGTAGGCCATTCGGCCCGATCCCCAACTCACCATGCACGCCATCAAGCTTGTTTTGCTAGTCACGCTTGCCGCCTGTTCGCTGCCCGCAGCCGCCCAGTGGCAATGGGTCGACGCCACAGGCCGCAAGGTCTTCAGCGACCGCGCACCGCCTCCTGACATTCCCGCCAAGAACATCCTGCGCCAGCCTGGCGGCAGCACACCGCCGCCTGCCGCCGCGCCCTCCGCCGCTGCGGCAGCTGCGGATGCAGGCACGGCGCCTGCGGCGGACGCCGGGGCACCGGCAGCACCTGCTGCAGCCGCCAAGGACACCAAGTCCGCAGGCACCGACAAGGCCCTGGAAGAGCAAAAGCGCAAGGCCGAAGCCCAGGAGGCCGCCAAGGCCAAGGCGGAAAAGGAACGGATTGCCAAGCAGCGCCAGGACAACTGCGCACGCGCCAAGCAGTCCAAGACCGCGCTGTCTTCGGGCCGCCTGCTGGGCTACACGAATGAGCAGGGCGAGCGCGGCTTCATGGACGACGCCACGCGCGATGCGGAACTCAAGCGCGCCGACGCCATCATCGCCTCCGATTGCGGCGCAATGCGCTGATCGCCGAATCCGGGCCGGCTCAGTAGCCGGCCTTGGCTCCAGGCCTCTGGCGCTGGAACAGCCCCGTGGCCCGAGCGCCCTGGCGTGCGAAACGCTCGCGGCGCGCCACCTTGGGGTCCACGGTCAAGGGCCGGTACAGCTCCACTCGGTCACCGTCGCGCAGGGCTTGCGTCAAAGGCGCGCTGCGGCCCCACAGGCCTGCCGGCCCGGCCTGCGCAAAGCCCAGCGCCTGCCAGCCGCCCGCCGCCGCCACCGCATCGGCAATCGTGGCACCGGCCGGCAATTGCAGAAACAGCTCGACGACTTCGCCGGCGCGCGCACTGCAGGCCAGCGTGATGCGCACAGCGGGCTGGGGCTCAGCCATAGACCTGCTCGGCACGCTTGATGAAGGCATCGACCATGGAGCCTGCAATGCGGTCGAACACCGGGCCGACCACGGCGGCCAGGGCCATGTTGTCGAAACCGTAGTCCAGTTGCAGTTCGACACGGCAGGCGCGCTGCGATCCGTCGCCCACGGGGCGGAACATCCAGTGGCCCTCCAGCCGCGAGAACGGCCCCTTGATCAGGCGGATGCTGACCTGGCGCCCGCCATCGTCGAGCACGCTGTGCGTGTTGCGCGTGACGAAGGACTTGCGCATGCCGCCGAATGCAATGCCCACCTCGGCCGTCATGCCCTGCTCGTCCTGCTCCAGCACCCTGGCCTGATCGCACCAGGGAAGGAAGTCGGCATAGTGGGCCACGTCCGTCACCAGGGCAAACATTTCTTGGGGGCTGTACCAGATCAGGACGGACTTGTTGACTTTTTTCATGAATGGGGCGGGCTGCACGGCATGCAAAACACCGGCAGCGCCGCCATGGCACAGCCGGCTGTCACAATGACGGCAAGGCGAAACTAAAATCCCGCACGGCGGGAAGACGGCAATCCAGTATTGTAGGGAGACCTTTCATCTCCAGGTTTTCGCCGCATCTATTACTCCATGGCCAAGAAACCTGAAACACAGTCGCGCATCGCCGACAACAAAAAAGCCGCATTCAACTACTTCTTCGAGGAACGCTTCGAGGCCGGCATCGTGCTGCACGGCTGGGAAGTGAAGGCACTGCGCAGCGGCAAGGTGCAGTTGACGGACGGCTACGTCATCGTCAAGGACGGCGAGCTGTTCCTGCTCGGCTGCCAGATCAACCCGCTCAAGACCGCCTCCACCCACGTCAACCCCGACGCGGCGCGCATCAAGAAACTGCTGCTCAAGAAGGACGACATCCTGCGCCTGATCGGCAAGGTGGAGCAAAAGGGCTTCACCCTGGTGCCCATCAACCTTCACTGGAAGAACGGCTATGTCAAATGCGACATTGCCCTGGCCAAGGGCAAGGCCGAGCACGACAAGCGCGACGTGATCAAGGACCGCGAAGGCAAGCGCGAGGTCGAGCGCGCCATGAAGAGCTTCAACCGTTGACGGGCATCCGCAGCTTTTTTTGCACTGCTGCGGAATAAACCGGCACGGCCCAGTGTTCATTGCAGTGTCCGGCCGCAATTTCGCGCGCCGGCAAGCACCGGAGACAGCGATGAAGAAGCTCGGCATGAAACTTGGTACCTGTGCCTTCACGGCAGCCCTGACATTGGCCCTGGCAGGCTGCTATTCCGCGCCTGCGGCCAACGCCTCTGGCCAGACGCCGCCCAGTGCGGTCAGCGTGCAAAACGGCATTCTGGTCGGCGCCAACGGCATGACGCTCTATACCTTCGACAAGGACACGGCCGGCAGTGGCAAGTCCGTCTGCAATGGCCCCTGCGCGACCAACTGGCCGCCCCTGATGGGCAAGCAGGCGCCCTCTGGCGGCAACTACAGCGTGATCCAGCGCGACGATGGCAGCAGCCAGATCGCCTACAAGGGCAAGCCCCTGTACTACTGGGTGAAGGACGGCAAGGCCGGCGATACCACGGGCGACGGCGTCATGGGCGTCTGGCATACCGCACGCCCCTGAGTCCGGCCCCCTGCGCGATCGGACCTGCCCATGGACCGCAGCCAGATCCTGGAGCACCTGCCCGGCCTGCGCCGCTACGCGCGGCTGCTGGCAGGCGATGCCTGGGCAGCCGACGACCTGGTGCAGGACACGCTGGAACGCGCCTGCCGCAAATGGCTGCTGTGGCGCTCCGATGGCGATCTGCGCGCCTGGCTGTTCACCCTGATGCACAACCTCTACCTGAACCAGCGGCGCTCTGCCGCACGAGGGCAGTGGCTGGACATCGACAGCCTGTCCGAGTCCCTGGCAGCGCCCGAGGACAGCAGCGACGCTGCCCTGGACCTGGAGCGCTGCCTGCAGCGCCTGCCCGCCGAGCAGCGGGCGGTGCTGCTGCTGGTCAGCGTGGAGGACATGAGCTATGCCGACACGGCGCGCGTGCTGCAGCTGCCCCTGGGCACCGTGATGTCGCGCCTGTCGCGCGCACGCTCCCGGTTGCGCGAGCTGATGGAGGCAACGCCCGCAGCTTCGCCCGCCCAGACTGCTGCACCCCAAGCCGCAGCCCCGTCGCTGCGCCGGCTCAAATGACGAGGCCGCCATGACTGCCCCCGCCCCCACCTCCCCCTCCTCCCCCTCCTCCTGTGGTGTCTCGGCTGCCACGGCCATCCCCGACGAGCAGCTGCATGCCCTGGTCGATGACCGCCTGTCGGCCCCACAGGCACAGGCGCTGCGCGAGCAGTTGGATGCAGACAGCGCAGCACGCGTGGAGCAATGGCAGCGCCAGCGGCAGCTGCTGCGCGCCCTGCACGGCGCCCGCAGCGAACCGCCCATGCCCGATGAAATGCGCGCCGCCGCCGAGCAGCTGCAGGGCCTGCAACAGCGCCAGCAGCAATGGTGGCGCTGGGGCGGCATGGCCGCAGGCTGGCTGCTGGCCTTCGGCCTGGGCTGGCTGGTGCACGGGCAGCAGGCAGCGCCTGCGGCACCCTCAACGGCGGACACGCTGGCCGCTGCCGCACCTGCCCGCTTCGCCCATCAGGCAGCAGTCGCCCACGCGGTCTACCAGCCCGAGCAGCGCCACCCGGTCGAGGTCGAGGCAGCGCAACAGGCCCATTTGCTGCAATGGCTTTCCAAGCGGCTGGGCCGGCCGCTGAAGCTGCCAGCCCTCACGGAACTGGGCTATGAGCTGGTGGGCGGCCGGCTGCTGCCCGGCGACAGCGGCGCACGCGCCCAGTTCATGTACCAGGATGCGGCCGGCGAGCGCATCACCCTGTATCTGGGCGCGCTGGAGGACCCGGCCACGCGTGGCGAGACCGCCTTTCGCTTCAGCAGCGACGGCCCCGTGCCCAGCTTCTACTGGGTGGACCAGGGCTTTGGCTATGCCCTCAGCGGCGCCCTGCCGCGCAACCGGCTGCTGCAGCTGGCCACGGCCGTGCACCAGCAGCTTTGAAGCCTGGGGCCACGGCTACCAAGGCAGCGGCGCCGCCTCGCCGTTGCCATGTTCGCCGTAGTACAGCGAGGGCAGGAAGCGCGACAGGTAGGTGAACTCCGTGTAGCAGTGGCGCAGCAGGCCCAGGCCCAGCGCGTCGGGCAGCTCGGCCGCCGGGTCAGCGCAGGACTGGCCCAGCAAAAAGCGGCTGCGCAGGACACAGCCAAAAGGCGTGTCACGCGCCAGGTGCACCATCTGCCCGCCCATGGGGTCCCCGCTGGCATCCAGCTGCACATGCTCGCCGAAGCCGATACGCGCATACACGGCGGCCGATGCGCGTTTTTCGGCAAAGGCCAGCTCCAGCTGCGCAGGGTCGAACAGCTCGCGCGGATCGTGGAACTTGAGCCTGGCCGCCACGGGCGGAATATCGGCCAGGGACTCCACCGCTTCGATGGACGCGCCGATATAGCTCTCGCCCTTCTTCCATTGCGCATCCCAGCCACGATGCGCGATGTGGTCATGCGGATGCCACCACTTGATGTGCTGCGTGGTCTCGAAGAACTTGAACCACCAGTCCAGCATGCGGCCGCTGCAGCCGTGCAGGTCGGTACGGCAGGCCACCACCAGACAGCCGCTGGGCAGGCGCTGGATTCCCGTCTCCAGCCGCAGCGGCGTGATGTGCAGCAGCTCGTCGATGCGGGAAATGTCGGGCTCGAAGGCATGGGAGTTCATGGGTGTTTTCCGTTCCTGGGTTGATGAGGAAAAGCCATCTTATATTAAAGAAACGAACATCGTTTCCAAACAATCGGATAATCCCAGCCGGGTAACAAAATGCTGCACAACCAGGCACGACCCTGCACAACACCGAACGGAACGACAAGAAATCCAATGGAATCCGAAATCACTCCTGCGGCCCCCAGGCCGCGCGGGCGGCCGGCCCGGCCCGAGCACGAGGCCAACGATGCCGCCCTGGCCGCCGCCACCTGGCTCTTGCTCAACGAAGGCTATGCCGCCACCACCATGGAAGCCGTGGCCAGGCGCGCGGGGCTGGCCAAGAAGACGCTCTACCGCTTTGCCGCCAACCGTGAGGATCTGGTGGCCCTGGTGGTGCGCAGCTGGACAGACGGTTTCCGCCCCGCCCTGTCGGCCGATGCGCAGTCGGCCTCAGAGGTGGCTCCGGCGCTGGCCGAGATCCTGCGCGTGATTGCCGCGCGCGTGCTGTCGGCCGAGGCGGTGGGGATGTTCCGCCTGCTCACCACCGATTTCCCCGCCAAGCCCGAGTTGCTGGAGGTCTACCAGCGCAACGGCATAGAGCGCGGCCGCGGCATGCTGGTGGACTGGCTGCGGCGCCAGTGCGCGAAGGGGTTGCTCAGGGCAGAGCAGCCCGATGTCATCTGCGACCTGTTGCTGTCCATGGCCATTGCCGAGCCGCTGCGGCAGATGGCCCTGGGCCTGACGCCGCCCGTGCCCGAATGGGATCCGGGCCCGCGCATTGACGACGCGGTACGGCTGCTGGCAGGCCATTCCTGCCGCATGGAGCCCGCTGATCGCTGAACCGAAAAAAAGGCCATCCGGCGCGGTGCCGGATAGCCTTTTGAACCCTTGGAGGTTTGAGCAACCGCCGCGCGATCAGTCCAGCGCCGCCAGCGGGTGCGAGTGCACTGGCCAGGGGCTGTCGAAGAAGGCACGCCATTGCGCGTCCTGCACGTCTTCGATGCGCGCGGGGTTCCAGCGCGGTTGGTGGTCCTTGTCCACGGCCAGGGCGCGAATGCCTTCGATGGTCTCGCTCTGGCCGGGGCGCAGGTAAAAGCAGTGGCGCACCATGTCGCGCTCCATGCGCAGGTCCTGGGCCAGCGTCATGCCGCGTGCGCGGCGAATCTGCTCCAGCACCACGTGCAGCATCAGCGGCGAGCGCTTGCGCAGCGTGGCTGCCGTGTGCTGCGCCCACTCGCCATCCGCCGCTTCCAGTGCCTGCACCATGGCAGCCACCGTGGGCAGGGCAAACACGCGGTCGATCTCGGCGCGGGGCTGGGCCGCTGGCTTGGCCGGGGCCGTGAACTTCGACTTCACCAGCGCCTCGACGGCCGCTGCATCGGCAAAGCTGCCGGCGGCCAGGGCATCCCACAGCGCAGGCTGCTGGTCCGAGGGCAGATAGCCATCGGCCAGGCCGAAGTCCAGCGCGTCGGCCGCGCCGATCACGTCGCCCGTCAGCGCCAGCCACTCACCCGCGTGACCGGGGCAGCGCGATAGGAAGTAGCCGCCACCCACATCGGGGAACAGGCCGATGGCCGTCTCGGGCATGGCCATCTTGGTACGCTCGGTGACGATGCGCAGCGTGCCGCCCTGGCTGATGCCCATGCCGCCGCCCATGACGATGCCGTCCATGAAGGCGATGTAGGGCTTGCCGAAGGTGTGGATCAGGTGGTTGAGCGCGTACTCCTCGGTGAAGAAGTCCTCCAGCTGCGGATTGCCCGTGCTGCCTGCGCCGTGCAGAAAACGGATGTCGCCGCCCGCGCAGAAGGCGCCGAAGGCCCCTTCCTTGCCCATGCCGCGGATGGCCACGGCCAGCACCTGATCGTCCTTTTGCCAGGCCAGCAGGGTGGCCAGCAGATCGCGCACCATGCCCAGCGACAGCGCGTTCAGCGCCTTGGCCCGGTTCAAGGTGATCATGCCAATGCGGCCCCGCACTTCGCTGAGGACTTCGCCGGCAGCTCCCGTCATATCTTGCTCCTTGTTGCTATGCATGCCCTGCCCCGGCAGCCCGGGGCGATGAGCCGCAACCATAGCTGAAAATCCGCGCCCACCCCTGACAAACAGGTGCCAATTTGCGCAAGTGCACGACAGGGCGGGCAGCCGCCGCGCACCGCAGCGCACTCAGTCCAGAGAGACGCCCGTGCTCTTGACCACGCCGGCCCAGCGCTTGATCTCGCTGCGGATGTAGGCGCCGTATTCCTCGGGCGAGGAGCCCAGGCCTTCGGCGCCCTGCAGCTGCAGCTTCTCGACCACGCCCGGGTCCTTGAGCGCGCGCATCAGCTCCTGGTTGAGCCGCTGGATGATGGCGGCTGGCGTCTTAGCGGGCACCATCACGCCCTGCCAGGCCCCGGCCTCGAAGCCGGACATGCCGCTTTCGGCCAGCGTGGGTACATCGGGGAAGTTGGGCAGGCGCTTGGAGGAACTCACGGCCAGCAGCTTGAGCCGTCCCTCCTTGATGAAGGGTGCGACGGAGTTGATGGTGTCGGTCATGAAGTCGATCTGCCCGGCCACCAGATCCACGTCGGCCGGCGCGCTGCCCTTGTAGGGCACGTGGCTGGCCTCGATCTGGTAGTGCTGCACGACCTGGAAGACCGCCAGGTGCGTGACATTGCCGTTGCCGGCCGAACCATAGGACAGCTGGCCCGCCTTGTCCCTGGCATGGCGCACGAACTCCTGCACGTTCTTCACCGGCAGCTTGGGGTTGACCACCAGGCCCAGCGGCACCACGGCCGTCAGCGCCACGGGCATCAGGTCCTTGTTCACGTCGTAGCTCATCTTCTTGTAGAGCGACGGGCTCAGCGCAATGGACGAGGTGTTGTAGAGCACGGTGTAGCCATCGGGCGCGGCCTTGGCCACCAGGGCGTTGCCGATGTTGCCGTTGGCGCCGGGCCGGTTGTCCACGATCACGGTCTGGCCCAGTTGCTGGCCGACCTGCTGGGCCAGCACGCGCGCCACCAGGTCGGTGGGCCCGCCCGGCGGGAAAGGCACGACCAGCGTGATGGGCTTGCTGGGCCAGGGCTGCTGTGCCAGGGCCGCTCCCGGCACTGCCGCTGCGGCTGCCATGCAGGCCGCCACGGCGGCCAGCACCCTGCGCCGCCCTTGTCTGCCTGCGGCCTTGTTGCCTTTCTTGTCCATGCTGTTGTCTCCTGGTGTCGTTATGGGAATTCTTTTGTCCGCCTAGCTGCGCCCTGCCAGCAGGCGCACGGCCGTGTATTCCATGACCTTCTGGTGGCCCTGGTTGAAGACCTCGATGCGCGAGGTGACGACGGCGCGGTTGCCCTTGGAGGTGGGCCTGATGGCGGTGACCTCGACCAGCGCCTCGATGGTGTCGCCCACCAGCACGGGGCCGAGGATCTTCTGGTGCAGCTCCAGCATGGCCAGGCCCGTGCCCTGGATCATGCTTTGCAGGATGAAGCCTTCGATCAGCGCATAGGTCATGGCGCCCGGCACGGGGCGGCCGGCAATGGCGCCGCCGTCGTAGCCCTCCTCGATGAAGATGGCCTCCAGCATGCCCGTGGCATTGATGAAGGCGACCAGGTCGGATTCGGTCACGGTGCGGCGGAAGGTGCGCAGTTGCTGGCCGACCTGCAGGTCCTGCCAGAAAAAGCCCTGGCCCATGCGGGGCACGGCGTTCCAGGCGGCGCCAGGGTGGGGCTGCGGGGTGTTCACTGTCATCTCATGTCTCCTGTTGCGTGGTCTGCAGGCCGGCGATGCGCTCGGCGCTCCAGCCCGCCTGGGCCAGCAGCGCCGCCGTGTGCTCACCCAGGCGCGGGGGCATGCCCATGGGCACCTGCAGGCCATCCATGCGCACGGAGGAGCGAGGCAGGTGCACGGTGCCCATGGCGGGGTCGTGCAGCGGCACGAAGAACTTCGTGGCCTGCAGATGCGGATCGGCGGGAAGCTCATCCATGCGCGCCACCGGGGCGGCGGGAATCTCCAGGCGCTGGCAGGTATCGAGCCAGTACTGGGTGCCGTGCAGGGCCACATGCTCGCCTGCGGTCTCCAGCAGCTCGGCAATGTGGGCCGTGCGGCTGGCCTGGCTGGCAAAGCGCGCATCCAGGGCCAGCTGCGGCTGGCCCACGGCGGCGAAGAAGCGCTGCCAGTGCGCATCGGTGTACGGCATCATGCAGACGTGGCCGTCCAGCGTTCGGTAGGGCTTGCGCCAGGGCGCCATCACGCGCGGGTAGCCTGCGCCGCTGAGCGCGGGGCTGAAGTGCATGCCGTAGAAATGCTCGACCAGGTTGAAGCCCACCATGGTCTCGTACATGGGCACTTCGACAAAGCAGCCGTGGCCGCTGCGCTCGCGCTGGAACAGCGCCGCCAGCACGGCATGCGCGGCCACCAGGGCGCAGGTCTTGTCGGCCGCGATGGTGGGCAGGTAGCGCGCCTCGCCCGTCTGGCGCTCCATCAGGTCGGCCAGGCCGCTCATGCCCTGGATGACGTCGTCGTAGGCGGGCATGCCCGCATAGGGGCCGTCCTCGCCAAAGCCATGCAGGCCTGCGTAGACCAGGCGCGGATAGCGCTCGCGCAGCGTGTCGGGGTCCAGGCCCAGCGGGGCCAGCTTCTGCGGGCGCATGCTGTGCATGAACACATCGGCCGTGGCCAGCAGCGCATGCAGGGCCTGGCGCGCCTCGTCCTGCTTGAGATCGAGCACCACGCTCTTCTTGCTGCGGTTGGTGCCCATGAACATGGCTGCCATGCCGGGCTCCACGGCCGGGCCGGTGTGGCGCGTGGAGTCGCCGGCCGGCGGCTCGATCTTGATGACTTCGGCGCCATAGTCGGCCAGCACCTGGCTGGCCAGCGGCCCGAACACCACGCTGGACAGATCCAGCACCCGAATCCCTGTCAACGCAGCCTGCACTGTGGTCTCCATGTTGCTTCAGGGAGCCAGTATTTGATATCTTTGAAGTCGCGTCTAAGACTTAATTCAGCATCGCTGATACACGGTGGATATCAATGGACCTGCGCCAACTGCGTCACTTCGTCATCCTGGCCCGCACGCTCAACTACCGGCAGGCGGCCGAGCAGCTGCACATGTCGCAGCCGCCGCTGTCCCAATCCATCCGCCGGCTCGAAGACAGCCTGGGCGTGCAGCTGTTCCAGCGCGACCGCCGGGGCACGGAGCTGACCGAGGCAGGCCGGGCGGCCCTGGAAAGTGCCGAGCTGGCACTGCACCATGCGCGCCAGGTGCAGGAGGTCTCGCAGGCCACGGCCAGCGGCGAGCGCGGCCGGCTGCACATAGGCTTCATAGGCTCGGCCACGTTCTCGCTGATTCCACGGCTGGTGCAGGCCTTTCGCAGCGAATATCCGCTGATCGACCTGGTGCTGACCGAATCGACCACGCGCGAGATCTGCGCGCAGGTGGCCAGCGGCGATTTCGATGCCGGCCTGCTGCGCTACCCTGTGACGCAGGCCACCGAGCTGTCCATCACGCCCGTGGAAAAGGACGAACTGGTGGCCGTGCTGCCCGAAGGCAACCCGCTGCTGCAGCGGCCCGCCTTGCGGCTGCGGGATCTGGCCGACCAGCCCTTCGTCAACTACCGCCCCAGCGAAGTGCCCGGCCTGCATGCGCTGGTGGTGCTGGCCTGCCAGAACGCGGGCTTCATGCCCCAGGTCAAGCAGCATGCGGTGCAGGCCCAGACCCTGGTCAGCCTGGTGGGCGCGGGCCTGGGCGTGGCCCTGGTGCCGGCCGTCGTGGCCAAGGGCAGCACGCCGGGCGTGGTGTTCCGCACGCTGCAAGACGCCGGGACCCTGCCCTCCATCGGCCTGGCCCTGGCGCTCAACCCGCACCAGAGCGCAGCGGCCGGCCAGCGCCTGCGCGAATTGCTGCTGCGGCTGAACGCCTGACGGACGGCCTGGCGGACGGCGTGGCAGAAGCCGCCGCAGAAAAGACAAAGGCCGCGGATGCGGCCTTTGACAATCAGGGCGACGAAGCCGGCTGGCTTGCGCGCGCCCTCGGCGCCACGGCGCTTATGCGCCTGCGCGCGAAGCGCGCTTGCGCTCGTTCTCGGACAGGTGGCGCTTGCGCACGCGGATGCTCTTGGGGGTGATTTCCACCAGCTCGTCGTCCTCGATGAATTCCACCGCGTATTCCAGCGACAGGTCGATCGGGGGCGTGATCTTGATGGCATCTTCCTTGCCGGACACGCGGAAGTTGGTCAGCTGCTTGGTACGCGTGGCGTTGACCACCAGGTCGTTGTCACGGCTGTGGATGCCGATGATCATGCCTTCGTACACGGGATCGTTGGCCTTGACGAACATGCGGCCACGGTCGTCCAGCTTGCCCAGGGCGTAGGTGAAGATTTCGCCTTCGTCCATGGAGATCAGCACACCGTTCTTGCGGCCGCCGATTTCGCCCTTGTGCGGCTCGTAGCTGTCGAAGATGTTGGAGATCAGGCCGGAACCACGGGTCAGGTTCAGGAATTCGTTGGTGAAGCCGATCAGGCCACGCGCAGGAATGCGGTATTCCAGGCGCACGCGGCCGCGGCCATCGGGTTCCATGTTGACCAGCTCGCCCTTGCGCTCGCCCAGGGCCTGCATCACGCCACCCTGGTGGCCTTCCTCGATGTCGGCCGTCACCAGCTCGATGGGCTCGTGGCGCACGCCGTCCACGTCGCGGTAGACCACGCGGGGCTTGGACACGGCCAGCTCGTAGCCTTCACGGCGCATTTCTTCCAGCAGGATGGTCAGGTGCAGTTCGCCGCGGCCCGACACTTCGAAGATGCCGTCTTCGTCGGTTTCCTTGACACGCAGGGCCACGTTGGAACGCAGTTCCTTTTGCAGGCGGTCCCAGATCTGGCGGCTGGTCACGAACTTGCCTTCACGGCCCGCCAGCGGCGAGGTGTTGACGCAGAAGTTCATGGTCAGCGTGGGCTCGTCGATCTTGAGCATCGGCAGCGGCCGGGGGTTCAGCGGGTCGGTCAGCGTGACGCCCATGCCCAGGTCGGCGATACCGTTGACCAGCACGATGTCGCTGGGGCCGGCTTCGGTCACCTGCACGCGGTCGATGCCCTGGAACTTCAGCACCTGGTTGATGCGGCCCTTGTAGCTCTTGCCGTCAGGACCTTCCATGACCAGCACGTCGGTCGAAGGCTTGAGCGTGCCGGAGGTGATGCGGCCCACGCCGATGCGGCCCACGAAGGTGGAGTAGTCCAGCGCCGAGATCTGCATTTGCAGCGGAGCGGCGGGATCGCCCTTGACCGAAGGCACGTGCTTCAGGATGGTGTCGAACAGGGCCGACATGTCGGGGCCCCACTGCTCGCCCGGAGCGCCTTCTTCCAGCGAGGTCCAGCCGTTGATGCCCGAGGCGTACACCACGGGGAAGTCCAGCTGCTCGTCGGTGGCACCCAGCTTGTCGAACAGGTCGAACGCGGCGTTGACCACGTAGTCGGGACGCGCACCGGGCTTGTCCACCTTGTTGACCACGAGGATGGGCTTCAGGCCCAGGGCCAGTGCCTTCTTGGTCACGAAGCGCGTCTGGGGCATGGGGCCTTCCTGCGCGTCGATCAGCAGCACCACGCCGTCGACCATGGACAGGGCACGCTCCACTTCACCGCCGAAGTCCGCGTGGCCGGGCGTGTCGAGGATGTTGATGTGCGTGTCGTTCCAGCTCACGGCGCAGTTCTTGGCCAGGATGGTGATGCCACGCTCGCGTTCGATGGCGTTGTTGTCCATCACCGTGTCCACGACTTTCTCGTGTTCGGCGAAGGTTCCGGATTGGCGCAGCAGCTGGTCCACCATGGTGGTTTTGCCGTGGTCCACGTGGGCGATGATCGCGATATTGCGGATTTGTTTGCTCATAGTGTTTTCCCATTGCCGCTGCGTCATGGGCGCGGCGTGTCTTCCAAAATCTGTTGAATTTCCAGTGAACTGAGCAGGCGGGCGGGGATGAGTTCCCCACGCACCACGCGCCCCACCCCCAGCAGAGCCTGGGGGTTTTCGCCATACACAGCCACCGCCTCGGCATCGGCCCAAGCGCCCTTGCGGGGCAGGCCCGTGAGAAAACGGGCCGCATCTTGCTCGCCCAGCGTGACAGCCGTGTGGCTGGCCAGCAAGGCATCGACAGGCTGCAACTGCTGCAGACGCTCGTCCTCGCCCATGGCGGCCAGCGCCTCCAGCGAGATACAGCGCTCGACACCCAGCCCGCCGGTGTCGATACGGCGCAGCGCGCGCAGGTGCGCGCCGCAGCCCAGGGCCTCTCCCACGTCCTCCGCCAGCGTGCGGATATAGGTGCCCTTGCTGCAGGTCACCAGCATCCGGATCGCCGGCTGGCCTTGGCTGTCTTGCGTCAGCGAAAGCTCCAGTGCGTGGATTGTCACTTCGCGCGCCGGACGCTCGACTTCGATGCCGGCACGCGCATATTCATAGAGAGCCTTGCCGTCCTTCTTGAGGGCGCTGTACATGGGTGGCACCTGGCGGATCGCACCCGTGAACTGCGCCTGCACGGCGGCCAATCGCTCGGCCGTGAGGGCGGCGAAGTCAACGGCGCGCTCGCGCAGCACCTCGCCCTCGGCATCGGCCGTGGTCGTGGTCTGGCCCAGGCGCGCAATCGCCTCGTAGGTCTTGGCAGCTTCAAGCTGCAACTGGCTGAACTTGGTCGCCGCACCGAAGCACAGCGGCAGCACGCCGGTGGCCAACGGGTCCAGCGTGCCGGTGTGTCCGGCCTTTTCGGCGCGCAGCAACCACTTGACCTTCTGCAAGGCGTCGTTGCTGGACAGCTCCAGCGGTTTGTCGAGCAGCAACACCCCATGCACAGGGCGCCGCTGCACCCTTGTGCGTGGCGCGTTCATGGGGCTACTCTTCCTTCCCGCGCGAGGAGACGGCCTTGGCGATCAAGGCGTTCATGTCGGCCGCACGCTCGGTGGTGCGGTCGTAGATGAAGTGCAGCGTGGGCACGGTATGGATGTGCAGGCGCTTGAACAGGCCGTTGCGCAGGAAGCCTGCGGCCTGGTTCAGGGCGTCCTGCGTCTCCTGCGGATCGCCGATCAGCAGGCTGAAGTAGACCTTGGCGTGGGCATAGTCCGGAGTCACCTCCACGCTTTGCAGCGTCACCATGCCCACGCGCGGGTCCTTCAACTCGCGTGCGATCAGCTCCGCCAGATCCCGCTGGATCTGGTCGGAGACTTTGAAGCTGCGGTTCGGCGCAGCGGACTTGCGTGTTGCCATGTCGAATTACAGCGAGCGCGCGATTTCCTTGATCTCGAACACTTCGAGCACGTCGCCTTCGCGAATGTCGTTGTAGTTCTTGAGCTTGATACCGCACTCGAAGCCTTCCTTGACTTCCTTGACGTCGTCCTTCAGGCGCTTGAGCGATTCGATCTCGCCCGTGTAGATGACCACGTTCTCGCGCAGCAGGCGGAAATGCGCATTGCGCGTAACCTGGCCTTGCGTGATGTACGAGCCAGCCACGGTGCCGATCTTCGACGCCACGAACACGGTACGGATCTCGGCCATGCCGATGATCTCTTCCTTGCGCTCGGGAGCCAGCATGCCGGACATCGCTGCCTTCACCTCTTCGACGGCGTCGTAGATGATGTTGTAGTAGCGCAGGTCCACATCGTTGCTCTCGGCCGTCTTGCGCGCCTGGGCATCGGCCCGGACGTTGAAGCCGATGATGATGGCCTTGGAGGCCAGCGCCAGGTTCACGTCGGACTCGCTGATGCCGCCCACGCCCGAGTAGACCAGCTGCACGCGGATCTCTTCGGTGGAGAGCTTGAGCAGCGATGCGCCCAGTGCTTCCTGCGAGCCCTGCATGTCGGCCTTGACGATGATGGGCAGGGTCTGGACCTCGCCCGCACCCATTTCGGCGAACATGTTCTCGAGCTTGGCAGCCTGCTGGCGGGCCAGCTTGGTGTTGCGGAACTTGCCGGCGCGGTAGGTCGCGATTTCGCGGGCGCGGCGCTCGTCCTGCAGCACCATGAAGTCGTCGCCGGCCTGGGGCACGTCGGACAGACCCTGGATTTCCACCGGGATGGAGGGGCCAGCGGACTTGGTCTGCTTGCCGTCTTCGTCCAGCATGGCGCGCACGCGGCCGTAGGTCTGGCCTGCCAGCACCACGTCGCCCACCTTCAGCGTGCCGGACTGCACCAGCACCGTGGCCACGGGGCCGCGGCCCTTGTCCAGCTGCGCTTCGATGACCAGACCCTTGGCAGCGGCTTCCACGGGAGCGGTCAGCTCCAGCACTTCGGCCTGCAGCAGGACCTGTTCCAGCAGCTCGTCGATGCCCTGGCCGGTCTTGGACGACACGGCGATGAACGGGGACTCGCCGCCGTACTCTTCAGGCACCACCTGCTCGGCCACCAGGCCTTGCTTGACGCGGTCGAGGTTGGCATCGGGCTTGTCGGCCTTGGTGATGGCAACCACGATGGGCACACCCGCCGCCTTCGCGTGCTTGATGGCTTCCTTGGTCTGGGGCATCACGCCGTCGTCGGCAGCACACACCAGGATGACGATGTCGGTGGCCTGTGCACCACGGGCACGCATGGCCGTGAAGGCCTCGTGGCCCGGGGTGTCCAGGAAGGTGACGATGCCGCGGGGCGTCGTCACATGGTAGGCACCGATGTGCTGGGTGATGCCGCCGGCTTCGCCCGACGCAACCTTGGTGCGGCGGATGTAGTCCAGCAGCGAGGTCTTGCCGTGGTCCACGTGGCCCATGACGGTGACCACGGGGGCGCGCGACTCCTGGGCAGCTTCCTGCTGGGACACTTCCTCGGCCGTGAAGGCTTCGGGATCGTCCAGCGCAGCGACCTTGGCGGTGTGGCCCATTTCCTCGACCACGATCATGGCCGTGTCCTGGTCCAGGGGCTGGTTGATGGTGACCATCTGGCCCATCTTCATCAGCACCTTGATCAGCTCGGATGCCTTGACCGACATCTTGTGCGCCAGCTCGGCCACGGTGATGGTCTCGGGCACGTGCACTTCAATGGCACGGAATTCCGTTGCCGCGCTCTGGTGCTGTCCGTCATTGCGGTCATTGCCACGACGCCCGCCACGCGGGCCGCCGCGCCAGTTGGAACGGCCGCCCACGCCACCGGAGCTGTCGCCACGGGTCTTGATTTCCTTCTTCTTGCCATCGCCGGCCCAGCTCGAGGAGAGCTTGGCGGACTTGACTTCCTTGCCGGCGCCGGCAGGCGCGCGCGCACCGGCTCCGCCGGCGGTCGTGCCAGCGGGCTTGTGCAGCGTGGTCTTCTTGGCATCGGCGGCAGCAGGCGCTGCAGGCTTTGCCACGGGCTTGGGCTCTTCGGGCTTCTTGGCCACGAGCACCTTCTTGGGCGCAGCCATCATGGCGCGAATGGCTTCGGCTTCGGCCAGCGCCTTGCGGCGGCGGTCTTCCAGATCCTTGGCGCGTTCGGCTTCCTCGGCCGCACGGGCCTTGGACTCTTCCTCGGCCTTGGCGCGTGCCGCGAGCTGGGCTTCGGCGCGCGCTATCTGGCCGGCAGCCTGCTCGCGCGAGGCTTCCTGCTTAGCGCGGTTGGCCTCGACAATCTTTGCGGCTTCGGCAGCCGCATAGGCGGCTGCGCGCTCTTCGGCTTCGCGCTCGCGCTGTTGGACTAGCTCGCGCTCTTCGCGCTCACGGCGTTGCTGTGCCAATTCTTCCTCCTCCCGGCCGATCATTTCGGCCTGGCGACGTGCTTCCCCTTCGCGGCGCACCAATTCCTGAGATTCGCGCTCCGACGCCGCGCGCTGCTCCTGGGCAGCCGCAACGGCAGCGGGATCGGAGGCGCCTTCGGCGGCCTCGTCGCGCTTGACGAAGGTGCGCTTCTTGCGCACTTCCACCTGGATGGTGCGGGCGCGGCCCGACGAATCGGCCTGCTTGATCTCGCTGGTGGACCGTTTGGTCAGCGTGATCTTCTTGGCGCCACTTCCGTGGCTGGCCTGCAGATGGCTGAGCAGTTGCTGCTTGTCGCCGTCGGTCAACGCATCCGATGCGTTGTCCTTGGCGACGCCTGCAGCCTTGAGCTGCTGCAGCAACGTGTCAGGGGTCTTGTTGAGCTCTTTTGCAAACTCGGCAACCGTATTACTGGACATAAATGCTCTGAACCTCCCTGACCTTACTCTTGCCCTTCGGTGAACCAGTGCTCACGCGCCTTCATGATCAAAGCCTTCGCTTCTTCCTCGGTCTGCCCGGTCAGCTCGGTCAACTCATCGATGGCCAGATCGGCCAGATCGTCGCGAGTGTGCACATTGGCCTCGGCCAGCTTGTCCACGATCTCCGGAGTCATTCCCTCGAGCGTCAGCAGATCCTGCGACACCTTGCCCACGTTTTCCTCGTGCGCGATTTCCTGCGTCAGCAGGGCATCCTTCGCACGGGTGCGCAGCTCGTTCACCGTCTCTTCGTCGAACGCCTCGATTTCGAGCATTTCCTGCAGCGGCACGTAGGCCACTTCTTCCAGGGTCTCGAAACCTTCCTCGATGAGGATGTTGGCGATTTCCTCGTCCACATCGAGCTTTTCCATGAACAGCTGGCGCGCAACGGCAGACTCGTCCGCCTGCTTTTGCGCAGACTCAGCCGCGTCCATGATGTTGATCTTCCAGCCGGTAAGCTCGGAAGCCAGGCGAACGTTCTGGCCGCCACGGCCGATGGCGATGGCGAGGTTTTCCTCGTCAACCACCACGTCCATGGCGTGCTTTTCCTCGTCCACAACGATGGACGACACATTGGCCGGAGCCAGCGCACCGATCACGAACTGTGCGGGGTCCTCGGACCACAGCACGATGTCCACGCGCTCGCCAGCCAATTCATTGGTGACGGCGTTGACGCGGGTGCCCCGCACGCCGACACAGGTGCCGATGGGATCGACACGCTTGTCATGGCTGAGCACGGCGATCTTGGCGCGGCTGCCGGCATCGCGAGCGCAGCTCTTGATCTCCAGCAGGCCCTGCTCGATCTCGGGCACTTCGTTGCGGAACAGCTCGACCATGAACTCCGGCGCCGAACGCGACAGGATGATGGGCGCGCCGCGCAGCGTGGCGTCCACTTCCATGATCATGGCCCGCACGCGGTCGCCGTTGCGCAGGTTTTCCTTGGGGATCATTTCGCTGCGGCGCAGGCGTCCTTCGACACGGCCGGCCTCGACGATGATGTCGCCCTTGTCCATGCGCTTGACCGTGCCCGTGAAGATCCGGTCGCCGCGCGACAGGAACTCGTTGAGCAGCATTTCGCGCTCGGCATCGCGGATCTTTTGCAGGATGACCTGCTTGGCCGCCATCGCACCGATGCGGCCGATGGGCACCGACTCGATCTCTTCCTCGATGTACTCGCCTTCGGAGATGCCGGGGACGCGGTCCTGTGCGTCCATCAGCATTTCTTCGGCATCGGGGTTTTGCAGGCCCGCATCATCGGGCACCACCAGCCAGCGGCGGAAGGTGTCGTAGTTACCGCTGTCGCGATCGATGGCCACGCGGATGTCCACTTCACCTTGGTACAGCTTCTTCGTGGCTTGGGCCAGGGCCGATTCCACTGCACCGAACACCAAATCGCGCTCCACGTTCTTTTCGCGCGAAATGGCTTCTACCAACATCAACAATTCGCGATTCATGCGACGACTCTCCTATTTCAATCACGCAGAAAGGGGATGGCAATGCCCTTCTGCCCCAATGATTCGACGTACCCTGCCCGCTCCGATCAGACCGGCTTGGCAGAACGCCCCTTGAAATCCACAAGGGGAGCCAGACGCGCCTCGCGCAGCTCCTCCAGCGTGAAACCCAGCGCCTGCAGGGGCGCGGGAACACGCTTCTTGCTGACCCTCTGGCCAGGCTTGGCGGGTGGCTCGTCGCTCCAGACGATCTGCCAGCCACCACCTTCGGCACGCTCCAGCGTGCCGCGGAATTTCTTGCGATTGGCGCTGACCTGCCCTTCAGCGGCAGCGCCGATGGGCTCCTTGAGGGTCAGGTCGATGACTTCCCCGACAAAGCGGATGAAGTCCTGCTCATGCCGCAGGGGGCGGTCGATGCCCGGGGAGGAGACCTCGAGGCGCGTGTAATCCGTGCCATCGACCTCCAGCGCGAACTGCAGCTGGCGCGTGATCTTCTCGCAGTCCTCGACTGTCACGAACTGCTCCGGCACCACCGGCTCGCCCTCCACCGGGGGCTGCCAAGGCAAATCAATTGTGACGCGCAACAGCCCGCCTGCCGAGCGTTCTATTTCCACCAGGTCATAGCCCAGACCTGTCACGGTTTGTTCAACGATTTGCTGTAGTGCCACGTGTAATTAAATTCAATCCTGCAAACACAAAAGACCCGGAACGCCCCTGGAACCTTGGCAGCAGCCATGTCCCAACAGCGCCGAGCCCCATGGCAATCCCTAAGGTCGCCCGAAGATCGCCCAAAAAAAAGGGCGGTTGGTACCCGCCCGTTTGGTCGTGAATATGCCATTGTATCCGCAAACGACCTCCAGGCCAAGTTCGCGCCGTACAAAAACAGGCGCTGGCAGGCACTGCGCAAGGCAGCCCAGGCCAGGGCGGACACCCCTCCGCCGGATGCTCAGGCGCCCACGCGCTCAAGCGCCTGCGCCGACTGAAGCCGCCGCAAAAGGGCCTGCGCTTCGGCGGGGTCGGCCGGGGCCGCGCCAGGGTCCTGGGCCAATGACTGCAGCATGCGCGCCACAACGCCCGGCTGGGGCAGCACCGGCCCCAGAAAGCGCGCGCGCTCGCCGTCAGCGATCAGCACAGAGGGAAAGGTTTCGATGTCCAGGTCCCCGGCCACATCCTCGCGGTCCTCGACATCAAGCCAGACGAAGTGCATCTGCGGGAACTGGGTGGCCAGCTCCGCAAACGCGCTCCGGTACTGGTTACAAACGCCGCACCATTGCGCACACAGGCAAACCACCCACCAGGGGCTGGCTGCCGCGCTGTCGTCCGGCAGCTTGCCGGCCATTGAATCCATGGAAAACCTCTCAGAAACCACGCCCTTCCCGGGCGCGATAAACCTCCATGGTACCGATTTCCGCCGCCTTGTTGCCCCAGGCATTGCGCACATAGCTGGCCACGGCGGCCACCTGTGCGTCAGACAGCACATGGCCAAAGGGCGGCATGCCATGCGGCTGCGGCTGTTGCCGCGTGGACGGGGGATAGCCACCGTCCAGCAGCACCAGCAGCAGGTTGCGCGGCTCGGCCATGGTCACGGAGGCATTGCCGGCCAGCGCAGGAAACGCGCCCGGTGTTCCCTGGCCCTGCGCACCATGGCAGACCGCGCACTGCCGTTCGTACACGGCCCGCCCCAAGGCCATCTGCCCGGGCTGCACAGCCTTGATGGCGCCGTGCCCGTCTGTGCCGGCAGATGGGGCAGCAGCGCCCTGCTCCTGCAGATAGGAAGCCAGCGCCTGCAGATCCTTTGGCTGCCAGTGCTGGGTGCTGCGCGCCACGACTTCGGCCATGGGGCCCAGTGCCGAGCCTGAAGGGCCGGACCCCGTCTGCAGCAACTGCACCCAGGCGGACTCCTGGCCGGCACGCACACCCGCCTCGCCGGGATCGAGCAGCGAAGGCGCATACCAGGACTGCCCTGCCACAAAGCCGCCGGACATGGCCTGGCCGGAGGCACCCAGGCCATTGCGCGGCGCATGGCAGGCCGCGCAATGGCCCAGCCCCTGGGCAAGATAGGCGCCGCGATTCCAGGCCGGGGCCTTCCCTGGCTGGTCCTGCCAATCCTTCGGCGAGAAGAACAGCGCCCGCCAGACGGCCAGCGACCCCTGCCAGCCATAGGGAAAGTCCAGCGCATGCGGCGGCGTCTGCGCGCGCACGGCGGGCAGGCTTTGCAGATAGGCGAACAAGGCGTCCGAATCGGCGCGCGTCACGCGGGTGTAGCTGTCATACGGGAAGGCGGGATACAGCAGGCGCCCTTCGCGCGAGCGCCCGTTGTGCAGCGCACGCCAGAAGTCCTGCGCCGACCACAGTCCCAAGCCCGTCTCCTTGTCGGAGGTGAGATTGCTGGTGTACAGCGTGCCGAACGCGGTGGGCAAGCCCCGCCCGCCCGCATATTCGGCACCGCCCGCCGCCGTGTGGCAGCCAGCGCAGTTGCCTACCCGCGCAAGGTAGGCGCCGCGCTCGACCAGGGCGGCCTGTGTTTCGGTCGATCCCGACCAGCCGCCGTGGCCATAGGCATGAACCCCCTGCTCCCCCCGCAGGTTGAGCCAGACCAGCAGCAGCCCCACCAGGACCAGGACCACAAGAGCCAGCAGGGGCCACCGCCCGCGTACGCTCGCGCTGGCCGGATTTTCCACTTGGATACTCATGGCCTGCCCTCCTGACCGCCCACAGCGGCCACCGCACCGCAGCGCAGCGGCAAGGAGCGCGCCAAGGCCTCATGTCCTCCCGGCGTCGCCGATGCAGGCCGCGACGACAGCCATGCCGTGACGGCCACGACTTCCTGCGGCGTCAGCGCCTTGGCCACCTGGTCCATGCAATCGGGAGCGGCCGCCTGACGCTGGCCCGAGCGCCAGGCGCCGATCTGGCTGTTGAGATAGTCGCGTGACAGGCCCAGCAGACCCGGGATATCGTCGCCCGCGCCCATGAGCCGCTGGCCATGGCAGGCAGCACAGGCGGGCAGGCCCCGCTGCGCGTCGCCCTGCAGCACCAGCTGCTCGCCACGCGCGAGGTCGGCGGGCGGCAGCTGCGCCGGCACGGGCGACGCATAGGGCAGCTCAAGGCTTGCGAAATGCACGGCGATCTGGCGCAGATAGTCGTCCGACATGAATTCGATCAGCCGGTTCATGGCCGGATAGCTGCGGCGCCCCTGCTGGAAATTCTTGAGCTGGCGGTAAAGATAGCCCGCAGGCTTGCCCGCAATGCGAGGAAAGTAGCCGCTGGGTGTGGCCCGTCCCTCGGGACCATGGCAGGCCGTGCAGGCCAGCACCCTGGACGCCATGGAGCCCACATCGGGCAGAGGCGCACTGACCACGGCGGGGGGCAGGTCCGCCATCGGCACGCCCGGTGCCGGCTGGGCGGACTGCGCCATCACGCCGCATGCACAGGCCGCCAGCCATGCGCCCAGCACGCTCCTTGCCCCCTTGACGCCTGAAAGCCCTGTCCCGTACCGCCATCGCCTGCCATGTGCCATGTCCGACGCCTCCTTTTGCGTCCTGCCGACGCGCGAATGTAGTAAACCCGTCACAAGATGCCAGTCCAGCAGGAAAAGGCCCATCGGTTGAGACCCTGCCATGACCGGGCTATGCTGGCTTCTGGCTTGTCCAGAACATCGCCCGCAAGGGCTGGAGGACGGAAATTCATGGAATACAAGGACTACTACCGCATCCTGGCCGTGGACCGGCAGGCCAGTGCTGACGAGATCAAGAAGGCCTACCGCAAGCTGGCGCGCAAGTACCACCCGGACATCAGCAAGGAAGCGGATGCCTCGCAACGCATGGCCGAGATCAATGAAGCCAACGCCGTGCTGTCCGATCCCGAAAAGCGTGCCGCCTACGACGCGCTGGCCGATGCGCCCCGCCGCAGCGCAGGCGCCGGCGGATTCCAGCCGCCACCGGACTGGGAAGGTCAGGACTTCCACTTTCGCAGCGGCGATGGCGCCATGCCGGACGGCGATGCGGATTTCAGCGAATTCTTCTCGCAGATGTTCGGCCAGGGCGCCCGCGCGCGCCATGCGGGCGGCGGGCAGCACCGACCTCCACCCGACCTGCGGGGGCAGGACCAGCACGCCAGCATCGAGCTGGACCTGCTGGACAGCTACCACGGCGCCCAGCGCAGCCTGCACCTGCGCAGCACGGTGCTGGATGAGGACGGGCGGCCGGTGGCGCGGGACAAGGAATTGCAGGTCAGCATTCCCAAGGGGGTGCGCGAAGGCCAGATGATCCGTCTGGCAGGCCAGGGGGGCCCGGGCCTGGGCAACGGTCCGGCAGGCGATCTGCTGCTGGAAGTGCACCTGCGCCACGACCCGCGCTGGTGGGCCGAGGGCAAGGATGTCTACCAGCCCGTGTCCCTGGCTCCCTGGGAAGCCGCACTGGGCGGCCCGGTCCGCGTGGCCACCATTGCCGGTGAATTCGAGGTCAGCGTGCCCGCGGGCAGCCGCGCTGGCCGCAAGCTGCGCATCAAGGGCAAGGGCTTGCCAGCCGCCACGCCGGGCGACCTGTACCTGGTGCTGGGCATCGCCCTGCCCGAGCCCAAGACCGACGCCCAGCGCCAGGCCTATACAGCACTGGCCCAGGCCTTTCCTTCGTTCGATGCCCGCCAGCACGCAGCGGGCCAAGGAGCCACGCGATGAGCACGCCGCTGTATCCCTTCTACGAGCCCGCAGAACTGCTGGGCGAAGGCGCTCTGGACCTGCAGGATCTCGCCCGCCACTGCCAGCGCAACACCGCCTGGGTGGTGGAGCGCGTGCAGACCGGGGTGCTGTACTGCGAGAACGAGCCGGCCGGCGACGCGGCCGACGCGCAGGCACAGTGGCGCTTCAGCAGCCACATGCTGGTGCGTGCGCGCCGCATAGCCCATCTGGAGCACAGCTTCGATGCCGACCCTCAACTGGCCGCGCTGACGGCGGACCTGATCGAGGAAGTGCAGATGCTGCGCCGCAAGCTCCAGGCACTGCAGCACTGAGCGCATTCGCCCCAAAAGCAAAAGCCCTCTTTCGAGGGCTCTTGCTTTCGGAACGCGGCCGCAGCAGTCATGCATGCGGCCAGCCGTGCTCAGCGGTGACGCTTGCCGGGGTTCTTCTTGGTATGGGTGTGGGCGCCACGGGCGCGGCTCACGCGCTGGCCACGGCCGGGCGTCGGCAGGGTGACGCCGTTGGGCAGGGGAGGCTGGGGAGTGAACTTGCGGTCGGCTTCGGTAACGATCTTGTTGCCCATGGCATTTCCTTCTTCAAAAAAATGAGAACGCGCAATTAGGCCATAGACCTGCAGGCCCGCGCATAAAAAAACACATGGCCTGCTCCGGCATAGGGAAAGTTCCTGCGTTGCGCAGCCCGCACAGCCGCAGTTCCGGCAGCGCCGGCCTACACCGCGGCCCGGCGTTCTGTCCTAAAGTAGGAGCACGCTGCCAAGCGCACATGATGCCCCTGGCATGCGCTCCTGCCTGAACACGGAGTTCCGCACGATGTCACCCCGCCAACCACGCACAGAAGTCACCACCCCGTCCACACCCCGCCCTGCCTGGGTTCGGCCCGCGGCAGGCCTGGCTGGGCTTGCCGTCGGGGCCGCTGCAGCCGCCTTGCTTTGGAAGGGCCTGCGCAACCCGCCCATTCCTGCCACAGTGGAGCCCGTACGCGGCTGGGACATCCAGCGCTACATGGGCCGCTGGTACGAGGTGGCCCGCATAGACCACCGCTTCGAAAAAGGCCTGGAGCGCACCCAGGCCGAATACACGCCGCTTCCCGATGGAAGCGTGCATGTGCTGAACCGGGGCTACGACGCAGGCCGCCGGCGCTGGAAGTCCGCTGAAGGCAAGGCCCGCACGGTGCATGGACCCGGCGTTGCGGCGCTCAAGGTCTCGTTCTTCGGACCGTTCTACGGCGGCTACAACGTGGTGGCCCTGGATGCCGACTACCGCTGGGCCATGGTGGTCGGCTCGGACCTGCGCTATTTCTGGATTCTTTCGCGCACCCCTGAACTGCCCGATGGCGTGGCAGCGCGCCTGCTGGCCCAGGCCCGGCTGCTGGGCGTGCCCGTGGACAAGGTGCAGTGGATTCTTCAGGACGGTGTCAATCCCACGGGCAGCTGGTAGCGGCCCGGCGGCAGGCCGGCGAACTCAGAACCCTTCGGGCATGCCGTCACCCGAAAAGCCAGCAGCCTCCACCAGCCGCTGGGTATAGGACTCACGCGGCGCGCCCAGCACCTGGGCCACGGGGCCGGATTCGACGATGGCGCCATCCTTCATCACCACCACGTCATGGGCCATGGCGCGGATCACGTCCACATCGTGCGTGATGAGCAGATAGGCCAGGCCACGTTCGCGCTGCAGCCGCTGCAGCAGGCCCAGCACCTGCTGCTGAATGGTCACATCCAGCGCACTGGTGGGCTCGTCAAGCACCAGCACTTCAGGCTCCAGCACCAGGGCACGCGCAATGGCGATACGCTGGCGCTGGCCCCCGGAGAACTCATGCGGATAGCGATCGAGCAGACCGGGGAACTGCTCATCCGTCAGCCCGACGGCAGACAGCATGTCCACGACACGGTCACGGCGCTGCCGCCCCGTGAGCGCCGGGGCGTGCACGCGCAGGCCCTCGCCAACAATCTGCTCCAGCGTCAGCCGTGGCGACAGCGATGAATACGGGTCCTGGAACACCACTTGCACCTTGCGCCGCAGCGCAAGATTGGCCGGCGAGTTGCGCGTGGCCGGCTGCCTCCAGGCCTGGCCAGCGATGCGCAGTTGGCCTTCATGCGGCAGCAGGCCCAGCACGGCCTGGGCCAGCGTGGACTTGCCCGAGCCCGACTCCCCGACCACACCCACGGTGCGCCCGGGCATCAGGTCCAGGTCGGCGGACTGCACGGCAACAAAACGCCCCTGGCCAAACCAGCCGCGCACGCCCGTCAACGGCACCGGGTAGCTGACCTTGAGGCCCTGCGCATGGACCAGCGGCTCGGGAGCCGCCCCCGGTGTACCGGCCTGCGCCTCGACCAGATCGCGGCGCGGCACACTGGCCAGCAGCTTGCGCGTGTAGGCATGGCGCGGAGCTGCCATGACCGCCGGCACCTCGCCCTGCTCCACCAGCTGCCCGCGCTCCATCACCGCCACGCGATCGGCAAAGCGCCGCACCAGGTGCAGGTCGTGGGTGATCATCAGCACGGCCATGCCGGTCTGGCGTTGCAGGTCATCGAGCAATTGCAGGATCTGTCCGCGCAGCGTGACGTCGAGCGCCGTGGTCGGCTCATCGGCCAGCAGCAGGCGCGGGCTGCTGGCCAGTGCCATGGCGATCATGGCGCGCTGACGCTGGCCGCCGCTGAGCTGATGCGGAAAGGCGCGGGCACGGCGCACGGGCTCGGCAATGCCCGTGGTCGCCAGCAGTTCGGCCGCCTGGGCCAGGGACTGCGCCCGCGTCAGCCCCTGCTTGAGGCGCAGCACCTCGCCCACCTGTTCGCCCACGGTCATCAGCGGATTGAGCGCCGTCATGGGCTCCTGGAAGATCATGGCTACGTCGCCGCCGCGCACGGCCCGCATCTCGCGCTCGGGCAGGCGCAGGAGGTCGCGGCCGTCGAAAAGCGCCTGCCCGCCCAGCTGGGCGTCACCGGCCAGCCGCAGCAGGGACAGCGCCGTGATGGTCTTGCCCGAACCGGACTCACCCACCAGCGCCAGCTTCTCACCGGCCGCCAGATCGAAGCTCACGCCGTGCACCACGTCCTTGCTGCCAAAGCGCACGCGCAGGTTGCGCACAGACAGCAGCGTCCGGCCGCGACCGGGGGCGGAAGGCATGTCCATTGCCGGCTGCTCTGCGTTCATGCGGCGTCCTTCGCATCAACGGCCGGGGCTGCATCGGTGGCAGCGGCCTTGCGCGGGTCCAGCGCATCGCGCAGCGCATCGCCCATGAAGGTCAGCAGCAGCAGCGTCACCACCAGCACCGCAAAGGTGGACAGCGAGATCCACCAGGCATCGATGCTGTTCTTGCCCTGGCTCAGCAACTCGCCCAGGCTGGGCGTATCGGGCGGAACGCCCAGGCCCAGGAAATCAAGCGAAGTCAGCGCCAGGATGGCTGCACTCATGCGAAACGGCAAAAAGGTGACCACGGGCGTCATGCTGTTGGGCAGCAGATGGCGCCAGATCAGCGCGCCATTGCCCACGCCCAGCGCACGCGCCGACTTCACGTAGTCGAGCTGGCGGTTGCGCAGGAATTCGGCCCGCACATAGTCCGACAGCCCCATCCAGCCGAACAGCGACAGCAGCACCAGCAGCAGCGAGACGCTGGGCGCCAGCACCGCGCTGAAGATGATCAGCAGATACAGCTCGGGCATGGAGCCCCAGATCTCGATGAAGCGCTGAAACGCCAGATCGGTCCTGCCGCCGAAAAAGCCCTGGATGGCCCCCGTCACCACGCCCAGCACCACGCCGGAGGCCGTCAGCGCCAGCGCAAACAGCACGCTCACGCGAAAGCCGTAGATCAGTTGCGCAAGCAGATCGCGCCCGCGATCGTCCGTGCCCAGCAGGTTCTCGCGCGAGGGCGGCGCCGGATTGGGCAAGCTCGCAAAGTAGTTGAGCGCCTGCGGCCCGTAGGGATTGAGCGTGTACAGCGCCCAGTTGCCACCCTGGCTCAGGCGATCCCGGATGTAGGGATCCAGATAGTCGGCCGCCGTCTCGAAGTCGCCGCCGAAGGTCTTCTCGGAATAATCGTTCCACAGCGGCCAGTAGGTCTGGCCTTCGTAGCGCACCACCAGGGGCCGGTCGTTGCTGATCAGCTCGGCGCCCAGGCTCAGCACCACCATCACGCAAAAAGCGACCAGGCTCCAATATCCCAGCCGATTGCGCCTGAACCGCAGCCAGGCCCGCCGCGCCGGCGAAACCGCCGCCGCCGCCATCGGTGCAGGCGCCCCAGCCCCTGGCAGCCCCGTTCCAGAAACCACAACGGATTGCATTTCAGTGTCCATGTCGCTCCAGGAAACGAAGCCCGGCGCCACGCGCCGCCCGTCCGCCCCCCGCGATACAGGGCGCCGTGCATACCGGGCAAGCCGCGAAGCGGCTCGGAAGGTACCTAGTCAAACCGTACACGCGGATCCACCCACACATAACAAAGATCGCTGACCAGCTTGGTCACCAGGCCGATCAGCGTGAACAGGTACAGCGTGCCCAGCACCACGGGATAGTCGCGCCGTATCACGCTGTCATAGCTGAGCAGGCCCAGGCCGTCCAGCGAGAACAGCGTTTCTATCAGCAGCGAGCCCGTGAAGAAGGCACCGATGAAGGCGGCCGGAAAGCCGGTGACGATGGGAATCAGCGCATTGCGCAGCACATGCCGATAAAGCACCTGCCGCTCCGACAGGCCCTTGGCGCGGGCTGTCAGCACATATTGCTTGCGGATCTCTTCCAGAAAGGCATTCTTGGTGAGCATGGCGGTGATGGCGAAGCTGCCCGCCACCATGGCCGTGACCGGCAGCGCGATATGCCATAGATAGTCCACGATGCGCGCGCCCCAGGACAGCTCATCCCAGTTGGCCGAGGTCAGCCCGCGCAGCGGAAACCATTGCAGCTGCCCGCCGAAGATCACCAGCAGCGCCACGCCCAGCACAAAGCCCGGAATCGCATAGCCCACCAGGATCAGCAGCGTGGTGAAGAAGTCGAAACGCGAGCCGGCACGCACGGCCTTGGCAATGCCCAGGGGCACGGCCACGAGGTAGCTGATGAAAAAGGTCCACAGGCCCAGGCTGGCCGAGACCGGCAGCTTCTCCTTGATCAGCTGCCAGACATCCTTGTTCTGAAAGAAACTGCGCCCCAGGTCGAACCGCGCGAACTGCCCGAGCATCTGGAAGAAGCGCTCATGGGCCGGCTTGTCAAAGCCGTAGAGTGCCTTGATCTGCTCTATGCGCTGGGGGTCCACCCCCTGGTTGCCACGGTAGGCCAGGCCACCGCCTTCGCCGCCACGGCCCACGCTGGCCTTGGCTTCGGCAAGGTACTGCTCCACCGGGCCACCGGGCACGAACTGCACGACCACGAAGGTCAGCAGCAGCACGCCCAGCAGGGTCGGCACCATCAGCAGCAAGCGTTTGAGTATGTAGGCCCACATAAGAAGTCCTGCATTATGTCGATTGCCGGGGGGCACCCCGGCCCGGGAGCGTGCCCATCATGCAACGGATCGCAACGATGCGGCGGCAGCGCCCGCTCATGGAGGCGGCGCGGTCAGCACCGGCATGCGGGCCCACCAGGTATCCATGGCCCAGCTCTCGCCCTTCGCGTAGGCGGGAACCACGGCGGGCCGCACCAGCCGCCAGGAGTCGTAGACCATGCGGTGCGTTCCCGCGCTCCACTGCGGAATCAGGTAGTGTCCATGCGCGATGACACGCTCCAGTGCGTGGCACGCGGGCAACAGCTGCGCCTCGGTCTTGGCCTCGGTCATGCGCCGGATCAAGGCATCGACGGCGGGATTCTTGACTCCGGGAAAATTGCCCGAGCCGTCCGTGTCCGCCGCCCGACTGCCGAACAGGTCGGCGAATTCCTGGCCCGGGTTGTTCGTGCCCTGGTAGGCAATGGAGATGATGTCGTAGTCGAACTTCTCCACGCGCTGCTGGTACAGCGCAAAGTCCGCCGAGCGAAAGCGCAGCCGTATGCCCAGCTTTTCCAGATTGCGTATCCAGGGCGAGACCTGGCGTATGCCCGACTCGCTGCTGTCCAGGTACTCCAGCTCCATGGCCTGGCCCCGCGCATTGCGCAGCACGCCATCCTGAATGGTCCAGCCGGCATCGGCCAGCAATTGCCGCGCCTGGCGCAGGTTGGCACGCAGCGAGTTGTTGCCATCGGTGCGCGGCGGCTCGGCCATGGGGCCGAAAGCCTCCGGCGGAATGCTCTTGCGCAGGGGCTCCATGAGCGCCAGCTCCTCTGGCGAGGGCTCGCCATGGGTCTCGCAGGCCGTGTTGCCGAACAGCCCGCGCACGCGCTGGTAGGAGCCGTAGAACATCTGCCGGTTCATCCATTCGTAGTCCAGGGCCAGGTCCAGCGCACGGCGAACGCGCACGTCCTGCAGCAAAGGGCGCCGGGTATTGAGCACATAGCTCTGGAACCCCGAGGGCAGCTTGTTGCTGAATTCGCCCTTGACCAGCTCGCCCCGGTCGAAGCGCTTGCCGTACAGGCGCCGCGCCCAGTCGCCGGCGCTGTAAAAACGCATCAGGTCGAACTCGCCGGCCTTCAGCGCTTCCAGCTTCGCCGTGTTGTCGCGGTAGATCTTGACGGAGATGCGGTCGAAATTGGCCGTGCCCACGCGCGCGGGCAGATCGCGCCCCCAGTAGTCCGGGTCGCGCACATAGGTGATGTCCTTGCCGAAGCGCACAGGTCCTATCCTGTAGGGCCCACTGCCGATGGGCGTATCCGTCACCACCTGGTCGAAGGGCTTGGGCTTGCCGTTTTCCATGCCCCAGTCGCGGCTGAAGACGGGAATGGCGCCCACAACCAGCGGCAGTTCCCGGTTCGGCTGCTTGAAGCGAAAGCGCACCGTGCGTTCATCCAGCACGTCGACCCCCGCCACATCGAAGAACAGCGATCGGTAGCCAGGCAATGCGTGCGGCCCCACCAGCGTGTCATAGCTGAACTTGACATCGGCAGCCAGCACGGGCTTGCCGTTGTGAAAGCGCGCTTGCGGCCGCAGCCGGAACGTGGCCGACAGGCCGTCGGGGGCAGCCTGCACATCCTCTGCCAGCAGTCCGTAGCCCGTGGCGGTCTCGTCCAGCGAGGGCCACAGCAGGGTGTCGAACATCAGTTCGGCCAGATAGGCCGGAGACGATCCCTTGATGGTGAACGGGTTGTACTTGTCAAAGGTGGAGATGCGCAGGTTGCTCACCAGGCGCAGCTCGCCGCCCTTGGGGGCCTTGGCGTTGACATAGTCGAAATGGCTGAAGCCCTCGGCATAGCGGGGCTCTCCCCACAGGGCATAGGCATGCGAGCCCCACGCCGGCACACACGCCGAGGCCAGCAGCAGCGAAGAAATCATCCAATGGCGCATGCGACAATTCTGCACCACGCAGCCAGCCGCCCGCTGGCAAACGCTGACGCGGGGCCCCGCCTTCGCCGCCAGCTGCTGCGCACTTCCACTCACTTCCTCTGGAGAACAACAATGGGCTTTCTCGCCGGTAAAAAACTGCTGATCACGGGCGTTCTGTCCAACCGCTCCATCGCCTACGGCATCGCCAAGGCCTGCCACGCACAGGGCGCGGAGCTGGCGTTCAGCTATGTGGGCGAGCGCTTCAAGGACCGCATCACCGAGTTCGCCGCCGAATTCGACTCCAAGCTGATCTTCGACTGCGACGTGGCCGACGACGCCCAGATCGACAAGCTGTTCGCCGACCTGGGCGCCACCTGGGGCAAGTTCGACGGCTTCGTGCACAGCATCGGCTTCGCGCCGCGCGAGGCCATCGCCGGCAACTTCCTGGAAGGCCTGTCGCGCGAGGGCTTCAAGATCGCGCACGACATCAGCGCCTACAGCTTCCCCGCGATGGCCAAGGCGGCCCTGCCTTACCTCAATGACAAGTCCTCGCTGCTGACGCTGTCGTACCTGGGCGCGTTGCGCTCCATCCCCAACTACAACACCATGGGCCTGGCCAAGGCATCGCTGGAAGCCTCGGTGCGCTACCTGGCCGAGGCCGTGGGCCGCACGGCAGACGGCCGCGCCATCCGCGCCAACGGCATCTCGGCCGGTCCCATCAAGACGCTGGCCGCATCGGGCATCAAGGACTTCGGCAAGCTGCTGGGCCGCGTGGCCGATGCATCGCCGCTGCGCCGCAACGTGACCATCGAGGATGTGGGCAATGTGGCCGCCTTCCTGCTGTCCGACCTGGCCTCGGGCGTGACGGCCGAGATCACCTACGTGGACGGCGGCTTCAGCCAGACTGCAGGCCTGTCGGCCGACCAGGTCTAAGCGGCCACCGCCACCCGACCGGCCCCGCAGGCATTGCCGCCTGCGGGGCTTTTTTTCGCCCGGAACCCACGACTGCGGGTCCTGCCTGCACGCGCAAGGAAATACACATCGGCTTGACTGAGGTCATTTTTGTTTTGAATGAGAATGATTCTCATGAATAATACAATTCTCAGATCAATATCAAGGAATCTCTGAAACCCTCGGAGCCAGCAGAGATGCAAGCAACCCCTGACCTCAGCCTGCCCTCTCCCGTTCAAGCCCCCATCGATGCGGCACTGCAGGCCTCGTCCCGGGTCTTCGACATCGCGGCAACGGCCCTGCCCTCGCGGCTGGCGCACTGACTGCAGGTCTCGCCCCCCCACACGCCTTACGACGCACCGATTTCCCCCGTAGTCCCTGAAAGAAACCACATGAGCAACTACACCCTGCCTCCCCTGAACTACGCCTACGACGCGCTGGAGCCCCATATCGATGCGCAGACCATGGAGATCCACTACACCAAGCACCATCAGGCCTATGTGAACAACCTGAATGCCGCACTCAAGGACACGCCGCACGGCAGCCAGCCCGTGGAGCAGCTGATCGCCGACCTGTCCCTGCTGCCCGAAGGCGTGCGCGGCGCCGTGCGCAACAACGGCGGCGGCCATGCCAACCACAGCCTGTTCTGGACCGTGATGGCCCCGGCAGACCAGGGTGGCGGAGGCGCCCCCTCGGGCGAGCTGGCCCAGGCCATCGACAGGGAGCTGGGGGGCTTCGATGCCTTCAAGGCCACCTTCACCCAGGCCGCGCTCACGCGCTTTGGCAGCGGCTGGGCGTGGCTCGTGGTGGGCAAGGACGGCAAGCTTGCCGTGGAAAGCAGCGGCAACCAGGACAGCCCGCTGATGGCCGGCATCGGCTCCGGAGCCACCCCCATCCTGGGCCTGGACGTGTGGGAACACGCCTACTACCTCAAGTACCAGAATCGCCGCCCCGAATACATCGCGGCGTTCTACAACGTAGTCAGCTGGACCGAAGTGGCCCGCCGCTACGCCGCAGCCCGCGGCTGATCGGCCAAGCCTGCCCGCCAACGCCCCAACCCATTCCCGACCAGCATGGATCTGCCACAACGCTTCCGCTCCAAGACCAGCGTACGGTCCAACATCCGCCTGTGGATCGGCCTGGCCATCATGATGGCCGGCGCCTGGGCGCTCACCAGCCAGTTCTGGGCCTATGCCCAGAACCATCCGGTGGTCTTCCAGGCCCTGGCCGGCGGCTCGGCAGCCGCGCTGGCGACAGCCCTGGGCACCGTTCCCGTGATGCTGTCCCAGCGCCTGTCCGAGCGCACGCAGGACACCTTGTTCGGCTTTGGCGCCGGCGTCATGCTGGCGGCCTGCGCCTTCTCGCTGATCCTGCCGGGGCTGGAAGCGGTGCGTACGCAGGGCCTGTTTGGGGGCGGGGGCTGGGCGGCAGGCGCTGTCATCGGCACGGCAATCCTGCTGGGCGGCGCGGCGCTCATGCTCATGGACCGGCTGCTGCCGCACGAACACTTCATCAAGGGCCGCGAAGGCCTGGACCCGCAAGGCGCGCGCAAGCTGCAGCGCACCTGGCTGTTCGTCTTTGCCATTGCCCTGCACAACCTGCCCGAAGGCCTGGCCATCGGCGTGGGCTATGCGGGCAACGACGGACTGCGCGCCAATGCGCTGGCCACAGGCATTGCCATCCAGGATGTGCCCGAGGGCCTGGTGGTCGCCGTGGCCCTGCTGGCTGCGGGCTACAAGCGCAGCTTTGCTGTGGCGCTGGGCATGGCATCGGGCCTGGTGGAGCCGCTGGGCGCCGTGCTGGGCGCAGTCATCGTCAGCGGCTCGGCCGCGCTGCTTCCCTGGGGCCTGGGCTTTGCGGCAGGCGCCATGCTCTTCGTGATCAGCCACGAGATCATTCCCGAGTCGCACCGCAAGGGCCACGAGGCCTTTGCCACGGGCGGCCTCATGCTGGGCTTTGTGCTGATGATGGTGCTGGACACGGCGCTGGGCTGAGTCCGCGCACCGCGCACGCCTGGCTCAGGGCAGCAAGAGCCCCAGCTCCCGCGCCGCCGCCAGCACATGGCGGGCGTGGCGCTCCTCGTAGCGGTGGGCTGGCATGGTCAGTGTCAGTGCCGCTGCCAACTCTCCATCGCGCTTGAAGACCGGGGCAGAAATCCCGGCGATCTCCCGGTGCCTGTCTCCCACCATGGCGCAGTAGCCATCGGCGCGCACGCGGGCCAGCTGCGTGCGGCTGCCGCCGCGCGATGCGGCGTACAGCTCGGCATCGAACGCGGACAGCACCCGCCCGCCCGCACCCTGCCCCAGCGGCAGCAGATCGCCGGTGCGCGCATGGTCGCGCACGGGATGGGGCGAATCCACGCGGTACAGGCACAGCCGGTCCTGCCCCTGGCGCACGTGGTAGGCCGCACTCTCGCCCGTGGCCTGCACCAGGGTACGCAGCACGGGCATGATCACGCTGTCCAGCGAGAAATGCCGGGCATACACGGTGTTCAGCCGTGCCACGGCCGGGCCCACGGCATAGCGGCCATCATCCATGCGCAGCACCCAGCCGCCATGCTCCAGCGAAGCCAGCAGCCGCAGCACGGTGCTCTTGTACAGGCGCGTGCGTTCCGACAGCTGGGCCAGCGTCAGCCCGTCATCTCCGTCGCGAAAGGCGGCCAGCAGGCTCAAGGCCCGGTCCACCGCAGCCACGCCGCCCGGCGCGGCGTTCTCGTCGGCTACCGATTCCGTCACTGATTTGCGAGGCATATCGAAGGCACCCAAGGGAAAACCCCAGGCACGCAGGCTTGACGATAGCGCGTGCAGCAGGGAATATTTCAATAGAGAGAATCAAGTTCTATCTATTAGAACAACTCAAGCAACCGATGTCAACAGGCGAATCCTGCGGTCATCGCCACCCACCACCGGATGTCCCTGCCCATGTCCTCCCACCGTTTTGACGTACTCATCAGCGAAGTCGGCCCGCGCGATGGCCTGCAGTCCGTGGCCTCCACCATGTCCACAGCGCACAAGCTGGCGTGGATCGACGCCCTGGCCCATGCGGGCCTGCAGGAGATCGAGGTCGGCTCCTTCGTCTCGCCCAAGCTGCTGCCCCAGATGGCCGACGCGGCCGAGGTGGTCGCCCACGCCATCACGCTGCCCGGCATCACCGTGATGGCCCTGGTCCCCAATCTGCGCGGTGCCGAGGCTGCGCTGCGCGCCGGCGTCCACAAGGTCACCCTGCCCGTATCGGCCAGCCCCGCGCATTCCATGGCCAATGTGCGCAAGACCCCCATGCAGATGGTGGACGAGGTGCGGGCCATTGCCGCGCTGCGCGACGAGATCGCACCGCATGCCCTGATCGAGGCGGGCATCTCCACGGCCTTCGGCTGCACGCTGCAGGGCCTGGTGCCCGAGGACGAAGTGATTGCACTGGCCCTGGCCTGCGTGGCAGCCGGCGCCGATGAATCGGGCCTGTCCGACACCACGGGCATGGCCAACCCGGCCCAGGTGCGGCGCCTGTTCACACGGCTGCGCGCCGAGCTGGGCGAACAGGCAGGCGCGGCCCACATGCACAATACGCGCGGCCTGGGCCTGGCCAACTGCCTGGCCGCCTACGAGGCTGGCGCGCGCACCTTCGATGCCTCGCTGGCCGGCCTGGGTGGCTGCCCGTACGCGCCGGGCGCCTCGGGCAACGTGGTCACCGAAGACCTGGTCTTCATGTTCGAGGCCATGGGCATCCGCACCGGCGTGGACATCGATCGCCTGATCGCCGCCCGCCAGCCGCTGGCCGCAGGCCTGCCCGGCGAGGAGCTGCACGGCATGACGCCGCTGGCCGGACTGCCCAAGGGCTTTGCGCCCCACCCCTACGCACCGGCCTGAGCCGCGGCGACAACCCATACATTCATTCACCGTTTTCCCATGAGCCAACCCACCTCCCCCGACACGGCCGCAGGCCAGGCCACGCCACTGCCCTACGCAGGCATCCGCGTGGTCGAGTTCACCCACATGGTCATGGGCCCGTCCTGCGGCATGATGCTGGCCGACCTGGGCGCCGAAGTCATCAAGGTCGAGCCCGTGGGCCACGGCCGCGACGGCGATGCCACGCGCAAGCTGCTGGGTTCGGGCTCCGGCTTTTTCCCGCTGTTCAACCGCAACAAGAAGAGCGTGACGCTGGACCTGCAGACCGAGGAAGGCAAGCAGGCCGCGCTGCGCCTGATCGCCACGGCCGACGTGGTCTGCGAGAACTTCAAGCCCGGCACCATGCGCAAGCTGGGGCTGGACTACGACAGCCTCAAGGACCGCTTCGAGCGCCTCATCTACGTGAGCCACAAGGGCTTTCTGCCCGGCCCCTACGAGCACCGCACGGCGCTGGACGAGGTGGTGCAGATGATGGGTGGCCTGGCCTACATGACGGGCCGCCCCGGCGACCCGCTGCGCGCCGGCGCCAGCGTCAACGACATCATGGGCGGCATGTTCGGCGCCATGGGCGCGATGGCTGCCCTGGCCCAGCGCGAGAAGACCGGGCGCGGCCAGGAAGTGCAAAGCGCACTGTTCGAGAACAACATCTTCCTGGTCGCCCAGCACATGATGCAGTTCGCCGTCACCGGCAAGCCGGCCGCGCCCATGCCGGCACGCATCTCGGCCTGGGCCATCTACGACGTGTTCGAGGTCCAGGGCGGCGAGCAGATCTTCCTGGCCGTGGTCAGCGACGGCGCCTGGCGCCTGTTCTGCGATGCCTTCGGCCTGGGCGAGCTGCGCGACGATCCGCGCCTTGGCAGCAACAACGACCGCGTGCTGGCGCGCAGCTGGCTGATGCCGCTGCTGCGCGAGAAGATGGCCCCGCACAGCGCCGCCCACATTGCCGAGGTCTTCGAGAAGAACGGCCTGCCCTTCGCCCCCATCGCACGCCCGCAGGACCTGCTGCAAGACCCGCACCTGAACGCCACGGGCTCGCTGGCCCCCATCACCCTGCCCGATGGCCGCGAGACCAAGACCGTGCTGCTGCCCTTCACGCTGGACGGCAAGCGCCTGGATGTGCGCCTGTCGCCCCCGCGCCTGGGCGAGCACAGCCTGGAGATCCTCACCGCACTGGGCTACAGCAGCGAGCAGGCCCTGGCCCTGGCCCAGGGCGAGGCCACCGACAGCCACGCCAAGGCCTCCCATTGATGCCAGGCTGAGCCACTGAAGCCGCCGCCGTCCACCCGACGCGCGGCGCCCCTGCAACCTTGCACCCCATCCACCCCACACCGGACGACGCTTGCCGCGCGCCCGGCGGGGAGGCCTTTTCCCAGAAATTCCCGGAGACAACACCATGCCCGCCATCCACCGCAACCCGGCCGCCCAAAACCGGACTCAGACACTGACCCAGGCCCGCCCCTGTTCCGCCCCGCGCCGCCAGTTGCTGCTGTGCGCCCTGCCCGCATTGGCTGCCGCCCTGCTCCCCCTGGCGGCCCAGGCCCAGCCCGGCAACTGGCCCTCGCGCGCCGTGCGCATGGTCGTGCCCTACACGCCGGGCGGCGGCACGGACGCGGTCGCGCGCCAGATCAGCGAGCGCGTGGGCACGCTGAACCAATGGACCGTGGTCGTGGACAACAAGCCCGGCGCAGGCGGCAACATCGGCCTGGATGCGGTGGCCAAGTCCGCGCCGGATGGCTATACCTTCGGCATGGGCCAGACCGCCAACCTCGCCATCAACCCCGCCCTGCTGCCCAGCATGCCCTTCAACCCCCGCACCGACCTGATCCCCGTGGCCCTGGTCGCCGCCCAGCCCACGGTGCTGGTCGTGCCGCAGGACTCGCCATGGAAATCGGTGCAGGACCTGGTCAAGGCCGCCAAGGCCGACCCGGGCGGCATCCGCCAGGGACTGGCATCGACGGGCACGGTGGGCCACCTGGCCGGCGAGATGCTGGCCTTCAAGGCCGGCATCCAGGTGCTCAACGTGCCCTACAAGGGCGCAGCGCCGGCCGTGACCGACCTGCTGGGCAAGCAGACGCACTACATGTTCGGCACGCCCCAGGCCGTCTATCCGCTGCTCAAGGGCGGCAAGCTGCGCGCCCTGGCCGTGACCTCGGCCAGGCGCCTGCCCATCCTGCCCGAGGTGCCCACAGTGGCCGAGTCGGGCTATGCAGGCTTCGAGGCCGTGGACTGGAAGCTGATCGTCGCGCCCAAGGGCACGCCGGCCGCCGTCGTGCAGAAGATGAATACCGCCGTGAACGCGGCCCTGCAGCAGCCCGCCGTGCAGCAGCAACTGCAGGCCGAGGGCAGCACGGCCCTGGGCGGCAGCATGCAGGACGCGGCCCGGTACCTGCTCAAGGAGCAGACGGACTGGGCCGCGCTGATCCGCGATGCCAGGATCCGCCTGGAGTGAGCGGCAAACAGCGGGCAAGAAAAAAGGCGCGGCGCCCCTTGCGGGCACCGCGCCTTTTTGACGGGCCGTCGTCAGCCGGCCAGCCGATCAGATCGTGCGGCCGAAGGGGCCATCATCGCCCACCTGCACCATCTTGCGGCCACGCACCGGCTTGGCAGCCGTGCCGACTTCCGGCGCCGACCCGGCCTTGCGGGCCGCTGCGGGGCGCTTGGCCGGCGCCTTGACGGCAGCAGCCTTCACGGCCTTTTTGGCAGCGGGCTTTGCCGCAGCCTTGGCAGCCGGCTTGGCCGCAGCCTTGGCCGCTGCAGATTTTCCGGCCGCAGACTTGCCGGCAGCCGGCGCCTTGCGGGCAGGAGCGGCCTGGGCCACGCAGTCGGCGTAGTAGCGCACCTCGCCGTCTGCGTCCTCCAGCTCCACCAGGCCGTGAATGTCGGTCTCGAAGCCAGGGCACTCCTTGGCGAACTCACGCGCGAACAGCAGGTAATCCACGATCTTGCGGTTGAACACCTCGCCGGGGATCAGCAGCGGAATGCCGGGCGGGTACGGCGTGACCAGGCCCACGGTGATGCGGCCTTCCAGGTGGTCGATCTCCACGCGCTCGGTCTTGCGGTGCGCGATGTGGGCGTAGGCATCGCTGGGCTTCATCGCGGGCTTGAGGTCCGACAGATACATCTCGGTCGTCAGGCGGGCGATGTCGTACTTGGCGTACAGCTCGTGCACGTGCTGGCACAGGTCGCGCAGGCCCATGCGCTCGTAGCGGCGGTGCTGCTGGCAGAACTCGGGCAGGATGCGTGCCAGCGGCTGGTTGCGGTCGTAGTCGTCCTTGAACTGCTGCAGCGCCGTCAGCATGGTGTTCCAGCGGCCCTTGGTGATGCCGATGGTGAACATGATGAAGAACGAGTACAGGCCCGTCTTCTCCACCACCACGCCGTGCTCGGCCAGGTACTTGGTCACGATGGAGGCCGGGATGCCCGTGTCCGAGAAATCGCCGTCCAGGTCCAGGCCCGGCGTCACGATGGTGGACTTGATCGGATCCAGCATGTTGAAGCCGTCGGCCAGCTCGCCAAAGCCGTGCCAGTTGTCGAACTCCTTGCCGTTCTTGGCCTTGGAGCGCTTGGGCGCCGCGTCCTGGCCGCGGATGATCCAGTCCTGGGCCGAGCCGACGCCTTCATCGGCCAGCTTCTCGGGACCCCAGACCTCGAACCACCAGTCGTCGTCGCCGAACTCGTCTTCGACCTTGCGCATGGCACGGCGGAAGTCCAGCGCCTCCAGAATCGACTCTTCCACCAGGGCCGTGCCGCCGGGCGGCTCCATCATCGCGGCGGCCACGTCGCAGCTGGCGATGATGCTGTACTGGGGGCTGGTCGAGGTGTGCATCAGGTACGCCTCGTTGAACAGGTGGTGGTCCAGCTTTTCGGTCTGGCTGTCCTGCACCAGCACATGCGATGCCTGGCTGATGCCGGCCAGCAGCTTGTGGATGGACTGCGTGGCATACACCACCGAGTGCTTGGGGCGCGCGCGCTTCTTGCCCATGGCGTGGTAGCTGCCATAGAACGGGTGGAAGGCAGCGTGCGGCAGCCAGGCTTCATCGAAGTGCAGGTTGGCCACATAGCCGTCCAGCATGCTCTTGATGGTCTCGGTGTTGTAGAGCACGCCGTCGTAGGTGGACTGCGTCAGCGTCAGCACGCGGGGCTTGACCGTCTTGGCATCCACGCCCTTGAGCAGCGGATTGGCCGCGATCTTGGCCTGGATGGACTCCACCGAGAACTCGCTTTGCGGGATCGGGCCGATGATGCCGAAGTGGTTGCGCGTGGGCTTGAGGAACACCGGAATCGCACCCGTCATGATGATGGAGTGCAGGATGGACTTGTGGCAGTTGCGGTCCACCACGACCACGTCGCCGGGCGCCACGGCGTGGTGCCAGACGATCTTGTTCGACGTGGACGTGCCGTTGGTCACGAAGTAGCAGTGATCGGCATTGAAGATGCGCGCGGCATTGCGCTCGCTCTCGCCGATGGCGCCGTTGTGGTCCAGCAATTGGCCCAGTTCCTCCACCGCGTTGCACACGTCGGCGCGCAGCATGTTCTCGCCGTAGAACTGGTGGTACATCTGGCCCACGGGGCTCTTGAGGAAGGCCACGCCGCCCGAGTGTCCGGGGCAGTGCCAGCTGTAGGAGCCGTCTTCCGCATAGTCCAGCAGCGCCTTGAAGAACGGCGGCTGCACGCCTTCCAGGTAGCTCTTGGCCTCGCGGATGATGTGCTTGGCCACGAACTCCGGCGTGTCCTCGAACATGTGGATGAAGCCGTGCAGCTCGCGCAGGATGTCGTTGGGCAGGTGGCGGCTGGTCTTGGTCTCGCCGTAGATGTAGATCGGCACATCGGCGTTCTTGCGGCGCACTTCGCCGATGAAGCTGCGCAGGCTGTGGATCACGGGATCGCTTTCGCCACCCAGCGAGAACTCCTCGTCATCGATGGACAGGATGAAGGCACTGGCCCGGCTTTGCTGCTGCGCGAACTGCGACAGGTCGCCGTAGCTGGTCACCCCCAGCACCTCGAAACCTTCTTGCTCGATGGCCTGTGCCAGGGCGCGGATGCCCAGGCCCGAGGTGTTCTCGGAACGGTAGTCCTCGTCGATGATGACGATGGGAAAGCGAAACTTCATGGGGGCAGCCTCCGTAACCTGAGCGGGCCTAAAAAACGAAACAGGCGCGAAGTGTAAGGAATATCCTTATTGCGCCTTTGAAGCGTGCGGCTTTTCACCCAGAATGTGGTGCACTAAACACAAGCAACCGTCATAAACAGGGAGTCTGGGAATGGAATATTCCACCATCTGGTGGCTCGTCGCCGGCGCATTGGTCATCGCCGAATTGCTGACCGGCAGCTTCTATCTGCTGATGCTGGCACTGGGCGCCATCGTCGGCGCGCTGTGCGCCCACATGGGCCTGGCGCCCATTGCCCAGCTCGTCATTGCCGCCGTGCTCGGCAGCGCCTTCGTACTGGCCTGCTACCTGGTGCGCCGGCGCCTGCCCAGCCGCCAGCCCGCCTCCAGCAACCGCGACGTCAACCTCGATGTCGGCGAATCCGTCATGGTCGAGCAATGGAACTCCGACGGCACGGCCCAGGTCCGCTACCGCGGAGCCCAATGGACCGTGATCAGCCGTCCGGGCAACCTGCCCTCTGCCGGCATGCACCGCGTGGCCGAGGTCGTCGGCAACCGGCTGCTGGTGGACAAACTCTGATTGCCCATCCCCACGCCCGCGCTTCACGGCGCGGGCATCTGCATCGGGCATAGTGGCAGGCACCATCCGCCAGCCGTCCCGCCGCCCTCTTGTTTCACCGAACGCCCCTCCGGGGCCTGGAGACACCATGGAAATCGCCATCGTCATTCTGGTCATCGCGGCCATCTTCATCGCACGGTCCATCAAGGTCGTGCCCCAGCAGCACGCCTGGGTCAAGGAACGCCTCGGCAAGTACGCCGGCACGCTCACGCCCGGCCTGAACTTCCTCGTGCCCTTCGTGGACCGCGTGGCCTACAAGCACAGCCTCAAGGAAATCCCGCTGGACGTGCCCAGCCAGGTCTGCATCACGCGCGACAACACCCAGCTGCAGGTGGATGGCATCCTCTACTTCCAGGTCACCGATCCCATGCGCGCCAGCTACGGCTCGTCCAACTACATCATGGCCGTCACCCAGCTGGCCCAGACCTCGCTGCGTTCCGTGATCGGCAAGCTCGAACTGGACAAGACCTTCGAGGAGCGCGACATGATCAACGCCCAGGTGGTCTCCGCCATCGACGAGGCCGCGCTCAACTGGGGCGTGAAGGTGCTGCGCTATGAAATCAAGGACCTGACGCCGCCGGCCGAAATCCTGCGCTCCATGCAGGCCCAGATCACGGCCGAGCGCGAAAAGCGCGCCCTGATCGCAGCCTCCGAAGGCCGCCGCCAGGAACAGATCAACATCGCCACGGGCGAGCGCGAAGCCTTCATCGCCCGCTCCGAAGGCGAGAAGCAGGCCGTCATCAACAAGGCCCAGGGCGAGGCCGAATCCATCAAGGCGGTCGCAGACGCCACGGCCCAGGCCATCGAACGCGTGGCCAACGCCATCCGCCAGCCCGGTGGCGAGCAGGCCGTGCAGCTCAAGGTCGCCGAAAAGGCCGTCGAGGCCTATGGCCAGGTCGCCTCTGACGCCACCACCACGCTGATCGTGCCCAGCAACATGACCGAAGTCTCCAGCCTGATCACCTCGGCCATGAAGATGATCCAGACCGGCCAGCGCACCAGCTGAGAGCCGCCGCCACGCCATGAACAACGGGCCATCGCGGCCCGTTTTTCATTGCAGCGGTGTTGTGCGGATCAGGCGGGTGCGCCCACCTGCTGCACCAGGCCCATGGCGAAGCGCCCGTGGCCCACGGACCAGTCCGAGTAGTCGTTCTCATGCATGAAGATGAACACGTCGGCCGGCGCAACCCCCGCCCCTTCATGCAGATTGCGCGCAATGGCCGCATACAAGGCCTTCTTCATCGCATCGCTGCGCCCGCGCCGCATGGTGATCTCGACCACCACCACCGCATCCGAACGCGCCATCCCGTTGAAACTGCGGCTGAACGCGAACTGCCCGGGAGCGTACGGATGCACCATGTTGAACAGTTCGTCCTCGGGCATGCCGATGCCCTCCACCAGGGCCCGGTGAATGCCCTGCACGACGGCATCGCGCTGGGAAGTGGAGGTGGACTGGGGCAGATAGGTGTGGACGAAGGGCATGGTGCTATGTGCTTTGGGATCGAATGGAGATGGAAAGTCCGGCCAGAATCCACGCAGGATTGCCAGCCGAAGCGGCAAATCTACCGACCGGCCCATGGCCTGAAAAGCGATGATTCGGCCGGTTCTATGTACCTGGAACTCACATAGCCTCCACCCGCCCCGTGACCCGACCCATGACCCGACCCATGACCCGCCGCCTGCCCCCGCTGGCCGCCCTGCGCGCCTTTGAAGCCGCCGCACGCCTGGGCCGCATGACGGCGGCGGCGGACGAGCTGTGCGTCTCGCCCGGCGCCGTCAGCCGCCAGGTCAGGCAGCTGGAGCAGCACCTGGGCCTGCCGCTGTTCGCAGGCACCAAGGCCCGCCCCACGCTCACCGCGGCAGCGCGCACCCTGCAGCCGGCGCTGACCCAGGCCTTCGAGCAGATCCATGAGGCGGTGCGCAGCCTGGGCGACGCCCACGAAGGCCCTCTGGACGTGGCCTGCTTCAGCACCTTCACCGTCAAATGGCTGATCCCCCGGCTGTTCGACTTTCACGCGCACCACCCCGGCATCGAGGTGCGCCTGCGCACCACCGACACCGGCACCGACGCTGCACGCGAAGGCTGCGACCTGCTCATCACGGCCATCACGCACGACAGCGGCGAGGCCCTTGCAGACAACGAGACGTCCCTGCCTCTTTTCGCCGAATACCTGGGCCCGGTGATGTCCCCGGCCATGGCAGGACGCCTCCAGCAACCTGAAGACCTGGCCAGCCTCCCCTTGCTGCACACACGCGGCCGGCGCAACGCCTGGGACCTGTGGGCCGCCTCCATGGACATGGCCCCGCCCGCAGCGGCCGGCCCCGTCTACGAGCACTACTACTTCACGCTGGAAGCGGCGCTGCGCGGCCTGGGCGCGGCCGTCGCCCCCTGGCACCTGGTGATGGACGACGTGCAGGCCGGTCGCCTGCTGGCGCCCTTCGGCTTCACGGCCTCCGGCTACCGCTACCTGGCGCTGCGCCGCAGCACTGCGGTGCAGACCCGGCTCGACATCTTCTGCAACTGGCTGCAGGCGCAGGCACGGGCCATGCCCGAAGCGCCAGCCGTCCAGGGCATATCGATCACGCATGCAGGAAACTTCGCGGCCACCCCAAAAAATCGATGCTAGAATCGCGGTCTTCGGAGAGGTGGATGAGCGGTTTAAGTCGCACGCCTGGAAAGCGTGTGTGGGCTAATCCCCACCGCGGGTTCGAATCCCGCCCTCTCCGCCAAAATGATCTAAGCCCTTGATTGATTCAATCAAGGGCTTTTTTCTTTGCGCAGCGTGACCACAAGGCAGGCATCAGGTCATCGAGCTGGATGCACTGGGTGATGAAGGGCTCGAGGTTGATCGAGCCCTCCTCGACCAGCTTGATGGTTTCCTGGTGGTCGTTGCAGTAAGCAATGGTGCCGCGCACGTCCAGCTGCTTCATGACCACGCTGTGCACGTTCGAACGACACATCCACGCCCTTGCCGCCGGTGAGCTTCATCACCTCGGCCACCACGTCCACCTCGGAGGGGTCCAGGATGTGATCGGCCACGCCCGATTCACGCGCCTTTTGCTTGCGTTTGGCACTGAGCTCGGTGATGACGACGGTCAGGCCCTTGGCCTTGAGGATGGCCGACAGCAGCAGGCCGATGGGGCCGGCGCCGCCCACCAGTGCCACATCGCCGGCCTTCGCTCCGCTGCGGGTGTAGGCATGGTGGCCCACGGACAGCGGCTCGATCAGCGCGGCCTGGTCCAGTGGAATGGCATCGGAGATGGGATGCACCCAGCGGCGCTTGACGGCAATCCGCTCGGACAGCCCGCCACCACGCCCGAGAACTCATGCCCCATGGTGATGGATGCGGACTCGCCCGAGATGGGATGCGGGTGGCCGCAGGGCGGGATGAAGATCGGCCCTTCCATGAACTCATGCAGATCCGTGCCGCAGATGCCGCACCAGGCCACCTCGATGCCCACGGTGCCGGGCTCCACCACGGGTTCGGGGATGTCCTCGATGCGGATGTCGCCCCGGTCGTGGAAACGTGCTGCTTTCATGATTGAACTTTCTGTTTTGCAAGGCTGGGTTGGCGGGCGGCACAGCCGCCCCATGGCGACTATTCGGCCTTACCGCAGGTGATGAACTTGCTGCAGGTAACTGCGCAGCCATTCCCGAGGCACTGCTGGAGAGCGAGCTGTTCGGCTATCTGCCCGGCACCTGGACCGGCGGCGCCAGCAAGGGCCGCGAAGGGCTGATTGCTGCGGCACACGAGGGCACGCTGTTCCTTGACGAGATCGGCGACATGCCCCTGGCCCTGCAGGCCAAGCTGCTGCGGGTGCTGTCCGAATCCGAAATCACTCCCTTGGGCGCGCGCGCCACGGGCGGTGGCGGTGCGCTTCATCTCGGCCTCGCACCAGCCGCTGGCCGAGCTGGTGCGGCGTGGCAGCTTCCGGGAAGACCTGCTGTACGCGCTGCGCTACGCCGCAGCCCTGTGTGGCCACGATGGCGACGGCACCATCGAGCCCGACCACCTGCCTGACAACCTGCACGATGCGCTGCACCGCGCACCAGCGCGCACCGCCTTGGCTGGCAATGCCGGCGAGCCCGCCGCGCAGGCGCTGGAACAGCTGCTTGCGCAATGCCAGGGCAATGTCTCCGAGGCGGCGCGCCAGCTCGGCGTCAGCCGCTCCACCATCCACCGGCGCATCCAGCAGCTGCAGCTGGGCGTGCGGCATGCCCAATGGCGCGGGCCCTAGGGCCGAGCGGCAACCGGCAATACCGAAGCATCGCTGACACGGTGTTACAGGAGCTACGGCGTTCACCAGTAGATTGACGCGTTTCGTCCATTGCAGCCCCAAAAAAAGATGAAACCCAAGATCAACTTCATTGAACGCGAGCGCCTGTTCCGGAGGGAACTGAAACGGCGAAAGGTCAGGTTCCTGCCCATGCAGGTATTGCGCCGGCTGTTCGAGAAGGCAGGTGTCTGAGCCCTCCCCCACGGCTGCAACAACTGGAGCAGGTCTGGCTGCGCATGCAGCCTCGTCAAACCCGCCGCATTCAGCGCTACACTGCTCGGCTCGCTGCCCATGGGCGAAGCAATGAATACGGCCGGGTGACTTGGCATGTATGGGCAGCTTTGGCTTTGGATTGCCCCAGAAAAACGGGAGAGTGGCTTGCCGATATACAGCTTGTCTTGTGCCAATTGCTCCGCTCCACTGGAGATTGGAGGTGATACGGAACGCTTCATCTGCGCGCATTGCGGAAGCGCCCAAATTCTTGAACGTCAAGGCGGGATCATTTCACTGAAAAAGGTGGAACACTCCCTTCACGCAATCCAACGGGGCACAGATCGCACAGCGGCAGAACTGGCCATTCCAAGGCTGACGCAAGAAAAGCAGCAGATTCTGGCGCTACGTGCACAAGCGTTGGAAGCCCATCAAAAGAAGCGTGCACACGCACGTGGCCGAAGGTTGAAGCTGACCGGCATCAGCTTCCTCGTCCTGCTTCTTGCGGGTCCTACGGCGATAAACCAGATCAAGATGCCTGCCATCAACACTGCGCTCACGTTGGCGTGGATGCTTTCCTTGATCGTCATACCCGCTCTTGTTTTTCTAAAAACAAGGATGCCGCGAAGTACCCCCGCGCAAGTCATCAGTGATTACGACGCGCAATTGGCGTCGATTGAAGCCCACTTACAGGCCAATCGCGCCATTGTTTCCACCCTGCCATCTTGATGTGATGGCTTGTGAAAACTCTTCGCAGGCCATCTCCATGGGTGCTCACGCCCTCACCAACTGAAGCAGCAGCTGGCGTAGATCGTCCTGCGAATAGGGCTTGGCCAGCCGCGTCATTCCTGGTGGCAGCGCCGGTATGTCGGCAAAGCCGCTGGCCAGGATGAAGTTCAGGCCCGGGTATCGCGCTGCAATATGCCGGGCCAGCTCCACGCCGTTCATGCCGGGCATGGCGTAGTCGGAGATGACCACGTCGAAGCGAGCCTGCCGCGCAAGCAGGTCGATGGCCTCCTGCCCGGCGCCCAGGGTCGTGACGCGGTGGCCCAGGTCTTCCAGCAGGGCCGAGGCATTGGCCCTCACCAGCGGGTCGTCATCCACCAGCAGCACATCCAGGGGCCCCACGTCCTGCACGCTTTGCCCGCCCAGATGGCAGGCCGTGCTTTCGTCCTTGGAGACGGGCATCCACATCTCCACCGTGGTGCCGCTGCCCAGGGCGCTGTGCAGCACGAGCTTGCCGCCGGACTGGGCCACCAGCCCGTCCACCATGGCCAGGCCCAGGCCGGTGCCCTTGCCCACGCCCTTGGTGGTGAAGAAGGGCTCGACCACATGCGAGAGTGTCTGTTCGTCCATGCCCTCGCCGGTGTCCACCACGCGCACGCAGACATACGAGCCCGAGGCCAGGCCCGCAAGCTGGCGCGGCAGCGTGGTTTCCACGGCCGCCGTGATCTTGATGACGCCGCCGCCCGGCATGGCATCGCGCGCATTGGCAACCAGGCTGAGGATGCTGCTCTCGAACTGGCTGGGGTCGGTGGCGATGCGCGGCAGGTCTGAGGCCAGGGCCATCTTCAGAAAGATATGCGGGCCAGCCGTCTGCTGCAGCAGGCCTTGCATCCCGGTCAGCAGCACAGCGACGTCCACGGCCTGCGTCTTCAATTCCTGCTGCCGCGCAAAGGCCATCATGCGCTGGGTCAGCGAGGCACCGCGCTGTGCGCCGCGCGTGGCGATCTCCACCAGCGAACGCAGGCGATCGTCGGGCGGCATGCGCTTGCGCAGCAGTTCCAGGCTGCTGAGCACGGCCATCAGCAGATTGTTGAAATCATGGGCCACCCCGCCCGTGAAGCGGCCGATGGCCTCCATCTTCAAGGCCTGGCGCAGCTGGGCCTCGGCAGCCTTGCGCTCCGTCACATCACGCGTGACCTTGGCAAAACCGATCAGCTGGCCCTCGTCGTAGATGGCATCGATCACGACCGATGCCCAAAAACGCGAGCCGTCCTTGCGCACGCGCAGGCCTTCGGCCTCCATGCGGCCGGTGCTGACGGCCGTGCGCAGTCCCGCCTGTGGCAGCCCCGCCTGCTGGTCCTCTGGTGTGTAAAAGCGCGAGAAATGGGTATGGAGGACCTCGTCCTCTTCATAGCCCTTGATGCGCTTGGCACCCAGGTTCCAGCTGACGATGCGGCCCTCGGGATCCAGCATGTAGATCGCACAGTCGGTCACGCTCTGCACCAGCAAGGCAAAGCTGCGCTCGGCGCTGGAAAGAGGGCTGGACCGGGAAGGCACAGCCAGAGCCTGCGATGCCCCGGACGGGGGTGCATCCGCCTCGCGCACACTCAGCAGCAGGGCCAGGCTGCCATCGCCGAGCCGTACGCGCGAGCTGCATGAGGCCACGGGCCGCTCGCGTCCCGTGCAGGTCAGCAAGGGCCAGAGTCTGGCCTGCCGTGCGGCGCCGGCGGGCTCGCACTGGCTGTTGAACCAGCCTGCGCGCCCGCTGCTGGCGACGAAGCGGTCCTCGAAAACACTGCCCTCCAGGGCATCGCCGGAATGCTCCAGCAGGCTCAACGCATGGCGGTTGCAGCGCGCCAGGCGTCCATCGAGTCCGACGACGAAGACTGCGTCCGGAAAGGCCTCCAAAGCAGCAAGACCCGGATCAAGGGGGAGTTGTGCGTCGGAGCCTGCAGGGGCCGGCGCCAGACCAGTCGAGGTCAGCATGTGAACGACTCCGTAGGCAAATGGGTTGAACGAGCCGGAAAAATTGTAAGCACCACGGGTTCATCGCAAGCGGTTGCATCACAGGATCAGGGACGAGCCTCCTGCTCGTGCCCGGCAATTGCGGGCGAAGGCGCAGCCTGGAGGTCCGGCTCGGCATGCAAGGCCTCGCTGAGCTGGTCCACCACCAGCGCCCAGGTCGCATCGGCATGCCACTGCTGCGAGAACAGGGCACGTTGCGCGTCGGTCCAGAACGGTGCATCCACCAGCAGCGTGTCCTTTTCCAGCCGGTGCGAGAGGATGAACTGCTTGATGCCCTCCGGGCTGGAGTCCAGACCCAGCTGGTCGAAGAGATTGGTCATGGTAGGTTCGGCTGTGATCATGGGGGGGTCCTTGTTGTGACGGGGTTGGCTCAAGGCTAGAAGCTCGGCCGGCGGCACCATGTCGGACACTGAAGCAAGCTGCCGTCGGCGGCCCTTCTGCGAGTGGGCCGCAGCGCCCGCGCCGTGCAAAGCCCTGCTCCTACACGGTTGCCTCGGCGGTCCGGCGCACCATGCAGCCATCTCATCACAGGACATTGCATTCCATGAAGAAACTGCTGCTTGCCACCGCCATTTCCTTCGCAGCTGCCGCTGCCCTGTCACCCGTCCATGCCCAGGTGGGCAAGGCCGCCTCCGAAGCCGCCGACGCTGCAGACCACAAGGTGAAGGAAAAGCAGGCCGACGCCAAGGCCAAGGACAGCGGGCCGGTCGGCAAGGCCGTGAACAACGTCAAGTCGGACTACCACAACAAGCGCTCCAAGCAGTCGGCAGAGAACGCCAAGGAATCGCTGAAGAAGGCGACCGAGTAGACGGCAACGCCCGGATAGACAAAGGCCCACTCGCGTGGGCCTTTGTCTTTTGGAGAAGCCCGGGGCCATGCCGGGCGCAGCCTCAGAAGCTGTGCCGCAGCGCCAACATCACACTGCGCGGCGCACCGGGCAGGTTCAGGTCGGGGCTGGTGCCGTGGGCGGACACGATGCAGCAAGCAACTCAGGGAAGCGGCGCGCGCATTCCCGTCAGGCCCGGCATGACTTCCCGCATGGCCGCAATGAAGGCGCGCAGCCGCGCCGGCTGGTGGCGCGCGGGTGGGTAGACCAGATGCACGGGCAGCGGCGCCGCCTGCCAGTCGGGCGCCAGATGCACCAGGCGGCCCGCCTCCAGATCGTCGCGCACGATCCAGGCCGAGGCCAGGGCCGCACCCAGCCCGCCCAGGGCGGCGTTGCGCAGCGCATAAAGGCTGTCGGTGCTGAGCCGGGGCTCGAACTGCAGGCGCCAGGATTTGCACACCCGCTCATCGCCCACGCGGTGCAGTTCCAGCTCGCGCTGGTAGAAAGTGCGCAGCGCAATCCAGGGCAGCCCCTGCAGCTCGCGCGGGTGCTGGGGCACGCTGCCCTGCCCCAGCAAGGCAGGCGCGGCCACGGCAATGCGCGGCACCTCGGCCACGCGCAGCGCGACCACCGATGGATCAACCACGGCGCCCACCTGCACGGCGCAGTCGATGCCTTCGGCAATGAAGTCCGGCTGGCGGTCATGCAGCAGCCATTCGACCTTGACGGCCGGATGGCGGTCCAGAAACGCCAGCAGCGGCGCCATGAGCTGGTCCTGGCCAAAGGCGTGGGGCGCGACCACGCGCAGCAGGCCGCGCGGCGTGTCCTGGGCGCCGCGCAGGTCGGACTCCAGCGCGTGCCATGCCTCCAGCAGCTCGCGCGCATGCTCCAGGCAGCGCTGGCCGTCGTCGGTCAGCGCCATGGCGTGGGTGGAGCGCCGCAGCAGGCGCAGGCCCAGCGCGCGCTCCAGCGTCTGCAGGCGCCGGCTGACCGTGGGCTGGGTGGTGGACATCTGCTGCGCAGCGGCCGAAAGACTGCCGCTTTCGACGATGCGCACAAAGGTCTGCAGCAGCTCGATGCGGTCAGCGCCAGAAGGCAGGGGAAGGTCGGCAAGGGTCATACGCCAAGCGTATATCGATTCTGCAGGCGCAGCCACTACCGTGGTGTACTGCGCCGCACCACACTACGGCCATCGCTTTTCAACTGCGCCTGACAGGCGCCTCAACATGTCTTCTATTCAATCTACGCATATGCAAACCGCTGCGGGCGCGCAGGCTGCCGGCGTGCCGGCATCGCTGGTGCTGCTGATGGCGACCACGGCGGGCGTGGGCGTGGCCTCGCTCTACTACAGCCAGCCCATGCTGGGGGTGCTCGGCCCCGACCTGGGCGCAGGCGAACGCGCCGTGGGCTTTGTGCCCACGCTGACCCAGCTGGGCTATGCGCTGGGCATTTTGCTGCTGGCACCGCTGGGCGACCGCATGGACCGCCGGCGCATCATCCTGGCCAAGACCGCCGCGCTGATGCTGGCCCTGCTGGCCAGCGGGCTGGCTCCGGACCTGGCGCCGCTGCTGGCTGCCAGCCTGGCCGTGGGCCTGGCCGCCACCCTGGCGCAGGACGTGGTGCCGGCCGCCGCCACGCTGGCGCCCGAGCACCAGCGCGGCAAGGTGGTGGGCACGGTGATGACGGGGCTGCTGCTGGGCATCTTGCTGTCGCGCGTGGTCAGCGGCCTGCTGGCCGAGCATGGGGGCTGGCGCAGCGTCTACCTGCTGGCCGCCGCTGCCATGGCACTGCTGGGGGTGGCCCTGTGGCGCGGGCTGCCCAGTTTCAAACCCACCACGCAACTGGGCTATGGCGCGCTGCTGGGCTCCATGGTGCAGCTGTGGCGCAGCCAGCCTGCGCTGCGCCGCGCGGCACTGGCACAGGGCCTGCTGTCGGTGGCCTTCAGCGCGTTCTGGTCCACGCTGGCCGTGATGCTGCACCAGCAGTTCCACATGGGCAGCGCCGCTGCCGGCGCCCTGGGCCTGGCGGGTGCGGCCGGTGCACTGGCCGCCCCGCTGGCAGGCCGGCTGGCCGACCGCAGCGGCCCGCAGCGCGTGACCTGCCTGGGTGCGGGCCTGGCCCTGGCATCGTTCGCCGTGCTGGCACTGTCGCCCTGGCTGCCGGCCGGCGCACAGCTGCCACTGCTGGTGGCCAGCGCCATCGGTTTCGACTTCGGCATCCAGGCCACGCTGGTGGCGCACCAGACCCTGGTGTATGGCCTGGAGCCTGCGGCGCGCAGCCGGCTCAATGCGCTGCTGTTCACGGGCGTGTTCATCGGCATGGCCTCGGGCTCCGCGCTGGGCGCGCTGGCCCTGGCGCAATGGGGCTGGGGCGGCGTGGTGGCCCTGGCCTGCGCGGCATCGGCGGCAGCGCTGGGCGTGCGGCTGGCCGGCCGCCAGCACTGAAGCTGGCAGGCCGGGCCGTTGGCGGGCCTGCCAGCCTATGTCCTGGCCTATGCCCCGGCCTGCAGACGCGCCGCGCGCTGCGCCAGCCGCTGCTGCTGCGAGGCACGCAGGGCAGCGATCTGCGCCAGGATCTGCTGCTGCTTTTCCATCAGGCGCTGCGTGTGCACGCCATGGGCATCTCCCGCCAGGCCCTGGGCGATGCAGGCGAGCGCGCGCCCCGGGTCGCCGCACTGCTGCCAGGTGTAGGCCAGGTTGAGCTGGGTGCGGGCATCGCGCGGGTCTATGCGCTCGGCCTGCAGGTAGGCGTCATGCGCGGCAGCAAACTGCTCCTGGCAGAACAGGCAGTCGCCCAGCACGTTCCACAGCCAGGTGCTGAGCCAGGGGTTGAGCTCCAGCGCGCTGCGCGCCAGCTCGATGCCTGCCGCAAAGTCCCGCAGCTGCAGCCCCACGAACTCCGCCACCTCGCCCAGCAGGCGCCAGTCGCGCGGGCTGCGGGTGATGGCCTGGCGGTAGCTTTCCAGCGCGGCGTCCTGCCGGCCCGACTCCAGGTGCGTGCGGGCCTCATGGGCCGGGGCCTCGAAGAACTGCTGCGCGTCGGCGCTGAAGCGGTTGAGAAAGGCGGCCGCCGTGCGCTCGCAGCCCTCGCCGATCAGCAGCCGCGCATGGATGGCCCTTTGCGCATCGCCCGGAGGCGCCAGCACCTGCCAGCCCTCGCGCCCGAACAATTGCGCCAGCAGCGGGAAGTTCAGGCCGATGGCGCTGGTGCGGCCAAAGCGCTGGGAGGCGCCCGACTGGGCCGCCGCCTCGGGCGTGCAGGCGCCGTAGTCGTTGATGAGCACCAGGCCCTTGGGCGCCAGCCGCTGCTGCAGCGTCTGCAGCGCGCCGAAGGCGCCGTGGTTGACCAGCAGGCGTGTCGCGTCCTGGCTGACGGACAGGGCGGCATCCACCCAGGGCGACAGTGCCGCGTCGCCGCAGTCGAAAAATCCCGTCTCCTGCTCGAACAGGCCCACCAGGGGCAGCAGGCGCGCGCGCTCGGCCGCATCCGCGTGATCCACCAGGGCGCGGATCTCATGCGGCGACAGCGCGGTGTACTGGCGCACGAGCTGGGCATCGTCCGTCAGGCGGGTGCGTATGCGCAGCTCCTGCACCGGCCCGCCGTTCCGGCGCCGCACGACGGTGGCGGGCAGCACATCCAGCACGTAGTTGCAGAACACGGCATGCAGCGGCGGCAGCGGCACCGTGCTGCCGTCGTGCAGCCGAACGGCCTCGGGATGCATGGCGTCGCAGCAGCCTGCCACGACCTGGCCGCCAAACTCGGCAAACAGGCCGCGCTCGTGCCACTGCGCAACGGTGCGCGGCGAGCCATCTGTCACGTAGCAGACCAGCCGCTGGTCGAAATCACGCCCTTCCTGCTGGCACAGGTGCCGGAAGGCCTGCAGGAACATGCGCGCAAACAGGCCGCAGCCCGCGCCCAGCTCCAGCACGGCAATCGTGCCCTGCGGCGCCGTGTCCGCGCAGTGATGGAACAGCAGGGCCGCCGCATCTTCGGAGAGACGGCCGCTGTTGTTGACCACGTAGGGCACCTCGTTCTCGGCAAAGGTCAACAGGCCCGCCTGCGCCCAATGCAGATGGCCCAGCTCCCACTCGATGCTTTCGGTGATGGGCCGAAAGTCCTGCAGCAGTTGCGAGGCGACGCGCACACCGGACAGCACGTCCTGCGGCGCACGGACCGCAGCGGGCGGCCCGGTGGGCGCACCGGCAGAGGCGGCAAGGGACAGGGAAACGGGCATGGACATGGACAGGGGCAAGGGCACGCGCAGCGCGGCCTCGCCCTTCGAATAGTCGGTTCTCAAGATGCTTTCTCCGGGAGATGCACGGCAGTGGCGCCTGCCCGCGCGGCAGGCGGCAGACGTCCGGCCGGGCTCAGGGCACGGGTGCCCACTTGGACCAGTTCAGGTCGGCCTGCTCGAAATCGGCCTTGAGCATGCGGCGCATGGCGGCCACCTCGTCCTGGGTGATCTGCGTTTCCTTCACCTGCTTGCCCGTGGCCAGGGTGCGGGCCTTGGCCAGATCGGCCTTGGTCACGGAGGCCGTTCCGGCCCAGATGGACTTGGCCGAACCCACGGTGACCCAGTGCTTGCCCTGGGACTGCAGGTCGGCCTGGTAGGCGGATTTCCAGCGCATGTTGTTCTGCGAAACGGCATTGAGCAGCTTGGCCAGCGAGCGCTGGTTGCTCACGCCTTCCTGGGCGAAGGCCTGCAGGTGCACGCGCTCGAACTTCAGCGGCAGCAGGCCCTGCTTGGCGGCCAGGCGGTCGCGCTCATCCCACCAGCGCGCGGCATCGGCCGCTTTGGCGGTATGCAGCTGGTTGAGCCAGTCGGCATCGGTGACGATGCTGCCGTCGCCCTTGACCCACTGGAAGCGCTTGAAGCCGATGTCGGCCGCCCGGCCGAAGTTGTGGTTGCTCTCGCCGGGGCCGGCCTTGGTCTGGGTCTCTGCCGCCTGCTGGGCAAAGGTGCGGCGGCGGCCGGTGGGCGTGATCCACAGCGCGATCTTGTGCGTGTCGTACATCTGCTGCACCAGGCTGGCCAGCTTGGCGCGGAAGGTGGGCTCGTACTCCGCATCGTTGGCAATGGCGGCCTTGCTGGTGGCCGCATCCTGGGCCTTGGCCTCGATATACACCGTCTTGGAGTTGTTCGCGGAGCGCATGTTCTGGTGCGATGCAGGCAGCATGGCGCTGAGCTTGGCCACCGTGGCGCCACCGGCTGCCGCCAGGCCCAGTGCCTCCTTGGCGCCACCGGCCTGCGGCTGGCCGGGCGCGGCCTTGGCCGCCGCCAGCTTGTGGTCGTTCTGGAAACGCTCCAGCGCGGCGCGCGTCTGCGCGCCGTAGCTGCCGTCGTAGTCCACGCCCAGATAGGGTGCATTCTTGGCGTCCTTCACCACGCGCAGCATGGCCTGCAGCAGGGCCACGTCATGGACCTGGTTGCTGCCGCCCTCGCCTACGCTGTCCTTGATGTCTGGCATGTGTCTTCCCTCTTTGCGGTTGTCGGTGTCACGCGCTGCACGGGCTCAGCGGGCGGGATCGGTCTTGCGTTCAGGTTTCCGGCCGGGCGCCTGTTCCGCCTTCGGCAGCAGATGCGCCAAAGGCACCGTGCGCGGCTGCAGCCTGGCCGAGCAGGCACGCAGCCGCAGCGATTCGGCATGCGCCTGTGCCATATCCGCGGCCACCTGCACCAGGGCGTGATGCGGCGCAGCTCCTGCGGGGCGTGTGAGCACCACGGCATAGCCGCCCAGGCAGTCGGCCTGCTGCGCGCGCGCCGCACGCGCGGCGGCCACGCCGGCATAGCGCGCAGCCACCACGGCCTGCACGGCAGCCGGCGGCGCCGATGCCTGTTCGGCAAACGCCTGCCGGCCTGCGTTCCAGCGCAGGCTGCGGGTCTCGATCTGGTCGGGGGCGTCGTCCTGCGGTGAGTCATAGCGCACCAGCAGCACCGGGATCCGGCCCGTGGGCGCCAGCACCCAGCTTTGGTAGCTGCCCGGAGGCTCTTCGTACTGCCAGGCCAGATGCGGTCCCTGGGCCGTGGCGACATAGAGCGCATGGCGGCGCTTGGGATGGTCGAAGCCGCCCATCTGCGTGACCAGCAAGGCGCGCGCCCCGCCTTGCACGCCGGGCAGGCGCAAGGTCCGCGCCGCAGCGGTGACCGTGCCTTCTTCCTCGCCGGTCGTCCAGACGCGCGTGCGCTGCGCGGCCTCGGACAAGGGATCTCCCACGCCGTACAGCGGATCGGATGGCGCCAGCTGGGCCTGCCCTCTTGAAGCAGGCCAGGCCAGCGCCGCTGGCTTGCCTTGCTCCATACCGGCACGCACCAGCCTCAGTTCGAAGGGACAGGCCGACGCCGTGCAGGCAGGCAGGGACAACTCATAGGCAGGCGCCCCCTTGGCCGTGCCGGACGGCAGGCTTTCCAGCACCTGCCGCTGCAGCCCGGCAGCGAACGCCGTCGTACCCAGCAGCGCCACAAGCCCGAAGGCCAGTGCGGGCAATACCGGCGTCTGGCGAAATGAAGAATCGGCGCGCATTGAGTGGAAAGCCATGGTGATAGCGAGTTCCTATGATTTGCCAGACGGAAATCCGTTACTGCTGCATTTCATCGGCGCAGGCATTTTCCACAAGCTCCCATTCGATGTCTGTTGCAAAATGCATCCAACGCCGCATGAAGGTAATTCGTCCTCTGCATTCCCTCCGGACCCCGTGCAAATACCGATTCATTGGCGGTGTTTTTTCAAGAAACCTCAACAATATCAATAGCTTGCACCAACACAGATGGACAATGAAAATACCATCTTGTACACATGAAAAATGTCGCCACAGATGGACGGGCCGCACCGGAGATTCACACCGCATTCCGGCACCTTCCATTTACACGAACTCCATTACATTTTTCACCCTGAAAATCAGTGGATGACACCAGGCGCATGCATTGAACCCATCGCAAATCCGTCCCATGTCACGGTATTGCCTGCCGTCACTACCCGCCTGTCCGCGCCCGGACAGGCAACACCCGGCATTGCCACGGTTGCACTGCAGGCCCTGAGTGGAGCAACCATCGCCGCACGGGCCAGCGCAGCCGGCACCAGTTTCTTACCGTGGACGCCCGAAATCACTGCTACAATCGAGGGCTTCGGAGAGGTGGATGAGCGGTTTAAGTCGCACGCCTGGAAAGCGTGTGTGGGCTAATCCCCACCGCGGGTTCGAATCCCGCCCTCTCCGCCATACACCCAGCAAAACGGGCCCCTACACGGGGCCCGTTTTCGTTTCCGGGCCTGCATTCGACCCGGGTCCTGCCCTGCGCAGCCTCGCGTCGCATCCACCCGGCAGGCCGTCAGCGCATCAGGGAAAGTCACAGGCTGTACCTGCCCCTCAAGCCTTGCGCAGACCCCTGCCTGGGCATGCAATACGCAGGTGTCCGACAGGCACCGCCTTGTTTCAGTGATGTACTAGCTGCAACAAAGCACCCAGGCGCGCAGCTTTGTGCAACCGCAGCGCGGCGCGAACAAGCATTCAGGCCCAGCCGCAAGAGGCTTGCAGGGTGAGAGATCCGACGGAGGTTCCAAATGGAAAGCAATGTCACAAAATCCCTTCAAGTCCTCTTAATTTCCGTCAATTTCACTCAATTGACGATAGTTTTCAATCAGAGACGCCAAGCCGATCGAAAAAGCCAAAAACCCGACGTATATTCCACACCGCCTTGCAGCCTGCCCGGCCCGCCCTCGGACTGAGACGGCCCCCGCTCTCCGGGCGCGGAGCACCAGAACAACGCAGGAGCGAAGAGCACAAGAAGACGCAAAGGGGTTGGCATGAAAATTCTTTCGTTCTTCGGGACCCGTCCCGAGGCCATCAAGATGGCGCCGCTGGTGACGGCCCTGTCGCAGACGCGCGGCATCGAAAGCGTGGTGTGCGTGACGGGCCAGCATCGCCAGATGCTGGACCAGGTGATGGAGCTGTTCGGCCTGCAGGCCCGGCACGACCTGGCCGTCATGCAACCCAGCCAGACACTCAACGGCCTGTTCTCCCGCGTGGTGGCGGGCGCCGACGGCGTGCTGGAGCAGGAAAAGCCCGACTACGTGCTCGTGCACGGCGACACCAGCACGGCCACGGCCTGTGCGCTGGCAGCATTTCACCGGCGCATTCCCGTGGGCCATGTGGAAGCCGGCCTGCGCACGGGGGATCTGGCCCAGCCCTTTCCCGAGGAAATGAACCGCCGCGTGGTCGATGTGGTCAGCCAGTGGATGTTCGCGCCCACGCCCACGTCGCGTGCCAACCTGCTGCGCGAGAACCTGCAGGGCCGCATCGCCGTGACCGGCAATACCGTCATCGATGCGCTGGCCACGCTGTGCGACCGGCTCGATGCCCGACCCGAGCTCGCCCGCGACATTGCCGGGCGCCATCCCTGGGTGGACGCGCAGCGCCCGCTGCTGCTGGTCACGGGCCACCGGCGCGAGAACTTCGGCGAAGGCTTCCAGAACATCTGCGCCGCGCTGGCCGAGCTGGCGCGGCGCCATCCGGACCTGCTCATCGTCTACCCGGTGCACTTCAATCCTGCCGTGCGCGAGGTGGTCATGCGTACGCTGGGCGGCATGGACAACATCCGCCTCATCGATCCGCTGGACTATGTGGACTTCGTCTGGTTCATGCAGCGGGCCCGCATCATCCTGACCGATTCCGGCGGCGTGCAGGAGGAAGCACCCTACCTGGGCAAGCCCGTGCTGGTGATGCGCGATGTGACCGAGCGGCCCGAGGCCGTATCGGCCGGCACCGTGCTGCTGGTGGGCACGCAGCGCGCGCGCATCGTGGCCGAGGTGAACCGCCTGCTGACCGATGAAGGTCACCGCGCCTCGTTCGCGCGCCGCATCAATCCCTATGGCGACGGACGGGCCTCGCAGCGCATCGTACGGGCCTTGCTGGGACAGCCCTTCGAGGAGTTTGCCGCCGGACCGGCAGGCATCCTCGCCACCATGGGCAAGGGCCTGGCGCCGGCCTGAAGGCCGCCAGTCCCAACGCAACGGCAGCCGCCCTGCAGCAACTGAACGTGTCACGAATCGCGTCACGAACCGAGCACCGAAGTGAAAAAGAGGCCCCCCATGCAACCGACCATCCACCGCCATTCGTTTTCCCGCACCGGGGCCCGCTGGGCGCTGGGTTCGCTGCTGGGCCTGGGCGCCCTGTTCGCCCAGACGGCATCCGCCTCGGCGCTGGGTGACGCCATACGGCAGCTGGGCGCCAGCGACGGGCTGCAGCGCAGCGTCACGCTCAAGGAGCTGGGCATTGTCGACCCGGTCGTGCTGGCCGGCACGGCCACCCAGGACTTCTACCTGCCCGTGCCGCGCGGCCTGCCTCTGGGCGATGCCAGCATCGCCTTCGATGGCCGCTACCTGAAGGGAGAGCCGGGGACCTCGACCGTGGTGATCTCGCTCAACGGTACGCCGGCCGTATCCCAGACCGTGCCGGACGGCGAAGGCACGCTGCAGCGCAACCTGCCCGTGGCCCAGCCTGCGCGCGCCAGCGACTTCGTGCGCCTGGGCGTGAACTGGCGCAACCGCAACAACAGCCAGCAGCGCTGCGACGAAAACCACTCCCTCGCCAACTCGCTGACCATCTCGCCGCAGACACGCCTGAGCTACCGCGTGGACCCGCGCGATGTGCGCACCATCGAGGATGTCTGGAACACCCTGCCCGTGCGCACCACCGTGCTGGTGTCGGGCAGGCAGCTGGAGCAGGCCTCGTTCGACAGCGCCTGGCGCATCGGTGCCAGCCTGCAGCGCAACAACAGGCGCATGCAGGTACGGGCCCTTCCTGCCGTGGGCGAGGTGATCGACCTGCGCGGCCTGGAGGTTCCCGCCGCCCTGGCCGGCGTGCCCGCCTTTGCCGCACTGCGCGGCGCCGAGCCCCAGCACAAGCTGGCCAGTGACGCCGAACTGGGCGCGCTGCTCATGCTGGGGGCCGCCCAGGTCAGCGGAGACATCGTGGTGGCCGACAAGGCACTGCAGCAGCGCCTGACCGCCGCCTTCGCGGCCCTGCAGACCCAGCTGGCGGCCGACCCCGATGCGGGCCAGGCGCTGCAGCAATGGCGTGCCCGCCGCGCGCCGCTGGCCAGCGAGGCGCTGGCCTCGCAGCAACTGCGAGCCTTGCCCATGGGCCGCCAGATGGTGCTGGCCGTGGCCTCCGATGCGGGTGCGCGCGTGGCCGGCCTGCAGGAGGCCGCCCTGCAGCGCCTGCTGGTCAGCGACAACGTGACGGTGGCTGCGGCCCAGCCCCCGCAATGGGACGAGGCCAAGGGCATCCGCCTGTCCAGCCTGGGCGGCAGCCCCGACAGCTTCGACGTGCTGTCGCGCGGCGAGTGGACGATGAACTTCCCGCTGAGCGCCGTCGCCTCGCAGGGCCGGATGCCGGGCGAGATCACGCTGTACGTGGCCGCAGCCCCCGGCGCCTCGGCCACGCGCCCCGTGGCCACGCTGTTCTGGAACGGCATGCTGCTGTCGGCCCGCCAGCTGGACGCCAACGGCCAGCCCGAGCGCCTGCGCGCCCGCGTGCCCGGCTACGCGCTGGGCATCAACAACACCTTGCGCGTGTCGGTGCAGCGCCAGCCCTACTCGGCCGACTGCAACGAGATTCCCCAGCCCTATCCCGCCAGCGTGCTGCCGGCCATCAGCTATGTGACGCCCGGCAAGGCCGAGCCCAACGGCAGCTTCATCGGCCTGCTGCCCCTGCTGGGCGCCAGGTCGCAGCTGCTGGTGCCTGCCAGCTACCTGTCGGCCGCGCCGGCCGCGCTGGAGCGCATGGCCAACCTGGCAGCCGCCAGCGGCCTGTCGGCCTCGCAGGCCGAGCTGGTCGTGGCCCAGGCCGATGCGCCCGCCAAGCCCTCCATGCCCTTCGTGGCCATGGAGGTGCCGGTGGACGGCGCCAAGCCCCTGGTGACGGTCACGGACGGTCAGCAGCTGCGCATTCGCGGCAAGTCGCTGGACTGGCTGGACATCAAGGGGCTGAAACAGCTGTCCTCGGCCGAAGTCGTCACTGCCGGCGGCCAGCAGGGCGTGCTGTGGCGTGCCATCGGCGAGTGGACTGGCGGCCTGGGCGAGCCCTTCCTGCTCAATCGCGGCAACATCGCCGTGATCGGCGGTGACGGCCCGCTGGCCTGGCTCGACAGCAGCAACCCCGATGCCGGCATTCCGTCCGGTCCGCGAGAAGGCGCCTTCCACGAATGGCGCAACTTCCTGTCCTGGAGCGTGCCCGGCATCGCCATTGCGCTGGTCGTGGTGGTGCTGCTGGTGCTGCTGGCCTGGGCGGTGGCGCGCAGCAAGCAGCCCAGGCACTGAGCCGGGCCCGAGCCACGATGACGACGGCATGAGGCGATCACCATGATCTCTTCCCTCTACTGGCCCTACCTGGTGGCCGACTACTACCACGCGCTGGAGATCACCAGCGCCGTGGTGGCCGTCATCATCCTGCTGTCCAGCATCGATGACCTGTTCATCGATGCCTGGTACTGGGTGCGCGAGGCCTGGCGCGCGCTGACCGTCAAGCGCCGCTACCAGCCGCTCAAGGCACAGCAGTTGCAGGAGGTCGAGGAAAAGCCGCTGGCCATCATGGTGCCGGCCTGGCTGGAGTACGACGTGATCGCGCCCATGCTCGAGAGCATGGTGGGCACGCTGGACTACAAGAACTACATGATCTTCGTGGGCACCTACCGCAACGACGAGCGCACCAAGAACGAGGTGGAGCGCATGCGCCGGCGCTACCGCCAGTTGGTCCGCGTGGAGGTGCCGCATGACGGCCCCACCTGCAAGGCCGACTGCCTCAACTGGATCGTGCAGGCCATCTTCCAGCAGAACACGCTGCAGCCCGAGCCCTTTGCCGGCCTGATCCTGCACGACAGCGAAGACGTGCTGCACCCGCTGGAACTCAAGTACTACAACTACCTGCTGCCGCGCATGGACTTCATCCAGCTGCCCGTGACCTCGCTGGAGCGCGAGTGGTACGAGCTGGTGGCCGGCACCTACATGGACGAATTCGCCGAATGGCACACCAAGGACCTGGTGGTGCGCGAGAGCATGTCGCACATGGTGCCCTCGGCCGGCGTGGGCACCTGCTTTTCGCGCAAGGCGATGGAGGAACTGGCCGCCGAGACCCACAACCAGCCCTTCAACACCGACACGCTGACCGAGGACTACGACATCGGCGCGCGGCTGGCGCGCCGGGGCATGAAGCAGATCTTCGGCAAATTCCCCGTGGACTACGTGATACGGCGCAAGCCGCTGTTCGGCCTGGGCAAGGAAAAGGTTTCCACCCTCACCATGCCGCTGGGCATACGCGAGTTCTTTCCCAACACCTTCAAGACCGCCTACCGGCAAAAGGCGCGCTGGACGCTGGGCATCGGCCTGCAGGGCTGGAGCCAGGTCGGCTGGGCCGGGCCGCTGTCCACCAAGTACCTGCTGTTCCGCGACCGCAAGGGGCTGGTGACCTCCTTCGTGGCCATCCTGGCCTATCTGCTGCTGCTGAACTTCCTGGTCTTCCTGCTGGCCGACCACATGGGCTGGTGGACGGTCTACTACCCCTCCCTGTTCGCCCCCAATGGCTGGCTGGTGACGCTGATGAGCGTCAACGTCATCGCCCTGCTGCTGCGCGTGGTGCAGCGCGCATGGTTCGTCTCGCGCCTGTACGGCTGGGAGCACGCCATGCTGTCCGTCCCACGCATGGTGATCGGCAACTTCATCAATGCCATGGCAGCGGCGCGCGCCTGGAAGCTGTTCATCGTCCACCTGGTCACGGGCAAGCGCCTGGCCTGGGACAAGACCATGCACGACTTCCCCTCCACAGACCAGCTGGTGCACCAGCGCCAGCGCCTGGGCGAGCTGCTGCTGTCCTGGCAGGCCATCGACGAAAGCCGGTTGGCCAGCGCGCTGGAGATCCAGCGGCGCGAACGCCGCCCGCTGGGCGCCATCCTCATGGAGCAAGGCTGGCTCGACGAGGCCACGCTGCGCGAGGCCATCAGCTTCCAGCAGGGGGAGCCCACCGATCCCCCGGCACATCCCGGCTTGGCCGCAACAGGCAATCCAAGCACACCAAGGGCCGGCATATGAAGCGTCTCGCACCCCTCGTTCGCCCACTCACCCTGGCCGCCCTGCTGGGCGCCGGCTGGAACGCGCCGCCGGCCTGGCCGCAGGCCGCAGCAGCCGTCAAGGCCGAGGCGCCGCTCAGGGGCCGCGCCTGGCAGCTGGCCAACCAGGCCTATGCCCACTACCAGGCCGGCCGCTTTGCGCGGGCCGCCAGCGCCGCCGCATCGGCCATACAGTTGCGCCCCGACCTGCTGCGCCTGCGCATGCTGCTGATCTACTCGCTGCAAAGGCAGGGCAAGAACGAGGAAGCGCTCAAGGCCATCGCCTCGGCCCGCGCCGCCGGGATGGACGAGGCCACGCTGCAGCAGGCCGAGACGAATGTGCGCGCGGCTGCGGCAGGCGGGGCCGCCGCAGGTGGCGGCGCGGCCACGGCCTCCGGGGCCTACAACAAGGCCTTTCCCATCGCCACCGAGGCCTACGCCGACTACAACGCCAGGAACTACGCGGACAGCGCGCGCAAGGCCGAGCAGGCCTTTCGCCTGGACCCCACGCAAGGCCAATGGGCATTGCTGTGGATTGGTGCGCTGGAAGCCCAGGACCAGCTGGGCGCCGCCATCGAGGCCGCAGATGCCGCCCTGGCCCTGGACCCACCCAACAAAAGCGACCTGGTGGCCAAGCGCCAGACCCTGCGCCGCAGCCAGGCCGTGCTGCCCGCGCAAAAGGCCTACCAGGCGCTGATCGCCAACAACCCGGCGCAGGCCGTGCCCTTTGCACGCGAAGCCGTGGCGCTGGCGCCGGGAACGGCATCGCACCGCTTGCTGCTGATCACCTCGCTCATGCTGGCCGAGCAGCTGCCCGACGCGGAAAAGGCTGCCGACGAGGCACTGGCGCAGGACAACGAGGACACGGCCGCCCTGGGCATGCGCGGCTACATACGCCAGCGCCAGGGCAAGACCACGCTGGCCAACGAGGACTTCGACGACGTGCTCAAGCAGGACTGGCTGGACGAAAAGCAATCGGCCAACCTGCGCCTGATCGCGGCCGACGCAGCCCTGGCTGCGGGCGACGCGGCACGCGCCCGCGCGCTGCTGGCGCCCATGCCGGCACAGGATGAAGCCGTGGCCCGCCGCCTCAAGCAAGCCGATGGGCTGCGCCCGGGCCGCGACACGCCCATGGTGGCCGATACGCGCGGTGCCTCGCAGACCCTGGCCATGGCCGACTACCCGCCGCCGCTGCAGGACTGCCGCGACACGCCCTACGGAACGGTCTGCGAGCTGCAGCCCTCCGATGCCCAGGGCGCAGGCGGCCCCAGCGCCCAGGCCTATGCGGCCTACGCGCGCCAGGACTACAAGGCCGCCATCGACCACGCGCGCACGGCCGTGGAGCAGGACCCCGACAACGAGCAACTGCAAAAGCTGCTGACCACCACGCTGGCCGCAGGCAACCGCGACCAGCAGGGCCAGGCCCTGCTGCGGCTGGACAAGTCCCTGTCCCTCACCCCCAACGACGCCCAGCTGCTGATGCAGCGCGGCTACCTGTACTCGCGCCAGGAAGAGCCGGCCAAGGCGCTGCAGGATTTTCGTGCCGCCCGCGCCACGGGCGAGGCGCCTGCGGGCGCCATGCTGGACGAGGGCTATGCCCTGGCCGGCACCGGCGACAGCCGGGGCGCCGTGCGCACCTTCAAGCAAGCCATCGACCTGGACGATGCCGGCACCGCCAAGCTGACGCCGGGGCAGCGCGAGAACGCGCGCAGCGCCGTCTCCGGCTACTCGCGCGAATGGGGCGCCATCGTCTCCATGGGCTACCGGGGTGCGCGGCCTGCGGGGCGTGCGTTCTCGGACGGCATCCTCACGCAGGCGGGCGATGCGGTCTTCGGCACGGCCGAGGCCTACTGGCGCCCGTCCAACTTCCTGAACTCATCGACGCGCATCTTCGATGTCTACGGGCGGCTGGGCAGCACCTTGCATGACGGCGGCGGCACCACGCTGGGCCAAAGCGCCATCGACCCCTGCACGGGCCTGCCCATCAATGTGCAGGCGGGCGACAACCGCGGCATCTCTGGCCTGCCCACCACCACGGGCTCGCTGGGCATGCGCTTCACGCCGTCCACCAAGTACGCGCTGACCTTCGGCATAGAGCGCCAGTTCAACATCGGCTCCGCCACGCGCTCGGGCTTCATCACGCCGGAATCGCCCCAGCTGCGCTGCCTGATGAGCGGGCGCGATCCGCTCAACCCCACGGGCCCCGCGCTGGGCAATCCCATCTCGGCCAAGTACAGCGCGGGCGCGGGCCAGGGCGGCTGGCTGGCCTATGTCACCCACGGCTTCTACGAAGGCACGGGCCGGCGCACGGACCGCTCCAGCTGGTTCACCATGGAAGGCTACAGCCAGGCCGGCTATGCCAACCAGAGCATGGCCTCGCGCTTCACGCTGACAGACCAGACCAATGGCGCCGTGGTGGGCGACGGCTCGGGCCGCTACAAGCGCGAGCAATGGTTCTTCTCCACCGAGGCCCGCATCGGGCGCAGCTTCCGCGCCGACGGCATCAACCAGGGCCTGGTGATCTTCCCGTTCGGCGTGGTCGCGGCCGACTGGATCAAACAGAGGAACCGCGTGCAAGTGCGTTCCCTGCAGGCCGCCCCTGGCGCCACGCCCACCGCAGCCCAATTGGCCGCCCAGCAGGGACAGACCCTGGCCCTGCAAGGCAACGGCAGCAGCTGGTCGGCCAGCGCCGGCGTGGGCATCAGCCTGCGCCAATGGTTCCGCGAAAGCCACTACAGCACGGCCCAGTCCTATCTGGACTGGTCCATGCAGTACCGCTTCAACATCGGCGGCGGCCAGGCCGACCGCGCCAAGGGCCTGTTCATGACGCTGACGCTGTCCTATTGAAAGCCCCGCCCCGCCGCCGCCACCACACAGACAAGAGAAAAGGAGAAAGCTCCCATGGATTCGACCAAGCAAGCACCCCGCCCCGCCCTGCACGGACTGCGCTCGGGCATGGCGCGCGCCGCACGCGGGCTGGCCGGCTGCGCCCTGGTGCTGGGCGCGCTGGCAGCGCAGGGTACGGCTCAGGCCCAGGCACAGGACAGCTCCTCCATCGTTCTCAGGGGCAAGGACGGGTGGCTGTTTCCGGGCTGGGGCAGCCTGACCCAGGTGGACCGCGCCGGCATCACGGAATCCACGCGGCTGATCACCGAGGCGCGCAACCTGCTGGCCGCGCGCGGCGTGAAGCTGCAGGTGCTGCTGCTGCCCGACAAGGTGCGCTTCTACGCTGACAAAATGCCCGATGGCAAGGCCATGAGCGCCGATGTCCAGGGCCGCTACAAGCAGGTGCTGCAGGCGCTGCAGGGCGCAGGCATTCCCAGCTTCGACGACGAGGCCGTGCTGCGCACCGTGCGCGACAGCGGCAAGGACGTGTTCTACCGCACCGACCAGCACTGGACCCAGGCGGCAGCCGACGCCACGGCCGAGGCCACCGCCCGCATGGTCCAGGGCGAGGTGCCCCAGCTGGCCGGCAGCGCCGGCAGCGGCCTGGCCCTGGGCGACACCGTCACCGAGCGCCGCTATGGCGACCTGGCCGAGCTGTTTCTGACCGCCGAGGAGCGCAAGCAGATCGGCCGCGAGGTCTATACCGTGCGCCGCCAGGCTCCGGCCAAGGGCCTGCTCGACGATGAGCCCGCCCCCGTCCATGTCACCGGCCACAGCATGGTCCAGCCCTACTTCGGCTTCCCGCAAAAGCTCTCCAACCTGCTGGACCGCCCGGTCTCGCTGAACTGGAAGCCCGGCAACGTGGGCCAGTGGACCATGCTGCTGGAGTACCTGGAGTCGCCGGCCTTCAAGTCCCACAAGCCCCAGGTGCTGGTGTGGCAGATGTTCGAGCCCACCTACAGCTACGGCCCCAACGCGGCCGGCCAGTGGGACAACGCCTCGCTCATGCCCAACGCCACCTGGCTGGAGCGGCTGCGCGCCGCACTCAAGGGCTGACCCGTGGACCAAGCCGCGCAAGACCTGCAAACCGACAAGGGCCACCGGCGCAATGCCTGGATCTGGGGCGCCCTGCTGCTGTCGGGCCTGGCCTGGGGTGGTTGGTCGCTGGCCCGCCACGGCCCCAAGGCCGGCGAGCTGCAGCTGTCGGCCTGGCTCGATGGCCGCGCGGGCACGGCGCTGAACAAGGGCCTGCGCCTGCCTGCGCAGTCCTCGCTGGAAACCGGCCAGGCCGCGCTGCGCTATCGCCTGCTGGGCGATACAGGCGCGCAGGTGGCCCTGGGCTGCCCGCAGTGGATGTTCTACCGCGACGGCCTGCGGCCCCAGCCCGGGGTAGGCGCCGCGCCCTTCGAGGCGCGCCAGCGCCTGCTGCGCCACTGGACACGGCAGTTGCAGGACAAGGGCATTGCCACCCTGGTGGTGGCCGTGCCCGACAAGTCGCGCATCGAGGCCGACCACCTGTGCGGCCTGCCCGTGGCACCCGTGATGCTCCAGCGCCTGGACCTGTGGCAGCAGCGCCTGCAGGCCGACGGCATTGCCTTTGCCGACCTGCGCCCCGCCCTGCAGGCCCAGGAACAGACGCAGCCCGTGTTCTTTCGCACCGACGTGCACATGAACGCCGAGGGCGCACGCGCCGCCGCCCTGGCCGTGGCCCGGGCCGCGCTGCCGCTGCTGGGCGGGCAGCGCGGCAGCCAGGCCTTCGAGGAGTCTGCACCCGGGCCGCTGCAGCCCTTGCCCGGCGACCTGCTGGCCCTGGCCGGCCTGGCCGACGCACCGGCAGGCTGGCGCCCGCAGCGCGACGAAATACGCCCCCAGGCCATCACCCCCGTGCGCGGCGGCGGCCTGCTGGACGAGACGCCGCCCGTGCAGGTGCTGCTGGCCGGCAGCTCCAACGGCCTGCGCAGCAATTTCGCGCCACAGCTGGGCCGCGCGCTGGGCCATGAAGTCTGGAACCTCAGCATGGATGGCGGCCAGTTCAGCGGCGCCATGGTGGCCGCGCTCAAGCGCCGCGCCTCCTGGCCGGCCAGCCTGCGGCTGGTGATCTGGGAGTTCTCGGAAAACACCTTGTCCCTGCCCCTGACGGACGATGAAAAAGCGGCGCTCAAGGAGCTGGACGCCGCCTCCCCGCCTGCGTGAAACCGCCCGCTACATGCTGTTCAACTCCTATCTTTTCCTGCTGCTGTTCCTGCCCATCGCGCTGGCGGGCCACTACCTGGCCGGCGCCATCAGCCTGCGGCTGGCCGCGTTCTGGCTGTGCCTGACGTCCTTCGTCTTCTATGGCTGGTGGAACCCGCAGTTCGTCGCCCTGCTGGCCCTGTCCATTGCCTTCAACTACGTGGTGAGCCGGCTGATCCTGCGCTTTGCCGGCCATGCGCGGCTGCAGGGGCTGGTGACTGCGCTGGGCGTGGGCGCGGACCTGGCGGCACTGTTCCACTACAAGTACTTCGCCACGCTGTTCAACTTCCTGGGCGAATGGGGGCTGACGCAGGGCGGCATGCACGAGCTGATCCTGCCCCTGGGCATCTCGTTCTTCACCTTCACCCAGATCGGCTACCTGCTGGACTGCCGCTCGGGCATCGTCAAGGAACGCAGCCTGCTCAGCTACGTGCTGTTCGTGACCTTCTTCCCGCACCTGATCGCGGGGCCCATCCTGCACCACAAGGAAATGATGCCGCAGTTCGCGCAGCCGGATAACTACCGGTTCCGCGCGGACAACCTGTCCATCGGGGGCACGCTGTTCGTGATCGGCCTGGCCAAGAAGGTGCTGCTGGCCGACGAGATCGCACCCTATGCGGACGCCGGCTTCGCCGCGCCCGGCGAGCTGCAGTTCTGGGCCGCCTGGGGCGCCAGCCTCAGCTACGCGCTGCAGCTGTACTTCGACTTCTCGGGCTATTCGGACATGGCCCTGGGCCTGGCGCGCATGTTCGGCATCCGTTTCCCGCTGAACTTCAACTCGCCCTACAAGGCCGGCAGCATCATCGACTTCTGGGCGCGCTGGCACATGACGCTGACGCGTTACCTCACGGCCTACCTGTACTACCCCGTGGCCATGGCCATCTCGCGCGCACGCGAAAAGCGCGGGCTGTCCGTGGGATCGAGCGCCGCGCGCACGCCGGGCGGCTTTGCGGCCACCATCGTCGTGCCCACGCTGTTCACCATGGGGCTGGCGGGCATCTGGCACGGCGCCGGCCTGCAGTACGTGATCTTCGGTCTGCTGCATGCCTTCTACCTGTCGGTCAACCATGCCTGGCGCATCTTCGTGGTCAGCCGCAAGCCGGCCGCCGCCCGCAAATCGGGCCGGGGCGTGCAGGCGCTGTGCGTTGTCATCACCTTCATCGCCGTGCTCATCGCACAGACCTTCTTCCGCGCCCACGGCGTGGGCGACGCCATGCTGCTGCTCAAGGGCATGGCCGGCCTGCGCGGCGTGGAGGCGCTGGAGTCGCTGTCCCACGTCCAGGGCCTGGCAATGGGCGATGCCATCCGCCTGGCCATAGGCCACCATATGCAGCTGGCCCTGGTGCTGCTGCTGCTGGCCATTGCCTGGTTCACGCCCAATGCCCACCAGATCCTGGGCCGCTTCTCGCCCGCCATGTTCAAGGTGCAGGAGGCGCCCCAGGCCTGGATGCGCTGGCGCCCCAGCGCGGGCTGGACGGCCGTGACCCTGGTCCTGCTCTTCCTGTGCCTGGTCAACCTGCACAAGGAAACCCGCTTCCTGTATTTCCAGTTCTGAAACGCCTGTTGGAGAAAAAAGCATGTCCCACAATGACATCGAAACCAAGATTGCCCAGATCATCGGAGCCATCATCCTGACCTCGGTCGAGCCCGATACGCTGCTGCTCGAATCGGGCCTGGTGGACTCGCTGTCCGCCGTGGACGTGGCCCTGGCCATCGAGAAGGAATTCGGCGTCAAGATACCGCCATCGGAGATCGACCTGCACCTGGAGTCCGTGCAAACGCTGGCGCAGTACGTGGCCGAGCAGCGCAAGGCGTGATGAGACGCCGGCACTGTCGGCCCGGCCTGCGCAGCCATCCCCATCCACCCACCGCCGCAAGGAGCCCGCATGCGATTCAGTTTTGACCGCTTCGACTTCATCGAGCCCGACGCCGGCACGCAGCGGCCGGCCGTCATCGATGCCGCCGGCACGCTGGACTGGCAGCAACTGGCCCAGGCCGTGGCGCGATGGGAGCAGCAGGCGCTGGCGCGCGGCGCTCGCCGCGACGAGCCGCTGCTGATCACGGGGCACAAGGAGACCGCGTTCCTCGTGGCCATCCTCGGCTGCCTGCGCCTGGGCGTGCCCTTCGTGCCGGTGGACGTGATCAACCCGCCCGAGCGCATGGCGCGCATCGCCACGCTGGTGCAGGCCGGCCTGCACTACGACGCGCAGGCCCGCAGCTTCCTGGACACCGGCATCGCCGCGCAGCCGCTGCAGGAAAAATCGCTGGCCTACATCATGTTCACCTCGGGCAGCACGGGCGATCCCAAGGGCGTGCAGATCGGGCGCGAGAGCCTGGGCCTGTTCGCCGGCTGGATACGCGACTGCCTGGCCCTGGGCGAGGCGCCGGTGTTCATGGACCAGATGCTGTTCAGCTTCGACTTTTCGCTGTTCAACTGGATGGGCGCCCTGGTCACGGGCGGTGCCTGCGTGCTGTGCGCGCGCGAGACCATTGCCGACCGCCAGGCCTTTGCCGCCTACCTGGCGCGCACCCATGTGAACGTCTGGGCATCCACGCCCTCCTTCGTGCGCCAGCAGCTGCTGGATGCCGACTTCGACCAGCAGCACCTGCCCGACCTGCGCGTCTTCGTCTTCGGCGCCGAATCGCTCACGCCCACCGTGGCCGAGGCGCTGTGGAGCCGCTTTCCCCAGGCGCGCATCATCAACTCCTACGGCCCCACCGAGGCCACCTGCTCCACCACCTGGGTGGAGATCGACCCCGCGCTGCGCCAGCGCGCGCCGCTGCCCTTTCCCATCGGCCGGGCCAAGCCCTATGCCGACGTCTTCCTGGACGAAGGCGAGATCTGCGTGGCCGGCGACCACGTGATGCGCGGCTACCTCAACCGCCCCGACCTGCACGCCACACGCATGTTCATGCGCAACGGCAAGCGCGGCTACCGCACGGGCGACCTGGGCGAGATCGACGGCGAGGGCCTGGTCACCTTCCACGGCCGGCGCGACGACCAGATCAAGATGCACGGCTACCGCATCGAGCTGGCCGAGGTCGATGCCGTGCTGGCCACCCTGCCCGGCGTGCGCGCAGGCGCGGCGGTGGCACTCAAGCGGCCCGATGGCTTCATCGTGCGCATGATCGGCTTCGTGGACCTGGACCGCAGCGGCCCGCCCGGCATGCAGCCCCTGCCCGAAGACCTGGCCGGATGGCGCGAACTGCTGGCCCAGCGCGTGCCGCCCTACATGATTCCGTCGGAACTGCTGGCCTGCCACGGCTTTCCGCTGACGCAGACTGACAAGGCCGACCGCAAGCAACTGGAGCGCATGTACCTCGACTCGCGCATGCGCCCCGCCCAATGAAACAAGGATCTGCAGGCATGACTTCCGTTTTTTCCGCTGTGAGGCGCCAAGCACTGTTCACCCTGGCCGGGCTGGGGGCCCTGTCCTGCCTGCCTGCAGCGCATGCCGAAGGCACGCTGGCCCAGCTGTACGCCGCGCGCCCCCCCGCAGGCTCGTCCTTCGTGCGCGTGGTCCACCCCGACGCGGGCAGCCTGCGCGTGAAGATCGCCGACGGCCCCGAGCAGACGCTGTCCGGCAGCAAGCCGGCCAGCAGCTACGCCATCGTCAAGGGCGACACGCCCTTTGCCATCCAGCTGGACGGCAAGAGCGCCAGCAGCATGAAGGTGGCGCCGGGCAGCTTCACCACCCTGGTGCCGCAGCGCCAGGGCAAGAACGCGGCCACGCGCTTCACGGCCATCGACGACTCCGGCGGCAGCCAGGACGCGCTCAAGGCCGAGCTGCGCTTCTACAACCTGATCGACGATTGCACCGAAGGCGGGCTCAAGATCGCCGGCACGGGCACGCCGCTGTTCACGGGCGTGGCGCCCGCCAGGTCGGCCAGCCGCTCCATCAACCCGGTCAGCGCCCAGCTTGCCGCCATCTGCGCCACTGCGGCCAGCGCGCCGCTGGCACTGCCCCAGCTGCAGCCGGGCGACCACTACAGCCTGTTCATGACGGGTACGGCCGCCGCACCCGTGCTGCGCGGCCAGGCCAGCGCCACCGACACCTATCGCCCCTGACCCAGCCCAAGGAGACCGACACAGACATGCGCACCCGCTCCGTATTGCGTGAAGACCACCTGCTGTTCAAGGAACAGGTGGACCGATTCGTGGCCACCGAGATCCTGCCCCACATCAATGACTGGGAGGCAGAGGGCATCACGCCGCGCGCCCTGTGGCGCAAGGCTGGCGACAGCGGCCTGCTCAATTGCGACCTGCCCCCGCCCTACGGCCAGGGCGGCGACTTCGGCCACGCGGCCGTGGTCATCGAGGCGCTGGCGCGCGCCAACTGCCTGGGCATCGGCTTTTCCATCCATTCCGACATGGTGGCCCCCTATCTCTGGAACTTCGGCACGCAGGTGCAGAAGGACCGCTGGCTGCCGCGCATGGCCACGGGCGAGCTGATAGGCGCCATCGCCCTGACCGAGCCTGGCGCGGGCAGCGACCTCAAGGCCGTGCGCACGCGCGCCCTGCGCAAGAGCGAGAGTGAGGGCGGCGGCTACGTGCTCAACGGACAGAAAACCTTCATCACCAACGGCGTCAACGCCGGCCTGATGGTGGTGCTGGCCAGCACCGAGCCCGACCTGGGCGCGCGCGGCCTGTCGCTGTTCGTGGTGGAAGAAGGCATGAAGGGCCTGGGCAAGGGACCGGCGCTGCGCAAGATAGGCCAGCACAGCCAGGACACCTGCGAGCTGTTCTTCGACGAACTGCACCTGCCGGCCGACCACCTGCTGGGGCGCGAGAACGCAGCCTTCGAGCATGTGACCCAGGAGCTGGCGCAGGAGCGGCTGGCGATCGCGCTGCGTGCGGCGGCCTCCACCGAAGGCATGCTGGACGAGGCTGCCGAGTTCGTGCGCAACCGCAAGGTCTTCGGGCGCCGCGTGCTCGACTACCAGAACACCCGCTTCAAGTTCGCCGACGCCCTGGCCAGGACCACCATGCTGCGCGTCTTCCTGGACGACTGCCTGGCCCAGCACCTGGAAGGCTCGCTGGACTCCGTCACCGCCGCCATGGCCAAGCTCAACGCCACCGAGCTGCAGGGCCAGGTGCTGGACGAGCTGCTGCAGCTGCACGGCGGCTACGGCTACATGGCGGAATACGGCATCGGCCGTGCCTGGGCCGATGCAAGGGCACTGCGCATCTTCGGCGGAAGCAGCGAGATCCTGCGAGAGATCATCGCCAAGCGCTTCTGACCCGGCCGCCTGCCGCTCAGCGCGCGGCGGATTTCCACCCGCGCAGCAGTTGCCGGGCTTCGGGCGTGTCGTTCAGCACCCAGGGATCGATGGCGAAGGCAACGACGCGCTGGGCGCCGTAGTCGCGGGCCACGTCCCATTGGCGACGCACGCGCTCGAAGCTGGCCGTGCGCGCCTGGAAGTCCGAGCCATCGGGCCGCGCGGGCGGCAGTTGCTCGAACAGCTCCACGATGAGATCGAACGGCGCCCTGCGCTCCAGCAGCATCTGCTGCAGCGGCGCCAGCGCCTCGTAGTTGCCCAGGCCCGCCACGCCCACGCCGTCCTGCACCATGGGGCGCAGGGACACGCGGTCCAGCAGGATGCTCCACAGCGTGGGCAGGCTGCCCAGGGTCTGCAGCTGGCTGAAATAGGTGGAGATGCCGGGCACCTGGCCGGATGTGGCCGCTGCCGCCTGGGCCAGCGGTTGCAGCGCGCTCACCAGCAGCTCGATGCGCTCGGGCGCGGCCCAGTGGTACTGCTCCAGCTCGTAGGGGATGTACCAGCCGCGAAAGGCCGCATGGCGCGGCCAGGTGCTGGCGTACATGTGGCTGGTGCCCAGCTCGGCGATATGCGCAAGGTAAGGCGCAGGGCCTGCGGCGTTGTCAAGGCTGATCTGCTTCCACCAGCGCTCGTCATAGGGCAGGCCCAGGTGCACGCCCATGCCCAGTTCGGTGCAGATGTCCAGCAGGTCGGCGATCTGCGCGTCGGCCAGCATCCAGCTGTCCGCCTCGGTATCGCCCAGCAGGCCGCTCCATTGCACGAACAGCTCGCGGCAGCCCAGCGCCTGGGTGGCGGCCAGGCGCTGGCGCCATTGGTCGCGCGGCATCTCCAGATGGCTGCGCCACGGCTGCAGGAAACTGCCCGACACGGGCGCCGAGGCCGCGCAACCGACCAGCGAGGCACAGGCGGCGGCCACGCCGGCGCCGAGGAATTCGCGTCTGGACAAATGCATGTTGGGGACGGCCGCAAGGCTGCGTGAAGGCAAGCGCCAAGAATACAGCCAAGCGGCACCGCCCCGTCCCAAGGGGGCCGGCCCAGCGGGGGTTGACCCGGCCGGGCTGAGGGTTGAATCAGAACCGACGATGAATTGGAGCCAAGGGGACGATGTCCGCGCAGATGTACTGTCGGCCCGAACCAGGCAAGGGCTTGCCGCCATTGGATCAAGTAGAAATGCCTCGCGCCACCCTGGGGTGGCGCGAGGCATTGGCGGGTAGGCCGTTGCCGGCCCTTGCCCTGGCAAGGGCGTTCTCAGGCCTTGGCCACGGCGGCCTCGGAAGGCAGGGCCTGCACAGGCTCTCCGTCCAGGGCGGCGTTGAGCTTGCTGTAGTCCAGCTCGTTTTCCCAGCGCGAGACCACCACGGTGGCCACGGCGTTGCCCATGAAGTTGGTCAGCGAGCGGCACTCGCTCATGAAGCGGTCCACGCCCAGGATCAGGGCCATGCCCGCCACCGGCACCTCGGGCACCACGGCCAGCGTGGCGGCCAGCGTGATGAAGCCCGCGCCGGTCACGCCGGCAGCGCCCTTGGAGCTGAGCATGGCCACCAGCAGCAGCGCGATCTCGTGGCCCAGGGTCAGGTGGGTGTTGGTGGCCTGGGCGATGAACAGCGCGGCCAGCGTCATGTAGATGTTGGTGCCGTCCAGGTTGAAGGAGTAGCCCGTGGGAACGACCAGGCCCACGACGGACTTGCCGCAGCCGGCGCGCTCCATCTTCTGCATCAGCGAAGGCAGGGCCGATTCCGAGGACGAGGTGCCCAGCACCAGCAGCAGCTCGGCCTTCAGGTAGCGTGCCAGCTTGAGCACCGAGAAGCCGCACAGCCGCGCCACGAAGCCCAGCACCACGACCACGAAGAGCAGCGAGGTGATGTAGAACGAGCCCACCAGCCAGGCCAGGTTGACCAGCGAACCCAGGCCGAACTTGCCGATGGTGAAGGCGATGGCGCCGAAGGCGCCCAGCGGCGCAGCCTTCATCAGGATGCCGACCAGCTTGAACACGGGGGCCGTCAGCGCCTCCAGGAAGTTGAGCACGGGCTTGCCGGCGTCGCCGACCATGGCCAGCGAGATGCCGAACAGCACGGCCACGAACAGCACCTGCAGGATGTTGTCGCCCACGAAGGGGCTGACCAGCGTCTTGGGGATGATGTCCATGGCAAAGCCGGTGAGCGTCAGCTCATGCGACTTGGCCACATAGCCCTTGACGGCGGCCTGGTCCAGGTCGGCCGGGTTGATGTTCATGCCCGCGCCAGGCTGCACCACGTGCGCCACCACCATGCCGACCACCAGGGCCAGCGTGGAGAAGAACAGGAAGTAGGCCATGGCCTTGAGGAACACCCGGCCCACCGTGCGCAGGTGCGTCATGCCCGCAATGCCGGTGACGATGGTCAGGAAGATCACCGGCGCGATGATCATCTTCACCAGCTTGATGAAGGCGTCGCCCAGCGGCTTGAACTGCTCGGCGTACTGGGGCTCGAAGTGGCCGAGCAGCACGCCCGCCACGATGGCGACCACCACCTGGAAATACAGCTGGCGGTAGAAGGGCAGCCGCTCGGGGCTGGCGGCGTGGGTGGGGACGGCATGCATGGTGCGGCTCCGGCAGGATTTCTGTGGGGTTGACGCACCACCGAGGTGCGGCAAGTTGCGGGAAGGTGCAGGTTGTACCGCTGGCATCCTCCGGCGCCGATAACCTATTGGTATTAGGCGCAGGCGCTCTCCCAGGGAGAATGGACGCAGAATCAGGGTAATCCCCAACCCCTTCCCGTCCCTGGAAGGCACCAAGCTGGCGCCCAATCGGGCCCAGACCACCATGCCCCAACCCGTTCGACGCCCTTCACGCCGCTCCTTCTGGACCCTGCTGCTGCTGTTCGGCGGCATGCTCGCCTGCATGCTGCTGGCCGGGGAGCTGGTCTACCACCGCGCCCTGCGCGGCGAGGCCGAAAGCGTGCAGCGCCAGCTCAGCCTCTACGCCCAGGCCCTGGGCCAGCGCATAGACCGCTACCGAACCCTGCCCGAGGTGCTGGCGCTGGATGCGCAGTTGCGCGCCGCCCTCACCCACCCGCTGTCCGCCGCCGAGGTCGATGCCCTGAACCGCAAGCTGGAGCAGGCCAACGGCGCCAGCCAGTCGTCCACGCTGACCCTGATCGACCGCCACGGCACGGCCCTGGCCGCCAGCAACTGGCGCGAGACGCGCAGCAACGTGGGCGTGGACTACAGCTTCAGGCCCTATGTGCAGCAGGCGCTGTCGCGCGGCAGCGGGCGGTTCTACGGCATTGGCCTGACCACGGGCCTGCCGGGCTACTTCCTGTCGCAGGCCATCCTGGACGAGCACAACGCCGTCGCGGGCCTGGTGGTGATCAAGATCGCGCTGCTGGAGCTGGAGCGCGAATGGCTGCAGACGCCTGACGTGGTCATGGCCTCGGACGAGCACGGCGTGGTCTTCCTGGCCAGCCAGCCCGGCTGGCGCTACCGCCTGCTGTCACCCCTGAGCCCCGCCGACGAGGCGGACCTGACCGCCACGCGCCAGTACATCGACCAGGAACTGCACCCCATGCGCTACCGGGTGCGCCAGGGCCTGGAGCAAGGCAGCCGCCTGGTGCAGATGCAGGAACCCGCCCTGCCCGGCACCACGCTGTGGCAGACCCTGCCCCTGCCCGGCAGCGACTGGCAGTTGCACCTGCTGCATGACACGCAGGCCAGCACCGTGGCCAGCCGCTGGGCGGCGGCGGCCGCGGCGGGGGGCTGGCTGGCCCTGGGCATGCTGGTGCTGTTCGTGCGCCAGCGCAGGCGGCTGGCCGCGCTGCGCCTGCGCAGCCGCCTGGAGCTGGAGACCGTGCTGCGCCAGCATGCCCAGGAGCTGCGCACGGCCCAGGACGGCATCGTCCAGGCCGCGCGCCAGGCCGACACGGGACTGAGCCGCAGCCTGGAGCACCTGCCCCAGGGCGTGGTGGTGATCGATGCCGACCTCAACCTGGTGGCCTGGAACTCGCGCTACGTGGAGCTGTTCCGCTTTCCCTCCGAACTGCTGCGCACGGGCCAGCCCATAGAGAACCTGTTTCGGTACAACGCCCGGCGCGGCCTGCTGGGGCCCGGCCCCATCGAAGAGGCCATCCACCGGCGGCTGCAGCATCTGCGCAGCGGCAGCCCGCACCTGCGCGAAAGCACCAAGGACGACGGCACGGTGCTGGAGATCCGCGGCAACCCCCTGCCCGACGGCGGCTTCGTCACCAGCTATGCCGACATCACCAGCTACAAGAACGCCGCACGCGAGCTGCGCTCGCTGGCCGATGCGCTGGAGCAGCGCATTGCCGAGCGCACGCGCGACCTGGCCGAGGCCAAGCGCGAGGCCGAGCAGGCCAACCGCTACAAGACCCGTTTCGTGGCCGCTGCCGTGCACGACCTGCTGCAGCCTCTGAACGCCGCGCGCATGTTCAGCTCCCTGCTGCGCAGCCATCTGCATGACGAGGCGGGCCGCCACGTGGCCGACAGCATCGACGGCGCCCTGGCCGCGCAGGACGCCATCCTGGGCAGCCTGCTGGACATCTCGCGCATGGAATCGGGCCAGCTGGAGGTGCGCGTGCGCGACTTCGCGCTGGGCCCGCTGCTGCAGGTCATGCGCCACAACTTCGGCATCCTGGCCGAAAGCCGGGGCCTGCGCCTGAGCGCGGTGGACACGCGCTGCGTGGTGCGCAGCGACGAGGCCCTGCTGCGCCGCATCCTGCAGAACTTCCTGTCCAACGCCATACGCTACACGCGCCAGGGCCGCATCGTCATCGGCTGCCGGCGCCAGGGCCAGCAGTTGCGCATCGAGGTGCACGACCAGGGACCGGGCATTCCCGAGAGCCTGCAGCACGAGATCTTCGAGGAATTCCGCCGCCTGGACGAGGGCCATGGCGACGACCGTGGAGCCGGGCTGGGCCTGGCCATCGTCGAGCGCCTGGGCCGGCTGCTGGGCCATGAGATCGGCCTGCGCTCGCAACTGGGCCAGGGCAGCGTGTTCTGGGTCTGCGTGCCGCTGGGCGACCCGGGCGCCGTGCCGCAGATCGCCGCAAGCGCGCAGACCGGCGACCCGGACCAGGATGCACCGCTGCAAGGCATGAACGCCTGGTATGTGGAGGACGATCCCCAGTCCTGCACCGCCATGCGCGCCCTGCTGCAGCGCTGGGGCTGCAGCGTGCCGCTGGCCGGCGGCCCGGCCGAGGCGCTGGCGCTGGCCGCGCCCGGCGAGGCACCGCAACTGGTGCTGCTCGATGTGCGCCTGGGCCAGTTGCACGGCCCCGATGTCTACGCGCAACTGTGCCAGCGCTGGGGCCAGTCGCCGCCCGTGATCCTGGTCACGGCCGAGCGCGACGGCATGCTGCGCCGCCAGGCGGCCGAGCGCGGCTGGGGCTTTCTGGCCAAGCCCGTGCGCCCGCCCGCACTGCGTGCGCTCATGAGCCAGATGCTGCTGCGCCACCGGTAGGGACACGGCACGCCGCGGCATGGAGTTCAGGCCGTGCCGTCGTTCTCCAGGCTCTTGACCAGCACGGCAGCCTGCGTGCGGCTGTAGCACTCCAGCTTCTTGAGAATGGCCGTCACATGCACCTTGACGGTGTTCTCGGCCAGCCCCAGTTCATGGGCGATCTGTTTGTTGAGCAGGCCGTCGGCCAGGCACAGCAGCACGCGGAACTGCTGGGGCGTGAGCTGGGCCAGCCGCGCGGCCAGCGCGGCGTCGGCCTCGGAGCGCTCGGCGGCCATGGGCGGGAACCAGCTGCCGCCGTCCAGCACTTCCTGCAGGGCCGTGCCTATGGCCTCGGCCGGCGCCGATTTCGGAATGAAGCCCGCGGCACCGAACTGCTGGGCACGGCGGATCACGCGCGGATGGTCGTTGGATGAGATCACCACCACCGGAATGTCGGGGTACTCGCCGCGCACATGCAGCAGCGCGGAGAAGCCGCGCGCGCCCGGCATGGCCAGGTCCAGCAGCACCAGTTCGATCTCGGGGTGCTGCTGCAGCGCCGCCCCCAGGGTCGCAGCGCTTGCGGCCTCCAGCACGGCGAACTGCGGCAGGGCCTCGCGCAGCACATGGATCACCGCAGCGCGGAACAGCGGGTGGTCATCGGCAACGAGCAGGGTGGATTCGGACATGGGCGCGAGTCTGACACGTCTGCAAACACATGCCCGGCTCATGGCCCCCCGTGGAGGCCGGTGGCCGGGTTGCAGGCTGGCACGCCGTTTGCAATCAGTTGCAGCCACAGGCCTGGCAACAGGCGGAAATCTTCCTCCAACCGACGAACAAGGAGCCCTGAATTGACCTTTGAGCCCTCTTGCAAGGACCTGCTGCACAGGCCTGGTGCCCCGGCCCCAACCCAGTGCACGGCAGCGTTCAAGCCGCGAGAGTGCAAAACACAAATTAAGTTTCGTCATAACTGTGTCAAAGACACCACTTTCTGGCCGGTGCAATGGCTGGGATGCGTTGTAATACGCGGCTTAGCCAGTCTGGACTGCCTCGCGCGCGCACCGCAAAGGCACGCCGACACCGGCCGGACCCTGATGCGAAAACGCCACTGTCCCAGGTTTGCCACATAGCCCGCCCAGGGCGTTTGCCTCATCGTCTGCCCCGGTCACAGCACTGGCCAACCGTTTCCACTATCCAACAATGAAAGACTCCTCAACATGAAACGTTCCTTCATCGCACTGGCCGCTGCACTGGCCTGCGCCGGCGCTGCACACGCCCAAAGCTCGGTCCAGCTGACAGGCCTGGTGGACGCCTATGCCGGCTCCATGCGCATGGCTGGCGACGCCAGCGGCAAGGGCGTCGTGGGTTCGGGCGGCATGACCACCTCCTGGTGGGGCATGAAGGGCCAGGAAGACCTGGGCGGCGGCCTGAAGGTCGATTTCCAGCTGACGGCCTTCATGCGCGTGGACACCGGCAGCCCCGGCCGCTTCGACGGCGACCCGTACTTCTCGCGCGATGCCAACGTCGGCCTGTCCGGCGGCTTCGGCACGGTGCGCCTGGGCCGCGGCATGGCGCCCAACTTCCTGCCCACCATCCTGACCAACCCCTTCGGCGACTCCTTCACCATCTCCCCGCTGGTGCTGCACGCCAACGTGGGCACGGCAGCCTGGGGCTCGGCCAACCTGACCACGCCGTCGGACACCGGCTGGAGCAACCAGATCGTCTACAGCACGCCCAAGTTCGGCGGCCTGCAGGCCAACGTCCACTACCAGTTCGGTGAAAAGGGCGGCGACTCCGGCAAGAAGAACATCGGCGTGAACGCCATGTACTTCGGCGGCCCGCTGAGCCTGGTGGCCTTCTACGAACGCGCCCAGATCAGCAACCCCGTGAGCCTGGCCGTCATGCCCACCAAGACCGACTGGATGCTGGGCGGCACCTACAACTTCGAAGTGGCCAAGCTGTACGCGACCTACGGCCAGGCCAAGGTCAAGGACCTGGACCGCAAGAACAGCACCTACTCGCTGGGCCTGGACGTGCCCGTGAGCAGCGCCGGCACCATCAAGGCAGCCCTGGCCCGCACCAAGGCCGGAGTCGGCGCCGTGGACTCCACGCGCACCACGGCCAGCCTGGGCTACGACCACTACCTGTCCAAGCGCACCGATGTGTACACCGTGCTGATGCACGACCGGATCACGGACCTGAAGTCGGGCACTAGCCTGATAGCGGGTATCCGCCACCGTTTCTAAGGCGACGCCTGGCCTGCCAGCACGGGCCGGGGACTTACGTCCCGAACTTTCAGCGAGGCCCTGCCTCGCTTTTTTTTCGGCCTTCTGAAGATCGATAGGGAATTTCTCCCACCGCTTTTTTCACAAACGTCAAGAGAGAAAGCGATTGTCCGACAGCCACGCTGCGCAATCCGGTGTGCAATGGAGTCCAGGCCCAGCCCCATGCTCTGCCTGCGCTGCCAGACAGGAGGTGCACCATGCGCAGACCCAGCCCCTTCGGACGTCATCCCTTCATTGCCTTCACCGCCACGGTATTGCTTGCCGTCGCAGCCAGCGTTGCCACCTTGTGGCTGGACAGCGCCGCCCCGGCCGCAGACACCTTGCTGCAAAAAGACCCGGGCGCCCTGCTGTCGTCGATGTAGGCCCTGCAAGCGCCTGCAAATGCCTGCTCAGCGCCATCCCTTTCGGACTGGCGCTGTTTTCATTTGCCGGCCGATGCGCCGGTTGATGTACCTGCCGATGCGCCCCCACCGCTGGCCGTCTTCTCCAGCAGCGCCAGCCTGCGCCTGACGGCCTGGGCCTTGTCCACCTCGCCCGCCTGATCATGGGCCCTGGCCTGCAGCTGCAGCCAGGCCATCACCGCACGGCGCCAACCCTGGGCCGAGGCGGTCTCGGCACCCAGCTCCAGCAACTGCGGCTGTGCCGCCCCCGCCCGCAAGGCCGCGCCGGCCGCCACCAGCCGGGGCAGCGGCTCCTTGATGGCGCCCACGGCGGCCAACGCCGAGGCAGGCACACCCAGCAACGCCTGCGCCACGGGGCGCTGTAGTTCCGGCAATAGCGCAATGTCTTCGGGCCGGGGCCTGCCTTGCAAATAGCGCGCATAGGCGGCCTCCGCCGGCGCCGCGTCAAGCGCCAGCGCCTGGTAGCCGGGGCAGTCGTCCCATTCGAGACTGGCCACCTGGGCCGCGCAGCGCATCAGCTCCAGACGCGCGGCCAGGTCGGTGCGGCCCGTGGCGGCCACTTCGGCGCGGGCCTTGTCCCATTCCAGGGCCTGCACGCGCTGGCGGCCTTCCAGGTAGGCGGTGGAGGCGCGCTGGGACGCAGATTCGGCATTCAGCGCCCAGTCCGGTGCGGGCGGGCGGCTGCTGCAGCCGGCCAGCACCACGGTCAGCACGGCGCCGGCATGGCGCGCCAGGAGGGTTGCGGCAGAAAGTTTCTTGGCGGCAGCACTCATGGCAGCTTCAACTCCGGTTGATGGGCAAACGGCCACTTGCGCTGCAGGTCGGCCAGCACGCCTTCCAGGCGGCGCAGGTTGCCCTCCACCTCGGCGCGCAGGGCACCCAGGTCCGCCGTGGCCTCGCGCGCATTGGAGCCCACGGCCTGGGCCTCGGCCAGCACGGCGTCCACCTTGCCCAGCGTGCGGCGCGTGTCGGCCAGCAGGCCGTTGAGCTGCACCACGGTGGAACGCACCTCGGGCATGACGCCGCCGGCGTCGAACACTTGGCTGTCGGCCCGCGCCACCATGCGCTCCATGCGGGCCAGCGTAGCATTGGCGCGGTCCAGCAGGGCCGTGACCTTGCGCGCCTCCTGCTCGCTGCCCATGACCACGCCCAGCACGCCGCCCGGCCCCTGGGCCCGGCCGGCCAGGCCGCGCAGCTCGGTCAGCGACCCGCCCAGGGCCGAATCCGGCGCGGTGAGCTGGGCGATGTTGCCCAGCACTTCCTTGGCCGTGGACATGATCTGCGGCAGCTCGGCCGTGGCATCGCCGCGCAGCACGGGGCGCACGGCCTCGTCGGGCAGCGGCGGATCGCTGAGGATGCCGCTGTAGGCCTTGATGGTGGTGCCACCCACCAGCCCCTTGACCAGGGTGAAGACGCTGGACTCGCGCAGCCAGTGCGCGTCCTTGCGCGGCACGTCGATGAGGATGCGCACATTGCCGTCCTCGGCCAGCTCGATGCGGCGCACGCGCCCGATCGGAAAGCCCGAGAAAGTCATGTCCATGCCCACGCTCACGCCCTCGGAGTCGTCGGCCGTGAGCACCAGGCGCTGCGTGGCGTCGAACACGCCGCGCGAGTACAGCAGGTACAGGGCCGATCCAAGAATCAGCACCAGCGTGAACAGCAGCAGGCCCGCGGCCTTGGCGCGCAGGTGCGCCACGGGCTTGAGGGCCTCGATTTCCTCGCCGTCCCAGGGGTCTGGCGGCGTGCGCCGCGTATCGGTCATGGCATTCCTTGTTCTGGCACGGGCCTTGCCGTGCATGTGGGGTTCGTGGAGTTCAGCGGGCGTGCTCAGTAGTAGTTGCCCATGAGCGAGATCACCTCGATCACCAGCAGCACGGCAAACATGCGCGCAAAGCCGCCCAGCGCCGCGCCGCCGAGCCGGTGGCGCCGCAGCGGCGCATACAGGCCGGAAGCCATGGGCATGATGGCCACGGTGAGGCTGAAGAACCAGGTCTTGAGCACGAAGACCAGGGTCACGGCCGGCGTGAAGATCTGGCCGAAGATGCGCGTGTAGCCGGGCAGGCCCGCCAGCGTGAAGCCATAGACACTCAGGTAGACGGTGACCAGGGCCACCACGCAGCTGAGCACGGCCAGCGTGACCGAGGCAAACACGCCACCGGCGGCGCGCGGCACCAGGGCCATGCGCAGCGGATCGGAGCCGCGCTCCTGCCAGGCCTGGAGCTGGCCCCGCGCGCGCAGCTGCGCAATCAGCGTGCCGTTGGGAATGGTGCAGCGCATGGCCACGAACAGCGCGGCCGTCAGCGGGATCAGCTCGATCACCAGCACGCGCACCACCATCTCCAGCGCATAGCGCGACAGCCCATAGCTCAGCGCCGTGACGATGACGATGCGCGTGATGACCGCGCACAGCAGGGCCGCAAGCGCCGTGAAACCCAGCAGGATGGGGCCGGTCTGCACATAGATCTGGTGCGCCATGGCACGCCGCGCGCCGCGCCGGTAGCTGGAAGGGGACATGGCCAGCACCAGCAGCACGGCGCCCAGGTAGACGCTGCGCCACCAGGCCAGCGCATGGTCGCGCAGCGCCGCCCAGATGCGGTCGGGAAGGGACAGGGCTGCGTGGCTGAGGCTCATCGGTCGATGATAGCGAGCCGTACCGGGACGGTCCGTCGGACGCCGGCGCAAGACAGGCAGCCGCGGACGGCGCTACACATGGCGCTTGGCGCCGGAGCTGCCCAGGGCAGGCGCCAGCGGCTCGTCGGCCTGGGCATGCAGGGCCTCGATCAGATGGCAGTAGCTGGCCGACCCGTCGCACTGGCTGCGCAGTTGCATCAGCTCATGCTCCAGCGCGCGCAGCTCGGCCAGGCGCTCGCGCACATGGCCCAGGTGCGCATCCAGGGTTTCGTTGGCGGCCACGCAGTCGGCCTTGCTGGCGCCGTCCAGCGCCAGCAGGGTGCGCACCTCGTCCAGCGACATGTCCATGGCGCGGCACAGGCGGATGAAGCGCAGCCGGTGCACATCGCTGTCGCTGTACAGCCGGTACTGGTTGTCCTCGCGCACGCCCGCGCTCAGCAGCCTTTCCTTCTCGTAGTAGCGGATGTTGGCGGCGGCCACGCCGGAACGCTTGGCCGCCTCGCCGATGCGCCAGCGCGCAGATTCATGCTGTGACATGCTTGACCTTGAAGTGACTTCACCGTTTCCAATGCTCGCATGAACTCCAATCGCCTGCCAAGCCCTCAGGGCAACGAGGCCCTGAAAGCCTTCCCAGCCCATTCCACGCCCGCCTCGACTTCGCCGTCTTCCGCCTGCGGCACCGATTGCTGCGCGCCCTTCACCATCACCCAGCCCACGCCGGCCCGCAAGAAGGCCCATGGCCACTCGCATGCGCACGGCGAGGGCCACGATCACGCCCACGCCCATGACCACGACCATGACCACGGTCACGACGAGAGCGATCCCCATGCCGGCCACGACCACAGCGTGCTGCCCGGCTGGCCGCGCATCACGGCCGCGCTGATTGCAGCCGTGCTGGCCGAAGCCGCCCACTGGCTCAGCGGCTCCCAGGGCGGCGTGCCGGCCCTGCAATACGGCGGCATGGCCGCGGCCGTGCTGGCCATTGCCCTGTCGGGCCTGGGCGTCTACAAGGCCGGCATCCACGACGTGCTGCGCCTAAAGCTGGGCATCCATGCGCTGATGGCCATTGCCGTCACGGGAGCCTTCGCCATCGGCCAGTGGCCCGAGGCCGCCATGGTCATGGCCCTGTACGCCGCGGCAGAGCGCATCGAGGACCAGGCCATGGACCGCGCGCGCAATGCCATCCGCAGCCTGCTGCAGATGGCGCCCGAGACGGCCGACGTCCTGCAGCCCGACGGCAGCGTTCAGCGCGTGGCGGCCGCCGACGTGGCGCTGGACGCCACCGTGCGCGTGGCCCCCGGCGCGCGCGTGCCGCTGGACGGCGTGGTCCTGCGAGGCCAAAGCTCAGTCAACCAGGCGCCCATCACCGGAGAAAGCGCCCTGGCCGACAAGGCCCCGGGCGACGAGCTCTACGCCGGCAGCATCAACCAGGATGGCGAGCTGCAGATGCGCGTCACCTCGGCGGCCAATGACAGCCTGATCGCGCGCATCGTCCACGCCGTGGAGCAGGCCCAGGCCTCCAAGGCGCCCACCCAGCGCTTCGTCGATCGCTTTGCCGCCGTCTACACGCCCATCGTGCTGGTGCTGGCCATTGCGCTGGCGGTGCTGGCGCCGCTGGTCATGGACTGGAGCTGGCATGACGCGGCCTACCAGGCGCTGGCCCTGCTGGTCATCTCCTGCCCCTGCGCCCTCGTGCTGTCCACCCCCGTCACCGTGGTCAGCGCGCTCACGGCGGCTGCACGCCGCGGCCTGCTGATCAAGGGCGGCCAGGCGCTGGAATCGGCGCGCAAGCTGCGCGCCATTGCCCTGGACAAGACCGGCACGCTGACCACGGGCAGCCCGAAGCTGGTCGAATGGAAGTCCTGGAGCGAAGAGGATGCAGCCCGGGACGCCGCCCCTGGCCCCGCCCTGCCCGCCGCGCGCGCCCTGGCCCTGGCCGGCCGCTCGGACCACCCGGTCTCGCGCGCCATTGCTTCCGGCCTCCAGGCCGACGCCGCCGTGGCCGCCGATGCCGCGCGGGCCTCGGTCAGCAAGCTGCTGGCCCTGCCCGGCCGTGGCGTGCAGGCCGAGATCGACGGCCAGCTCTGGACCCTGGCCAACCTGCGCTGGGTGCAGGAGCAAGGCTGGGACAGCGCCGCGCTGCGTGCCAGCCTGGCCACCCATGAGGCCCAGGGCCGCACCGTGACCCTGCTGGCCAACAGCAGCGGCGTGCGGGCCCTGTTCGCCGTGGCCGACCCGCTGCGGCCTCAGGCCCGCGAGGCCGTGGCACGCCTGCAGGCCCTGGGCGTGCAGCCCGTGGTGCTCAGCGGCGACAACACGGCCACCGTGCGCTCCATCGCTGCCGAAGCCGGCATCCAGGACGCACGCGGCGGCCTGCTGCCCCAGGACAAGCTCGACGCACTGGCCGAGCTGCAACGCACCCGCGGCCCCACCGCCATGACGGGCGACGGCATCAACGACGCACCGGCACTGGCCCAGGCCGACATCGGCTTTGCCATGGGCGGCATGCACAGCACGGGCATGGCCATGGAAACCGCCGACGTGGTGCTGATGAACGACGACCTGCGCCGCCTGCCCGAAGTGGTGGAACTGTCGCGCAGCGCCCACGCCGTGCTCTGGCAGAACATCGCCCTGTCGTTGGGCGTCAAGCTGGTGTTCTTCGCGCTGGCCCTGGCCGGCAACGCCAGCATGTGGCTGGCCGTGCTGGCGGACATGGGCGTGAGCCTGCTGGTGGTCGGCAACGGCCTGCGGCTGCGCCGCTGGGGCAGCGACAGGGAGGCGGCATGACCGACGCCCAGCGCCGCGCCGCCTTCACCCACCTGCTGCACAGCTTCCGTTCAAGCCAGGACCAGGCGCCCGCACAGCGCTGGCTGCTGCTGGAGGCCAGCCATGTGCTGGGCCAGCAGCTGCTGGGCCTGCACTGGCGATCCCACTGCTGGATGCTGCGCCACGCGCTGCAGCTGCGCGACGGCAGGGAGGTCGCCGGCCAGCTGCTGCGCCTGGCCCTGGTGCCCGCAGGCCATCTGCTGGACCGGCTGCCGCGCGGCAACACCGGCCGCACCACGGTGCCGGCCACCCTGCCCATGGACATGCCACCCGCCATATCGGCGCTGATCGCCGAGGCACTGCGCACCACGCGCCGCCCGCCCGGGCAGAGGGCCCGCACCTGAGGAACTTCGCGGCACCGTCCGGTATCATCCATGCCTATGCGTCGCCCCTTGTCCATTGTCCTGGTCTTGCTGCTGGTCCTTCGTGGCCTGCTGGGCGACGCCATGGCCATGGGGGCTGCGCCCGTCATGTCGGCCCTGGCGCCGGCTGCCGCATCTGCGCCAGCGTTGGATCCGGCGTCGGCACTCCACCACCATGCGCCCGAAATCGCGCGGGAAGTCGCGCTGGAAATCACGCAATCGCCGGACAGCCCCGAGCAGCATCACGCGGCGCACGCCGCAGACCACGGCCCGGATCACGCATCACACGCCGAGCACAGTGCAGGCTGCGCTCCCCAGGCGGGCGGCAGCTGCGGCGAACATGAACATGGGCCCAGCTGCACCCTGTGCGGCATCTGCCATTCGGCCCTTTTCACCCCTGGCCAGATCGGTTCGGACGGCGCTGCGCCGTCCGCCGCACTGCGCCCCCAAGGCAGCACGCGCTTTGCCAGCGCGGCCAAGCTGCAGGCCATCAAGCCACCCATTTCCTGAAGCCTGACGCCCGAAGTGCGTCCGCGCCATCCCTGCCGCCCGTCCATGGGCAGCCCGTTCTCGGGCATGGCAGGGCGCTTGGCTGCGGATGCGTCACCCGTTACGCATTCAGGAGATCACCATGCGCCGCGCGCATTTTCTCGCCCCCCTCATCCCCCTCATCCATTTCGGGCTGGCGGCCCTTGCCGTCTCCAGCCCCGCGGCCTGGGCCCAGGTCCATGACGGCAAGCATCCGCCGGCCTCTTCGTCCGCAGGCCTGACCGGCGCCATCGATCCGGCAGCCGCCAGCCTGCCCCTGCGCCATGCGGCCCTGCCGCCCAGCGGCGCCGTGGAAACCGAACTGACCGACTGGCGCCAGGCCAATGCCGCCGTGGCCGAGTTTCCCAACGGCCATGTGGACATCCTGCGCTGGGAGGCGGCCCAGGCCGGCCGATCCACGCCTGCGCCGTCCCCGCACGGCTCTCACATGCAGCACGGAGGCCGGCCATGAAGCGCACCGTCTTCGCCCCCACCCGGCTGGTCGGCGCCATGGCTGCCGTGCTGGCCCTGGCCGGCTGCGCCAGCATCTCGCCCGACGGCCTGCGCGGCGCGGTTCAGTCCCATACCGCCAGCCGCCTGCCGGACGGCGCCCAGCTGCCGCCAACCGATCTGCAGGCCCGCGACGCGGCGCAGCAGCGCATCGACGAGTGGCTGCGCCAGCCGCTGGACATGGACCAGTCCGTGCGCATCGCACTGCTCAACAATCCCGGCCTGCAGGCGCGCCTGGCGCAACTGGGCGTGCAGGATGCAGACCGCGTGCAGGCCCTGACGCTGCCCAACCCCACGCTGACCCTGGGCCGCATGGTCAGCAGCGACGAGCGCGAGACCGAGCGCCAGCTGAGCTTTGGCCTGATCAGCCTGATCACCCTGCCCTGGCGCAGTCGCTGGCAGGGCATGCAGATGGAACAGGCCACGCTGACCGCCGCGCAGGACGTGCTGCGGCTGGCCGCCGACACGCGCCGCGCCTGGCTGCGCGCCGTGGCCGCACGCCAGCAGTTGGCGTCCAGCGAGCGCATGCACGAGGCGGCCGAGGCCGGTGCCGAGCTGGCGCGGCGCATGGCCCGCGTGGGCAACTTCAGCCGGCTGCAGCAGGCGCGCGAGCTCAGCATCCAGCAGGACACCGCAGCGCAGCTGGCGCGTGCGCGCCTGGCCGCCACGGCCGAGCATGAGCAACTGGCCCGCCTGATGGGCCTGTGGGGACGGCGCATCGATTTCAAGCTGCCCGACCAGTTGCCCGCCATCCCGCAGGCCGCCACGCAGTTGCGCGCCGGGGACGATGCCGAGGCCACCGCGCTGCGCGAGCGCCTGGACCTGCGCGCCCTGCGCCGCGACCTGGACCATCTGGGCGAGCGCCGGGGCTGGGCGCGCGCCGGCGCCATCTTCGGCGACATCGGCCTGGGCTACAGCCGCAACACCGCCACGGACCGGGCCACTGGCCACAGCGATGTGACACGCGGCTGGGAGATCGACCTGCCCGTGCCGCTGTTCGACTGGGGCGGCGCTGCCAGCGGCCGCGCGCGCGCCGAGCTGCAGCGCAGCGCGGCCCAGCTGCAGCAAGGCGCCATCCAGGCTCGCGCCGAGGCGCGCAGCAGCTGGATGCGCTACCGCACGGCCTGGGACCTGGCCCACCAGCAGCAGGCCGAGGTGCTGCCGCTGCGCCGCTTCATCCAGGACGAAACCATGCTTCGCTACAACGGCATGTTCGTCAGCGTCTGGCAATTGCTGGCCGAGGCCCGCAGCAGCGCCCAGGCCGTGGCCACCGCCACCGATGCGCAGCGCGACTTCTGGCTGGCAGAGACCGACCTGCAGCTGGCACTGACCGGCACGTCGCCGGGAGCCATCCAGGCTGCCGCCAGCGCTGCCGCGCCCACTCCCACCAACGAAGCGAGCCACTGACATGAACCGCCGCAATTTCTTCACCGGCGCCGCCGTGGCCGCCGTCTCCAGTGCCGCCGTCAGCCGCGCGGCCCTGGCCGCCCTGCCCGAGGCAGCGACCCAGTCCTCGGCCGAAACCGCCGCCCCGCTGGCCCCGCCCAACGGCCGCCCCTACCGCCCCGTGGTCACGCTCAACGGCTGGACCACCCCCTGGCGCATGAACGCAGGCGTCAAGGAATTCCACCTGGTGGCCGAGCCCGTGGTGCGCGAGGTGGCGCCGGGCTTCTTCGTCAACATGTGGGGCTACAACGGCCAGAGCCCCGGCCCCACCATCGAGGTGGTGGAAGGCGACCAGGTCCGCATCTTCGTGACCAACCGCCTGCCCGAGCACACCACCGTGCACTGGCACGGCCAGCGCCTGCCCAACGGCATGGACGGCGTGGGCGGCCTGACCCAGCCGCACATCCCGCCCGGCAAGACCTTCGTCTACGAGTTCACGGCGCGCCGCCCCGGCACCTTCATGTACCACCCGCATGCCGACGAGATGGTGCAGATGGCCATGGGCATGATGGGGCTGTGGATCACGCACCCGAAGGCCGCGCACCCGCAGATTGCCGAGGTCCAGCGCGACTACGCCTTCCTGCTGTCGGCCTACGACGTGGAGCCCGGCTCCATGACGCCGCGCGTGGCCGAGATGACGGACTTCAACATCTGGACCTTCAACAGCCGGGTGTTCCCCGCCATCAGCCCCGTCGTCGCCAGGCGCGGCGACCGGGTGCGCCTGCGCGTGGGCAACCTGACCATGACCAACCACCCCATCCACCTGCACGGCCACGAATTCGAGGTCACGGGCACGGACGGCGGCCCCGTGCCCCGGTCCGCGCGCTGGCCCGAGGTGACCACCGACGTGGCCGTGGGCCAGATGCGCCAAGTGGAGTTCATCGCCGACGAGCTGGGCGACTGGGCCCTGCACTGCCACAAGAGCCACCACACCATGGGCGCCATGGGCCACGACACGCCGACCATGATCGGCGTGGACCACCGGGGCCTGGTCGGCAAGATCCAGAAGATCGTGCCCGACTACATGGTCATGGGCGAGCGCGGCATGGGCGACATGGCCGCCATGGAAATGCCGCTGCCCGACAACACCTTCCCGATGATGACGGGCACGGGCCCCTTCGGCCCCCTCGAGATGGGCGGCATGTTCACCACCCTCAAGGTGCGCGAGCAGCTGGGCGCCAACGACTACGGCGACCCGGGCTGGTTCAATCACCCCAAGGGCCGCGTGGCCTATGAATGGAAGGGGCCGGCGGCCGAGGCCTCCGCGCCGCGCCAGACCACGCCCGGCCAGTCCCCCGGCGCACCCAGCGTGCGCAAGCCCGGTGCGGGCCATGAGCACCACTGATGCCATCCAAGGAGCACCTCATGAACACCTTTGCCCTCCTCCTCGCCACCGCACTGCTCGCCGGCCCCGCTGCCGTCTTCGCCCATGGCAGCGAAACCCACGATGACGCTCCCAAGGCCGCCGCGGTCAAGGAGCAAAAGCCCTGGGGCATTGCCGGCGATGCCTCGGCCGCCCGGCGCACCATCACCCTGGACATGAGCGACAACATGCGCTTCACGCCAGAGCGCATCAGCGTCAAGCGCGGCGAGACGGTGCGCCTGCGCGTGGCCAACAAGGGCCAGGTCATGCACGAGATCGTGCTGGGCACACCGGCCTCGCTGGACGAGCACGCGCAGATGATGCTCAAGTTTCCCACCATGGAGCACGGCGAGCCCTACATGGCCCATGTCTCGCCCGGCAAATCCGGCGACCTGGTCTGGAATTTCAACCGCGAAGGCAGCTTCGACTTTGCCTGCCTCATCCCCGGCCACTACCAGGCCGGCATGCGCGGAACCATCACGGTGACGCAATGAGCGCGCCACTTCTTCCCCCTTCAGGAGCACCCCATGAAACATGAACGCATGGCATCCGCCCACCCGCGCCGCAGTGCGCTGCGCCGCATGGCCCTGGCCTGCACGGCATTCGCCGCCCCTTCGCTGTGGGCGGCTGCACCCACGGTGCCCAAAGAAGCACCCAGCACCCGCATCCCCGTCGAGGTCTGGAAGGACCCCAACTGCGGCTGCTGCCAGGACTGGGTGGTGCACATGGAGCACAACGGCTTTGCCGTCACCGTGCACGACACCGGCAACAACGCCGTGCGCGCCAGGCTAGGCATTCCGGCGCGCCTGGGCTCCTGCCACACGGCCCTGGTCGAAGGCTATGCGCTCGAAGGCCATGTGCCTGCGGCAGACGTGCACAAGCTGCTCAAGCAAAAGCCCAAGGCGGTGGGCATTGCCGTGCCCGGCATGCCCGTGGGCAGCCCTGGCATGGACGGCCCCGAGTACGGCGGCCGCAAGGACCCCTACGAGGTGCTGCTGATCACCAAGAACCTCATGAACAGCGACGTTTCCACCCGCACCTTCACCAGCTACCGCTGAACCCCGGAGCACACCATGCACAACACAGCCCTCCTTGTTTCCCGTACGTCCCGTACCGCCCTTGCCGTGCGCCTGGCCCTTGCCGCCGCGCTGATCCCGGCCTGGGCCGGTGCCCAGGCCACGGCCCACGACCATGCGGCGCATGGCGCGCAATCTGCCGAAACCGAACCTGCCGCCGCCAGCCAGGACCTCAGCGAAGGCGAGGTCACGCGCTGGGATGCACGCACCAGCAAGGTCACGCTGCGCCACGGCGAACTCAAGAACCTGGGCATGCCGCCCATGACCATGGTCTTCCAGCTGCGCGTGGCTGCACCCGAGCCCGCCCTCAAGGCGGGCGACAAGGTGCGCTTTCGCGCCGAGCAGGACCAGGGCGCCTTCGTGGTCACGCAGCTGGAAGTGCTGCGCTGAAGACCGGGTGCAGGGCTGTTGTTTCGGCTAAGGTGAAGGCCTGTCCATCACAGAGCAGAGCAGCGCATGCCAAGCACCGACTCAGACCCCGGCTCCATCACCCGCGTACAGGGCATCGAGGTAGGCCACCACACCGATGCCCGCCGCCCCACGGGCTGCACCGTCGTGCTGGCGCGCGGCGGTGCCGTGGGAGGCTGCGATGTGCGTGGCGCCGCCCCCGGCACCCGCGAGACCGACCTGCTGCATCCCTCCAACCTGGTGCAGCAGGTGCATGCCGTCATGCTCTCGGGCGGCAGCGCATGGGGGCTGGACGCGGCCAGCGGCGCCATGCGCTGGCTCGATGAGCAGGGAATAGGGCTGGATGTGGGCGTGGGCCGCGTGCCCATCGTGCCGGCCGCCGTGCTGTTCGACCTGGCGGTGGGCGACAGCCGCATCCGCCCGGGTGCCGATGCCGGCCATGCGGCCTGCCAGGCCGCCAGCGCCGCGCGGCCTGCCGAGGGCAATGTGGGCGCCGGCATGGGCGCCTGCGTGGGCAAGGTCTTCGGCATGGATCGCGCCATGAAGGGTGGCATCGGCACGGCCTCGCTCACCGTGCACGGCGTCACCGTGGGCGCGCTGATCGCCTGCAATGCCGTGGGCGATGTGGTCGATCCCCACAGCGGCGTGCTGCTGGCCGGCGCGCGCAGCCCCGATGGCCGCCAGCTGCACGACACCTGCCGTGCCTTGCTGCGCGGCGAAGAGCCCCGGCCGCTGCTGGCAGGCACCAACACCACCATCGGCGTGGTTGCCACCGATGCACGCATCACCAAGGCCCAGGCCCAGCGCCTGGCCGTGGTGGCCCATGACGGCCTGGCACGCGCCATACGACCCGTGCACACCATGAGCGATGGCGACACCCTGTTCGCCCTGGGCACGGGCCTGGCCGAGCACTCGCTGGGTATGCTGACCCTGTCCGCCATGGCCGCCGAGGCCGTGGCCCTGGCCACGGTGCGCGCCGTGCTGGCCGCGCAGTCGCTGACCACGGCCGAAGGGCTGGAGCTGCCCTGTGCCAGGGAGCTGGCCGCCTGCCGGCCCTGACCGGGTTCAGGCCTGCAGTGCCACCGCCCAGGCGTCGTAGCCGTAGACGCCATCGGCATTGCCACCGGCGCGCAGCCAGTTGTTGCCGCGCGAGCCGATCTGGATCTCGCTGGTGCGGTGCATGCGCATGGCCTGGTAGCGCGCCAGGGCAGCGGGCACCTGCTGCGATCCCTGGGCAGCGTCCAGGTTGCGCGCCAGCACCACGGCATCCTCGATGGCCATGCCCGCACCCTGGGCCATGAAGGGCATCATCGGGTGGCAGGCATCGCCCAGCAGCGTGATGCGGTCCTGCGACCAGGCCGGCAGGGGATCGCGCTCGTACAGCGCGGTCTTGAGCACCGTGTCGCAGGCGTCGAGCAGCGCCCGCGCGTCGGGATGGAAATCGGCATAGAAGCCGCGCAACTCCTCGACGCTGCCGGGCGTGGTCCAGGATTCCTCATGCCACGATTCCTGGGCCGTGGTGGCAAAGATGAAGGTATCGCGCCCCTGGTTCAGCGGAAAGGTCACGATCTGGCTTTGCGGCGTGGCGCCCCACCATTTGGTGAAGGCCTGGATGTCGGGCACATGGCGCACGCGCTCGGTAGGCACCACCGCGCGGAAGGCCACCACGCCCGTGAAGCGCGGGCTTTCGGCTCCGAACACGGCCGCGCGCACCACGGAGTGGATGCCGTCCGCGCCAATGAGTGCGTCCAGCCCGGCCACTTCGCTGCCATCGGTGAAGGCGATGTCCACGCCGTGCCCTGTCTGCGTGATCTGGCTGGCGCGCTTGCCCAACTGCACCTGGTCCAGCGGAAAGGCATCGGCCAGGGCCGCCAGCAGGTCCGCGCGGTGGATGGTGAGCTGGGGCGCGCCGTATTTGCGCTCGGCCTCGTCACCCATGGTCAGGCGTGAGGTTTCCTCGCCCGTGTCCCAGTTGCGGCTGATGCGGTGCGTGGGCCGTGCGGCGCTGGCACGCACGGCGGCGGCGATGTCGGCGCCCAGGCCATCGAGGGCGCGCACGGCATTGGGCGTGAGGTTGATGTCCGCGCCCACGCGCAGGAACTGCCGACTTTGCTCGAACACCAATACTTCATGCCCTGCCTGGTGCAGCGCATTGGCTGCCGCCAATCCGCCAATGCCTGCTCCGACGATGCCTATCCTCAAACGCGCCATGGTTCCTGTCTCCTGCTGGTGGGGTCTATTCGGTGGTGATGCGCCCCGTGATCCGGGGCGCATCGATGCAGGACATTGTCTTTTTGACGCGCCTCAAGCCTCAACCTCCGCAACGCCCGAATTGGGCACGATTCGTCCCATCGGCGCCGGCGCATGTCCGGCAGGCGCCTCAGTCCACGCGCCGCAGCTGCCCTTGCGCCAGCAGCTTGTCGCGCATGCGGCGCGTCATGGACTGGGTGCTGCCATCCGTGGCCGTGAACAGGAACAGCGTCTGCTGCGGGCTGACCCAGGTCAGCTGGGTGCGGATGCTCTGCCGGGCATTGGACAGCTCCACCCAGGTGCCCAGCGCCCAGTCCTCGGACACCACGGGCGCCACGGGTGCCGCAGGTTCAGGTGCAGGTGCCACGGATGTCGCATGCGGCCTCACCTGGGGCCCGGCAGGCTCGCCGGGCATCCTGGTCGGCGACGCCGCAACGGCCGGGGGGGCAGGCAGCTCGTCCTGCAGCGCCTCGGGCAGCTCCAGGTCCTGCTCGGTCAGGGTGGCCATCTCGTGCGCCATATCGCTCGCCATGGGCTGCGGCACATCCAGCGGCACCGGCATGGAGGCCGCCACGCCGAACAACGACTGTGGCAGGCGCGCTGCCGAGGAGCCGGGCCTGGCCTGGCCGGGCCCGGCAGCATCGAACCGGGAAGGCAGGGACGCCAGCACCGAGTCCGACCCATAGACGGTGGGCGGCACGGAGTCCAGATAAATATCCACGCTCTCTATGGGCTGGCGGACCACACCCGCATCCAGCGCATCCTGGTGCAGGCCGGCCAGGCGCGCGGCAAAGGCCTGGATCTCCTCCTCCGTGCGCCCCACGCTGCGCAGGCCGGCGCGCAGCCGGGCCTGCAGGCGCGGCGCCAGCGCCACCAGCCGGTCGGTATCGCGGCCGGCGTGTGCGGACACGCTCCACAGCAGGCTGGGCACCAGGGCGAGGTAGCCACCGGGGTCGCGGGCCTCGCTGCCGTCCACAGGCTCCTGGACGCTGGCAATCACCTGGGCCCACGGCCCCGTGGCGAATTCCAGGATGTCATCGGGTACGCCCTGGGCACTGGGCAGGCGCCGGATGGCGGCTGCGATCTGCTCGGCCCGGGGCATGACGGTTTCCGGCCAGCGCGGGTCCGCACGCCGCCCTTCCACGCGCCGGAGCGCGGCCGAGACGGGGCCGGTCACCGTGCCATCTTCAGGCGCTTCGCTCGGGCCCACGGGCTGCATGCCGCTGCCGCCCCAACCGTCACGCAGCTGCTGCAGCACCGTGGCAAAGGCCGATGCATCGGCGCGCTGCAGGGCCGCCAGCCGCTTGGCAGCGTAATCGGCCACCTGCAGGAACTGGCCATAGCCCGGTGCGGATTCACTGTCGAACCACAGGCTGCGCGCCGTCAGCTCGTCGAGCAACTGGCGCGCAGGGTGATTGCGGTCCTCGAAAAAGCGCGTGTCCTGGACCACCAGTTGCTGCAGCAGCGGCTCCAGCCGGCCCACCGTGCGCTGCACGGAAGGCAGCAGGCGCGTGTCGGCGGCCATGAAGCGCATCATGCGCTGCAGCGTGTGCAGCGCCGCGCCGTCGTCGGCGCGCGCGCCGGGGGGAGGCTCCTGCGGCTCCTGTGGCTGCAGGGCCTGCATCAGCTGCTCCAGCTGGGCCGAGTGGTGCTGCACGGACTCCAGCGCCATGCAGCTCAGCGAGGTCCAGCCTTCGGGCAGCGCCGCCAGCACGGTGGGTGCCGTCTCGCTGCCCTGCCAGGCGGTGGTCTGCAGCCGGCTTGCGCCGTCCATGGCCGGCGCAAACTGCCCGGGCACGGAATAGGCGGATGGTTGGGCCAGCATGGAAGAAGGCGCCGCAGCGGGCGCCTCGCGGTGTGAATCCATCCAGCGGGGGTCGGACAGCAGGGCGGCCACCAGGCGCCGCGTCAACTCATCTTCCTGCGCCTGCTGGCCGAAGGCGCCGTAGGCGCGGCTCTGTGCCACGGCATCGCCATAGTGTGAAGGCGCACGCCAGCGGTTCGGCCCCGGCATGTCGGTCTGGCGCCGGCCCGGCTCGGGCGGCGGTGCCACGCCATAGGCGGCAGGCTGCACGCCCTGGTCGCGCAGGGACTGGGCCACATGGCCGTACTCGGATACCAGCAATGCGCCCAGATGCTCGCGCATGAAGCCCAGCCAGCAGGCGGCGCATTCGGGCTCGACCCCGGTGTCGTCGATCACGCGCTGCAGCGCCTGCACATAGTTGTGGGGCCTGAGCGGGTTGCGTTCGGGCTGGACACGGTCCAGGCCCTGGATGGCGCTGACCAGGGCATCGAGCTCGGCCAGTGCGATCTCCACCTGCGGAGCCACATGCTGCAGCAGGCGCTGGTGGGCCAGCTGCGACTGCAGCACGGAGTCATCCAGCAGGGAGAGGGAGGCGAAATCGGTGGTGCCGGGCACACCGGACGCACCGGAGATGCCCGGCACCGGCGGCCAGGCGGCAGCGCCACCGGATTGGCCAAAGCATTCCAGCAGCGCCAGCCCATAGCCCTTGAGCATGGCGGCCCGGTGGCGGGCCAGCAATTCCAGCGCCTCGGGGATTTCAGCGCGGCGCGGCAGGCCGGAGCCAGGCAGCTCGGCCTGCTCCATGGCATGAGCCGTGCGCTGCAGCAGCCGCAGGATCAGCGCCTCCGAGCCGCGGACAGCCTGCACCAGGCAGGCCTGCAACGCGGCAACAGAAACGGGTGGAGGATTCATGGCCCGAAGAATACAGGCTCCAGCCCGTGCCGGAGGCGCTTTGAGGCTTGCCTTTGATGCTTACTTCAGTGCCTTGTAGCGCATGCGCTTGGGCTTGGCGCCTTCTTCGCCCAGACGCTTTTTCTTATCGGCTTCGTACTCCTGGTAGTTGCCGTCGAAATACACCCACTGCGAATCGCCTTCGGCGGCCAGGATGTGCGTGGCGATGCGGTCGAGGAACCAGCGATCGTGGGAGATCACCAGCACCGTGCCCGCGTACTCCAGCAGCGCATCTTCCAGCGCGCGCAGGGTTTCCACGTCCAGGTCGTTGGAGGGTTCGTCCAGCAGCAGCACGTTGCCGCCCTGGATCAGCGTCTTGGCCAGGTGCAGGCGGCCGCGCTCGCCGCCGGAGAGGTTGCCGACCTTCTTTTGCTGGTCCTGTCCGTTGAAGTTGAAGCGGCCTGCGTAGGCGCGCGAGGCCATCTGGAACTTGCCGACGTTGATGATGTCCAGCCCGCCCGAGATGTCTTCCCACACCGTCTTGTCGTTGGCCAGCGCGTCACGCGTCTGCTCCACATAGGCCATCTTGACCGTCTGGCCCACGATGACTTCGCCGGAATCGGCCTGCTCGCGCCCCGCGATCAGCTTGAACAGCGTGGACTTGCCGGCGCCGTTGGGGCCGATGATGCCGACGATGGCGCCAGCGGGGATGTTCATGGTCAGGTTGTCGATGAGCACGCGGTCGCCAAAGCTCTTGGTGACGTTGTTGAACTCGATGACCTGGGTGCCCAGGCGCTCGGCCACAGGAATGAAGATTTCCTGGGTTTCATTGCGCTTTTGGTATTCGAAATCGCTCAGTTCCTCGAAGCGCGCGATACGGGCCTTGGACTTGGCCTGGCGGCCCTTGGCGTTCTGGCGAACCCACTCCAGTTCCTTCTTTAGGGCCTTGGCACGGGCTTCCTCGCCCTTTTGCTCGGACTCCAGGCGGTTTTGCTTCTGGATCAGCCACTCGGAGTAGTTGCCCTTGTAGGGAATGCCGTGGCCACGGTCCAGTTCCAGGATCCACTCGGCGGCGTTGTCCAGGAAGTAGCGATCGTGGGTGATGGCCACCACGGTGCCGGTGAAGCGGTGCAGGAACTGCTCCAGCCATTCCACGGACTCGGCGTCCAAGTGGTTGGTGGGCTCGTCCAGCAGCAGCATGTCGGGCTTGGACAGCAGCAGCTTGCACAGCGCCACGCGGCGCTTCTCGCCGCCGGACAGTTTGCCGATCACGGCGTCCCAGGCCGGCAGGCGCAGGGCGTCGGCGGCGATCTCCAGCTGGTGCTCGGAGTCGGTGCCGGCAGCGGCGATCTTGGCTTCCAGCTCGCCTTGCTCGGCAGCCAGCGCGTCGAAGTCGGCGTCGGGCTCGGCGTAGGCGGCGTAGATTTCATCGAGGCGCGCGCGGGCCGCGTTGACTTCGGCCATGGCCTCTTCCACGGCCTGGCGCACCGTGTGCTCTGGATTGAGCTGAGGCTCCTGCGGCAGATAGCCGATGGACAGGCCCTGCATGGGCAGCGCCTCGCCTTCGAATTCCTTGTCCACCCCGGCCATGATCTTGAGCAGCGAGGACTTGCCAGAGCCGTTCAGACCCAGCACGCCGATCTTGGCGCCCGGGAAAAAGCTGAGAGAGATATCCTTCAAGATCTGCCGCTTGGGCGGCACGGTCTTGGTGAGGTGGTTCATCGAAAAAACGTATTGAGCCATTCTGGTCCGAGTACTTGAATCGTTGATTTCTGCAAAAACCGGGCAACAAATCGGTTGCACGCCAGCCGTGATTATCGGCGCATGCGACAATACCCTGCGTTGCGGGTTCCAGTTGCCCGTGACATCAGCATTCCAGCTGGGGACGATGGACGCTGTTTTCCAGGCTCCCGACATTGAACCTCATCCGCCTACGACTGGTCCGGCAACCGCCCTGGTTGCCTCGGCAGGCTGATACCCAGCGCCCCGGACGGGCGCATCTTTGATCACATGACATTTGAAGAACTGAATCTGGCTCCCGCCATTCTGAAGGCCGTGCTTGAGGAGGGTTACGAGAACCCGACTCCCATCCAGGCACAGGCCATTCCGGCGGTGCTCGCCGGCCACGACCTGCTGGCAGGCGCCCAGACCGGCACCGGCAAGACCGCGGCCTTCACCCTGCCCATGCTGCACCGCCTCTCGCAAGGCCAGGTGCCGCGCAACAAGTTCGGCGGCAAGGGCATCCGCGCCCTGGTGCTGACGCCCACGCGTGAACTCGCAGCGCAGGTCGAGGAATCGGTGCGCAGCTACGCGAAGTACCTGGACATCAACTCCACCGTCATCTTCGGCGGCGTGGGCATGAAGCCCCAGATCGACCGCATCAAGAAGGGCGTGGACATCCTGGTCGCCACGCCGGGCCGCCTGCTGGATCTGCAGCAGCAAGGCTTCATGGACCTGTCCACCGTCGAAGTCCTGGTGCTCGACGAAGCCGACCGCATGCTGGACATGGGCTTCATCCACGACGTCAAGAAGGTGCTGGCCCTGGTGCCCAAGGAAAAGCAAAGCCTGCTGTTCTCGGCCACCTTCAGCGACGAGATCCGCGACCTGGCCAACGGCCTGCTGCGCAATCCGCAGTCCATCCAGGTCACGCCCAGCAACACCACCGTGCAGCGCATCACCCAGGTGATCCACCCCGTGGGCCGCGGCAAGAAAAAGCAGGTGCTGCTGCACATCATCAACGAGAACAACTGGAGCCAGGTTCTGGTGTTCACGCGCACCAAGTTCGGCGCCAACAACGTTGCCGAATTCCTGACCAAGAACAACATCAGCGCCATGGCGCTGCACGGCAACAAGAGCCAGAGCGCACGCACCCAGGCACTGGCCGGCTTCAAGACCGGCGAGCTGCGCGCACTGGTGGCCACCGACATCGCTGCACGCGGCATCGACATCGATGAGCTGCCGCACGTCGTGAACTACGAAATCCCCAACGTCTCCGAAGACTACGTGCACCGCATCGGCCGCACGGGCCGTGCCGGGCGCGAAGGCCATGCCGTCAGCCTCGTGTGCATGGACGAAGAAGGCTTCATGATGGACATCGAGCGCTTCACCAAGCAGGAAATCCCCGTGCAGGTGCTCGAAGGCTTCGGCCCGGAAGAAGGCGAAGTGGCCGAACCCATCGCCATGGGCCGCCAGACCATCTGGGGCGGCGCGGGCAAGCCGCCCAGCCGTGACGTCATGCAGGCCGCCGCCAAGGCTGCGCGCCAGGAAATGATGGACCGCATCCGCACCAACAAGGCTGCCCAGCCCGACCGCGGCGGTCGTGCAGGCGGCCGTGGCCAGGCAGCACCCAAGGCAGGCTCGGACGAAGGCCGCTCCGAAGGCAGCGCAGGCGGCCAGGGCCGTGGCCGCAACCACGCCGGCGCAGGCGCCAACAACAAGCCGCGCCGCGACCGCTTCGACGGTCCGGGCAACGGCTCCGGCGCTGCTCACCGCCCCAAGGCAGGTCCCCAGAACGCCCCCCGTCGCGGCCCGCGTCCTGACGGCGAAGGCGGCGGTGGCCGTCGCTTCGACGACCAGCCCCCGCGCGCTGATGCCCACCTGGGCACGCAGCTCGGCCATGCACGCAGCAGCGGACCGCGCGGCGGTGCCGGTGGCGGCCAACCCGACCCGATGCGCACCAGCGTGGACACCATGGCCGAACGCGGCCGCCGCGGCGGCGGTGGTTTCAACCGCGGTGGCGGCGGCGGTGGTGGCTTCGGCGGCGGTGGCCGTGGCGGCTCCTCGCGCGGCGGCTACGGTCGCTGACCGGCACTGAATACCCGGCGTGCCAGGCGGCATGCCGGGCATTGCACCAGCCCAAAGGGCTGCATCTCCCCGGGGCTGCAGCCCTTTTGCATTGCACAGATTGCGCCTTCAGCCGACAGCGCGCCGCAAGCCTGCATGACTATCATCCCGATAGCATTGCGGCCTGCGGCGACTGAAGGCCGCACCCCTTTTTCCCGGATTCCCCAAGATTCCACACGACTGGTTCCTCAAGGCCACGCCATGACACTGCTGACTCCACCCGCCATACCCTCCAGCCAGCGCCCCGATCCGGAGCTGCCACAGGGCCGGCTGCGGTGGTCGGCCCTGGCATGCACCGCCCTGCTGGCCGCCTGCTCCAGCACGCCGCTGCCGCCGTGGCCCACGTCCTCCAAGCCCCAGGTGGCCACGCCCACCCGCCCGGCCCCGGAAATACCCGTGGTGCCCCAGGCGACCACGCAGCCGATCGCACCGGCCAACAACCTCGTCCCCCTGCCCTACAACGCGGCCGTGGCGGCGCGCTTCCCCGACCCGGCCACGCGCTATGACACGCCCGGCCTGGCGCCGCAGCGCAACCAGTTCACCACGGCCAGCGAACTGTCTTCCTGGCTGAACAGCCAGGCCAGCAAATCTCTGGGCCGCGACACGCGCCTGGGAATCGTGCAGCCCGGCAGCTCGCAGCGCGGCAGCCCCATCCAGGCCCTGGTGGCCACGCGCGCTCCCGGCATCCAGCCGTCGGCGCTGTATGACAGCCGCCGCCCCACGGTCATGCTCGTGGCCGGCCAGCATGGCGACGAGCCTGCAGGGACCGAGGCATTGCTCATCATTGCCCGCGAACTCGCTCCCGGCGGCCTGCTGGAGCCGCTGCTGCAGCAGATCAACGTGATCCTGGTCCCGCGCGCCAACCCCGATGCCGTGGAAGCCGGCACGCGCAATGCAGCCGATGGCACCGACATCGCCCATGACCACCTGCTCCTGAACACGCCGGAGGCCAAGGCCCTGGCCACGCTGGCACGCGACTACCGCCCCGTCGCCGTGGTGGACCTGCAGGAATTCCCGGCCGCCAGCATCTTCCTGCAGAAGTACCAGGCCATACAGCGCTACGACGCCCTGCTGCAGTATTCGGCCACGGCCAACCAGAATGAATTCGTGACCAAGGCTGCGCGCGAGTGGTACACGGCACCGCTGCGCACCGCGCTGTCGCAGGCCGGCCTGAGCAGCGACTGGTACTACACCACCAGCCAGGAGCTGCAGGACAAGTCCATCTCCATGGGCAGCCTGGCGCCCGATTCGCTGCGCAACATCAGCGGACTCAAGAACTCGGTGGGCTATCTGGTCAGCAGCCGTGGCTCGGACCTGGGCCGCGCCCACATCCAGCGGCGCGTGCACACCCTGGTCACCGCCGCCACACGCATGCTGCATTCGAGCGCCGAGCGCGCCAAGGACCTCACCCAGGTGCAGGCCTTCGTGGCGCGTGAGACCGCCTCTCTCGCCTGCCACCAGCAACTGGCCGTCCAGGCCGAGCAGACGCCCGAGCAGCGCACGCTCACCATGATCCAGCCCGACACGGGTGCCGACCAGCAGGTGCGCGTGGACTGGAACGCCTCCCTGCAGGCCCGCACCACGCTGTCGCGCCCGCGCTCCTGCGGCTACTGGCTGTCCGCCAGCGCCCAGACCGCCGTGGACAGGCTGCGCCTGCTGGGCCTGCAAGTGCTCAAGGTGGCCGAGCCCGGCCAGCTGCTGGCCGACTCGTACAACGAGGCCCGCTCGGCCACGCCCGCCAGCGGCGCCTATGCGCTCACGCGCGGCGCCGTCGAAGCACCCGTGGGCAGCTACTACCTGTCGATGAACCAGCCCATGGCCAATATTGCCGCTGCGGCGCTGGAGCCCGACACGCCCTACAGCTACCTCGCACGCGGCCTGGTGCCCACGCTGAGCGACATGGCGCGCGTGATGGCCCCCCCTTCGGTGGTGTTCGAGGAAGAAGAAGACGCCGAATGACGGCAAGGGCGCCAGGGCACGCCGCCAAGCCCTGAGCGCCCGCCCATTGCGGGTATGATCCGCGCTGGCCCGTCAGCGGCCATACCTGCCCGTAGCTCAACCGGATAGAGCAATTGCCTTCTAAGCAATAGGTCGGGGGTTCGAGTCCCTCCGGGCAGGCCAGTCTTTCCCCTCTGAAGCGCGACTTTTCTCAGGTCCCCTGGGAAGAACTTGGGAAGAATCAGCCTTCAGAACGACAAAGCCCCCTCGGCGCCGTGATGGCAGCCGAGGGGGCTTTTTTGCGTTTGGGCTCAGCGCGACACCTTCGGCCATGCATCCCGTATCAGCGCAGCGTCACCGGCCCATACGCTGTTTGACGTATGTATGAAGTTTTTTGATTTCGTAATACTGGGCTGCAACAGGAAGCCACCCATGCGGACAAGCGTCGCAAATCCTCTCCGCTTGTGATCAAGCTGGTGGCCTCCACATCGCTCTACCTACCGATCAAACATGACCAATACAGCGTTCTGGACTATCTCCGACTGGCAATCTGCCTACCAACGTGGCGCCGCGCCCTCAGATCTTCTGGTGCCTCTGCTAGCCAGTCTGAAGGACGGTGATACCGCCTGGATTTCCCGTTTGTCCATGGACGGCCTGCACACACGGCTGGTTCAGCTTGGGCAGCAACGGGAAGCGGTTGGTGGAGACTTGTCCAAACTCCCGCTTTACGGCATACCGTTTGCCGTCAAGGACAACATCGACGTGGCAGGGCTGGCAACGACCTGCGCCTGCCCCGAGTTCGCATTCCTGCCAGCCCACAATGCAACGGTTGTCGACCGGTTGGAGGCGGCAGGCGCCGTGGCCATCGGAAAAACCAACCTCGACCAGTTCGCTACCGGCCTGGTGGGCACGCGCTCCCCTTATGGCCCCGTGCCCAACGCATTCAAGCCCGAATTCATCAGCGGGGGCTCCAGCTCGGGCTCTGCTTCGGTAGTGGCGCGCGGCCTGGTGCCATTCGCATTGGGCACCGACACGGCCGGCTCCGGCCGCGTGCCTGCTGGTCACAACAACCTCGTGGGCTTGAAACCGACACGTGGCCTGGTGAGCAACACCGGTCTCGTGCCGGCCTGCCGCACGCTGGACTGCATCACGGTGATGGCACTGAGCGTCGGCGATGCCGATGCGGCGCTGCGCACCATGGGCGGCTTCGACGCCACCGATGCGTACTCGCGCAGCGCCCCTGCTCGTCCCGCTGCATGGCCTGCCAAGCCGGTGCTGGGCATTCCGGCATCGCCCGACTGGTTCGGCGATGCGAATGCCGAGCGCGTGTACAGCGATGCGCTGCGCCGGCTGGAAGCCATCGGCGTGGAACTGCGGCCCATCGACTTCGCCCCGCTTTTCGAGGTCGCCGCGCTGCTGTACGAAGGCCCATGGGTCGGTGAGCGCTACGCGGCCATCGAGGACCTCATGAACACCAGGCCCGAGGTCGTGCACCCCGTCGTGCGCAGCATTGTGGACAAGGCGAAGAACTTCAGCGCCGTGGACACCTACAAGGCCGAGTACCGCCGGATGGCGCTGGCACGCAAGGCAGAGGCGCTGATGCAGGGGCTGGACGGCCTGCTCGTGCCCACGGCACCCAGTATCTACACCATTGAGCAGTTGCAGGCCGATCCAGTCACGCTGAACTCGCGCATGGGCATCTACACGAACTCGTCAACCTGCTCGACTGGAGCGCCATCGCGCTGCCCGCTGGCATGCGCGCCGACGGGCTGCCCGCCGGAATCACTCTGATCGCGCCCGGCTGGCATGAGGCACGGTTGGTCGAGTTCGGCCGACGCTGGCAGGCGGCCGCCCCCTGGAAACGTGGCGCCTCGCAGCAGGACCTGCCGCCCATCGACGCACCTGCATCAACCAATCTGGACGGACAGGTCGTCGTCGCTGTGGTGGGTGCCCATTTGTCAGGCATGCCGCTCAACGGCCAGCTCATCGAGCGCGGCGCCACGCTACTGGAAAGCACCCACACCTCTGCCGCGTACCGCTTCTACGCGCTGCCCGGCACCGTGCCTCCCAAGCCCGGCCTGGTGCGCACGGGTGATGGCGCACCCATCGCCGTGGAACTGTGGGCGATACCGGTGGAGCGCTACGGCTCCTTCGTGGCATTGATCCCTTCGCCATTGGGCATCGGCACGCTGGAACTGATCGACGGCCGCACGGTGCAGGGCTTCGTCTGCGAAGCGTGGGCCACGCAAGGGGCCGAAGACATTACGTCGCTCGGAGGCTGGCGCGCCTACATGGCTCGCAAGTAACCCCGCCCTCCCCTTTGACCATCTACTTTTCGAGCGGCCTGCGCGACAGGCCAGGCCGCTGCATTGCCTGGAGTCCGCCCATGTTCAAGACCGTACTCATTGCCAACCGTGGAGAAATCGCGGTACGCATCGCCCGCACCCTCAAGAAGATGGGCGTGCGCTCGGTGGCCATCTATTCGGACGCCGACCGCGACAGCCTGCACGTGGCAGCGGCCGACGTGGCCGTGCCCTTGAACAGCGATGGCGGTAGCAGCCCGGCGGAAACCTACCTGCGCGGCGACCGCATCCTGGAGATCGCCAGAGAAACGGGGGCCGAGGCGGTGATCCCCGGCTATGGCTTCCTGTCCGAGAACACCGAGTTCGCCGAGCAGTGTGCGGCAGCGGGCATCGTCTTCGTTGGCCCGACACCGGACCAGGTGCGGCGCTTCGGCCTGAAGCACACCTCGCGCGAGATCGCCGAGGCGGCGGGCGTGCCGCTCACACCAGGCACCGGCCTGCTGCAAAGTCTGGAGGACGCCAAGTCAGCTGCACAGCACATCGGCTATCCGGTGATGCTCAAGAGCACGGCGGGCGGCGGCGGCATCGGCCTCTCGCGCTGCGACAACGAGGCCGAGCTGATCGCGGCCTACGATTCGGTGCAGCGCCTCGGCCAGAACTTCTTCAAGGACAGCGGTGTGTTCATCGAGCGCTTCATCGCCGATGCGCGCCATGTCGAAGTACAGATTTTCGGCAACGGCCAAGGCCGCGTCGTGGCGTTGGGAGAGCGCGATTGCTCGCTGCAGCGGCGCAACCAGAAGGTGGTCGAGGAAACCCCGGCACCGCACCTGCCGCCAGCCACGCGCAAGGCGCTGCTGGCCGCTGCCGTGAAGCTGGGCGAGGCCGTGGGCTACGTCTCGGCCGGCACGGTGGAATTCATCTACGACGGCGCGCGCGATGCCTTCTACTTCCTGGAGGTGAACACCCGGCTGCAGGTCGAGCATCCGATCACCGAGGAGGTGACGGGGCTGGACCTGGTGGAGTGGATGGTTCGCATCGCCGCTGGTGAGCCGCCATCCTTCGACGACCTGCCTGAACCCAAGGGTGCCGCCATGGAAGTGCGCGTCTATGCCGAGAATCCCGTGCGCGGCTTTCAGCCCGCGCCCGGTGTGCTGACCGACGTGCAGTTTCCCGAAGGCGTGCGTGTGGACACCTGGGTGCAGACCGGCACCGAGGTGTCGGCGAACTACGACCCGATGATCGCCAAGGTCATCGCCTACGGCGCTGACCGAGAGGAAGCGCGCCACAAGCTGCTGATGGCCCTTGAGTTGACGCGCCTGCACGGCAGCGCCACCAACCTGGACTACCTGCGCAGCATTTTGCAGAGCCAGGAGTTCGTCACCGGCACCGTGTCCACGCGATTGCTGGACCGCTACGAATACGTTTCGCCCGTGGTCGAGGTGCTGGAATCTGGCACCTACACCACGGTCCAGGACTACCCGGGACGCACCGGCTACTGGGACATCGGCGTGCCGCCGTCCGGGCCGATGGACGACTATGCCTTCCGCCTGGCCAACCGCATCGTCGGCAACCACGAAAGCGCGGCCGGACTGGAATGCACGCTCCAGGGTCCGACGCTCAAGTTCCACGGCAACGCGGTGATTGCACTCACCGGTGCGCCAGCCCTCGCGACGCTCGACAACGGCGACCCGCTGCCCTGGTGGAAGCCCATCGCCGTCCGCGCAAACCAAGTGCTTCGCATCGGCAAGGCCACCAGCGGGTGCCGCAGCTACGTGGCCATCCGGCGCGGCATTGACGTGCCCGACTACCTGGGCAGCAATCCACCTTCGTGCTCGGCCAGTTCGGCGGCCACGCAGGACGAACGCTGCGCGTGGGCGACGTGCTGCCCGTCAGCCGGCCCGACCTGGCCGCCTGCAGCACGCCAGCCCCCGCCTATGTGCCGGCGACGCCTCCCCATGAACTGGTGCCAGCCTATGGCAAGCACTGGGACATCGCTGTGCTCTACGGCCCGCATGGCGCGCCGGACTTCTTCACAGAAGACAGCATGGCGGCCTTCTTCGCCACCGACTATCAGGTTCACTACAACTCCAACCGGCTGGGTGTGCGCCTGATCGGGCCGAAACCTGAATGGACACGCAGCGACGGCGGTGAGGCGGGACTGCACCCGTCGAACGTGCATGACTGCGTGTACGCCATCGGCAGCATCAACTTCACGGGCGACACGCCGGTGATCCTGACCTGCGACGGTCCGAGCCTGGGTGGCTTCGTCTGCGCAGCGACCATCGTCAAAGCGGAACTGTGGAAAGTGGGACAGGTGAAGCCGGGCGACACGATTCGCTTCCGGCGCATAGGCTTCGAGGAGGCACTGGCGCTGGAGAAGGCGCAGGACGAGGCCATTCGCCTGCTGCGCCCGCAGACCGAGCGACCCGCTCAGAGCCTGTCCACTGCACTGGCCACGGCTTCGCAATGCGTCTTGGCCGAATTGCCCGCCGAGGGCAGCCGCCCCGCCGTGGCCTATCGCCAGGCTGGCGACAAGTACATCCTGTTGGAATACGGCCCGAACGTGCTGGACTTGCGTCTGCGGCTGCGTATCCACCTGTTGATGGAGGCGCTCAAGGCCGCCAGGGTCGACGGCGTGCAGGAACTCTCGCCGGGCGTGCGTTCGGTGCAGATCCACTACGACAGCCGGGTGATCGCGCAGTCCGAACTGATCGGCAAGCTGATCGCGCTGGAAAAACAGCTTCCAGACGTGGAAGGCATCAAGGTGCCCAGCCGCATCGTGCACCTGCCCATGGCCTTCGAGGACTCGGCCACCCTGGGCGCAGTGCAACGCTATCGTGAAACGGTGAAATCCGAAGCACCCTGGCTGCCCAACAACGTGGACTTCATTCAACGCATCAACGGACTTGGCAGTCGCGAAGATGTGCGCAAGACGGTGTTCGACGCCAGCTACATGGTCATGGGACTGGGGGATGTGTACCTGGGCGCCCCCTGCGCGGTGCCACTGGACCCGCGTCACCGGCTGCTGACCTCCAAGTACAACCCCGCGCGCACCTACACGGCCGAGGGCACGGTGGGCATCGGTGGCGTGTACATGTGCATCTACGGCATGGACTCGCCCGGCGGCTACCAGCTCGTCGGCCGGACCGTGCCGATCTGGAACAGATTTCTCAGCAATGGCCAGTTCGGCGCTGACCCCTGGCTTCTGCGCTTCTTCGACCGGGTGCGCTTCTACCCGGTCAGCGAGACTGAGCTGGACAAGTTCCGTGTGGACTTCCGCGCGGGGCGGGCACAGACACGCGTAGAAGATGCAGTGTTTGACCTGGCTGAGTACGAAAGACAACTTGCGCAGAACGCGCAGGAGATCAACACCTTCAGGGAGAAACAGCACAAGGCCTACGCGAACGAGGTGGCACTCTGGGAAAGCGACGTAAAAGCCGATGCGAGCGAAAGCGCGGCTGAATCTGCCGCAGGCCCTTTGGATGCCAACACAGTCACTGCCGACATATCCGGCAATGTTTGGAAGTTTCTCGTCGAAGTAGGCCAAGAGGTCGAAGCCGGGCAACCACTTTTGGTGTTGGAAGCGATGAAGATGGAGTTCCAGGTGGTAGCCAGTCAGGCAGGCAGGATTGCTGCCGTGCATTGCCAAGCTGGAAAGGCTGTGGCTGCGGGAGATGCGTTGATGGTGCTCGAAGCGTTACAACCGGCCGGCTCCTGAAGTCCTGTGCGGCATTCAAGGAGACCGACCTTTTCAGCTCAGCGCGGTGTGCTGGCTGGGCGATGGGGAGTATCAGGTGGGTTCGCGTCGCCAGCTACGCCTTCAGAAGCGGTGATGCAACGTGATCTCCGCACGCCGCCCCTCGCCCACCAGCCACTGCGTCGTGGTGTAGTAGGCCGTGGAGAAATAGTGCTTGTCCAGAACGTTGAACCCGCGCAGCGTCAGCGTGGTATCTGCAGTGGCCTTCCATTGCAGTGCCATATCGAAGGTGGTGTACGCCCCCAGCTTCAAGGTATTGGCGTTGTCGGCATAGCGTTTGCCGACATGGCGCAGCCCTCCTGACAGTGTCCAGTTCGAAGCGAGGTTCCAGCCCACCCAGACATTGGCGACACGTTCAGGCACGTCGGTGGGCACGTTGCCATTGCGGGACACGGTGACGCCGCCAACCGACTCGCTGAAGTCGTCGTACCGCGCCTTGAGCAAGGCCACGTTGGCATCCAGCCGGACCGTCTTGGCGACCTGCATCGACAGGGTGCTCTCCATGCCTTTGGATGACCGCTGCCCCACCTGGATGCGCAGCGCGGGGTTGGCAGGGTCACGCGTGAGCAGATTGTTCTTGGTGATGGAGTACATCGCCAGCGTCCAGTCGCCCTTGCCTTCCCAGAACGATTGCTTGAGGCCGATTTCGAACTGCCGCCCTGTGGACACGTCGAAAGCGGCGTTGGCGGCAGACAGCATCAGCAGGCCGCTCACCGGATCCGCCGCCTTGGATGCCTGGGCATACAGTGACAGGCCGGGGTGGAGTTGGTAGACCGTTCCCAAGCGCCACCCCGCATTGGAGTAGCTGCGCTTGAAGGCCTGCGTACCAGCCACCAGGTCCTGGCGCGAGAGATTTGTATGGTCAAACCGCGCACCTGCCACCAATGACCAGCGGTCCGTCATCTCCAGGCGGTCCTCAGCGAACAGCGCATATTGCTCGGCCTTGTTGCGATAGCGGGGAATGAAGGGAATGGAGCTGGTGTATTGACCGGGATCGGGGTTGTAGGGGTCCACCGGACCGGAGCTGCCCGCATAGGTGTTGTTGGAATGCCGGAATGCCGCGTGGTTGACATCGAAGCCCAGGGACACCTGGTTCTTGCGGCCGAAGAGACTGCCGCTGAAGGTCGCATCCGTGGTGTTGCCGGTCTGCGTCTGGTCATGGGCGATCTCGGTGTTTCCGGATCGGTCGATCAGGCCGGTGGAGGCGTTGTACAGGTAGGTCTCGGCGTTGCGCCAGTAGCGGTCGCTGGCTATGTGATAGAGCTTGCTGCGCACGATCACGTTGCTGGAGGGCGTCCATTGCGCCGCCAGTTCGGTCCAGCGGTCCTTGTACTGGATGCGGCTGTCGGCCACGTTGTAGTTGCGTTCGCGTACCGCCGGATCCTGAACTCCATTGATCAACGGCGTGCCGAAGTAGCGCATGGGCTTTTGCCTGCCCAGCGCGTGGGACAGTTGCACGCTGAAGTCCTGCACCGGATCCCATCGCAAGGCTGCGGAGAGGGTGCGGTTGCTGGAATCACCCCGGTCAACCCATCCGTCGGCGCGGTCGCCACTGGCATCCAGGCGGTAGGACCAGTGCTCATTGATTGCGCCGCCGCTGTCAAAGGCCAGGCCGCGTTTTCCGTCGGTGCCTACCGTGGCCTGGACCTCGTTGCGTATCGGACTGCGCGTGGGCTTCTTGGGAATCACATTGATGACCCCGCCAATGGCGCCATCGCCATAGATCACGGAAGCCGGTCCACGCAGTACTTCGATGCGGTCTACGGACCAGGTGTCGAAGGGAAAACTCACGCCCACACCGCCATATTGGCGAGTGCCGTCATACAAGCGCATGACCGACGTGGTGTCGGTGAAGCCCCGTGCCGACAGCGAACTGCCGCTGTTGCCCGGATGCCCCAGGCTGGTGATACCCGTGGAGCGGGTGATTGCATCGACCAGCGAAGTGTCTCCCCTGGCCTGCAGTTGCTCGCGCGTGATCACTTCGACACTGGCGGGCGTATCGCGTGCGCTGAGATCCAGTCGGCTGCCGGTGGCCAGCGGGCGCTCCAGGGCGCTGTCGCCGGATGAGCGCACGGTGACGGTGTCCAGGGTTGTGGAGGCCTGCCCCCAGCTTGCCGAGCAAGCGAACGCCATGGGGAGCAACACCACGGCCCGGGTCTGGCGAGAACGTTGCAAAAAGGTGGACGAAGAAGTGTGAACGATGCCTTCGGGCATCGCGGGGCCAATGGAACGGGTCATGAGCGATTTGCGTGCAAGTGAGACCTGCCGTGCCCCGCAAGGCCCGGCGGCGAAGGTGAGGCAGGCATCGGGGCCCGCCGCACAAGGCTTACACGCGCGCCGGCGGACCTCTGGGCGGAAGCGGTGCCCCCACCAGCGCGGCAATGCGCGCCGACTCCACGGGCTGCACCGCCAATCCCAACGGCTGCGGCTGTTCAAACTCCGGCGAAGGGTGAAGCAAGGCAGGCGTGACCACCAGGCACAAAGGACAGTCGAGCGAGTGGTGCGTGCCGGCACTCGCCTGTCCTTCGTCATCCAGCACGACGACCTGCATGCTGCCATTGCCCGTGCAAACCACTTCCAGGGAGCGCGGATGCACGATGGGCGACGCCACGGCCATCGCCAATGCCAGCATGAACCACGCCAAAGCAAGGCGGGGCAGCATCAGGCAGTTGCGCAAGGTTTGCATGCGTACGCATTATGGGGGGCCATCGCCCGTTGAGCGAGGCAACTGCCTGGCAAGCTGTTGTGAGTTCCATGCAAAACTGCCTTGCCATCCGCCGCCTTCAAGCGGCGGCAGCGCCTTGACCAAGATCAACCGAGCCGGATCTGCATCCGCCATTGCGCAAGAAGGTTGCTGTCGGTCCGATATCGCCGCCATAATCGCGGGCTATGCACACCCTTCGCACATCGTCATTCTGGAAGCGCCTCGCCCTGGCGTGGTTCCTGCTGACGCTGGGTGTTGCAGGGGCTTCGCCCTTCGTCAACCCCAAGACCATGGAGTTCATCTGCTCCAGCGGCGGAGCCATCACCATGGTGGTTCTTGACGACGAGGGCCAGGCCCAGGCGCCAGGTCAGCACACGCTCGATTGCTCGATGTGCCTGGCCCCTGCATTGCCTCTGCCTCCCGTCAGCCTGGCGGTGGCACAACCCCATCCTCTGGCGGCAGCCCTGCATCCTTTTGCAGCGGCCCATATCGCAGCCCTGGTCGGCGCGCCGCTTCCGCCCCGCGGGCCTCCCGCACAGGCCTGATTCCCTCGCATCGATAGCGCGGCTGCCTTGGCCGCGACACCATGGCAAGGCCTTGCGCCACGCCAGTTGCGAGGTCATTTCCTGGCCTGCCCCAAGCCCCCATTGCGCCCGCCTGTGACCAGGCCGGCGGTGCGGCGCACGGGCAATGGCCTGCCCTGGATCGTCCAACAATGATTTGCGCAGTTCAGACGGACTGCGTGCACACCCATGCTTGCCCAACGCTTCACCTGCATTCCGGCCGTTTTCCACAGGTCCTCCATCGCCTCGGCCCTTCTCACACTGGCTGCCGGCGCGCATGCCCAGGAGCCTCAGATGGCCCCCGTCACCGTCAATGCCCGCCCCGTGGTGGAAGAGATGGAGCTGGATGCGTTTTCCTCCAACTCGGCCGTGATCGCCCAGGACCAATTGCGCGACCAGAACGCGGTGGACCTGGCCTCGGCCCTGCGCCGCACGCCCGGTGTGCAGATCTCGCGCTACAACCCCGTGGGTGCCTTTGGCGGCGATCAGGGCGGCGCCGTCTATATCCGCGGCATGGGTGTGAGCCGGCCCGGCAGCGAGATCAAGACCTATGTGGACGGCTTGCCGTTCTACATGGGACTGTGGAGCCATCCCCTGCTGGACCTGCTGCCCGTCAACGGCATGCAGTCCATCACGGTCTACAAGAGCCCGCAGCCCCAGATCAACGGCAACAACTTCGCCTCCATCGACTTGCTCACGCGCCGCGCCACCGAGGACGGCGTGCACGGGGATGCCAGGATCTCGGCGGGCTCCTACGGCACCCTCACCGAACAGGCCAGTCTGCTGGGCAGAAGCGGCAACCTGGATTGGAGCCTGGCCCAGGGCTTTGCGCGCTCGGACGGCCACCGCGCCAATGCGGATGGCCGGCTCAGCAACCTCATGGGGCGCATTGGCTACAGGCTGGATGCGAACTGGTCGGTGGCGGCCAGCTTCCTGCAGGTGGACAACAAGGCCAGGGACCCTGGCGACGCACGGCTTGCCGCTGCAGCGCTGGCCCCCCAGTACAACACCAAGGCGAGCATGTTCAGCAGCTCCGTGTCCCACGTGCATGGTGACTGGCGGGGCGAGCTCAAGCTGTACAGCAACCATGGCCGGGGCGACTGGCTGGACCAGCCCGCGCCGGACGGCGACAGCATCAACAAGTTCCGCATGAGCGGCCTGCGCTGGAAGGAACAGTTCTCGCCCTGGAGGGGGGCCACCGTCACTGCAGGCCTGGACCATGACCGCATTTCGGGCGATGCCTCTTTCAACCGCGTCGCACCAGCGCCGCAGGGATTTTTCCAGGCGCCCACCTTCAGGATCACCTCCCCCTATGCGGGACTCAGCCAGGAGATCCCGCTGTCGGCGACATGGAGCCTGGTGCCCTCTGCCGGCCTGCGCATGTACGACCACAGCCAGTTCAGCTCCAAGGCGGCCCCCCATGCGGGCCTGTCGCTGGCCTCGGAGCAGTTCACCGTCTACGCCAACCTGTCGCGCGGCATCAACTACCCCGGGCTGGAGACGCCGCTGCTGGCATCGCTGATTCCGGCCCTGGGCTCCACGTGGCAGCAGCTGTCCGCCGAGGAGATGGACCACGCCGAACTGGGCTTCAAGTGGACGCTGTCGCAGGCCACGCAGCTTGACGCCAGCATCTTCCACGACAAGGTCAAGAACCGCTATGTCTTCGGCTTTCCGCCCAATGTCCCGCCCCCGCCGCAGTTCATCAACCTGGGCGGCTACACCATGCGCGGCATGGAGCTGTCGCTGCGCCAGGCGCTGGGCGGCGGCTGGTCGGGCTTTGCCGGCCTGACGCTGCTGGACCCCAGCATGGACAACCTGCCCTACAGCCCGCGCCGCGCGCTGACGCTGGGCGTCAATGGCAAGGCCGGCCCGGTGCGGGTCGCCTTCGATGCGCAGTACCAGTCGGCAGTCTGGGCGCTGAGCCGCGCGCGGGGCGCCGATGCCGCCAACACCGAGCGCGTGGCCGGCTTTGCCGTGGCCAACCTGCGAGTGGCCTATCCGGTGCCTGCCCTGGGCAGCAAGGGAGAGGTTTTCCTGGCCGTGGAGAACCTGTTCGACCGCAACTACGCCTATCGCCCCGGCTACCCCATGCCCGGCCGCTCGGCACAGATCGGCGTGGCGGCCAGCTTCTGATCCCCCGCCCGCACAGCCCGCACAAGGAGCACGCATGAGACATCTTTCTTTGAGCAGCATCGCCCTGTCGATGGCCCTGGTCCTGGGCCTGCCCGCCATGGCGGCGGCCTCGGGCGCGACGCCCCCCGCCACGGCCGGATCGGCTGATGCGGCGGCCATCCGCAGCGTCATGATGGCCACCTGGGACAAGCCCGAGGCCAGGCTGGAGGTCGCGCCCATCTCCATCGAAGGCGGCCATGCGGTCGCCGGATGGATACAAGGCGATCGCGGTGGCCGGGCCCTGCTGCGGCGCGACGCGCAGGGCCAATGGCTGGTGGCCGTCTGTGGCGGCGATGGACTCAAGGACCCCAAGATGCTGGCAATGGCTGGCCTGTCTGCATCGGCCGCGCGCAGCCTGGCCAGCAAGGTCGTGCAGGCCGAGTCCGCCATGCCCGCCCCGCGCCGCGCCCTGCTGTCCCTGTTCGACGGCATGGTCCATATGGACGCGCAGGGCCAGCATCCCCCATCCGCACATCCGGCCCATTGAGCCGATCGCATCCTCCACACCATCCACCGTCTGCCTCACGTGATGTCTGTCTCCCTCTCCTTCTCGCGCAGCCCGCTGGCCCTGTCCATCACCCTGGCACTGGCCTCGGTGGCCCATGCCCAGGGCCTGGTCGCCCCCCAACCGTTGAGCCAGGACGACTCCGCCCTGACGCTGGGCACCATCCACATCACCTCCAAGGCCTCCGGCCCGCTGTCCACACGCAGCGTGTTCAGCTCCGTGGACATCGTGGGCGCGGACATGCTGGAGAACGAGCATGTGGACTACAGCTGGGAGCTGCTGTCCAAGGCGCCCGGCGTGCAGGTCACGCAGTTCAAGCAGGGCACGGATGCCGGGCGCTTCTCTTTCCGGGGCTTCAATGGCGAAGGCCGCATCAATGCGGTCAAGCTGTTGATCGATGGAATCCCCAGCAATGACAACGCCGGGGGCATGCCCTTTCTGGACGCGGTCTTCCCGCTGGACATCGAGGCCATCGAGATCGTGCGCGGCACCAATGACGCGCGCTACGGCCTCAACAACATCGCCGGCAATGCCAACGTGATCACCCGCACGGGCGGCAACGAGGGCCGTGCCAGCGTGACCGTGGGCAGCTTCGGGACCCAGGAGTTGCAGGTGTCCAAGGGCATCGAGAGCGGCAACTGGAGCCAGAACTACTTCCTGGCCTGGCGCGATTCGGACGGCTACCGGGACCATGCCGATGCCCGCAAGCTGTCCCTGTCCGGCAAATGGTTCTACACCTCGGACGATGGCCGCTGGCGCACCGGCGTGATCGCGCGCTACTACCGCAACAAGGCGCTGGAGTCGGGCTACCTCAGCTACGAAGAAGCCATCAAGGCGCCGCGCAGCTCCCCGGCCTACGCGGCGGCCGACCGTGGCGAGCGGGAAACCGGCCAGCTCAGCGCCCACCTGGATGGCGAACTGACGCCCGAGCTGTCGCTGTCCGCCAAGGTCTACGCCAACCAGTACGAGAACCAGCGCTGGGTGCGCTTCTCGGCAGCGGGATCGCAGCAGGAGCGCTACAACGACGAGCAGCAGCAAGGCGCCATCACCACCCTGACCTGGCGCCCCAAGGTGGCCTGGGCGCATGAATTCACGCTCGAAGGCGGTCTGGACGCCCAGCGGCAAAGCAACCTGGGCCAGCGCTACCGCACCACGGAGCGCGTGCGGACCTCGCAGTTCCGCGACTGGGACTTCGACCTCCATACGCAGGGCGCCTACGTGCAGGCCGTGATCCGCCCCATCGAAGCCCTGCGGATCATCCCGGCGCTGCGCGTCGACAATGTCGATGGCCACTTCATCGACCGCCTGGCCGGCACGCGCGCCCCCGTGCATGACTACGGCCTGATCAAGCAGCCCAAGATCAGCATCGCCTACACCCTGAGCCAGCAGGCCAGCGTCTACGCGAACTGGGGCCGGACCTTCCAGATCGGCTCGGGCATCGACGCCTACCGCACGCAGGATCGCAACCTCAGGCCCTCCATCAATGATGGCTGGGAAGCGGGCGTCAAGTTCTCTCCCCTGCCCTGGCTCAACGGCCGCCTGGCCTACTGGGAGCAGCGCGCCTCGGGCGAGGTGGCCCGGGTGCTGGGCGTGGACGGCCTGCCCGACCCGGGCGGCCTGGGCAACGTGGGCAAGACGCTGCGCAAGGGCTACGACATCCAGCTCAACATGAAGCCCCATGCCCGCACCACCGCCTGGATCGCCTACTCCCACCAGGTGGCGCGCATCACCGCGCCCGACCCCAGCGCACCCGCCACCCTGGGCAAGGAAATCGAGAACGTGCCGCACTACCTGGTCTCGGCCGGCGTGGACTGGCAGGCCACGGACCGGCTGAAGCTGTCGGCCTGGGGCAATGCCCAGGGCGACTACTACCTGGAGCGCACCAATACCCAGGGCCGCGCAGGCAAGTTCGCCGTGCTGAACCTGGGTGCCAGCTACCGGCTCTCGGACACCATGGACCTGGGCCTGCAGGTCAAGAACGTCACCAACCGCAAGTACGTCTACGCCTGGTATGACAGCGGCTCCTCGGGCTACTCGCCCGCCGACGGGCGCGGCGTCTATGCCAGCATGAACCTGCGCTTCTGATGGACACCTTCCAGCCGTCCACCGCACCAGTCGCGTACCAGTCACGCACCAGGCACGCACCCGACACACACGACATTTTTGCCAACGAAGGAGAAACCCATGAAACGCCACGTCCGTTTGCTTGCCCTCGCCGCCGCCATGATCAGCGGATTCGCCAATGCCCAGGTCAGCGTCAGTGATGCCTGGGTGCGCGCCACCGTGCCGCAGCAAAAGGCCACTGGCGCGTTCCTGAAACTGCAGGCCGCCCAGGACAGCAAGCTCGTCGCAGCGACTTCGCCCCTGACGCCGGTCGTCGAAGTCCATGAGATGGCCATGCAGGACAACGTGATGAAGATGCGCCAGGTGCCGTCCATCGCGCTGCCAGCAGGCAAGACCGTGGAGCTCAAGCCCGGCGGCTACCACGTGATGCTGCTGGACCTCAAGCAGCAGGTGCAGGAAGGCCAGACCGTGCCCCTGACCCTCATCATCGAAGGCAAGGACGGCAAGCGTGAATCCGTGCAGGTGCAGGCGCCCGTACGCCCGCTGGCCACCAAGGCGGCGCCCTCGGGCCACGATCACAAGCACTGACACAGGGCCCATGCGCTGCAGCAGCTTCCGCATCAAGCGCTGGGTGGCCTTCGGGCCACCCGCCTGGCCGTGGGCGTTGCCGGGCGCACGACAGCGGCGCGACCAGGGACGGCGCTTTGCCGCATGGATGGCTGCGGCGCTGCTGTTCGCCTTTGTGCACCCTGCCCTGGCGATGGTGCTGGCATCGGGCCAGGGCAGTGGCGACCCGCTGGCGCGGCTGGCCATGGAAGTCTGCACGCCCCTGGGACTGCAGCAGGCGCAACCGGTGTCTGCTGCAGGCGAGCCCAAAGCCGATGGTCAAACCACGGCCGCTGGCCAGGCGCATTGCCCGCTGTGCCGGGTCGTGGGCGATGCCCCTCCTGATGTGTCCCGCGCGGACCTGCGCTTTGCCGCGCCGCCGCCTCCCACCCCGCTGCCGCCCCAGGCCCTGCGCCCGCGGGACACCGTGCTGCGCGTGGTGCTGAGCACTCCCCCCAGGGCGCCTCCCCTTCCCTGAAGCCCGAAAGGGCCGCACGGGCGGCATGCCGTCGCCCATTCCCGAATTCCTTTCCCATGCCAAGCCGCGACCCGTGTCGCAGCCTGCAGGGTTACCCACGCCTGCGCGCAGCCATGGCCCCAGCGCAGGCACCAAGAAACCGTTTACCCATGCGTACCACTTACTTTGACAACTCCCGCTTTCCCCTCGCCCTGATCGCCACCGCGCTGCCGCTGCTGCTGGCCGCCTGCGGTGGCGGCGGAGGCGGTGACAACGGCCAGCCCACCACGCCCACCACGCCCACGGGCCCCCAGCCCGTGGCCATCGAGTTCGCCGCCAAGGCCGGCAACCTGCCCGCCAAATGCGGCACGCCCATCCCCGGCATGGGAACCAGCCAGGCCACGGTGGACCTGCATGACCTGCGCTTTTACGTCAGCGGCGTCTCGCTGATCAATGACAAGGGCGAGGCCGTGGCCGTCACCCTGGACGTCAACGACTGGCAGACCAAGGAGGTGACGCTGATCGACCTGGAGGACGGCACCGGCGCATGCGCCGACGCAGGCACGCAGGCGCAGAACACGCAGGTCAGGGGCACGGTGCCCGCAGGCACGTACAAGGGCATCAAGATGACCGTGGGCGTGCCCTCCTCGGTCAACCACACCGACTATGCTGTCGCACCCAAGCCGCTCGATGTGCAGGCCCTGGCCTGGTCCTGGCAGGCCGGCCGCAAGTTCGCCCAGATCGAGGTCAACCCCGTGGGCGGCGTGGCCCGCCCCGCGCCGGCCGCCCCCGGCAAGACCTTCTACGTCCACCTGGGCTCCACCGGCTGCACGGGCAACCCCGTGACCGGCGAGACGGTCAGCTGCGCGCGTCCGGACCGCATGGATTTCGGGTTCGGCGATTTCAATGCCGGCACCCAGAAGGTGGTGCTGGACATAGCGCAGCTGCTGCAGGGCTCGAACGTCAAGGAAGACCTGGGCGGCGCCGCCGGCTGCATGTCCGGGGCCACCGATCCGGAATGCGTGCCCATCTTCAGCGCGCTCAAGATCGATCTGACCACGGGCCGCTCCATCAATGAAGGCAGCGGCCAGACCGTGTTCCGTACCGAGGCCAAGTAATGCACAAGCCCCATTCGCTTCGGCGGGTGGCGGCATGGACCGCCGCCCTGTGCGGCCTTGCCGGGGCCATCGCCCTGGCGGGCTGCGGGGGCGGCGACACCGCCGTCCACGATGACTCCGGCAGCAGCACGGGCTGGTCCTGGGTGCTGCCCTCCTTTTTCCCCACCCCCAAGGTGCCCGACACCAATCCCATGACGGCAGAGAAGGCCGAGCTCGGCCGCTTTCTGTTCTATGACAGGCGCCTGTCGGGCAACGGCACGCAGGCCTGCGCGAGCTGCCACATACAGTCCAAGGCCTTCACCGATGGCCTGACGACCTCACTGGGCTCCACGGGGCACGCACATCCGCGCAACGCCCAGAGCCTGGCCAACGTGGTCTACAACGCCACGCTGACCTGGGCCAACCCCTCGCTGGTCACGCTTGAAAAGCAGATGGAGACGCCGCTGTTCGGCACGGACCCGGTGGAGATGGGCGTCAACGACAACAACAAGGAGGAAATCCTCGCGCGGCTGGCTGCCGACACCGGCTACGGCCCGCGCTTCGCCAGGGCCTACCCGGGCCAGGCAGCGCCCATCACCTGGGGCAATGTGATCCACGCCATCTCGGCATTCCAGCGCACCATTCTTTCGGGCAACAGCAAATATGACCAGTACCTCAAGGGCAGCACGGCACTGAACCCGGCCGAGCAGCGCGGCATGAACCTGTTCTTCGGCGAAAAGGCCGAATGCTTCCACTGCCACAGCAGCTTCAACTTCAACGACCAGATCGTGCACGCGGGCAGCCGCATCGTCGAGACCCCGTTCCACAACACGGGCCTCTACAACATCGGCGGCACCGGCGCCTTCCCCGAGCCCAACCGGGGCGTCTACGAACTGACCCAGCTCTTCAAGGACATGGGCAAGTTCCGCGCGCCCAGCCTGCGCAATGTGGAAGTCACCGGCCCCTACATGCATGACGGCAGCATCGCGACGCTGGAGGAAGTGCTGCAGTTCTATGCAGCCGGGGGCCGCAACATCACGTCCGGCCCGCATGCCGGCGACGGGCGCGCCAACCCCAACAAGAACGACTTCATCAACCAGATCGCCCTGACGGCCGACGACCGCGCCGACCTGCTGGCCTTTCTCAAAACCCTCACGGACCATGAGCTGCTCACCAACCCCAGGCTCGCCGATCCCTTTGCACAGCAGGCAGGCCAATAGCATGCAACGCACCTTCCTCGCGCAACGCACGCCGCTGGCGGCAGCCATCGCCATCGCCATCGCCTTGTCGGCAGGCAGCGCCGCCGCGCACACCCTGGATGACGGCATACCGCAGACCAACGGCCTGCGCATCGACATGGCGGCGGTGGCCGCCTATCTCCATGGCGATTCCACCTTGCCGGCGCCCAGGCTGGCCGGCACGCTGGGCCTGGGCGACACGCCTGACGACCAGCGCGGCTGGCGGCTGGAGCATGGCACCCTGGGCGCCGGCCTGCGCGTATCTCCCCAACTGGGGGCCAACATCGCGATGGGCTGGCACGACAGCGACCCAGCCCACGTGGAGGCCGCCTGGATGGAGGCGCGCAGCGGCTCAGACGCCGAACTGACCCTGGGCGCAGGCCGCAACCGCGTGCCCATGGGGCAGGTGCTCACGCGTGCCGGGCACTTCGACCGCTACGGCCAGATGCCGCTGGCCAAGCGGGCGGCCTTCAACGGCGACTGGATCGAGGATGGCGTCAACGCCGCCTGGCGTCCCCACCTGCAAGGCGCCATGTCCTGGCTGCAGGGCATTGACCTGGGGCTTTGGCGCGCCCGGCGCTTTCCCGGCAGCGACAACGCCGCCTGGGCGCCCGTCGTGCATGCCAGCGCCGCCTGGACCTCGGTGCAGGCAGACGTCTTCTACAGCCGGATGCAGCCCAAGGGCCGCGGCGCCTATGTGCAGCGCTCCAACAGCGGCCACATCCACACGGCGCCACAGTGCAACGCCAGCCTGCGCGACATCACCTGCTTCGACGGCACCGTGGACCTGGCCGGGGCCAGCGCCACCTGGACCACGCCGTTGCTAGGCGTCCAGCTCACCGCAGCAGGCATCTGGCGGCGCGAAAGCGGAAACCTCTATTCCCAGAACGGCGACACCCGCTACCAGGGCCGCACGCTGGGCGGCTGGCTGGAGGTGCTCTGGCAGCCGCACGCGCGCTGGGAATTCGGTGCCCGCCAGGAATGGCTCAGAAGCACCAATCGCGTCAGCGGGCCGGGCGCCCTGCTGGTGGCCACGGACGCCAACCTGCTGCCCAACAACCCATCGCGCCGCTTCACGGCCATGGCCGGCTGGCGCCCCGTCAAAAGCGTTCTGATCGCGCTTGAAGCCGGGCGCGAGCACATTGCCGGCAAAGGCCATACGGTGGCAGGCCTGCGGCTGATCTGGACCCCCGATGCCCTGTTGGAAAGGAACTGGAAATGACCACAATGCTTCGCCGCCAGGCGCTTGGAATGCTGCTGGGCACGGGCTGTACCCTGACACTGCCGCTGACGGCACGGGCCCATGACTTCCGGGCGGGAGACCTGGTCATAGACCACCCCTACGCCACGCCCTCCATCGCCGGCTCCAGCAACGGGGCGGCGTATTTGCGGGGGATCAGGAACAAGGGAAAGAACGCCGACCGGCTCATCGGGGCAAGCACGCCAGCGGCCACACGCGTGGAGCTGCATGAGATGAAGATGGAGGGCGACATCATGCGCATGCGCGAAGTGCCCTTCATCGAACTGCCCGCAGGCCAGGAGGTCCAGTTGCGCCATGGCCAGTCACACCACCTCATGCTGATCGGACTCACGCAGCCCCTGCGCGAGGGTGATCGCTTCGACCTGACGCTGCAGTTCGAAAAGGCTGGCGAATACAAGGTCAAGGTCTGGGTGCAGCAACCCAAGCGCATGCCATCCGGACACCAACACCCGCATTGAACGGACATGCGGCAGGAGCCGTGCCCCACAGGTCGAGATGCAGCCATGAACTGCTGCAATCGCCACCATGGGGCTTGCCGGCAGCTCAGTCTTCGTCCAGCGCCTCAAACCGCTCGGCCAGGAAATCCAGCAGCGCCCGCACGGCCGGCAGCAGCCCGCGCCGAGAGGCGAACACCGCGTGGATGATCTCGCGCCGTGGCGCCCAGCCCGGGATGACGTGGACCAGTTCACCGCGCGCGATCTGCTCGCGCACCATCATCGAGGGCAGTTGCACCACGCCCACCCCCGCCAAGGCCGCCGCGCGCAGCGCCAGCATGCCGCGCGTGACCAGGCGCGGCCGGTGGCGGATGGCCGCCTGCGTGCCGTCCGGGCCGATCAGGTGCCACACATGCTCGTGCTGCGGCAGGCCCAGGTCCATGCTCGGCAAGCCTGCCAGATCGGCGGGCACCTGGGGGATGCCGCCTGTCAACAGCTGCGGGCAGGCCACCAGGCATTGCCCGCGCTCGGCGAGCATGCGCATCACCAGGTCGCTGTCTTCCAGCGGCGGCGGGCGCACGCGGATGGCAACGTCGATTCCTTCGCCCACCACGTCCACGCGGCGGTTGGTTTCCTCGAGGTGGATCTCCACGCGCGGATACGCGGCCATGAAGGCCGCCAGCATGTCGGCGATGCGCGCATCGAGCAGCGCCACCGGGCAGGTCATGCGCACGATGCCGCGCGGCTCGGCGTGGGTCAGCGCGATGGCCTCGTCGGCGGCGTCGGCCTCCACCAGCATCGCCTTGCAGTGGCCGTAGTAGGTCTGGCCGGTCTCGGTGACGGCAAATCGCCGCGTGGAGCGCTGGATCAGGCGCGTGCCGAGACGCTCCTCCAGCTGCGCGATGCGCCGGCTCAGCTTGGATTTGGGCATCCCCAGCGCGCTGCCCGCGGGCGCAAAGCCGCCGTGGTCCACCACCTGCACGTAGTAGTAGAGGTCGTTCAGGTCTTTCATTGCACACCGTCTTCATCGTTCCTCAGATAAGACTCTGATGGCAAATATTAACGACTACCGCGTTCATCGTTCAAATCCTATTCTCCTTCCATCAGCCAAGACCTTTGTCTGGGCGACCCAAGGAGATTCACCATGACCAAGCCCTACGTCCGCCTGGACAAGAACAACGCCGCCGTGCTGCTGGTAGACCACCAGACCGGCCTGCTGTCCCTTGTACGCGACATCGACCCGGACAAGTTCAAGAACAACGTGCTGGCGCTGGCCGACATCGCCAGCTATTTCAAGCTGCCCACCATCCTGACGACCAGCTTCGAGAACGGCCCCAACGGACCGCTGGTGCCGGAGCTCAAGAGCCAGTTTCCCCAGGCGCCCTACATCGCCCGGCCCGGCAACATCAACGCCTGGGACAACGAGGACTTCGTCAAGGCCGTGAAGGCCACGGGCAGGAAGCAACTGATCATCGCCGGCGTGGTGACCGAGGTGTGCGTGGCCTTCCCGGCACTGTCGGCCATCGAGGAAGGCTTCGACGTCTTCGTGATCACTGACGCCTCCGGCACCTTCAACTCCATCACCCGCGATGCGGCGTGGAATCGCATGTCGCAGGCCGGCGCGCAACTGATGAGCTGGTTCGGCGCTGCCTGCGAACTGCACCGCGACTGGCGCAACGATATGCAGGGGCTGGGCACTCTGTTTTCCAACCACATCCCCGACTACCGCAACCTGATCACGAGCCACACCACGTTCACACAGGGCAATTGAGTCCAGGGCAGGACGGCCCGCCAGCGACTCGCGAGTTTGTCAGCCGGACTGCAGGCTTGCGGCGTCTCCCAGGCCAGGGGCAGAAGTCATTACACTTGTCGCCAAGCCGAAAGGCCCGGTGTGTCGTAACACCTATCTGGAGAGGTTGCAGCCCCCACCTTCAAGCGGGGTTTTGTCATGCCCAAATTTAAGAGGCTGGTGCGCCCGTGCGCGCCAGCCTGCATGGTTTCGGGCGAGATGGGCCTACCCGCGAGGATGGCCGCACGGCTCCGGACGTGTTACGAACATCTCGTCCACCCGTCGCCCTTCGTAAGGCAGCGTGTGGTGCTCAATGAGCCCGGAGCAAGAACCATGACCGCATCTTCACCCGCTTCCCGACCACCCCCTTCCCTCACCACCCGCCAAGCGGGAAAAGCCAAGGCTTGCCGCAGGCATCGCAGGACCCACTGCACCATGCGGACCGCTCTGGCCTTCATGCAGCGATCCCTGGAATTCCTGGTACGCGTGGCAGGCGAACACGACAACGCCAACTACGACGACGACGGCACCGATGCCGATGTGGAGCTGGCCGTGGAACTGGCGCTGGAGCACATCAGGCGCCTGCGCGCAGCGGGGCCCATGGAGCGCGAGGCCTTCGCCCAACACTGGAACATGGCGGCGGCCGCCATCCGGCTGGGGGCGCTTGCCTACGGCCGAACCGACAGCACCTACTACCGCATGCTGGGCTTTGTGCAGCAGCAGTTCGAGGTGTCGGCGGCCATGGTGGAATTTGTGGATGAGGCACAGGACTGAGGCCCCGGCCCCGGTGGCGCTCAGCGCCAGCAGTCTCCCACCGTTCCCAGGGGCGAGATGCCCTTCACGCCCAGGGCGTTCAGGGTGTAGTCGCCGCAGCGCCTGTCCGATGCCTGGCGGCCTGTGCGCGTGGCCTTGAGCGTGTAGCCGCCGTCATTGGCGGCCGTGGCCATCGTCAGGGTGTAGTGGCCGTTCTCGGACTTGTCCCCCCAGGGCAGCCTGAGGTTGGCGACGGAGCTTGTGTAGCCGCCGTTCTGCGCCCGCCAGCGCTCCTGCCGGGCGGCGGCCTCGCCCAGCAGGCTTTGCGCTTCCACGCGCCGCGATCGCAGCACGTATTCCTGGTAGGAGGGGTAGGCGATCGCCGAAAGAATGGCGATCACCGCCACCGTGATCATCAGCTCGATCAGCGTGAATCCATGTAGCTTGCTGCGCACGCATTTCTCCTCTGGGGCCCGCAGGGCCAGCCAGACGGCCGGGGCCGGCAGGCCCCTGTGTGTAGTGGATGGGTGTGTAGTGGATGGCATGGCGGTCACGGGTTCGCTGGCTGGCGGCGCCAGCTCTGTCGCCCCCGGTCCACTCCGCTGTTGATATCGTCGCCCCCGGTCTTGACTGGGTCTCCTGCCCCGCTTGGCTTTCCGCTGGAGTCGAAGATCTTCGCGCCGCTGATGGTGGGCTTGCCCGGCCCCACCTCGCGGCCGTTGACCTGCTGGCCTGCCAGGTTGTCGGAGGCGTTGAAGATGCCGTCGCCGTTCACATCGAAGGCGACATAGTCGGTCTTGCCCCCGGTGTCGGGATCGATGGCGTAGATCGTGCTGGCCAGGCCTGCGGAGCAGGGGTCGCCCAGCGGTGGCCGGATGGAGGTGAACACCAGCCCCCGCCCGTACAGGCTCATGTCGTAGACCAGTCTTTCTCCGTCGCGCGGCAGATCGACGTACCAGCCCCAGCTGTGCACATTGGAGTCGGCGGTGCTGGTGGCGTCCTTGTACCAGGTGACCGGGTTGGCCGACAGGGCGAACTTGCCCGGAAAGCCGCTCACCTGGGTGAACTGCTGGGCCTGCAGATCCCCACGCCCCTTGCCGGCGGTAGGCAGCGGCTGCGGCGCAGTCGTGGCGGGTGTGCCGTAGCGATCCCAGACGCCGAACACCGATTGCCGGCGCATGTCCAGCTTGTCGTCATCCGTCATGAAGCGGCCCGTGCCGAAGGCCACCACATCGCCCTTGCCGCTGGAGTGCCGCACCACGTAGGGCGCGGTGGTGATGGACAGCCGCTTGCCGCCGCTGCGTTCGGACTCGCGTGCCACAAAGAACAGTTGCGCATTCCATGAGCCGCTGGCACCGCTGGCCAGGTCCACGCGCCATACATTGCCCGCAAGATCACCGGCATAGGCCAGGTCCACCTTGCCATCGCCGTTGTTGTCCACCACGGCGGCGCGCGACAGGCCGTTTTTCGGCGCAGGCAGCGCGTTCAGCTCCGCGGCCGTCATGCCTGCCGCGAAATCAAAGCGCCGGATGACCTCGCCACTGGAGACATCCAGCACAAACAGGCTGGACTCGCCGGAGGCGCTGTTCGACGCCTGGTAGCCATTGGACAGGAATACCACCCACCTGCCCTTGGACCGGCCGGCATCGTTGAGCCGCGCAACGACAGGCGCGGGCATCGAGTAACCCATGCGGTCGTCCTGTTCAACCCCGAACTCCCACAGCAACCGGGGGGAGGTGGGGTCCGTGACGTCCAGCGCGAAGACCTGCCGCCCGCCCGCGCCCAGGCTGCCGACCAGCACCCTGTGCCAGGCGTTGCCGAAGTAGACATCCGAGACCACGGGCGTCCCGTCCACGAAGTAGCGGTGGGGAGCGCCGCCCGCGCCATACCGGGACGCCAGGACATTGAGCGAATCCTTCACGCCCGATGGAATGAAGGCGAACTCCTCCTTGCCCGATGCCGCGTCGAAGGCGTGCAGCATGCCGTCGTTGGCACCCACATACAGCATCTCCTTGGCAGCCTGTTTCGCGGCAAAGGCGGCATAGGTGGTGCTGCCCTCCAGCTTGTCCGCGGCGGAGGCGCGGTACAGGCCGCCCTTGACCCGCACCAGCGAGGAATTGACGATGTCGCCCAGCACATTGGGCTTTCCGCTGGCCAGGGGCTTGCGCACGCGCAAGTCATCGCGCACCTCGCCACGCAGGAACTCGATGCGCTTTTTTGCCTGGCCATCGGCGGAGTTCGTGGCCGGGTCCGTGTTGAGCACGGCCAGCCAGGACGCATCGGAGCGCTGCCCGCTGAGACTGGAGTACGTGAAAGGGCTCAGCGACACGGCACTGCCGGTCCTGCTGGGATAGTAGATCTTGCGGTCATCGGCGGACCGCGCCGACAGGAGTTCCGCCGCGCTCCAGACCAGCGTTCTGTCGCTGGTGGTGAGCTTCTCGCGGATGACATCGCCGCTCCAGTACTGGACCTCGAACGTGGTCCGGTACAGGTCGGCGCCTTCGCCCAGTGTCGCCGTGGGCATGTCCACGCTGACCGCCGTCACGGAACTGATGCTCTGCAGGATGTCGTTGAACGCCTTGGTCAATTGGTCCTTGAGCGTGCCGGCATTGGTCACCAGAAAATAGTTGTCCGGATCTCCCGTGATCTTGGAGGGGTCGCGGTCCGGCACACCGTACTTGGCGGCATACCACAGCGGTCCCTTCAGGAAGCTGCCCGCGTCGGTCGCATTGCCGGGAGTGAAGCTGCGGGTGGCCGTGAGTCCCAGGTTCGAGCATTCCGTGCGCTGCTGGGCCGAGATGCTGCCCCGGCAGTAGCCCGGATCGCGATTGGGGGGCGTGTTGTAGGCGTAGTAGGCCGAAGCCGTGTCCTTGTCACGCACCTCCAGGTACATGCCGTCCTTGGTGGTGCCCGAGATCACATAGCCCATGTGCTGCCCCAGGCCGCCAGAGGCGTATTCGGACACCATGTCGATCTTCACCGTGCCATCGGCCTGCAGCGCGACCGTGTAGCGCGCGATGGCGTCCATGTCATGGTCGGCGCCCTGCTCCACGTCCTCGTAGTTGATGCGGAACTCCGCATAGGGACGCCCGCCATTGACCGAGGCATCGATGTCCGCCTTGCCCGTGTTGGCAATGTTGACCACGTAGTAGTCGACGATCTGGTTGGTCGGCGTGAAGACCGCATTGTTCACGGTGCTGCCACCGGCACTGCCGGAGACGGTCTTGGCAAACGGCGCAATGGTCACAAAGCGCTTGCCGCCGATCGGAAAGCGTATTTCCGGCAGCGGTGACGCAATGGCCACGGAGTAGGTCCTCAGCGCATTCTTGCCCTGGCTGTTGCCGAAGATGGCATTCCTGGCGCCGAAACGGGCCACACCGGCGGCATAGTAGGTGCCTTCCTTGCTGGGCTCCTCGGGAGACAGGCCGCGCGCCCAGGACAGGTCTGCAATGGTCTTGACCGAAGGAGCCTGGTCGGCATTGGCCGACGTTGACTGGCCGATGAAGAAGTTCTTCCCGTCCATGCGCTCTGCCGAGCCGATGGCCGCCACCTCGTCAGAGACATTGAAGCCATTGAGGGCGCTGGCGCCGAGGCTCGCGTAGCGGCTGCCGGGCAGCTTGCCGTCGTAGGAGGGATTGATGTCGCTGAGCACCGTCATGACGGGACGGGAGCAGTACTGGTAGCCGCCCCCGCCTTCGGCCTTGGCCTTGTAGGGCGTTTCCCAAGCGGGCTTGGACAGGCCCAGGGACGCATCCTTGGAGGAGCCGCCGGCGTAGTCATAGATGCCGAGGGCCTGGGACGCGCCGCCGAAATAGCGCATGGTCTCGAACATCATCTCGCTGATGGGATTGCCCCACATGGCACACTTCGAGGGCTTGTCCAGCGAACTGATGGGGCCGGACGTGATCCAGCCGCATTCCACGTATTTGCCGCCGGTGTAGCCGATCAGGCGCTGGCGGTCTATGTTGGCGACCACGCCATTGACAGCCGTCCTGAACTGGCCCGTCTGAGGGTCGACCTCCTCTGCGAAATTGCTGATATTGCGACGCAGCACGCCGCCGGCGATGTTTTTCTCGTACGAGCCTGTGAGCAGGCCGAAGTACATCTTCCCGTTCTCTCCGAAGTCGTGCAGCAGCCCCGTGGGCTTGTAGATGGTCTTGCCGCCGTTGGGATAGGCCTTGCAACTGCCCTCGAGCAACTGGGCATTGCTGCTGGAGCAGGCCTCCACAAGCAGGTTGTAGTCGGTGATCCTGCTGGTGCCTCGCGCGCACGAATTGCCGCCTGCACAGTTGCTCTGCCCTGCAAAGCCCTCCTGGGACACCCAATCCCAGATCTGGAACGAGGAGTCATTGAGCACGCGCAACTGGGTGACGGCGTCAGTGGTCTCCTTCAGCGTGGTGACGGCAAACAGATGGCGCGTGCCGACCGCCGGCGGGCGCAGCGGCGCATAGTCCGAAATGCTGTAGACCTCGAGATCCCGCGCAGGGTCATAGGCCTTGCCCCAGCTGTGCGCATCCCTGGGAATGTAGGCGGTCTGCAAAACGGTGCGCGAAGCCGTGTCCTCCGCACGCATGCCGCCATAAAGCACGCGGCGTATGGCGTCCATGCGCGATGTGCCCAGATAGTTCAGGAAGTCGCCACTCCAGTTGTTCGAGCACTTTTTCCTGTTGCTTCCGGTCGCTGCCTGCGAGGGCACGAAAACACCCTTGGAATAGCTGTAGCAGACGTTGTTGTTGAAGTAGCCGTAGTAGTCGATCTGGTCCGGCTTGTACCCGACATCGATCACACCGTCTCCGTTGAGGTCGGAGGCATCGTTGTAGGCCTCGTAGTACAGCTTGTGGTCACGCCCCATCACCAGCATGTTCAAGGGCGCCAACGCCTGGTTCACGAACAGCGGCATCTGGGACAGCACGGTGTCCGCGCGCCCCTGGGCATGCGCCGGCGTACTGGCCAGTGCCAGTGCGCACGTCCACAGCGCCAGGGCCGGCCACGCGAGTGCCCGGCCCTGGCGCGCCCTCGGGCCATGCCTGGTTTTCCAACTTGCAATGCGAGCCATTGAAGCTCCCTCCCCCTGCTTACTTTATGAACATGTTGACGCTGGACCGCAGGCACAGCGCATCCGCTCCGCAGGCCTGGGCCTGCGACTTTTCCGTGGCCTGGGCATTGACCTCATAGAAGTCCGTGCAGCCGGTGGCGGGTGCATCCAGCGCGGACGTCGCACTACCTGACTTGGGACAGGCGGTCGTGATGTATCGGGGATACCAGTACCCATCGGGCTTCTGAAACCCGGCCGCCTTGGCCTTGGTCGTCCGAAAATCCGTACCGAGCCCGATGGAGTCCGTACGCACGTCGGACACCGAGCAGGGAATGCCGCTGCCCTCGGCCACCGGAGTGCCGGCGCCATTGCAAGACTTGAGCGCGACGGCATGCTCCAGCAGCTTGCGCTCGCCTTCTCGCAGCGTGCCATCCGCGGTTTCATACAGCCGCTGGCTATCCACCATGTTGGCAGCGATGCGCGCCTCCAGCGTGGCCACGCGCATGCCGACCACCACCAGCAACAACACCAGCAGCAGCATGATCATGGACACCAGCAAGGCATTGCCGCGCTGGCGCCCGTGCAGGACACAGGACATGCAGCGGCGGCTCCGGGCTCCGATCGGCGCGGTCATGGCATCAGATTCCTCAGGGTGAGCGTGCCGGTGGCCAGTTGCAGCAGGGCGCCGGCATTCGCATCGCATCGGGCCGCGGCGCCGCCCAGTTGCGCCCAACGCTCGCAGACGGTGGAGGCCATGCCCTGCGTCACCTTGCCGGAGCTTTCCAGCAAGAGGGCAAGGCGCAGGGAACGGATGGCTTCCTGCTGCCCGGGCAACGTGGCCGCGAAGGCATCGACCCTGCGTATCGCGCCGGGCGCTGTCTGCCGATCGATGCCGAACTCGAAATGCACCGCCCGCACGCCATCGGCAAGCGGCACAACCTCCTGCGCAGCCCGGCACACCAGCACACCACTTTCGACGGTGTATTTCTCCGCGAACATGCCGGTCGCCGGCGCCGGAGCGTCATAGGGGCCGGCGGCTCCCAGGTTCGCGGGCGTGCCCGCACAATCGGTTTCCGCAGCGTCCCGGGGCTGGAAGCGAAGGCAGATGCTCTGCGCGTCAGCCGCGTAGAGCGCCTGTCCCTGGGCGAACTGGCAGCCGTTGGGATGGGGCGAGGAATCGGCAGGAAATGCGTCGAACATCGCCTGCGAAGGGTCTCTCCTGTAGCCTGCCTTGGAGAACTCGGAGTCCAGCACGGCCAGTGCCAGCCGGCTGTTGCCGAGGTTCTCGCTCTGCCCCACGCGAAAACCGAAGCTCGACAGCCCCTGCATGTAGATGGTGGTGGCAATCAGCACGAGGAACAGGCCGATGGCCAGCGCCACCAGAATCTCCACCAGGGACAGGCCCGCCTGGGACGGCATACGCATGCGGCACGCCCGTGCGCCCGGCCCGCGCTCAAAGCCGCGACCGCAGCGTGAATGTGCAAAATTCATTGTCGCTTCCATCCAGACATTGGCCTTTCTTGACCGGCCAGGCCACCGTCACGGACACCAGGCCATCGGCATCGGCGCTCACGGCGAAGGAGCTGTCGATGCGGTCCGCGGTGAGATCGGGTACCAGCTTGCGGGCCCGGTCGCCCCAGCAGGCCAGGCGCTGCTCCCGCGGCTGCGGCAAAGGCTGGCAGGCCGCAGGGGCCGCGGGCATCGCCGCACCCTCCAGCTTCTGATAGCCGGCCAGTTCCTCCACGGGCGCGCCCTTCGCGTCAAGGACCGTGGCCGTATCCCCCCGCAGGGTCTCCAGCAGTTCGGAAGCCAGCATGGATGCCATCTGGCGCCGCTCGGTATCCACGGTGTATTCAATGGCACGCACATGGATGCGCACGGCGCCCAGCAGCCCCACGGCCACCAGCAGCACGGCAACGAGTACCTCGATAAGGCCTGCGCCGCGTTGCCTGCGAGAAGGAAAAGGAATGGACATGTTGCAGACCCGTTGCACGCGCATCAGCAACTGCCGCCGGCAGGCAGCCGCTGCTGGCGCACAAGCCCGGCGCGAGTCACTCTCAGGCAGTGCATGCGCGTGGCATGGCGAGCCGTGACGGTCAGCGTGTACAGCGTGCTGGCGCCGGAGAACTGCTTGGCGGTCCCCGTGGTTTCGAACAGGACGCCCTGGGAAGAATCACCGGAGGGCGACACGGTCACGGCATCAGGCACCCGGGCCTCGCGCACCAGTTGCCCTCCCGACTTGGCGGACCATGTCTGCCCCGCGCCCACGAAGCTGCTTTCCACCCGTTTGTAGACCGCTTCGGAGCGAGCCAGCTGCAGCAACGACTGCAACTCGAGCGCAGCCGAGCTGACGCGCTGGTTGGCTATTTGGACGATGAAGGAAGGAGCGGCCAGGGCGGCCAGAATCGCGACCAGCGCCACCACCACCATCATCTCGATGAGGGTGAAGCCACGGGGCCGTTGCCACCTGCCGCCTGGACAGCCGTTGCGCGTGTAACCGGGATTTTTCATGCAAGCGTGCTTCTCGTTGGCGGGGGACCATGCGACAGGCCTGCAAGCCCTGCGCCATTGCTCTTGATTGATGTTTGCAATCGTAATGCAAAGGCAATTTAGAACACCTATTGACACAGGTCATGGGACAAATATAGGACTTGTCTTATAAAAACCTGCGCAGAGCGCAACACCCCATCCAGCAAGCCCGGCCCGCCGTCCACGCACGCAAGCTCGGCGGAACGGCCCGCGCGACGGGCATGGCCACGGTGGCGATAAGGCAGATCGCGAAGTCAGGCAGGCAGGCCTCGCATCAAGCGCCTGAAAATCCACGGCAGCATGAGCGGCCGCAATCCAGCCGCAGCGCGATTGGCCATGCGAATATCCCGTCTGCTTGCAGCCCGAGGAAGAAAAAGTTCTCGCCCAAAGCAAAAATCCCCAGTGCATTTCTGCACTGGGGATTTTCTTGTTTGGGGTGGCTGATGGGGCTCGAACCCACGACAACAGGAATCACAATCCTGGACTCTACCAACTGAGCTACAGCCACCGTTGAAGCATTCGATTATATGCCAAAAACCAGCAGGCAAATGCTTTGGAACAGGCGTTGCGTGACGGATCGGGTGCAGCAGGAACAACGGCGCATCGGGGGACGCGGGCAAAGGGCAGGATGGCGCCATCCTCCATGCAGCCGCAGCCGGCAGGGACCTTGTCCGGCGCACCTGAAGCGGCCGGGGACAAGCTGCCGGGCACAAGCAGTCCCCCTGCCGCCCAAAGCAAAAATCCCCAGAGCATTTCTGCTCTGGGGATTTTTTTATTTGGGGTGGCTGATGGGGCTCGAACCCACGACAACAGGAATCACAATCCTGGACTCTACCAACTGAGCTACAGCCACCGTAGAAGAACGCTATTCTATTCCAAAAAACTGCTTGATTTCTGAAATTTCTGTTTTTCTAGAAATTTCCCTCATCAGGGGCGCGGGACCTTGATCTGCACCTTGAGCTGTTTCTTGAGAAGCTCGTAGTATGCCATAGCTTCCGCCACGGCCGAGCTTCGCAGGAAGTCCTGCTTCTGCGCGGCAGCCGCCTGCGCATCATCGGCCGGACGCTCGACGATGCGGTTGATCTTGACCACGGCATAGCCTTGCGCGCCCAGGTCAACACCCGTCCACGCAGGCAGTTGGGCCGTGGGCGCACGCATGGCAGCGTCCACCACTTCGCGCGACTGGCCTTCGGGCTGGTCACGGCTGATCACCTTGGCTGCGGGCAATTGCGCCGCGTCAGGCTTGGCCTTCCAAGCGGCGAGCTTGGCTTCGCCATCGGCCTTGGCCAGTTCGGCGGATTTTTGCGCCACATACAGGGTGCGCAGCTTGTCGCCGACCTCGGCCATGGGCAGCGTGCGGGCAGGCGTGTACTCCACCACGCGGCCGGCCACCAACTGGTTGGAACCCAGCTCCACCGCATCGGTGTTGCGCTTGTTGTTGAGCGAATCGCTGGAGAACAGCGCCTCCAGGAAACGGGGATTGGCCAGGGGGCCCTTGACATTGGGGCCGGGCTGGCGCGTCACATGGTCTGCCTTTTGCACGGTGAGCTTGAACTTCTCGGCCACGGGCTGCAGGCTGTCCGACTGCTCGTAGACCGCGTTGGAGAAGCCTTCCGCCAGTTCGGCGAACTTGCGCTGCGCCTGCTGCTGCTTGAGTTCAGCCTCCAGCTTGGGACGCATCTGCTCGAAGCTCGGCGCCTTGGGCTTCTTGATGTCCACCAGCGAGATGATGTGGTAGCCGAAGTCGCTGTGCACCACGTCGCTGATGTCGCCGACCTTCATGCCGAAGGCTGCGTCCTCGAACGGCTTGACCATGGCGCCACGACCAAAGTAGCCCAGGTCGCCACCCGATGCAGCGGAGCCGCCGTCCTGCGAGTTGGCCTTGGCCAGTTCGGCGAAGCGCTTGGGGTCCTTGCGCAGCTCGGCCAGCAGTTCCTCGGCCTTGGCCTTGGCCTTCTCCTGCTCTGCCGCGGGGGCATCCTTGGATGCGTTGATCAGGATGTGGCTGGCGCGGCGCTCCTCGGGACCGGCCAGGCGCTCGGCGTTCTGGTTGTAGTAGGAACGCACATCGTCTTCGCTCAGCGTGATGCCGGCCTCGATGCTGGGCACATCCAGCAGCAGGTATTCCACCTTGGCCTGCTCCAGTTGCTGGAACTGGCTGGTGTGGGCGTCGTAGTAGGCCTTGAGGTCGGCCTCGGTGGGCTGGACCTTGCTGGCGTAGGCGCTGGCTTCGAAGCGTGCCACCTGCACTTCGCGGCGCTGGTACAGCGCATCGATGGCCTGCTTGACCTGGGCGTCGGTCGCAAAGGCCGTGCCCGTGACGCCACCCATCACCTGGTTCATGGACAGTTCGCGGCGCAGATTGGCCTCGAAGCCCTCAGGCGTCAGGCCCTGCGATCCGACCAGGGCGCGGTAGGCTTCGGCATCCATGGAGCCATCCGGCTTCTTGAGCGCGGCAATCGCGGGGATTTCCTGCAGCGTGCGCACCAGCTGTGCATCGGATGCGGCCAGGTGCATCTTCTGCACGGCAGCGGCCAGCACCTGGTCACGCACCATCTTCTCCAGCGTGGCGTAGCGCGCCTGCGGCGAATCCAGCAGCTTGGGGTCGACGTTGGGGTTCTCGGCGCGCAGGCGGTCGCTTTCCATGCGGTGCGCGTTCTCCCAGTCGGCCTGTTTGATCTCATGTCCATCCACACGCGCGACGATCACGCTGGATTCGGTGAAGTAGTTCTGGTTGACCCCCACGAAGATGAACGAGGGAATGATCAGCAAGAACAACAAGATCATCACGAACTTGGAATGCTTGCGGATGGATTCGAACATGGTCTGTCTTTCAGTGGCAGAAATAGAAAAGGCGAACTTTCGTTCGCCTTTTGTTCTTGGTGGGTGCTGACGGGGTCGAACCGCCGACCTACGCCTTGTAAGGGAAAATTCCACCATTACAAATCAATAGCTTACAGCGCTCACCTACTTCGCCCCACCAACTAATAGAGGCGGAAGCGCACCATTCTACTTACATGAGGCGTCCGCCCCTTGCTTCGCTGGGTCATATACGCCACGGCAAGGGATCACGCTGGCTTGAGGGAAAGCATGGTTACTGTATATTTATACAGCACAAGGAATTCGACCATGCCCCACATCATCACCCCCACAAGCCCGGTTGCGGCATTCATGCCCTCAACGTCGCTGCCTGCTCCCGGCAGCCCGGTACGCGCGGGCTTTCCCAGCCCTGCGGAGGACTACACCTGCGCCCGCCTCGACTTGGCCAAGCTGATGGTCAAGCACCCCCAGTGCACATTCTTGCTTCGGGTCCGCGGCGACTCGATGACCGGCGCGGGGATCTTTGACGGTGATCTGCTGGTGGTGGACAAGTATCTGCGGCCGCAGCACGGGGATATTGTTGTTGCAGAGGTCGATGGAGATTTCACATGCAAGCGGCTGTGGAGCAGGTTCGACCAGGTGATGCTGCGTCCAGAGAACCCCACGTATCCCGACATCCGGGCAAAAGAAGGCCAGCAGCTTGAGATTTGGGGTGTTGTCGTCTGCGCCGTCAAATCATTCCGCGCTTTGTGAGCTGACCATGTTTGCCCTGCTTGACGGCAACAATTTCTACGTGAGCTGCGAGCGCGTGTTTAGACCAGCGCTCAAGGGCCTGCCAGTGATTGTGCTCAGCAACAACGACGGCTGTGCCATCGCTCGATCCGAAGAAGCCAAGGCTCTGGGCATCAAGATGGGCGAGCCCTTCTTCCAGATCAAGCACCGCATCCACCAGGGCCTTGTCGCCCTGTCCGCAAATTTCGTGCTGTACGGTGACATGAGCGACCGCATGATGTCCCTCGCGGCCGGCCTCGGGCCAGAGCAGGAGATTTACAGCATCGATGAGTGCTTCATAGGCCTGGCCGGCGTGAGCGACGTGACGCGCCGATCCTGGGCCATACGTGACCGAATTCTGCGCGGCGTCGGCATCCCCACTTGCATCGGCATCGGTCCGACAAAGACCCTCGCAAAGCTGGCAAACCATGTGGCCAAGGACGCGGAGCGCCGGCCTGGCAGCTACCCTGCCTCACTGGCCCAGGTTTGCAACCTCACCGAGCTTTCACCGGCACAGCTGCAGTCGTTACTGGAAAGCGTCCCCGTGAGCGAAGTCTGGGGCGTGGGGCGCCGAATCAAGATGCGCCTGCTGGATCACAAAATCTTCACGGCTTGGGACCTTGCCCGCGCGCCACAGCCGCAGCTGCGCGCCCACTTTGGCGTGGTGCTGGAGCGCACAGCGCGCGAGCTGCAGGGCACGCCCTGCCTGGGGCTGGAGCATGAGCCACCACCAAAGCAGCAGATTGCCTGCACGCGTTCTTTTGGCCGCCCGGTCAGCGACCTGGCGCCGCTGGTCGAGGCTGTCTCCGCCTTTGCCCAGCGCGCGGCAGAAAAGCTGCGGGCACAAGACCACAGGGCCGGCGCCGTGCATGTGTTCGCGCACACGAGCCCATTCCGGGATGGCCCACGTTTTGCCCGCAGCACCACGGTCCAGCTCCCTCAGCCCAGCAGTGACACCGCCTTGCTGGTGCGGGCTGCTGCACGCGGGATAGCCCGGATCTACGAGCCCGGTTATCAGCTGGCGAAAGCCGGGGTGATGCTACTGGATCTCTCCCCGGTGGCCGTGCAGCAAGCCTCATTGCTCGATGAGTCCAACGCCTATGCGCGCGACCACAGCCCCCTCATGGAGGCCATGGACCAACTCAACGCGCGATACGGCAAAGGCACCGTGGGCATGGCCAGCGCGCTGCAGGAGTCGGGCTGGGGCATGCGCCAGGACCGCCGGACGCCACGCTACACAACAGAGCTACGCGACATCCCCATTGCACGGACGTAAACCCAAGAAACCCTTATGAAAATGCCTCTTGCAGTAGAGGTGTTCCCTACCCTACTCACGATGCCCCGGTGGTTCGGCACCCCAGAGGTCAAAGTGCTACCGGGACGCCCCGAGCATTACTTCATTAATGAAGTCTTTCCCGATTGGTTTGTGGTGAGGGACCTTGACGGAGAACGGGTTTACAGCGGCCTGGGGCCTCTTTCTATCGAGCGATCGCAAGCGCCTTTCTGATGTTCGGCGTTTGAGAGGTGGGGTCAGCACAGTGCCTGAAGATCAACCGACACATCCCAGACACATCCTTCACAAGTGCACTGTTGAAGAATGCATGACCACAAGAAATCCCAAGGTAGCGCCAATTACTTCCAATGGCTAGAGCCACCAACTCTACCGATAGCCCGCCACAGCAGGCAGAAGCTGCGCTAAGATGGGAACTTTCCCGAGAGAACAACCGATGATCAAAATAAATGACCTTGAAATAATTGATTCAAAAACCTTAATAATTCACAAAGATGAATCTGCCGAATTCGCTATAAAAGGCGCATCGTGGACCATAAATATAATACTAAGTTTTAATGACAACAAGGAATCACAATCCATCTCAGTGCGTGGGGAGAAAAATACTGCACGATTGACGTTCAACAAATGGTCTGCCAGCACAGGAACATGCCTCACAAAGCCCTCTGAAATAGCCAGCTTAGGCAATGGAGATAAAATTCTTTTCACCGCCTTTAACTTAAGAGTACGCGATGTAAATCAAATAACCGTTCAATTCATGATACGGAAGAAGGCGAAATGAACACAGCCGTCACACCGCCCAATGTGCAAACAATTGTAGTTAACACAGTCGTAAGCAATACGGAACTTGTCCTCATAAATGTTACCGAGGACAAACTTCGCCTAGCGTGCCAAGCACATTACGCACAAATAAAAGACAAAAATAGCTGGCATGCGCCGACAGGAATTTTATTTGGACTTATACCTGTACTCCTCACAGCCGAATTCAAAGACATAGGACCTCTAAAACAAGGCCATCTGGAGGGCCTATTTTATGCCCTTGCTTTTTTGTGTACGATCTGGGCCATAAAAGCCGCCTGGTCGTCATACCATGCGATTGGAGTTAATGACTTAGTAGATAAGATAAAATCTAACAACCCAGTTTAATATTAAAAAGCACACATCACAATTATGGCACTCATAAATAGTCTTAAATTAACAAGAAGATACTATCCATGCCAAGAAGAAATATAACAAAGCACGTAATATATCGATCGGGATAGTTGCCACGCTAGGTGGTCTTAAACCTCTACTGTGCAGACTGGATTATTGAGAATGCCGCGTCGTAGGCCCGCTCGCAGGCACCGCCCCGGCCTCGGGCATCGTCAGCAATGCGCGCCAGCGCTCCCGCTCGCTCGTCAGCGCGGCGCTGCAGCTCGGCGAGCAGATCGAGGGCTGAGGTGTCTGGCGTGCACTGTACGGCAGTGGCGCGAGCCTGGGCGGCGACACGATGGGCGGTGATGTAGTCGGCGAGGTCGCCGCGCAGCCGGCCAGCAGCAACGCGAGCAGCGTCAGCGTCAGCTGCGAAGCGCGCCAGGTCCTGCCTGGCCTGGGCGTCGATGTTGCGTAGGTCGTCACGGTGTTTGTCCTCCAACTTGCGATATTTCTCGGATGCCTGCAGGGCAGCTGTGGCCGCTGCCTCTCGCTCGCCGGCCAGCTCGGCGCGGGCCTGGGCTACATCGCGCTCAGCGCCCACCCGCTCCATGGCCTGCCAGGCCAGTAGAGCCGCGAGCAGCAGGGCCAGCGCCTGCCACGCATAGGCCTTGAGACCGGCGATCATGGCGCCGCCTTTGCCGCGACCAAGGCTGCGCTGAAATGCCCATCCCTGCCCCACTGCGCGCACAGCTCGCGGGTGGCTTCGCGGCGATCAACAAGACCAGGAAGGCGCTTGGGTACGCCGTTGACTGTCCCGTAGACCCATCGCGGCATCTGCTGGCATGCAGCATCCAGCTGCCCGGCGTTCGCCAGCCGCATGACCGTCGTGTCAGGTGCCAGCGCCGAGGGCACGTTGTAGGCCATGTCGATAAAGCTGGCCTGCACCCAGAGGTTGTAGCTGTCCCAGTGCCGCAGCGAGCGACGCGCCTGGCGCTCGGCCTCGCGGTATTTGGGGCGCTCCAGGCGCTCGCAGTCCTCGGGCGTGTAGTAGCGCCCCGCCACCACCTCGGGGCCTGTGACGCCCGCGCAGACGGTCAGCGGCTGCCCCCTGCCCAGGCGGTCGATGTAGGGCGTGCCGATGTGCCGGCCGCTGCTCTCGTAGTGCAGTCCGATCTCTCGGGCCAGCTTCACGGCAGGAGTGGGCCCGGACTCCTGCGTGGCGACGTAGCCGCCGGCAGCGGTGACAGCCAGGCCAGCGGCTGTGGCCAGCAGTCGATTGCGAAGGGTCTCGTTCATCGACCACCTCCGCCCACCATCAAAGCCTTCCAGAACGCGATGCCGGCCGTGCCGAGCATCACGATGTAGGTGATGGGTTTTGCCGCCTTGCCGATCCAGTTGAGCACCTTGAAGGCCCCTTGTGCCGCCGCAAAAAACTCCACCATTTCAGCCGTATTCACACGCACTTTTTCCGTGGCCTCTGTGTTTGCACGCAGATCCGCTTCGATGCGCGTCATGCGAGCGTCACCCTCGTCTAGCCGGGCAGTGATGTTGCGTGCGGCACTTGGGTTGATCACATTTCCGAAATCGTCTTGCATTGACCCTCCTAGAGCGTTACAGCCAGCACAAAGGCCTCATCAAGCGTCTGCGGCGTGCCGCCAAGCTGCGCCCAGAGCTGCTGGAGGAAAGGGCTGTCCCGCTCCCAGGTGTCAGCCTCGTACTCGATCTGCGCGACTCGCTTTTGCACGGGGTCCGTGATCGCTGCAATGGCCGCTTCGGCGTCGTCAAGCACTCCGCAGGTAAGCAGTGCGAGCCGTCCCTGGCGCCGCGTGCAGGACTTCGGTATGAGTGCTGCAGCCTCGGCCTCGCGTTCAGCAAGCTCAATGGCATTGAGCGGCACAACAGACCACTGCTGCCGCCACACGCCATCGATCTCGACAGGCTCGATCTCGACAGGCTTGTGCGTGTCCGCGTTGTGCTCAGGCGGCTCCGAGCGCTCAACGAGCGCATAGCGCATCAAATTGTGCGCCATCATCGTCAGCGGGTGCCTTTCCTGTATCTGTGAGATATTCAACGGATAATCACCTGTTTCTTTGTCAATATACATATTATCCCTTTAAATCACATTTCCGATCCGCGTCCCTGCGACACGCCAGGTAACGAATGAATTGCCGTCAACGTAATATCCTGCAGGCCCTCCGGATCCTGGAGTTGTGTAAGACGGCGACCCCGGCTCAGACGTTCCGCCTGTTGATCCGGATGACCCAGATTGGCCAGCTAACCCAATTGCGCCGCCATCGCCTCCCCTGCCGCCAGATGCGGAGTTTACTCCGGGTATTGAATCATTTGACCCTTGATTTCCAACCCCGCCAGCTTGCCGATATTGGTAAGCCGACGCCACAAGAACATAGCCACCACCTACACCCCCACCGCCGCCACGACCTATGCTGCACGAGGAATAAGCGCATATCGTTGCATCACCGCCATCCCCGCCGCCACCGCCCCCACCAAATATAGTCCCGTTGTTGATGATCGTGATCCTGCGGCGCGTGTATATGCCAGTACCGCCGCGAGAATTGCGACTGCCACCGAGGCCTCCGATTCTGCCGTTGTTTACGATATAGACTGACCCGTCCGGAAAATCGTTGGGAATTACCAGAGCCCCGACGTCCGCCCCAGGGAGCACATTAATTGTTACCCTCCCGTACCCTAACCACCCCTGCGCTTGAGCAAGAGCAAGGATGTTTGGGTTAACCGTGATACCTGAAAGATTCAGTACCACACCAGATCCGCCTGCCGCCATTAGCCATCTTACTGTCATGGGTTGTGCACTCCCGCAATAAATGCGTCAATAAAAGACCCTTCAGTGTTAAAGAAAGTCAGTGTCAATGTTTGACCAGCAACATAAGTAGGAAATGCAGTCCCGGCAGGAAACCTGAAGTTAGTATTGAAACTTATTGGCCATGCCCCTCCCGAAAATTTCAAACGCAGCGTTATTTGATCACCTGGGTCTCGAAGACCGCCAGTAAAGTACGTGTTGTACTCGACTGTCAGCTGATGGATTGATCCTTTTGACGGGTCAAGTACGTAGACCTTTGCGTCACCAGGACCTACACCGGTATTCGCCGTCACAACCCTTTCTCGGAAATCGAGATCACTGATTTCGCGGCCCCAGGCCGACCAGGCGGCATCATGCTTGTATCGCCGAAACTTGGCCCCTGTTGCCAGAAATCCAGACAGGGTGAACGTCGCCTCCTGCATAGAACGTGCACCACCCCTATCCCAAGTCTCAACCAGCCAGCCATGAATGGCGACGTTGGTTTTATACGGCCAGTCCGCGCCCCCGCCATCGCTGGACTCAAAGAAGCAGACGGTGCCCACAGGCGCCGCAGACATGGGCGTGGACTTGTCGAAATAAGCGACTGCTCGCGGCACGACTTCATTTGCCCGAGGCACCTGGTTGCCGGTCGCCCCGGCCGGCACACTCAGGTGTCCTTGCAGCACCCCTCCTGTGATTGGGAGGTATGCGCCGGTAAATTCGCCCCATGCCAACTGCCACATCGCACCATCCCACCACCAGCCTCGCTTGTTGATCGAGGCATTCGTGCCCGTGTTGGTGTACAGGGCGCCCGCCTGGAGCGCGTTTCCCATGTTGTCGGTCGTCGGGTGCGAGGTGACCGCCTTGCTGCCCAAGTACATGACCTGCATTGCCGTCAGCGCAGTCGTGGCTGTTCCTGCAGCTGAGGACGCAGTGCTCGCGCTGCTGGCTGCCGCAGTCGCAGAATTGCCGGCTTGGTTGCGATAGCCCATCGCAGCGTCTGCTTGTGTCGTCGCAGTCAGTGCTGCAGACTGGGCTGTCTGCGCATACTCCTGGGCAGCAATGGCGCACGTCCGGCACGCGACGGCAATCTCCCGCATACGGGACACTGCAGGAGGCACGCTCATTGCGTAGTTGTAAGCCTCTTGATTGAAATTTGCACTACCCAGCGCTGGATACTGGGAAATAGGCAAAACATCTGGAATTTGCACAATATCCGTCATACATTACCCTTAATCTGAAACTCCACCTGAGCTTCGGTCCAGCTTATCGAAGTAACTGTTCCAGTCACTTTCCCAACAGTTGCAAGGTGCCCATACTGCGGCAACTCATCAACTTCAACTGCTACAACTTTGCCCAGAATCTGATCCAATACGGACTTAGCCGCAGGCGCCTGCACAGCATCAATTACACAAGTCAGCGTGATATTGGTAGCAAGACGACCAGCGATTTCCGTATACGTACCATCCTTCCTATCTTCAACATAGGAATAATCTCGAGTACTCGCGGTAACCCCGTACTGCGTACCACCCATTTTCGGTTCTCCGGGAAGAAGAAACTTTTTCCAGTTGCCTACGCTGATGTATCCAATAGCCGCGTCCGCCGCTGGATCAGTTCTGGAGACAGTAATCTCAATCTCAATATCTGGATGAATTGGGAGATTCTTAAGCGTGTAATAGCTACCGCGCTGCAAATCTCCAAAGAGATATTCCCACTCACCGAAAGCCTGCTGCCATAGATCTGCCTGAAGCGGAGGAATCAAATCTTCCCCACCCGCTCTTACCCTGATATTCAGTGAATCGGCCTCAATTCCGTAGATAGCCAATCCATTGACAAAACCAGGCTTCAACACGTAAGTAACTGAACCCTTCCGACGCGACTTGGTGAACAGATATTTATCAAAAGGCGCCATCCGATTGCTTGGCGCATTCTCATCCTTCTCCCAGTAACCAGCTGCAGCGGCAGTACCCGGCTCCACCAAATTAGCAGGCGCGCCCACTATAGCCTTCACGCACTCATAGGTATATCCGCTCCAAATCCTACGGTTTTTTAAAGCGTAATCAAGTCCTGAGACCCATGCGATCTCACCAACCGCTGAATCAATCTCTGGAATCGACGTGCCAGCACCAAACATGCTGGCCGTTATTATTTTAGGCAAAAGGATGTTCATGTGCGCCCTCCTGCGCCCGTGCGCATCATCTGGCCACCGCCAGTGACCGCGTCAAACTGTTCGGCAAACTCAGGCAGTTTGGCGGTATTGTTTGCTGTCCTTGCCATCTGCATTTCCAGTTGCCCCAGCCTTTGCTCAAGCCTATCAATTGATGCAGCCAACAATCCAAAATCAGCCCCAGCACCACTACCAGCCATGGCTCTTCCAAGCTGCTCTTGATTCCAGTATCTTGCCGGACCGGTTGCCTCAATCTCCCACCCACGTTCGCCGACAAGACGCAATCCACCAGCATGCAAACCGCCGTCTTCGAATCGCGGAATTCCGTTCCTATCCATTGCTGCAAGAACGTCGCTCTCACTGAAGCCATATAAAAATGCAAGATCGCTAGCAGTCCCACCAGCATTGCGAATTGCGTTGGAAAGACCTACAAAATCTCCAGTTCCGTCAAAAGAGTGGAAAATACCCGATAAACCATCGAGCTTTTTTTCCTGCTCCGAAGAGGCGTTCTCGTAAAGAACAGTGCCGCCCGAGAGAATTGCGGTAGGCTTCTTGTACTTTGAATCGACCGTTGCAAATCCACCGCCACCGCTGCCCCAACTGGGCACAACACCACCACCTTTTCCGCCGCCGGGTTTGGTTGAGTCATCGGATTTGAAAAGCCCAGCAATCAAGCGCTCAAAATAGACTTGCACGGTCTCAGCAAGCTCCACCGTGCCGTTGACAAGTTCTTCCGCTCGCTTGTTGAGCGTGTCCAAACCTTCAATCTGCGCCTGCAGGGCCTTGAGGGATCGCTCCTCGATGCTCAGCTGTGACTCGCCGAGCTCTCCCAGCTCAGAGAACTTGCCCGCCCACACCAGGGCGTCGCGGCGGCGCTCGAAGTCGGTGGCATAGACACCAGAAGCCAGGCCTGCGCGCGTTGCCTGGACAGCACCGCCAAGGTCACCATACTCGGACAGCTTGCGACCGGAGCGCACACCGGCCAGCGCCTGCTCGACATACACCATGCCGCGCGCTGCAGCCCATTGCGAGGTCGAATCGACCGTGCCATACAGCTCTGCCGCCGCGCTGTTGAGCACGCCAACAGAAGAACTGATGGTGTTGATGACCTCCTGCACCACCGAGACCTGCTGCTGCAGTGCTTCGCGGTCGCGGTCCACAGCGCGCCGGAACATGTCGTAGGCGGCAGCCTGAGCCGCCTTCTCGTCCTCGATGGCCCAGATGCGTTCCTGCAGGGCGCGGTTGCTGGGGTCCAGCGCGGCCAGTTCCCGGCGGCGCAATTCCGCCGTGTTGCCCTGCAGTTCAAGCAGCTTGCGCTCCAGGTCCGTGCGCTGGTCCAGGCGCGCGATTTCTTCGCGCAGCGCCTGGTTGTAGTCCCAGGCGGCACGCTCAGCTTCGCTCATGCCCTCGGTCGCCAGGCGGCGCAGGGCCTCGCGGTATTTGTCGGTCTGGCCCGTGGCGCGCAGGTATTCGGCTTCCAGCTGCCGGCGCTCGTTCTTGAGCGTGTCCAGCACCTGGCCAGCGGCATCGGCCACGGCGCCGAATTCCTTGGCCAGCGGGATGAGCTTGGCCAGCAGCTCCACATCGCCGGCCGCCATGGCGTCCTCGATGAGCTTTTTGAACTTGGCCTTGGCGTCCTGGCCCATGCGGGGGTCGATGTCGATCTTGAGGTCGGCCAGCGCCTTGTCCAGCGCATTGGCCGCGTTCTCGATGCGCTCCCGCTCGCTGTAGAAGCTGGTGTAGAACGCGTCCATGCCGGTGATCAGGTCCTGGATGCCGCCGGCGCTCTTGATGAGCTTGGCAATGGCCTCGTCGCCCAACTTGCCGAAGTTGGTGATGTTGCGGGTCCAGCCCTCGATGGCGGCGCCCGTCAGCTCCACGGTCTGCAGGGCCGCGTTGAAGCTCTCCAGCGTGATCTCCTCGTCCATGTCATCGAAGACATTGCGCATCCAGCTGGGGATGTCGGCCTTCTTGATCTGGTCGATGAGCGAGCCGCCCATATCGGCCACGAACTGAGCGAATGCCTTCTCAGGATCCTTGCCTAGGTCGCGGTTTTTGTAGGAGCTCAGGACTTCGCCCGTGGCCTTGTCCAAGATCTGGAAATAGCCGTGCGCCGACTCGTCCCCGTACTTGGGATTGGTCGCAAAACCGGCCGCGATATCGATGTCCTTGGCCGTGCCACCCGCGAACTTGGCCAGGGACTTGTAGACATCGATCAGGGCATCAACGGTGGTGCCGACCTGCTTGCCCAGTTCCTTGTTGCCGCGCTTGGTGAAGTCACCCAGGGCATTGCCCCACGCATCCTTGCCCAGCGCCTGGTTGGCCGCCGTGTCCCAATCGTCCGTACGGGTGGAGTAGACGCCGCCACTGTGATTGGGGCCACGCGAACCGAACAAACCACCCTTGAGCAGTGAGAAGATGGCCAAGCCACCTGCCAGCCAGGGTAGCGCTGCACCCAGTCCACTCATGAGCGAGCCGAAGCTGCTGCCGACACCGGCCCAGCTGCCATTGCCCGCGATGAGGGCGCCAAGAGCATCACCACCGGCCAGGCCCACGGCATTGGCTCCCGCCAGGCTGGCAGCCGAGGCGCCCGGCAGGAAGCCCCACAGCGCTTGAGCGCCGGCACCAAACATGCCCAGGTTGTTGAGCATGCCCATTCCGGCACCGCCACTCTGGCCGGCGGCAGCGGGGGCGCCGAACAAACTACCCAGGGCACCGCCAGCGATCTGAACCGTGGCCTGAATCAGCGGTTTGAAAATGAGCGTGCGCGCAAGATTCTTGAGGTACTGGCCGAACGAGAGCCCGCCTTGCATCAGCTGGTCGGCCAGGCTCTGGCCGATCTGGTCCACACCCTTCTGCCACTCCGAGGTGCTGGCCTTGGCCGCCTCGGCAGAGGCTTCGCGCGAGGCCTTCACCGAGGTCAGGCCCAGGCGCTCGCGCAGCAGCTCGATCTCCTGCTGGAGCAGCGCGTGCTCCATGGTCATGGTGCCGGTGAGCGCGGCTGAGCGCTCCATCTCGGCCAGCTGCTGCTCCTTGCTCAGGATGATGGCCATCTGCCGCTGCTCGATCACCACGCGCTGCTGCTCGGCGCTCAGGCCGATCAGCTCGATCTCATCGCGCAGCGCCTGGTTGCTGGCCGTCAGTTCCTCGACCGTCTTGCCCTGGGTGGTCATCCACTCCTGGCGGTACTTGCGCTCTTCCTCGGCCAGCTTCAGCGCCTTCTGCTTGGCCTCGTTTTCCTTCTCCAGCGTCTTGAGGGTCTTGAGCTTGGCTTCAATGTTGGCACGCTCTCCAGCATTGAGCCCCTTGAGCGAGCCCAGCAGATCCTGCGAGTACTTGATACGCAGCTTGTCGGCTTCGCCCAGCTTCTCGCCGCCGGAGATCTCCAGGCGCTGGGCGGCAATCTTTTCTTCGATGGAATCGACCAGGTTGCCATAGGCTGTATGAAGCTGCTTGGCGGATGCGGCGCGTGCCTTGGCCGACTCGTCTTCCTTGTAGTTTTCCTTGGCCAGCTTGCTGACGAGGTCCACATAGGCGGCCTCGGTGATGCGGCCGGCCTGGCGCAGCTCGTTGAGCTTTTGCAGCTGCGGCAGATAGTCCTTGTTGACGCCGTAGAGCTTCTGGCGGATCTCCAGCAGAGTCTGCTCGGCGTCCGCATCCTCTTGAGCCTTTTTCGCGGCGGTCTCTGCAGCGGTGGGCGGATTGATGGAGCCGCGCCCACCGCCCGCACCCTTGCTGCTGGCGTTGAGCATGTCCAGCTCGGCCCGCAGCTTGGCAATCTGGTCCTTGCGTGCCTCGATGGTCTTGGCGATGTTGTCCGCGCCAGCTGCGCGGCCACCCGCCACGGCGCGCGCCATGGCCGCCTCAGAACGCTCGTTCTCGACGCGCAAGGTGGCAATCGCGTCCTCGATGCCAGCAGCCGTCTTCGCGTACATGTTGACCGCCGCCACGCCTGCACCAGCCACCACCCCAACGCCCAGCAGCGCAAGCGTCACGGGATTCGCGGCCAACACGGCGGCCAGCGTGACGATGGCGCCCTTGACCACGCCGATGGCCCCGGCCACGGCCACCAGGCCCGCCGCTGCGGCCGCCCCGCCAGCAGCACCCAGGAAAGTCATCACCACACCCTGGTGGTTCTCAACCATCTTGCCCAGCCCATCGATGGCGTCCGTGACCAGGCGAACGCCCCCGGCAGCCTTCTCCGAAAACCCCGTGCTTTCGTTGATGGTGCGGAACAGTTCGTCCCAGGAGTCACCCAGGGCCGCAATGGCGCCGTCCAGGGTCTTGGCTCGCTGCTCCATGGCACCGCCAAAGGCGGTGTTGCCGATGTTCTCCAGATAGTCGGTGATGTCCTTGGCAGAATTCTTCACGCGGGTGGTGACGCCCTGGAACGTGAACGCCACCATGTCGCCCTGCTTGGACGCCTTGATGCCGAATTCCTTCAGGCGCTCGAATTCGCCCGTGGCCGCATCCGCCACGGCCTCGATCATCTGCATGAGGCTCTTGCCCATGCCGGCCGCCGTGTTGCCGAAGCTGGTGAGCTTGGCCTGGGTGGGATCAAGGCCCAAGGCCTTCATCTTCACGAAAGCCTCGGTGGCCTGGGCCAGCCCATAGGGCGTGTCCTTGGCAAAGGTCTTGATCCAGGCCATCTCCCGGCCAGCGGCCTGGGCACTGCCCGTGACCGTGACCAGCGAGCTGTTGAGCACGTCGAATTCGCGCTGCACCGATACCAGCTTGCCGACGAACGCCGTGACCGACACGCCAGCAAACACGCCGCCGAGGAGCGTGCCCAGGCGCCCCAGCGAGCCGGCCATGCCATCGACCATGCCCGTGACGGTGCGCTTGGACTTCTCGACCTCGGCCTGCAGCTGCGAACTGTCGCCCGTAATCAAGAACCGCAGGTAGTTGATGTTGCTGGAGCCAATCATGCAGCCCCCTGAAGATCACCTCGGCGCGCGTCGGAACGAGCGCAGCATGTCGCCCAGGCCGCTGGACACGCGCTCGCGCCGCTCCTCGGCCTGCTCAGGCGTTTCATCGACGCTGCCCGGCCGTGGGGCGCCAGGGTCCTTGGCAGCGTCCTTGGCGACAAGCCATGCAATGGACAGGTCGCAAAGCGTTTTGCCCTCCCAAGGCGTGAGCCGCACGCCGTGAATGGACTGCCAGGCAACCAGTTGCTCATAACCGATGGGCGCTTCGCCCGTGGGCGACTGCAGAGACGGACCCAGGTCAAAGAACACTTCGAGGAGATAGCCAGCCGGGCCAGGGTCGGGCAGGTCAGGCTCACGGCCTTCTGCCCTGATTTCCTCGATGCGTGTGATCCTGGGTTCGTCATATTGCGGCTGGGTCTTTTTTCCGTTCTTGGGCTTGAGCGGGGCGTTGAGCCACGCCCATGTGCGCACGTAGAGGCTCAGTCCTTCGGCGCACTCTTGGAAAAATTTGCCCAGTCCGCCGCAAAGGCGTTGACCTGGTCAGCCACCCAGCCGGCAGCAGGGTCCGCGTACAGGGCCTGCATGCCCTCGCGCACGGGGCGGCCTTCCAGGTCCAGGCCTTCGACGGAATGCGTGATGTCGGCCAGCAGCGCTGCGGTGTCGGCAGTGCGCTCCTCGGGCGTGCGCTCTTCCAGCGCGCGGCGGTTTTTCTTGACCAGCGCCATGACTCGGCGCTGGGCGCCCAGCTGGGCCTTGCGGTAAGGCTCCGAGCCAGGGCCGTACACATGGATCAGCACGGGCTGCTCCACCGCCCCAGCGCCTTTGGTGGGGTCCTTGAAGTACAAGGGCTCGCCGGAGGCATCCTTCAGATGCAGGGCAGCGGTGTCGGCAACGCGGAGTTGGGAAAGCTTGAGCATGGTGGTGGCGATGAAAGAAAGTCAGAAGGGCATGCCACCCGGCCGCAGCCGGGCAAGGCGGCGGCGAATTACTCGGGGATGAAGCTGGCCTGCACCGCCACGTTGGCGAGCACGTTGGCATCGGAGCGCGGGTTTTCCGTGCTGTTGTCGCTCCACTTCTCAAAGTCGAAGCCGGCGGCGGCCTGCGCGAACACGGGCTTGCCCGTGGCGCCCTGCAGCACGGTCTGGCTTGCAACGCCCACGATGGAGCCATTGGCGCCGGCCGTGTAGGCAAGCGTGAACGAGATGGCGGGGACTTCGATGATGTCGTTGTCGATTTCCAGCTGCGCCGTGTGCGCCGTGATGGAATCGACGCCGCCCACGTTGAGCTTGAAGCTCATGCACTGCGCCGTGAAGTAGTGGCTCGAGCCGTCCTGCAGGCGGATGCAGTAGCTGTAGCTGTCGTCGGACATGGAGGCGGCCTTCAGCAGAACCTGGCCCTCGTCGTTCATGTCGCGGGCCATGGGCACGGACAGGCTGCCATCGTTGAAGCTGCCTTTGCGCTTGACGATGCGGCGAGTTGCCAGGGGCGAGTGCGTGGCCTGGTTGTATTCCCGGCCCAGTTCGGCCAGATCGGTGATCTCAGCGATCTCTTTGAAGGCCAGGGCCTGGAAGCCGGCTGCATCGTAGGATGCTGGCCGGGCGGCGCAGATCAGCAGCTTGCTGCCAGCCGAGGTACGAACGTTTTGGACTGCCATGGTCGTTTCCTTTCAGGGATGGGATGCCGGGCCGCGCGGAGCGCCCTCGGCGGTGAGGTATCGGCACAGCCACATGCCGCGCACGATGTAGATGGGCTGGGTAGCGGCGTCGTCCCACTGCCCCCGGATGCCGCGCAGGCGCGGTGGCGCAATCAGCAGGCCGGGGAGCACGCCGCCCGCAGCAGGCCCCATGCGCTCCTCGATCTGCGCATGCAGCTCCATGGCCTGCTCGCGTGCCTGCTCGCCCGTGGCGATGCTGGTGACATCGACCAGGAATTCCCGGTGCAGCGTGGCCAGGCCACCGCGCCCGCCCGAGAGGGGTTCGATGCCTTCGTCTGCCGCGCTGATATCAATGGCTGGCAGGGCACTTACCGGGTATGCGTTGCGACCTTCGACGCGAACCTTGTCTCCAGCCAGGGTGGCCGCGAGCACAAGATCCACCCGCCAGGCGGCCAGGATCTGCTGTTGCATGTGCTGCGCCATGTCAGGCCTCCTCCAGCTGCAGCAGCAGCCAGCCGGACTCGTCGGGCTGGGGCGGCTCGGCGATCCGGTAGTTGACCTGGTCAATCTCGATGGGCTCGCCCTGGGCGATGCCTGGCACCATGTCAGCGGGCAGCCGGCAGGCCAGGACGTAGGCACCCACCATCCCCAGGGCCTCGCGCGGGCCGCGCCGCAGGATGACGCCGAAGGGCTCGCCGCCCTGCCAGACAGCCACCGCATTGGCGTGGTGCCGCTGCTGGGCAGAGCGCACGCGCCCTGCCCGCTCGGCGCCTGGGATGAGGAGGAAAGTCATGCCAGTACCCGCTCCGCTTAGGCGACCGTGCCGATGACGCCGGGCAGGCAGACGGCGCCCTGCGTGGCCGCGCTGTCGGCCGCCTCGAAGGCGAACGCCGCCCCCGTCACGTCGCCGGCCGTGGTCGCGCCGCCAACGGCGAACGCGCCGGTTTCGACATCCCAGCGCAGGGGCTGGCCCTGCGTCCACGCGGTGCCTGCCGCCTTGGGCAGGACAAAGACGCCCACGCGCTCGGCGTTGTAGGGCTCTCCGACCTGGGCCGGGCCATTGGCCACGGCGAGGATGGCACCGATGGCCACGGGCTGGCCTGCAGCCACTGCGGCGGCGGCCGCCAGGACCTCGATGACGTGGCCGCGCTGTTGGTAGTTTTTCATGGGTTGAACTCCTGAAAGCGTGTGTATGGATGGCTGCGCGCTCAGGCGCCGTTGCTCTTGGCCAGGCCATGCCAGTCCAGGCACTTGGCCGCAAAGTCCAGGCTGGCCCGCAGCTTCACGCCGTCCACGTCTTCGCTGGAGAAGGTCTCGGTGCGCAGACCCTCGTAGCCGTCCACGTAGGCGTACTCGACGGTGTCGATCTGGCCGGCGCGGGCCGCCAGGTAGAAGGCGGTGGTGGACACGTCATCCAGCAGCGGCTCCACGATGGGCTCCAGCGCCGTGCGGCCGCCCGTGCGGAACTCGTTGATGTCGCCCGCCTTGGTGGGCTGGTAGTTGGGGCTGGTGTACTGGTAGGCCAGGGTTTCCAGGTCGGAGGGGACCAGCAGGTAGGCAGGAGCGATGTTCAGCGTCTCTTCGTCCCGGCCCTTTTGCTTGCGCATCAGCGTGCGCAGGCTGGACAGTGCTTCCAGCGAGAACTTGGACCCTGCGCCGGTCAGCAGGTTGTTGTGCTCGGCATCGAACAGCGGCTCGCCATCGGACATGTCCGGGTTATTGAGGATCTGGCCATAGACCAGGCGGTTTTCGAGGCTCCGCGCTGCGGCAGCAAATTTGGTCCCTGTGCGTGTCAGGGAGTCCAGATCGTCATTGACGATCATCTGGCGGGTGATGGCCAGCGAGCGGCCGAACGTGAAGGCGCGGTAGCCCGTGACATCCTCGGAAAGGCTGCCGTAGGTGTACTCGCCGTGCTCATTGAGCTTCTTGAGTTCGACATCACCGCCCACGCCGATGGCCTGGCGGATGCGGAAGTCCGGCAGGTTGGAGGCACGGCGCGCCCACAGCTGGTAGGTGCTGGGCGCCTCGTCATAGGCCGCACGCAGCACGCGCTGGCCCACGCCACCGAGCAGCGCAGGGAAGTCGCCCGTGCCCAGCATGCCGGAGCGCACACGCAGCGCCACGTTGACGATCTCGGCGCGGCTCATGCCGCGCGTCTTCTGGCCCAAGCCCTCGACCACCTCGCGCGCCATCTCCACCATGGTCATGGCGCGGTACTGGCGGCCATTGTCATCCAGCTGGGCGCCGGGGTTCAGGCGGTGCATGAGCGCGTTTTCAATGCCGCGCATGCGGTTCTCGTGCTCATCGCCCACGGTGCGGATGGAGGTCGTGGGGCCAGTGGCCTGCTCCTGGCTGCGCTGGTCCAGCGCGCTCAGCACAGCGGCACGGGCCTGATCCATGGTGGACTGGTTGCGCAGCAGTTCGGTCTGCAGATCGGCCAGGTTGTGACGCTGGCACAGCGCAACGATGTCGGCGGCGCGCTGGCCATCGAACGCACCAGCAGGCGCGGGCTGCGGGGCACCCTCGCCCTGGCGGTTCTGCGGGACCTGAGAGACGTTGGCGGGCGCGGCGCCCGGGGTGGTGTTGGCGGTCTGGCCGCCTTCACCGGCTGGGATGGCTTGGGGCATACGTTGGTGCTCCTGAGTGGTGGGTTGGGCGGCTGCCCGTTGAAAGAACTCGCACGGCATGCCGCCTTGGGGCGCTGCACCGGACGGGGCCTGGGAAGTGGGCGCGCTGCGCGTGCCGGCGTTGGGGTCGGCAGGCACAGTGACGAAAGAGATTTCCTGCGGGGTCCAGGCGACTGCGCGGTAGAGATCGACGTTGATGCCGTCCGTGCGGTCCTGGGCGCGGGTGATTTCGTAGCGCTGCACGCTGTAGCCGAAGCTGATGGCGCGGATGATTCCGGCGCGGATGTCGGCCACGATGCCGGCCAGCTCGGGACGCTGGCTCAGCCGGATCACGGCCCGGCCTTCGCCACCTTCGATCCAGCCCCGTACAGCGATGCCAAGGATGGCGGCGACACCGCCGTAGCTGCGGTGGCCGTCCAGCACCTGGACCGTGCCGGCGTCGAAGCGGGCCATGTCCACGGCTTCGGGGGTGATCTGCAGGTCCTCGTCGTAGGGACGGTCGTTCCAATAGTCGTAGCGGCGCACCTTGGCGCCCGTGGTCCAGACCACCTCAACCGTGCCCTCGGCCTCGTTGTAGGTGTCAGGGACCAGGCTTGCGGCACGCGTCTGCACCGGCAAATCGTGGACCTGGGGCGCGGAAGATTGGGCGTTGGCTTGTGGCATGGCGCTCAGTTTTCCGGTTTGACTGTCTCAAATCCCGGAAAACTGAGACGATTTCACTTCTGCCCCTGCCCCTCCATCTGGGCCACCAGGTCAATGGGGTTCTGCGCACCCCACAGCGCGGCCAGCAAAGGCAGAATGCCGCGCTCTCGCAGCCGCACCAGGTCGCTCTCCAGCTCCGTGAAAACGTCCTCAGGGTCATAGCCCCGGCGCCGGATCACTTCGCTGATGCTCTGCATGCCGCCCTTGACAGCGCTCAGGTCGCTGGCCACGTCCTGCACAGGATTCGGGCTGGCCCAGCGGGGCGTGCTCCAGTCCGGCGCCTGCACATTGGCCGGCACCGTGGCCACCAGATCCACCGCTGCCACGAACCACCGCGCAATGGGCGCGCACAGGCGCGGCACGGTGACGCGCCACTGCTCGGATTCGACCTCGGCCCGGAACTGGTTCATGGACATGCGTGAGGTGCTGAAATTCACCTCGGTCAGGTCGCCCGTCATCAGCTCGTAGGGGCACCGGTAGCCTGCGGCCACTTCCTTCCAGCCCCCTTTCATGTAGTCGCCAAAGCCCGGCACAGCCTTGGGCTCGATGAAGGTGGGATTGGTCATGCCTGGCGGCAGGCCCACGATGCCGCCGCCAGCAAGATCGCCCAGGTCCATCAGGCCAGGCTTTTGCCCTGCGGCCTCGTCTGGCAGCGGTGGCGGCATGCCACCATCCCCACCCATCTCGGCCAGCACCCCCATGCGCGATTCCAGCTGCTTGCGCTGCAGCTCGGAGTCACCGTAGGTATGCAGATCACGCACCTTGGCGATGATGGGCGCCAGGCGCGTGATGCCGTCCTGCTGGCCAGCGCGCTCGGGGTCGAAGAAGTGGATGATTTCCTCGGCCGGCACACGCTGGCTGGTGCCGCTTCGGCCCAAGGTCCACATGCCGGCATCACCGGGGTGGCGGTCGAATAGGTAATAGGCCAGGCGCTGCCCGCGCTTGTCGTACTCGATGCCCCGGATGATCTCGCGCCCGCCGGCCAGCACGCCGTTGCGCTCCACGTCCAAGAAATCGATCTCCAGCAGCTGCAGCTTGAGCGGCACCGTGGAGCCCATGCGCTGGATGTGCTTTCGGATGAGCACGGCGCCGTCCACGTCGCGCGTGCGCTCGGCCTTGTACTGCAGGCCGTAGAAGTCGAGCAGGCCGTCGTAGTCGGCATGGGGCACCCACTCGCGCCAGCGTTTGGCCAGGCCCTCGTCGGCCCACACGGGCACGATGCCCTGGCCCACGCGCATGGCGAGCACGGCATTGACGGCGCGCACGATGTTCGGCACGTTCTGCGCAAGTGAACGCGCACGCATGCGCAGCTCGCGCGCATCGGCGGCGTGGTCTGCCGTGGGGCTGGCCCCGGAACGCTTGACACGCCAGCCATCGGCACGGCTGGCGCCCTCGTAGGCGCGCACCAGCATTTCCCGGGCAACCTGGCGGCGCACGCCCTGCGCGGGCGAGAAATAGCCGACAACGCGGTCGACCAGCGTAGGGGATGCCCTGCGGGCCACGGTACGGCGCTGCATGGTCAGCGGTCCCGCAGGCCGGCGAAGCGAAAGCGCGCCACCAGGGCGCGCGGCTGGCCGGTGCCAGCCACGGCTGAAATCTGCGTCTGCAGATCCCGGCGCGCGGCCTTCATCTCATCCAGGCTGCGATAGGTGACCGAGGCGCCATCCTCGGTCGTGATGGTGCGCTCGCCACTGTGGATGGCGGCATTGAGGCGCGCGAGGCGCATCTGGAGGTCTTGGAGCGTGCTCATATGCCGCACGCTACCGGGGCAACTGTCTCATTTCCCGGAAACCTGAGACGGTTTCAGCCGGGCTGCTTCAGGTGCCGGTACACGGTGGCACGGCTGATGCCCAGCGTGCGCGCCACGGCCGTGGCATTGCGCCCATTCCACAGCCGCAGCACCTGCCGACGCTCCTCTGCCTTGTCTCCCGAGGACCTGGCAGGGATGTAGGCATCCTGGCCGGCGAACTCACGGCGCAGCTGAAGCTGGACACGCTCCATCGCGGCTGGGCTGCCGCGCAGCTCAGGCAGCAGCTCCACCAGATAGTCAAACATACGATCCACCAGATCGGGCGCGAAATCGGCCTCTGGCATGGCGGGACTCTTGGCCGCATCGGGGGCCATGTGGGGTGCTGGGGCGTTGGTCTTTGGGGTCATGGTGCTACCAGGAGCGGGAGAAACCGCCGTTGCGGCGAACGGGTGCCGCACGGCGCGGCGCGGGGGCCGGCGCACGGGGCGCGGTGGAGGCGGAAACGGGTGGCGCGTCCGACGTGGGCGCAACCGTGGGCGCCGGCGGCGCCACGCTGGCGGGCGCCTCGGGTGGGCTGAAGAGGTCGCGCGCAGGCTGCACCATCTGCTCGACCTGCGACCAGCGCGCATCGGTGTACTTGTGCAGACCCTGGGCCATGGCCGCGTGGATGGCGTAGTTGCGGCAGTCCAGATCCTCATTGCGCTGGCGGCGCTTGACCCAGCGGTAGGCCTCGCGGCCCTGGACCTTGGCCAGGATGCGCTGCTCTGCGGTCAGTTGCTCGAAGAATTCGCGCGGCAGGTCCTCGCTGAAGTGCACGCAACCCGGGCCGGCGTCGGTGATAGCGAGTTGGCCCAGCAGCAGATCCTTGGCGTTGTCCACGCCCACCAGCCAGAGCTTGATGCCCTGCTTGATCTTCTGGCCGCGCCAGTCCAGGTCCTGCATGCTGGCCGGACCCACGATAGGCCGGTTGTCGTTGTTGTCGCCCTTGATCGCGCGCAGGTTGGGCAGCATGTGCTGGTGCGTGCGGACGTAGTTGTAGACCGCCTGCGTCTGGTCCGACGAGTCGATGCTGATGGCGCTCAGTCCCAGGCTGCCACCGTGCCAGGCCTGGCGGTAGCGGCGCTGCAGGTAAGCGGTCACGGGCGCCCAGTCGCCTTCGCTGGAAGGATTCCCCTCGATGATGTGGCGGTCCACGATCCAGCTTTCCATGCCACGGCCCCATGCCCAGACGTTGATCTGCCACCAGGTGCGCTGCACGTCCACGCCAGCCGTCAGCACCAGGCCACCCACGGGCACCGTGCCGATGGCATAGGGTTCGGCGCGGGCTTGCAGCACATGGTCGTCGGTGCCTTCGCCCTTGAGCTCCCAGGCCTGGCCCAGGGTTTCGTTCGTGAACGAGGTCATGGGGCCTGCATCGCCCTCCTGCAGGGCGCGGTGGGCCTTCTCGAACTCGTCCACGATGGACGCCCAGGTGCGCTGCGGGCTGTAGGCGGCCCAGATGTGGACGCCCAGCGTGCGCGGCGGCCTGCAAGGCGTGCCATCGGCAGCGCGCCAGATCCGGTCTGCACCGAAGCGGCGGCCAGACCTCCGGCACACCCAGGCGCCCGTCAGCGGCCAGCCGCCCGGCAGGTACTCGGCCTGGCTGATGGACTCCCGGCAGTGGGGGCACATGTGGCGCACAGTCTCGTGCTTGCCGGCCTCCCACTTGAAGCCGTGCATGGCCTCCTTGCCGCCCCAGGTCAGCGGGTGCTCGGCCTCGCAGCGCGGGCACTCGATCAGGTAATCGACCTCGTCCTCGGAATCCTCACAGGCGCGGCTGACGTGGCACAGGCCCTTGATGCCGGGCGTGCTGCCGCCGATGAACTTGGGGTAAGGAGCGCCCTCCAGCCGGCCCTTGGCCAAGGTGCCGGGCGAGCCCGCCGACTTGTCCTTGCTGCCCCCGATGGTCTGGTCGAACGCCGTCCATTCGTCCAGGATGGCCACGGCCACCGTGATCCGGCGGTAGGCCCGTGCCGCCTTGCCGCCCAGCAGGTGCAGCACGCTGTCGCGGAAAGGCTTGTACTTGATGGTCTCCTCGACCCGGCTGCCCTGCTTGCGGGCCGCGATCACCGAGGGCACGCCGTCCTTGCTGTCCAGCAGAGGCTCGATCTCGGTCTTGACGAAGCTGTCACGGTCGTCGTCCGTGGGTTGCCACAGCGCCTGCTTGCGGCGGCGGTGCGCGATGTTGTAGCAGACGAAGGCGGTGATCATCTTCGAGTAGCCGACGCGCTTGGACTTCTTGACGGCCAGTTCCTCGATGCGGTCATCGGACATGAAGTCCAAGATTCCGATCTGGAACGGCCAGGCCACCCAACCGCCCTTCTGGTGGCTGGATTCGCCAGCCAGCAGGAAATTGTCGGCAGCCCATTCGGACAGGGTCTGCGGCGGATCGGCCCGCAGGCTGGACAGGCCCAGCTGCGCGGCGGCCTGGATGGCGGAAATCGCCTCTCTCGACAGGGGTGCGCTCAAAATGCGGCCTCCTCGTCCAGCTCATCCTCGTCGGGCGCTTCAGCCATGGCCGCCACGCGCTCGCCGATCAGCTTGGACGTGACGCGGATCCACTCGTTTCGGGCATCGGCCAGCACGCGCAACACCGTGACGCGGGCATCCTCGGGCAGATCCGGGCAGGCCTTGCGCAGCTGGCCTTCGATCTGGTCCATGCGGTCCACCACGGCCGAGCTGGCCAGGCCCAGCACGTCCGCCAGGGCGCCGATGGGCGCGAATTCGCCACGGGCGACGGCATTTTTCAGGTCTTGGGCCTCGCGCTGCGAGCGCGCCAGCGCCGCACGCTCCTGGACCAGGTCCAGACCGCCCAAACCGGCCGATGCACGGCCCGCCGCCTGGTCGCGCAGGCGCTCGCAGTATCCCAGCAGCCATTCGTGGCCCGAATCGCCCCGGACGATCACGCCTTCGTTCACCAGCTGGCTCACGCGGGCCTCGCTGACACCGATCAAATCCGCGAATTCTGCTTGCGAAATAGGAGCATCAAAGTAAGGCAGGATCTTCACTTAACCCCCTTAGGAAGGTTGCGCAACAGTCCGAGAGCGCGGCTCGAATTACCCGCTTCCAAGGGGGCCAAAAAGGACCCGCGATCCTGCCTTTTTTTTGAGCACATCGAGAGGGGCGCCGCCGCGCCGATGAGGGCGAGCACCGTCATGCCGACACCCCCTGACGCTCGGCCAGCAGCGCATGCACCGCCCCCTCGTAGTCCGCAAAAGCCCGTCGCAGGCCCTGCCCCGCTCGCGCATCGCACCAGTCGTCGTAGCCCGGCATGCCCAGGCTGGCCGCCATGCCCTCGACCCCGCTGCGTGTGTCAGCCCAGTTGTCGGGCTGCTGCCCTTCGCCTGCCGCAGATGCCAGCATCACCACGTCCCTCCAACGCTGCTCACGCACCCAGCGCAGAAGACTGGGGCAGGCCTTGCCATCCTTCGCCGCCAGCAGTCCACGCTGCTGCTCAGCGGCAGCCAGCAACTCCTCGGCCGTCACGTCGCCACGGGCGATGGCATCGGCCACGGCGTCGGCCACGTCCACCAACCGGGTGCGCCGATGCTCCGGGAAGCTGCCTGCAAGTGCCGTGGCGATAGCCAATCCACCGTTCGCCCCCCCTGCAGGGGGGTTGGGGGGTATGTATTGGTTTTGGTTCTGGTTCTGGTTACCCGTGTCATCGCCGTGACGAGGCGTGACACCACCCGTGACATCACCGTGACGTGGCGTGACATTGCCCGTATCACCACCGAGCCAGTCCGTGCCATTAAGCGTGACACTGGTGTCTGTCACGACGATCCCATGCTGACGGCACAGGGCCATCAACTCTGCCGCCTTGGCCTTGGCAGCGGGCACCACACCCAGGGCACGCAACGCAGAAAAGATAGCACTACGCCTAGCCCTGCTGCGCTTCTGCCGCAGGTGCTCATTGCTCTTGACCTCTTCTCGCCCCTCCTGCTGCTGGCGGAACTGAGCCACGATCTGCTCACATTCAGCGTTCTGATATCGGCCATCAGGCTGGAGTGTGAAGAACTCGGACAGCACGAACTGCAGGGCATCGATCTCTTCCGGCGACCGACACAGCAGGCGCCGCGCCAGCAGATCGAAGCTGGAGCCGTCCAGTGCCTGCTCGGTGTCACAGTACATGTCACGCATGTCACGGTAGATGGCACGTTCCAGCCGTGACAAGTGCCGTGTCGCGGTGTTGAAGTCGCCGATGTGGTGGGGGTAGTGATTCATGCCTGCTCAACCTTCGATATCAAATCAATCCGTCAACGTCGCCTGCTGCAGGCGGCAGCGCACAGGCTTGACCAGGCGATGCGGCGGCAGGGAACAGGCCCGTGCCGCCACCTCCTCCACGCGCTTGGCCGCAACCAGTGCATTGACCGTGCTGGCCACGCTGGAGATCTCCAGCCATTCGCCCGTGCACTCGTTGTGAAAGTCCCTCAGCTCGCGCCGGCTCAGGGCGGGCTGCCCCCGGCGGTGGGCCTCGGCCAGGCTGCTGTACAGCCGTTCGTTGAGGCGCACCCGCGTGGCATTGCCAATGGCAGAAAACGAATCCGCCTTGGTGTCATGCGTGGTCACCTGATGGGTGGTGTGTTGCATGTCTATCTCTCCTGATATCAGCCGGGCCGTCAGCCCTGACTGGCTTTCTTGAATGCGTCGTAGACGCGGCCACGGACCCAGCGGGGAATCAGCTCATCGATGCCCGAGCGCTTGCGCACCCCGTCCAGGCTGATGCGGGGCTTGTAGTTGCCGCCGCGCACGAACATCAGCACCGGCCGCACGTCTGCGCCACCAGTGCCGGTCACCGCCCAGATGCCAGGCGGCAGGTTGGATGCGCGCTTGTCGTATTCGCCGCGCGCAGTGGCCCGTGCACCGCCGCGCAGACGGCCATAGGCCACGATGTAGCGGATGCCCTTCACCGGCCCCATGAAGCGCGCACCCTTGCCACCACGCTGGTGCAAGGCCTGCATGCGCCCCTTGGTCATGTTGGCCCGGTAGCCCTGCTCGCCGAAGGCCTGGAAGTAGGCAATCAGCTGTACCAGGGTCGAGCCCTTGAGATTCCCGCGCCCGTCGTCGCTGCCCGGGAATGGCGTGGCGGGAATCGCGGTCTGGTAGCCAATGGGCAAGATGCCTGCCGTGCGCAGCGCCTTCTCACTGCGCTTGTCACGGCGCCGGCCCCCATCCTCTTGCGCGGCCAGGATCTGCTGCGGGTCCACGCCCTTGCCACCCATGTAGGTAGGCGCCACCAGCGCATTAAGGTCGCCGGCCGTGGCCTTCTTGACCACCTGCACCGACTGCAGCACGTAGCCCGTGGGCCGGTCGAAAACGCTCTGCATCTCAGCGCGCATGGCGTTCTTCACACGGCCCACACCCATGTTGATGGCCTCGGCCGTGGCCTGAGCAATCTGCCCGCCATCGAGGCCGGCCAGGGCACGCTTGTACCGATCACCGCCCTCAGGCTTGATATCAATACGCATTGCCACCTCCAGGGGTGTCGGCCAGGCGTTGCTGTGCCGAACGCGCCAGGTACTGCGCCATGACCGTGAGTTCCTGCACCTGGCGGTCAAGCCGCCGCACCGCATTGCGCGACGGCTGGCGGTGCGCATCAGCTGCAGCGCGCGTGACCTCGGCCACGGCGGACTGGAAGTGCATGAAGGCCTCCACCGGGTCCCCCTCGGCCTGGTCTGGCAGGGCGCGCCGGCACTCGTACCCCAGCTGGCTGGCCATGGCATGCAGCACAGCCGCATTGCCCGTGACCACCTGCAGCTGCACGGCCTCGCGCAGGGTCAGGTGGTGCGTTTCGTTGTTGGTGTTGAGCTTGTGCTGCAGCGTGCCGGCGTTGATGCCCATGCGCACGGCCAGTGCCTTGACACCGCCCTGGCTGGTCTGCGCCGTCAGGTAGGCCGCGTCCAGCACATCCATGCCGGCGGCAATGTCGGCTTGGGGATCGGATTCGACATAGCCAGGGGCGATGCCAACTGAGAAAGTTGCACTCATCAGCACAACCCCTTGCGAGCCATCGACATGACCCACAACACAACACCCGCAACGCCCACAGCAGACAACATCGGCAGCCCCCAATGGGCGCAGGCCCTGGAGCTGTTCCTGGGCCAGATGATCGAAGTCCTGGAAGGCGAAGGCCGAGCCGGTTTCAGCGCGGGCGCGCTGGCGCGGTGGAGCGAACTGTGCTGCCGGCGTATGCAGGAGACTGGGAGCGCGGCACCGGAGGTGATTGCACAGCTGCGAGCACTAGTCGCACAAACCACGCGATGAGCTTTAGGCATGTGAAGCCTCGCCCACGCTCCGAGCTTCGCCTGTGCAGGTAGGCAACTCGACATCGCCATACACATGCTCCAGCGATATGGCGAGACCAAGCCCACGAGCGAACTCAACGATCCGCCGGGCGCGACCAGGCGACGGCTCAGTCTGACCACGCTCGTACTGGGCGATGTTGCTTTGAGTGCAACCAATCCCATCAGCAAATGCCTGCTGAGTGATCTGTAGAAGCGCGCGTATAGCTTTAACGTTGCTCATCGCAACATAGTAGCGGCACTTCTAGATAAGGTCAACAGTGGCACTTCTTTGCGAATTCAAGTAGTTCTACTACTGTCAAAGAGTCATGACCAACAGGAAAGCCATCGTCACCGACGAGCACCGCCAGGAGGCGCTGCTGCTCGCCGACTTGTGGGAACGCCTCCCGCACACTAGCCAAGCGGTCTTCGGGGAGCAGCACGGCATCGGCAGCCAGAGTGCTGTTGGCCAATTTCTGCGAGGAGACACACCTCTTAGCCTGAAGGCGGCTGCTGGATTCGCAGAAGGCTTAGGTTGCAAAATTAGAGATTTCAGCCCCAGACTGGCTGAACAAGCAATTCACTTTGCCGGTCTTGCTGGAACAAGTGATTCGCCAGCAAGCATTGCAGATCTGAGCAAATTTGAGATTCAGTTGATACTAATGGTCAGGTCGATGACTAAAGAGTCTGTCGATGCAATTAGTAAGCTGGCTCAAGAGCTTTACAAAAGCTCTCAGCATGCCATCGCCCCTGCCGGATCTTCTCCTCTTGGGACACCTGCCAAGCCCAAATCAGTCAAATCAGCTAGTAAGCGACACAAAGAAACGGCTGATCACTAGCTCAGTGGCGAATGATCCTACCGCGCGAGCATTGTGGATCATCGTGCCACTGACATGCGGGGATGTACATGGTGGAACGCTCCTTGATGAGCGCACCCAGTGCGATCAACTCCTCAAGCTCTTGAGCGGTAATCCGTTCCGCCAATCTAGCTACAGCCTCAATATATAAATCAGTGACGAACCGAGGAGTCGGCAATTTCTCCTGGTAGTTCTCTATTAGTTCAGCTATCTGCGTCGCATCTTTCGCCATTTTTCATTCTTTCAAATAGTGGCTGGGTTAGGCACTGCTTTTGCAAAAATTCACTAAATTGCACTTGCTCGAATGGTTGACCAAATAATAACGAGTGTGCGCAGGCGCAGTACAGAATCGCCAAATCACCGAGCTGAATAGCAGTGGGACAACTCAATCCTCTCTCCCACTTTGAGACCACCTGCCTAGAAACCCGCAACGTATCTGCTGCATGCTCTTGCGATAGACATGCCGCCTGGCGAGCAGACTTCAAACGTTGGCCAAGAAAGAGCTTTAGGTCAGTGGTCATGTGTATACCTGTTCTTTTATACAGTGTTGCACAGCCCTACACCGAAAGCAACCCCCTTCATGCATATGCAACCCAGCGTTGCGCAACGCTGGGTTGCGCAACGCAACGCAAGGTTGCGCAACGCCAAGTTGCACTGCTGGAATCGAGCCGCCAACACTGAAAACATTGCTACAGATTTATTTTTTTCATCCCAAAAAGAAGTGGCACTGTTGCAATAACTAAGAAGTGCCACTACTATCACCCCTGTGCCGCGACTTCGCTGCACGGGCACCATGGCATCGGCCGGGCAAGCCCCGCCCCTTAACAAGAGAGTGGTGACAGCTGCGCGCTTGCTACCATCCCCCTACGCAACCAGACGAGGGGGACAGATGGCATTGATCAAGTGCGCCGAGTGCGGCAAGGAAATCAGCGACAAGGCTGCGGCCTGCATAGGGTGCGGGGCGCCCATCAACCCCACCCCTCACCGGACAGAGCCCCAAGCGAAGCGCGAGCCCTCTGCGCTTGCCAAAAGCCTTGGCTACGGAGAATCCAAGGGCGAGGAACAGTACGGGAACATCTTCCCCGACATGCAACAAAAGGCGCCCCAGTCAAAGGCCGCCCAGGTGATCGGCTGGGGACTCACAATCGCCACAGTTGCACTGATCGGCTCCTGCATGTTCGGCAGCAGGGGCAAGTCAAGCTCCAACGGAATCAGCGACTCACGCGCACTCAGCTTGTGCAAAGAAGGCATACGCTTGGTGTCTCGCGATCCAGACAAGGCGCAGATCCCATATGCCGAATCCGAGCGCATAGGGCCGGACTACGTGTTCACCTGGACCAATGGCACCAACACCATCCGCCTGCGCAACGGCTTTGGACTCGAAGTTCCAGCCAGCGCCCGATGCTCGGTGAATGCAGCGCTCGGAAAGATTTCCAGCCTCACGGTCAACGGCAACACGATCATCAGCCAGTAGGCTGCAGCAGTCACCACTCTCGCCCTGCGAAATAAACGAGACCAGCACCCCACGCTGTGAAGCATGGGGCTGCCTTCGGAGCCCTGCTTTCGCCCAGGCCGGCAGGCGCCCACTCCAATCACTGGAGCTGCGGCGCGAAGACCTGAAAACCCCCTTGCGGCCCAGCGCGGCCGATTTCACTGAGCGCGTGACTACGACCGCCAGGGGATGACCTCGTTTTTCGAGGCGCCCACACACCGCAGCCATGGCGGGTAATGGCTGAAGCACTGCCGGCTGTCGGGCTGACCGCCAGCAGCGCGCCCGCCCTGCGCAACGCAGGGCAAACCCAAGCGTCTTGGGTTGCAGGGCGCTTCGGTTTGATGCCGCGCATCCGCCCTCTCAAGCACTTCGCCTTTGGATGCACATGCGGCCTTCTTTTCGCCGGGCCTGGGTTCTTCTTCGCAACCACCAGCCATCTCGCCCACGCAGCCGCCACGCGGCACCGGCCCTTTTCTTCGTCCACCACTGGAGATCTGCCATGGCAAATGCCATCCCACCGCGTCGCCCACCTTGCAAGCCAAGGGCCGAGCATCTGAGCATGCCCTACCCGGAATTGCCTGGCTCACATCACCCAGCTTTCTGGCTCGCCGCCTATTTCCGGGATCTGGCGGAAACCGCAGCCTTGGATCAGCTCTGCAAACGCAGCCACGCAAAGCGCGGCCCCGGCACGGACAACGTTACCCAACTTGCTCTCTATGGAGCGCGCACCAAGCAGACAGATGAAACGAGTGCGTCTGCAGCACGAACCCGGGATGACGGCATGCTGCTCTACGCCTGGCCGGGCACCACGTTTTTCGACGCGGCCACGCAGCACCAATGAGCCCGCCGTACCCCGAGACACCGTCGCCAGCACCACCAGGCCCGTTCTGGTTGGCCACCTACTTCCGCGACCTGGCCGAAGGCGCCGTGATGGAGCGCGAGGGCGACGGCCAACCCCTGATCTGGAGCGCATGCGCGCTGCTGAGCAACGCGGGATATGCGGCGCTGGACGAGGCCAGGCACAGCGGAATGCTGCTCTACGCCTGGTGCGGCACCACCTTCTTTGACCAACCAACGGCCCGCCACTGAGCGGGCCGTTTGCATGCCGGAGACCCACATGCAACTCGCCCGCATCACGCACCCCACGACACCGCTCACAGATCGCGCCTTCATCTACCGCCGCAGCGAAGCCACCAACGTGGCAGAGACGTTTGCCAAGGCACGCGAGCAGTTGGCCAGCGCTGCAGCTACTGCCACTGCGCCCAAGCGCCGCAGCCGCAAAGCCAGCGCCGCAGATGCGCCCAGCGCGCCCAGGCTCCAGCAGATACCGCTGGAACTGCCATCCCTCTGATCACTGGAGTCACATGCGCACCTTCACCATCAAATGCGGCTGCACGCAGCAGCAATTCGTCGGCGCCTGCACGCAAGACGCATGCGCCTGGGCTCAGGAGCAATTCGGAGGCCGGCCCTATGTCGTCATCTGCCACCGCTGACCGCGAACACCACTGGGCCAGCGATTGGCACTACGCGCTGCGCCACGCCGTCGCCCTGGCCGACGCCCACGCACTGGCCGCACAGCACGCAAGCCGGCCACCCGTCACCCAGCTCGCCGCGTGGGCCGTCCAGTTCGACCGCTCGCGCGACCAGATCCACCGCCTTCTGCACCTTGACGGAACTCCGTCCTAACCCCACCGCACCACAGGAGACCACCATGGCCCGCCAGATCATCATTGCCATTTCCGCCGACGACGAGGGCCGCGTTGCCCTGACCACCAACCTGCCCCGCCCCATGCCTGGGCGCGGCCTGCACACCGAGGACGCAGCTGCCCTTGAGCTGCTGCGCATGGCCCAGCAACTGCCCAACCTCGAAACCACCACCTACGACGCCAACCACCTGGCGCCGGATGTCGCCGAAGCCTTCGACCTGATCCGCGAGCTGATCAACCCCGATGGCTACGGCTACTCGGTCACCGCCGAAGTCGGCAACCACGCACGCCGCGTGCTGCAGATCAAGGGGCAGCAGGTCGGTCTCCCGATATGAGCAAGAACACGCCATGGCGGGCCGAGGATGACGCCTACCTGCGGGCGCACTACCCCACCCAGCCTACGGCCGACGTCGCTGCGCACCTGCAGCGCTCGGCCAGGCATGTGCAGCAGCGCGCCTATGACCTGGGCGTGAAAAAGGCATCCGGCGCCAAGACCCTGCGCACTGGCCGCTGGACGCACCTTGATGACCTGCTGCAGCTGCTGTATGCCGATATGCTCAACGAGGACCTGGGCGAGCTGCTGGGCATGCCCATGCAGGACATCGCCACTCGGGCCAGCCGCCTGGGACTGCACAAAAGCCCTGCAGCGCTGTCCCAGACCTACAGCACCTCCATGCTGCGCCAGGGCCGGCGGCAGGGCCAGTTCACCGCTGGATTCAAGCCATGGAATAAAGGCTTGCACGGATACAGCGTGGAGCTGGGACGAAGCCATTTCAAGGCCGGCAACCGGCCGCCCACATGGGTCCCCGTGGGCTCAGAGCGCTGGACCACGCCGCCCCGAGCGCTGCCCCATGCAGCCCGCTACCTCAAGCGCAAGGTGGCAGAGCCAAACCGCTGGGCGCTGGTGCACCGCATCGTGTGGGAGCAGCACCACGGCCCTATCCCGGAGGGACATGCCGTCATCTTCCATGACGGAGACACCTCCAATTTCGACATCAACAACCTGCGCTGCATCTCACGCGCAGAGCTGTCCCGCAGCAACGGGGCTGCAGTCCCCGTCGACCTGCTGCCCGTGTGGGAGCTCACACGCCAGCTGGACCATGAGATCAAGGAAATTGAGAAAGCCGAGCATGACCACCACCACAACCGACACCCAGCCCACGCAGCCTGAAACCAGCGGCATGGGCCAACTGCAATCGCTGCTGCTCCAGACCATCAAGGATCTGCGCAGCGGCGCCACCACGCCGCAGATCGCCCGTGCCATCACCGACATCGGCCAGACCCTGGTTGCCAGCTCTCGGGCGGAGATCGAGTTCGCGCGGATCACCAAGGCCTCTCGCGTGGGATTTCTTGACTCGCCAGCGCTGCAGGCTGCGCTCCCAAGGCCCACGGCAGACGGGTCCGGCCACACCACGCCATTGCCACCGGGCCAGCACTGGCAAGGCCTGGTCCACCGCACCAGCGACGATGAGCCCACGCGATGACTCAGCATCAGCCCAAAGGCTCCATGTGCCAAACCTGCTGCGGTGGCAGCCGAGCCTGCGCCACGCTGCCCTTTGCCTCCATGCCCGTCATCAAGGCATATCCGGACGGCGTCAAGGCGGTGAAGTGCAGCGCCCACCAGCCGGCTGCCTGTTCGCCCTCGCGGCTCTGCTTAAGCTGCGGTGCGACGGTCCCTGCCAAGCTTGCCGAAGGCGAAGGCCTACCCTGCGGTCATTGAGCCGATTGCTGCAACGTCCCGCACCACTGGACCGGCCGGGGCAAGCCGCCGAACTGGATCGAAGGCAAGGATCGCGCGCCTTTCGAGATCAATCCTCCCGCCTGACGCAGCGAGTGCTTTCCTAATATTCACAGCAGAATTATTCTCCTACTCTAATGCTCTGATGGAGATAAATAATTCTCCAATTAAACGATATTACAAAAACCAAAATCACAACCTCCACTCTTCTTCAGAAAAATTTACTCCAGGATAAGATTTACTCACAATCCCTTCAACTTTATCGACGTGAGCAACTAGCCTTTTTATAATGATCATTGCTTCCGGCAGCTTAGTGTCATCTTTTGCCAGAACGTCACACAACAGGGCCAACTGTGTTGCGATTAATCTGGATGTCTCAAACGCATGAAGCCATTTACCGTTAAGAACTTCCACTGGAATTGCAAGGCCTACTGCCAACGTCTCTTTCAGAAAAGCTTGATGACGCATCATTTCTAACTCTTCTACAACCTCCACTTTACCCAAGATCCTTGCACAAGATAAAACATTACTCGCAAAAACTTTAACCCTAATTACCGCAGATTTTTTCAATCGCAGTTGATTGCTGCTTTCTTGAATTTTTGATAAGTAAAACGCCCCCAATATTGCTAGCACCGCGCCTATCGCTTGCATCCAACCAGACCATTCCGCTTTCGTCATGCATGACCACCAGCGTTGAATTTGCCAGTCTCCCCATAGTAGACAAATCTCATTAGCTTCCATCGCCCTCTCCTTTCATGAGCGGCGAATCCTAACCTCCCACAGCCCGTTTGGCAGTCGCCTCTCGGGCTTTTTGCATGGAACCCACAATGTCTGAGAACAGCAAGATCGAATGGACCGACCACACGTTCAACCCCTGGGAAGGCTGCCAGAAGGTGAGCCCGGGCTGCGACCACTGCTACGCCGAGACCCGCAATGCGCGGTTTGCCGGCGGCCAGGCCGTTAACTGGGGCCCAGGCGCGCCGCGCCGCCGCACCAGCCCCGCCACCTGGGCCATGCCGCGCCGCTGGAACGCTCAGGCCGACGCATTCATGGTGCAGCATGGCCGCCGACAGCGCGTGTTCTGCGCATCGCTTGCTGATGTGTTCGACAACGCTGTTGATCCGCAGTGGCGCGCCGACCTCTTCGCGCTCATCCGCGACACACCCGATCTGGATTGGCTGCTGCTGACCAAGCGCATCGGCAACGTGCCCGCGATGGTAGCCATCATCCCCGGATGGCTGCCTGACAACGTTTGGCTGGGTGCGACGATCACCAGCCAGAGCGAGGCCGACCGCGACATCCCAAAGCTGCTGGCAGTGCCTGCGCGCGTGCGATTCCTCTCCATGGAGCCCCTGCTGGGACCCGTAGACCTGACGGTCATCGACATCAATGGTGACTGCGAGATCTACCCGCTGCGCGGCACCACGCAATGCGTCAACGAGGAGCATGAGCCGGCGCCGGATCTGCCTGCGCTGGACTGGGTGATCGTCGGCGGCGAGAGCGGCCCAGGTGCGCGGCCCATGCATCCCGACTGGGCACGCAGCCTGCGCGACCAGTGCAATACGGCCGGCGTGCCCTTCCTGTTCAAGCAGTGGGGCGAGTGGCGGCCTATCTCACAGATGAGCGAAGGCGAGGACCGCACGCTGTGGCGGTCCCGTGTGATTGCGAAGCCCCACGAGGACCAAGCCAATCTGGATGACATCTATGGCCGTGTGTGCACTACCGAGAGCACGGCGCTTCACCTGGACAGCAGCGTGCACCACTTCCATGAGCCGAATGCTTTCCCGCCCGGCGCCATGACGATGTACCGGGTCGGCAAAAAGGCCGCAGGCCGCCAGATGGACGGACGCACCTGGGACGAGACGCCCGCCAGCTGATTCGAGGCATGAGGACAGCTCATGGGCGCTGTCTTCAAAGCTCAACTCTTGGCTTGGCGTAGAGAAAGACGAACTTTACAAACAATTAGTGCGTGATGACATACGGCTAGTAGCTCATCCAGTCTGTTAAGAGTATCAAGTGATGGGTCCTCAAACTCTAGCTTCAACAAACTCGAAGCTTGTAGAACTTTCTGTAAGTCGATGGCAACCCTGGTATCTGGCAAGTCCCAGTATGGGTAGTCCATTAATTGCTTGGTTGACAAATCCAATATACCAAGAATGCTTGTTATTGCTGATTGTTTAGTTGATTTAGTTGCAATGGCAGTAATATACAACCTCTTGGCAGCAACCATTTCCTTCAAAGACGAGATTATAAATATTGCTCTTTCCAAAACTGCAATTTCGTTATCCTTCTTTATCGCAGCGGTGCTTTTCTTTGCCTCACGTAATTGATAATTCGTTTGCCACCAAACACCAATGATGGCTCCGATGGCTCCTATCGATTGGAACCAGCTAGCCAATTCGGATGAATTACTAGGAAGCCAACCCGATAAACCCGGGAATGCCATCAACAGAGCTGCGATAACGATTAGCGCGCATAGAGCACTGATAAACCATAGTGCGGCATCGAATTTCACGCGAATTTCCATATCTCCTCCTGTGCTGCACATGGTAGGCGATTACCCCCCGGAAGCCCTCCCGGCGCATGCCGCGAGGGCTTTTTTTGGCCCAAATTTAGAGGAGCAGCATGCTTACCCCTCAATTCCTCCTGCCCTTGGCGGCAAAGCTGGTGATCGACCTGTTTGCCGGTGGTGGCGGCGCATCGACCGGCATAGAACAGGCGATAGGCCGGCCCGTCGATGTCGCCATCAACCACGACGCCGATGCCATCGGCATGCACGAGGTCAACCACCCGCAGACCAGGCACTACCGTTCCGACATCCGCGAAGTGGATCCGCTGGCCGTGACACGCGGCGAGATGGTGGGCCTCCTCCACGCTTCACCCGACTGCACGCATCACAGCCAGGCCCTGGGCGGCCAGCCCCGCAACGGGGAAATCCGCTCGCTTGCCTGGATCGTCATCCGCTGGGCCGGCAAGACCCAGCCCGATGTCATCACGCTGGAGAACGTCGAGCAGATGATGCAGTGGTCCCCGCTGATCGCGAAGCGCGATCCCGCCACCGGCCGCGTCATCACGCTGGACCGCATCACGGACCCCGCCACGGGAAAAGCCACCTTCCGCGTAGCCGAACCCGGCGAGGTGGTGCCGCGTGGCAATCAGTTCCTGGTGCCGGACCCCAAGCACAAGGGCCGCAACTGGCGCCACTTCATCCAGGCCCTGCGCGACCTGGGCTACAAGGTGGAATGGCGGGTGATCTGCAACGCCACCCTGGGCTCACGCAGCACCCGCACACGGCTGTACCTGATCGCCCGCCGCGACGGACTGCCCATCGTCTGGCCAGCGCAGACGCACTGGAAGAACCCGAAGCCGGGCCAGAAGCCATTCCGCCAAGCAGCCGAGTGCATCGACTGGAGCATCCCCGGGCAAAGCATCTTCGGGCGCAAGAAGGAACTGGCGCCGGCCACCATGCGGCGGATCGCGCATGGCCTGGACAAGTTTGTGCTGAACAGCCCCCAGCCGTTCATCGTGAACATGGCCCACGGCGGGAAGATCGAAATGCTCGACAGGCCCATGAGCACCATCGCCACGGAAAAAGGCGGCTGCCGTGCCCTGGTGTCGCCCACCCTGATCCAGATGGGCTACGGCGAAGCCAAGGGCCAGGCCCCGCGCGTGCTCGACCTGTCCCAACCCCTGGGCACGGCCGTGGCCGGCGGCATCAAACACGCCGTCAGCTCGGCATACCTGGTGCAGGCCGGGCACGGCGAGGGCAAGGACGGTGGCAAGCGCTGGAGCCACGGCGCCAACGACATCCGGGGGCCGCTGGGCACCGTGACGGCCAGCGGCGGTGGGCAGAGCCTGGCATCAGCCTTCATGGTCCAGGCCAACGACGGGTTCAACACCACGCCGGCCCGCGACCTGCGCGACCCTGTATCGACCGTGACCACCAGCGGCAGCCAGCAGCAGCTGATCGCCGCCCACCTGTGCACGCTGCGCAGGAACAGCGTGGGCCGCGACATGCGCGAGCCTGTGCCCACGGTCACAGCCGGGGCCGAGCACCATGCCCTGATCCAGTACCACCTGTCGCCCGAGCAGGAGGCCGGCGCTCTGCGCTGCGCCGCCTTCCTGATGCGCTACCACGCCAGCGGTGGCCAGTGGGCGGACCTGCGCGACCCCATGACCACGATCACCACGCGCGACCGCCTGGCGCTCGTGACCGTGTGGCTCAAGGGCGAGCCCTGGGTGATCGTGGATATCACGCTGCGCATGCTGGTGCCGCGTGAGCTCTACAACGCTCAGGATTTCCCCCCTGGCTACGTCATCGACCGGACCGCCTCCGGCAAACCCCTGACGAAAACCGCCCAGGTAAAGATGGTGGGCAACTCCGTGAGCCCCGTGCCCATGGAGCAAATCGTCTCGCTGAACTCTCCCGAGTCCACGGCCTGGCAACTGCGCCGGGCCGCCTGATCCCACCAACCCGGCCCGCCAAGCGCGGGCCGACCTGTTTTCGCATGACCCCGACCCATCTCCAGGCCGCGTGCCAGCAGCTGCTACAGCGCGCAGGCCACTTCATCAACACCACCGCAGCGCATTGGCAGCTGCTCACCAAGGAAGCCTCATGACAGCAATCACGACAGCCGCACACATTGACGCCCAGACGCAAGAGGATCTGATGCGCCAAGCAGGCATATGGATAGAGCACTCGACGCTGATTGAAGACGACATGCCGGCGCGGCCACTGGCGGCCGTGCAAGCCGAGAAGCATCAGTTGGACCGCTACACGCAACTGGTAGCAGCCCGCGCCGCCGAGCATGCTCCTCAGTGCCTGGCCCAAATCGAGGAGCCCGCAACCCTGGCCGGCACCACTATCGAGCAGTACGCCCGCATGTTCAACGCAGCCTGTGAGGCCCTGGGCCAGATCAGCGACTGCCTGGGCATCAATTCGGACATCAACCCAGGCGCCGAACCCATCATCGCCGCCATTGAGCAGCTGCGCGCTGGCGGCCCGCATCCTGTGCTGGACGACCGCTGGAAGGCCCGCATGCTCGACGGCCGCGCGCCAGAGCGCGACGAGATGGGCCTGGGCGATCACCCCGATCTCCCTTGGCTGGACGAAGGCATGATGCCGCGCAGCTTCTTCGCCGCGCTGGGTCTGGAGCTGGCCCGCACGATGGCCGAGGACCAGCTCGACGCCGACGCTCTCGAAGCCATGAGTGAGGCCGTCAACTGGACCGACTGGCAGCCGACCTCACCACAGGGTGACGGCTGGAAGCTGGTTTCCATCTTCGACACCGAGGACGGGCCCGCTGCGTGGTGGCTGCGCGAGTTGCCCGAAGCCGAAGACGGCACCACGACCATCAGCAAGCTGCAGACCGAGGCCGGGCGACTGCAGAAGGCAATCAACGAGCTGGCCGGCATGTTCCATGACCAGATCGTCGGCCAGCAGGCCGCCTTTATCGAGTGGCAGCACGGCGCCGGCGCGGAGGCTGCTATGGGATGGATCGAGAACGGCCTCTGCGGCCCTGGCCACATTCCCGATGAGGACGCCCCCTATGGCAAGGAGGCACAGGCCTGGTTCGACGCCAACAAGCACGAACCTTTCCCTGCATGCCCGTGCGGACGGCCCTCAAACATTCTCTGGATGGGCAAAGGCTTCTGCTGCAACACGCACTACGACGAGGCCTTCAAGGCCCACCAGGCCGCCAAGGGGGAGCACGGCAATGGCTGACGCGCACGACGAATTCCTCAAGGCTTTCGACCGGCTGCTGGAAGAGCACGGCATTGCCGATGCCATGTCCATCGCAACTGGCACCTTCGTGTCGCTGGTTGTTGGCTTTGCCAAACACAACGGCCATGCCGATGACCTGCCGATCACGATCAAGGGCACAGACCGCAACAGCGGGCACCGCCGCGACATCACGATCCACCCCGCAAAGCCGCGCGCCACGGCCCACAAGGAGAGCACATGAAAGAACGACCGATACTGTTTTCGGCGCCGATGGTTCGCGCCCTGCTGGCCGGCACGAAGACCCAGACGCGCCGCGTCGTGAAGCCGCAGCCCGACTCCACGCACAGCGGCTATCCGTACTGGAACATTGGCGGATACCGCGCATCGTGGTGCCGCAGCGCGGCGGACGGCGGTCCGCTGGAGCCCGCGAACCCGCTGCTCTGCCGCTATGGGCAGCCAGGCGACCGGCTGTGGGTGCGCGAGACGTGGTGCCGCAAGTGGGACGACGAGCGCGGCTTCCTGGACGAGTGCTGGTATCGCGCATCGAACCCGGACGTGGTCAGCGTGGACGCCATGGAGAAATCGCCCTGGAAGCCCAGCATCCACATGCCCCGCTGGGCCAGCCGCATCCTGCTGGAGATCACCAGTGTGCGCATTGAGCGCCTGCAGGACATCAGCCACGAGGATGCCCGCGCCGAGGGCCTGGAGTGCATGGCAGGCGCCCCGGAGTGCGGCTATCGCAACTACCTGGACAAGACCAGCCAGGACTGGACGCTGAGCCCGCGCGAATCGTTCCAGAGCCTCTGGGAATCGATCAATGGCCCGGCCAGCTGGAGCGCTAACCCTTGGGTGTGGCCGCTCGACCTCCGGCGCCTCCTGAACCAACAGCAAGGACAAAAACAATGAGCAACACTGACACCCTGAACCTCCGCGAAGCTGCGGACATACTCAAGGTTCACGTCAAAACAGCTGAAGACATGGCCCGCGAAGGGAAAATTCCGGCTGCAAAAATTGGCCGGGCGTATGTCTTCATGCGCCGCGACGTGGTGCGCTTCGCCGAGCAGGTGATCAACAAGCAAACCGCCGACCGCATACTCAAGCGCTCACCAAAGCGCGTTCGCAAGGTCAGTGCCCCGGAGGTTCGCGTAGCGCATTAGCATGCGCTGCGTCTTGTGGCCTGTGATCTTCATGATCTGCGTCTCGCTCAGCGAGGTCCGCTCAAACAGGCGGCTGGTCGCTTCGTGACGCAGATCATGGAATCTCAGGCCATTGGCGCCGGCCTGCTCCATGATTCCAGCGTACAAGCTCGACAGGTAGTCCGTGGTGGCATGCAGGTCTTCATCGCGCTTCGACCACCACGGGAAAATCAGTGCCTGCGGGCTGGGCAAATCCAGGCCCTGCAGGTAGCTCTCAAGCACTCCAACTGCCACCGATGACAGGGGAACCTGCCTCTTGTCACCGTTCTTGGTCTTGTCCAAAAACACCGTTCGCCGTGGCAGGTCCACCTGCCCGAGCGTCAGCGTGTACATCTCGCGCATTCGCATTGCCGTCTCCACGGCCAGGACGAACAGGCATCGCAACGCTGCCTGGTGCTCCAGTTTCAGCGGCCGCTGCCTTCGCGCGAGAACTCCCCCATCAATAACAGCCAACACGGCCTCATACTCGCCGCGCTCCAGGCGCCGGTCACGCTCCACATCGGTGCGAGCGCCACCTTCTGCAAGCGCGGCATCCGTCTTTGTGTACTGGGCATATCCGTCTGGCAACGTGCGTAGCGGATGGTCCGGCAGGGACAGCAGCCCCTTTCGCATGCCCCAGTCCGTGCACCTGGCCAGTGCCCCTACCTTGGCACGGATGGTGGCCGGCGCCAGGTTCTCCACCCTCTTCATTTCCGAAATCCAGCCATCGACCCAAGCCGAATTGATCTCGCTCAGCGGGTAATGGCCACGGCTGTCCAGGATGGTGCCGAGGGCACTTCGATCTTTCGGCGACGGATGCGCATCGCGCTCGTACTCGCGCACCAGCTCCTTGATTGTCAGCACCACCTCAGCCTTTTGGTGCTCGGCGGGCACGATGCCCCGTGACAGCAGGGCATCCAGCCTGGCTGCATATTCATCGCCCTCGGCCTCTGTTGCGAAGGTCAAATAGAGCGGTTTGTCCAGCACGCCCCGGCGCTTGAACGTGTACTGCCAGGTGCCATTCGGGAACTGTTTCTTGCCTGCCAAGCCGGCCTCCGATCTGCTGCAAATGGGGCGCGAGTCTACGCCCAGGCAGGTTGGTAGACAACTATTCTCGGCTGGTAGACGCTCCCTTTGGCTACCATTCTGGCGGGTAAAACGAGCAAAGAAAAAGGCCCTAGATGTCTCTAGGGCCTTGATTTCATTCAGTTTTTGGTGGTGGGTGCTAACGGGGTCGAACCGCTGACCTACGCCTTGTAAGGGCGCCGCTCTACCAACTGAGCTAAGCACCCCACCTTGACTGGTGTCAGTTCAGGGCATCCTTCAATGCCTTGCCCGGACGGAACTTGGGAACCTTGGCGGCCTTGATCTTGATGGTCTCGCCGGTGCGGGGGTTGCGGCCCGTGCGGGCGGCGCGCTTGCCAACGGCGAATGTACCAAAACCAACGAGCGACACTGTACCACCCTTTTTGAGGGTTTTCTTCACAGCCTCAATCGTGGAATCCAGTGCGCGAGCAGCCGCAGCCTTGGAGATGTCGGCGTTGTTAGCGATGTGCTCAATCAGTTCGGTTTTATTCACAAGATGCCTCTGGAGAAATAAGTGAATGGAATGTCTCTGCGGCCACCAACTTGGCGCGACCAGAAACCCGGCGCGACGGATACGGAATCTGGCTTGCCGTTCGACGCTTGCCTCGGGGCAGGCATCGGTGAATTAAAGCCATCGACCTTCCAGGTGTCAATGCACGCTGTGCATCGCAACGACAGGGCACGATTCTATGCGGTTTTGGCGCCAGCTTTGGCTTTGCGGCCGGTTTTTTGCGCGCAGCGGGTGCTAGCGGCTTCACGAATTGACAAGGGTTGACAATGGACTTGCCCGCCGCAGGCCTTGCCAGTGCTGCAATGTGCCTCACCGCTTCGCATCCACGACGCCGCAGCCGCTGCCCTGCCTGATTCAAATGCTTCCAAAAATATAGCAACGCCAGACAGTTTGACGTGTCTGGCGCAGGATCCCGGGAACGGCCGGAAAGGCCCTCAGTGCGTGACCCGTGCGCGGATCTCGGGCAGGGCTTTTTGCAGGTAGTACACCATGGACCAGACGGTGAGCACCGCCGCCACCCAGATCAGCACCTGGCCCCAGACGCCGGTGTCGATCATGCCGAACACCCGGCCGTCGTACAGCAGGAAGGGGATGGCCACCATCTGCGCCGTGGTCTTGAGCTTGCCCAGCATGTGCACGGCCACGCTCTTGCCCGCGCCCAGGTGGGCCATCCATTCGCGCAGGGCCGAGATGGCGATCTCGCGGCCGATGATGATCAGGGCCACGAACACATCGGTGCGCTGCAGATGCACCAGCACCAGCAGCGAGGCGCAGACCAGGAACTTGTCGGCCACGGGATCGAGGAAGGCGCCGAAGGCCGATGTCTGGTTGAGCTTGCGCGCCAGGTAGCCGTCCAGCCAGTCGGTGGCCGCGAAGACGATGAACATGACCGTGGCGACCAGGTTGCGGGTCGCCACGTCGAAAGGCGCATAGAACACCCCGACGATCAGCGGAATCGCGACGATCCGCGTACAGGTCATCAAGGTGGGGATTGTGAGAAACATGGCCGCCATTGTGTCACGTACCTTGGTGTTTGAGGTTCTGTTTGCGGGCCTGCGGTGCAGCCCGCGGGACAGTCGTTTCAATGCAATGCACGGTAGATATCTTCAGCCAGCGCGGCCGAGATGCCGTCCACGCTGCACAGGTCTTCCACCGTGGCTTCCGACACGCCGCGCACGCCGCCGAAGCGCTGCAGCAGGCGCGCGCGCTTCTTGGGGCCCACGCCCGGAATCTCCTCGAGCTTGCCGCCGCCCACGCGCACCTTGGCGCGCGCCGCGCGCATGCCGGTGATGGCGAAGCGGTGGGCCTCGTCGCGGATCTGGGCCACCAGCATCAGCGCGGCCGAGTCGTAGCCCAGGTAGATCTTCTCGCGCCCGTCGGCAAAGACCAGTTCTTCCAGGCCGACCTTGCGCCCCTCGCCCTTTTCCACGCCCACGATGCGCGAGACATCGAGCCCCAGCTGCTCGAAGACTTCGCGCGCCATGCTGACCTGGCCCTTGCCACCGTCGACCAGCACCAGGTCCGGCAGTTGCGGCTGCTTGCCGGTGAGCTCGGCACCGCCCGCCTCTCTTTGCGCCTCGGCCACGCGGCTGTAGCGGCGCGTCAGCACCTGGCGCATGGCGGCATAGTCGTCGCCGCCCGTGATGCCTTCGATGTTGAAGCGCCGGTATTCGCTGCTTTGCATCTTGTGGTGATGGAAGACCACGCAGGAGGCCTGCGTGGCTTCGCCCGCCGTGTGCGAGATGTCGAAGCATTCGATGGTGAGTTCGTCCAGGTTCTCGCAGGCCAGGTCCAGCGCCTCGACCAGGGCGCGCGTGCGCGCCTGCTGCGAGCCTTCTTCAGCCAGCAGGCGGGCCATCTGGATGTCGGCGTTCTTTTGCGCCATCTCCAGCCAGATGCGCCGCTGCTCGCGCGGCTGCTGCACGGCGGTGATGCGCACGCCGCTTTGCTCGCTCAGCAGCGCCAGCAGTTTCTTGTCCACCGGGTGGCTGACGATGAGCACGGGCGGCACGGCCACGCCGGTGTAGTGCTGGGCGATGAAGGCCTCGAGCACGATCTCCTCGACCGGGCGCGCGGACTCGGCAAGACTGGCCTCTTCCTCGCCGGCGTAGACCGAGGCGGCATCGCCCAGGTTGGCGGGAAAGTACGGCCGGTCGCCCAGGTGGCGGCCGCCGCGCACCATGGCCAGGTTCACGCAGGCGCGGCCGCCCTGCACCTTCACGGCGAGGATGTCCACGTCGCGGTCGTCGGCGGTTTCTATGACCTGCTGGTGCAGCACGCGCGACAGTGCCGTCATCTGGTTGCGCACCTCGGCGGCCTGCTCGTATTCCATGCGCCCGGCGTGCTCCATCATGCGGGCCTCCAGCTGGCGCAGCAGTTCCTGGGTCTCGCCGCGCAGCATGGCCTCGGCATTGCGCACATCCAGCGCATAGGCTTCGGGCGAGATCAGGTCCACGCAGGGGCCGGAGCAGCGCTTGATCTGATAGAGCAGGCAGGGCCGCGAGCGATTGGCGAAGACCGTGTCCTCGCAGGTGCGCAGCCTGAAGACCTTTTGCAGCAGCTGGATGCTTTCCTTGACGGCCCAGGCATTGGGATAGGGGCCGAAGTAGCGGTGGCGCTTGTCCACGGCGCCGCGGTAGTAGGCCATGCGGGCGAAGAGCTGGTGGGCCGGCTCGCCATCCCGGCCGTCGCGCGCGGCGACGCCGGTGATCTTCAGATAGGGATAGCTCTTGTCGTCCCTGAACAGGATGTTGTACTTGGGTTGCTGCGTCTTGATCAGATTGTTTTCGAGCAGCAGGGCCTCGGCCTCGGAGCGCACCACCGTGGTCTCCATGCGGGCGATCTTGCCCACCATGTGACCTATGCGCGTGCCGCCATGGTTCTTGGTGAAGTAGCTGGAGACGCGGCGCTTGAGGTTGATGGCCTTGCCCACGTACAGCAGCGTGCCTGCCGCGTCGAAATAGCGGTAGACGCCGGGCAGACCCGGCAGCGCTGCCACCTGGGCCAGCAGTTCATCGGAATGGGGTTCGGACATGCGCCTATTGTGGCCGCTGCCCGGGCCCGCCGCAGCGGGCCTGCGGGTTCTTACTCGGCCTCGATCTTCGAGGACTTGACCACCTGGGCCCAGTTGGCCCAGTCGGTCTTGACCATGGCGCCGAGCTGCTGCGGGTTCATGTAGTCGGCCGTGGCGCCCTGCTCCTGCGCCTTTTGCTTGAAGGCCGGGTTCTCCACCACCTTCTTGAGGTCGGCCGTGAGCTTGTCGATCACAGGCCTGGGCGTGGCGGCGGGCGCGAACACGGCAAACCAGGAGGTGGCGTTGACGCCTGCGTAGCCGGCCTCGGCCGTGGTGGGCGCATCAGGCAGGCTGGGCAGGCGCTGCGTGCCGGTGACGGCCAGCACGCGCAGCTTGCCGCTTTGCACATGGGGCATGAAGGGCGGCGCCGTGCCGAAGGTCAGGTCCACCTGGCCACCCAGCAGGTCCTGGAGCGCGGGGCCCGTGCCCTTGTAGGGGACGTGGACCATCTTGATGCCGGCCTGCTGCTCCAGCATGGCGCCGGTCACGTGCTGCAGCGATCCGTTGCCGGAAGAGGCGTAGTTCAGCTTGCCCGGGTTGGCCTTGGCATAGGCCACGAGTTCGGCCAGCGTCTTCACGGGCAGCTCGGACCGCACCACGATGATCTGCGGCGCCGACAGCACATTGGCCACGGGCTGGAAGTCGCCCTGCTCCCAGGTGCGGGTCTTGGTCAGGTGGGGCGAGATCACGTGGTAGCCCGAGTACTGCATGAGCAGGGTGTAGCCATCGGCCTCGGCACGCTTGACCAGGCTGGCCGCGATGGAGCCGTTGCCGCCGCCCTTGTTGTCCACCACCACCGACTGGCCGATCACCGGCGCCAGCGCCTGGGCCGCCATGCGCGCGGCCAGGTCGGTGGTGCCGCCGGCTGCGGCCGGCACGATCATGGTGATGGTCTTGGCGGGGTAGCCGCCCTGGGCCAGCGCGGCCGTGCCGCCCAGGCCCAGTCCTGCGATGGCCATGGCCACGGCTGCGATCTGTCTGCGTTGAATCTTCTTCATCTTTGTCTCCTTGGTTTGCTCGGTTCTTGTGAATGAGAATGCGCGGCGGGTTCAGCCCTTGGCCAAAGCCCGTTCGCGGATGGCTGCGAACTCGGGCGGCGGCTGGTGCAGGTCCAGCCGCGCGCCGGCCTTGGCGATCTGGCTGGCCGTGTCATGGCCGATCAGCGCGGGCAGGCTGCGCGCGGCCGCGACGATCTGCGCCAGGTCCACGCCGGTGTCGTAGCCCATGAGCTGCAGCGCGTGGACGATGTCCTCGGTGCAGGCATTGCCCGATGCGCCGGGCGCATAGGGGCAGCCGCCCAGGCCGCCGATGGAGGCATCGAAGCGGTCGCCGCCCGCCTCGATGGAGGCCAGCACATTGGCCAGCGCCATGCCGCGCGTGTTGTGGAAATGCAGGGTCATGCCCAGCTGGGGCCAGCGCTGCCGGAAGGCGGCCACCATGGCGTGCACCTGGGTCGGGAAGGCCATGCCCGTGGTGTCGCACAGCGTGATGCCCTGCACGCCCAGATCGGCAAAGCGCTGCACCCAGCCGAAGACTTCCTGCTGCGGCACATCGCCCTCCATGGGGCAGCCAAAGCAGCATGACAGCGAGACATTGACGGGCACGCCCGCCTGCTGCGCCGTGGCCACGACCTGGGCCAGCGCCGCGAACGACTGGCTGCGCTGCATGCGCAGGTTGCACAGGTTGTGGGTCTCGCTGACCGACATGACCAAGTTGAGTTCGTCCGTGCGCGCCTCGATGGCGCGCTCGGCGCCCCGCGCATTGGGCACCAGGGCGGTGTAGACGGTGCCGGGGCGGCGTTCGATCTCGCGCATGACGATTTCGCCGTCGCGCAGCGCGGGAATGGCGGTGGGCGAGACAAAGGCCGTGACCTCGATCTTGGACAGGCCGGCCTGCGACAGCGCATTGACCAGGGCGATCTTGTCCTCGGTGGGGACAAAGGCCTGCTCCATCTGCAGCCCGTCGCGCGTGCCGACCTCGTTGAAGAAGACGCGGCGGCCCGCGCCCTGCCAGACATCCGTGGTGTGGACGGCGTTCATTGGATCACTCCCTTGCTGCGCAGCAGCGCAATCTGTTCGGCCGTGAGGCCGGCCTCGGCCAGCACCGCGTCGGTGTCGTCGCCCACATGGGGGGCGCTGGTGCGCACCGTGCCCGGCGTGAGCGAGAGCTTGGGCACGATGCCCGGCACCTCGATGTCGTCGCCGTCGCGCGTGTGCTGGCTGAGGATCATGTCGCGGGCGCGGTAGTGCGGGTCCTCGGCAATGTCCTTGGCGGTGTAGACCTTGCCGGCCGGCACGCGTGCGGCGGCCAGCTGGTCCATCACGGCCTGCACGCTCTGCGTGCGCGTCCAGCCGCCGATGACGGCATCGATCTCGGCAATGCGCGCCACGCGGCCCGCGTTGTCGGCCAGTTGCGGATCGTCGGCCAGGTCCTGGCGGCCGATGGTGGCCATCAGGCGCTTGAAGATGGAGTCGCCATTGCCGGCCACCAGCACCCAGCCGTCCTGGCAGGGATAGGCGTTGGACGGCGCGATGCCCGGCAGCGCGCTGCCTGCGGCCTCGCGCACGGCGCCGAAGGCGCTGTATTCGGGCAGCAGGCTTTCCATGACGTTGAACACGGCCTCATGCAGCGCCACGTCGATGACCTGGCCGGCACCGCCGTTCACCTTGCGGTGGTACAGGGCCATCATCACGCCGATCACGCCATGCAGCGCGGCCAGCGTGTCGCCAATCGAGACGCCCACGCGCACCGGCACGCGGCCTGGCTCGGCCGTCAGGTGGCGCAGGCCGCCCATGGCCTCGCCGATCACGCCAAAGCCCGGCAGGTCGCGGTAGGGGCCGGTCTGGCCGTAGCCCGAGATGCGCAGGATGACCAGCCCGGGGTTGAGCGCATGGAGCTCTTCGGGCGACATGCCCCAGCCCTCCAGCGTGCCGGGACGGAAGTTCTCCACCAGCACATCGGCCTCGGCGATCAGGCGCCGCGCGATGTCCTGGCCCTCCTGCTGGCGCAGGTCCAGCGCCACCGAACGCTTGTTGCGCGACTGCACCTGCCACCAGACCGAGGTGCCGTTCTTGATCAGGCGCCAGTTGCGCAGCGGATCGCCCGCGCCCGGCGCCTCGATCTTGACCACGTCGGCGCCGAATTCGCCCAGCGTCTTGCCGCAGAACGGCCCGGCGATCAATTGCCCCATCTCGACCACGCGCACGCCGCTGAGCGCGCCGGGTGTGGGGGCCTGCCTTGTCTGTTGTGTCATGGGTTAGCGCTTCCTCTTTGTCTCCTGCGGCCGGCCTCCGATGGCATTGCCGCGGCGCCGATCTTGCCGCCGTCCGCGCCGGCCGCAAAACGCTCAAGCGCGACGCTGCCATCGCAAACCGGCATGGCAGAACCCGGTCGGGCGGGGCCGGGCGATAATCGCCACCCCATGAAACTCGACCCGATTTCGCTGCGCCTGTTCGTGGCCGTGATGGAGGAAAGCGCCATCGCCCGCGCCGCCGCACGTGAACACATCGCCCCCTCGGCCGCCAGCCGGCGGCTGGCCGAGCTGGAGAGCCAGCTGCAGGTGGAGCTGTTCACCCGCAGCAACCGCGGCAGCGTACCCACGGCCGCCGCCTATGCACTGCTGAACATGGCGCGCGGCGTGCTCAATGACCTGGACGGCATCGGCGAGCAGATGCGCGAGTACGGCAGCGGCCTGCGCGGCCATGTGCGCGTGATGGCCAACATCTCGGCCATCACGCAGTTCCTGCCCTCCCAGCTGCAGCGCTTCCTGGACCAGCATCCGCATGTGGACGTGCGCCTGCAGGAGCGCGTGAGCAGCGACATCGCACGCGCCGTGGCCGACAACGAGGCCGACATCGGCATCCTCAACCAGGGCAGCTACGGCGAGAAGATCCGCCTGCGCCCGTACCGGCGCGATCGCCTCATCGTCATCGTCCCCCAGGGCCATGCGCTGGCTCGCCGGCGCTCGCTGCGGCTGGCCCAGGTGCTGGACCATGACTTGGTGGGCATGCACGCCGGCAGCGCGCTCAACCACCAGATCACGCGCGCCGCGGCCGACCTGGGCCTGCAGCCCCGGCTGCGCATGAAGGTCACGGGCTATGACGCGCTGTGCCTGATGGTGGCCTCGGGCCTGGGCGTCGGCATCCTGCCCGAAGGCAGTGCCCGCCTGTACCTGGGCGCCCTGCCGCTGCGCTGCATTGCGCTGGACGAGCCCTGGGCCGAGCGCCAGCTGATGTTGTGCGTACGCTCGCAGGAGGCCCTGCCGCCCGTGGCCCAGTTGCTGGTCGAACACCTGTGCGAACCCTGATTCCGATGCTTGCCTTCAACCCCATCCCCCCGGCCCCTCTGCCAGAGCAGGCCGCTGCACGGACCTGGGACATCTTCTGCCAGGTCATAGACAACTTCGGCGACATCGGCGTGTGCTGGCGCGCGGCGGCCGACCTGGCCTCACGCGGCCAGCGCGTGCGGCTGTGGATGGACGACGCCAGCGCCCTGACCTGGATGGCGCCCCGGCCGCACCCGGCCGGACTCAGCGTGCACGGCTGGCCCACGCAGGCGCAGGACATTCCGCAGGCCGTGGGTGATGTGGTCATCGAGGCCTTCGGCTGCGAGATTCCGCCGCCCTTTCTGGCGGCCATCGCGCGCCGCGCGCCGCTGTGGATCAACCTGGAGTACCTGTCGGCAGAGGACTATGTGGAGCGCTGCCACCGCCTGCCCTCGCCGCTGATGTCGGGGCCGGCTGCGGGGTTGACGCGCTGGTTCTTCTACCCGGGCTTCACGGCCGCCACGGGCGGCCTGCTGCGCGAGCCGGACCTGGCCGCGCGCCAGGCGACTTTTGCTTCCGAGGGCCGGCAGGCCTGGCGCACACGCCACGGCATAGGCACCGGTGATTGCGCCATCTCGCTGTTCTGCTACGAGCCCCCTGCCCTGCCGCACTGGCTGTGCCAGCTGCATGCTGCGCCGCCCGCACCACAGGCCACGCATCTGCTGGTGACGCCCGGGCGCGCGGCAGCCGCGGTGCAGCAGGCCATGGCCGGCGTGACCGCCGTAGACCAAGGTGCGGTGACCCGGCATGCGCTGCAGCCCTGCCCCCAGCCGCAGTTCGACGAAATGCTCTGGGCCTGCGACCTGAACCTGGTGCGCGGCGAGGATTCGCTGGTACGCGCGCTGTGGGCCGGCCAGCCGCTGGTCTGGCACATCTATCCCCAGCACGACGACGCCCATCACGACAAGCTAGACGCCTTCCTGGACTGGCTGCAGGCGCCGGCCAGCCTGCGCGCCTTCCACCATGCCTGGAACGGCATGGCACCGGCAAGCACCCTGCCCGCAATCACGCCTGCGCTGCTGCGGCAATGGCAGGACTGCGCACTGGCCGCGCGCGCGCGGCTGCTGCAACAGACCCCATTGATTGAGCAGCTGCAAGCTTTCGTGACCGAAAAAAGCTAGAATGCACGTTTTGCCTCCCTGGAGGCGCCGTTGCGGGCGACCGCCAGCCGGCCGCCATCGACCAACCAGGGTTGCACCCGCCGCGGAACTGCGGCAGGCGCACCGTCCCAGCGACTTCGCTTGCCTGCCCTGTTGAGCGGCTTCAACCTCAGCCAAGCAAGCTATGAAAATCGCTCAAGAAATCCGCGCCGGCAACGTGATCATGCACGGCAAGGACCCGATGATCGTCCTGAAGACCGAATACGCTCGCGGTGGCCGCGGCGCCGCCACCGTGCGCATGAAGCTCAAGGCCCTGCTGTCGAACATGGGCACCGAAGTCGTGTTCAAGGCCGACGACAAGATCGACAACGTGATCCTGGACAAGAAGGAGTGCACCTACTCCTACTTCGCCGATCCGATGTACGTCTGGATGGATGCCGAATACAACCAGTACGAAGTGGAAGCCGCCAACATGGGCGACGCCATCAACTACCTGGAAGACGGCATGCAGGCCGAAGTCGTGTTCTACGACGGCAAGGCCATCTCCTGCGAACTGCCCACGTCCGTGGAACGCGAAATCACCTGGACCGAACCCGCCGTCAAGGGCGACACATCGGGCAAGGTGCTCAAGCCCGCCAAGATCGCCACCGGCTTTGAAGTGCCCGTGCCCCTGTTCGTGAGCCAGGGCGACAAGATCGAAATCGACACCCGCACGGGCGAGTACCGCAAGCGCGTCTAAACAACGCTTGCAGTTCCCTCTGCGAAGCCCCTGGCAGTCTCTGCCAGGGGCTTTTTCTTTGGGCGCGCGGCATCCATGCAGATATTTACCCGGGTTTAATTGACTTGCAGATTTTACCCGGCTAATATCCAGCACATGACTACCGACTCTTGCATGGCGGGCGCCGAGCCCGCACCCAGCTACACCATCTTCCAGGGCCATGGCCGCCTGCTGCAGGGGGACAGGCCTGCCGTCCTGCAGTTCCTGCAAAGCCATGAACAGCAGCCGCAAGGCAGCGGATCGGCGCCGCCGCTGTGGGTTTTCGACGACCACAGCGGCATGCGGCTGGACCTGGACTGGCGCAGCGAACTGGCCGCATCGCCCGCACCCGGACAAGCCGCCGCACCGCGCAGCGTGGGCCGCCCCAAGCTGGGCGTGGTGGCACGCGAAGTCACATTGCTGCCACGGCACTGGGAATGGCTGAACCGCCAGCCCGGCGGCGCCTCCGGCGCACTGCGCAGACTGGTGGACGAGGCGCGTGGCAAGCATGCCGCACAGGATGCCGTGCGCGCCGCCACCGAGGCCGCCTACCGATTCATGAGCGAGATGGCGGGCGACCTGCCCCATTTCGAGGACGCCAGCCGCGCCCTCTTTGCGCACCAGGCCGACGCCTTTGCAAGGCACACCGCCACCTGGCCCGAGGATGTGCGAAGCTATCTGCAGCAACTGAGCAGCGCTGCCTGGTCCTCGCCGCCATCGCCAGCGCAGGACTGAAGCCCCCGCCTTCCATTGCATTTTCTCGTCGCATTAACAGACACAACATGACGAAACCTAACGAACCTCTGCCCCAGGCTGCTGCGCCTGCCGCATCCAGCCCCGCCGGGCCGCCCATCGCCCACGGCACCCAGCCGCTGTGGCGCACCTTCCTGGTGTTCCTGGGCCCCATGGTCCTGGCCAATATCCTGCAGTCGCTGTCGGGCACCATCAACAGCGTCTTCATCGGCCAGATGCTGGGCGTGCAGGCCCTGGCGGCCGTCGCGGCCTTTTTTCCGGTGATGTTTCTCTTCATCGCCTTCGTGATCGGCCTGGGCGCAGGCTCCTCGGTGCTGATAGGCCAGGCCTACGGTGCGCGCATGCACGACAAGCTGCGCGCCATCGCAGGCACGGCCATGTGCATAGGGCTGCTGTTCGGCGCCGTCGTGGCCCTGTTCGGCGGACTGTTCACCGAGCCGCTGATGCGTCTGCTGGGCACGCCGCCCGACATCATGGAGCAGGCCACGCTGTATTCGCGCATCGTGCTGCTGGGCATGCCGGGGCTGTTCGTGTTCCTGCTGGCCACCTCGCTGCTGCGCGGCGTGGGCGACACGGTCTCGCCCATGCTGGCCCTGCTGATCTCCACCGGCACGGGCCTGGTCTGCACGCCGGCGCTGATCGCGGGCTGGGGCGGCCTGCCGCGCCTGGGCGTGGCCAGCGCGGGCGTGTCCATGATCCTGGGCTTCACCCTGGCGCTGGCCTGGCTGGGCTGGCGGCTGCGCCGCATAGCCAGCCCGCTGGCGCCCAATGCCGCGCTGTGGAAGGCCATGCGCATTGACCGGACCCTGCTCAAGAGCATCCTGCGCGTGGGCATTCCCACGGGCGTGCAGATGATCGCCTCGTCCATGGCCGGGCTGGTCGTCGTGTCGCTGGTCAACGGCTTCGGCTCCAGCGCCACGGCAGCCTATGGTGCGGTCAACCAGATCAACTCGTTTGCGCAGTTCCCGGTCATTTCGGTGGCCATCACGGCCTCCATCCTCGGCGCCCAGGCCATCGGCGCTGGCCGCAGCGAGCGCCTGGGCGCCATCACGGCCACGGCCATACGCATGAACCTGGTGCTGGGTGCCGCCCTGGCCCTGATCGGCAGCCTGTTCGCGCGGCCGCTGCTGGGCATGTTCATCACCGACGAGCAGGTGCTGGTGCTGGCCATCGAGCTGCTGTACATCGTGCTGTGGAGCGGCCTGCTGCTGGGCTGCTTCATTGCCCTGTCGTCCATCATGCGTGCCAGCGGCGATGTGGTCATTCCCACGGCCATCACCATCACGGTGCTCGCCGTGCTGGAGCTGCCCATGGCATGGTGGCTGAGCCGCAGCTTCGGGCTGATGGGAATCTGGATGGCCTTTCCGCTGTCCTACACCCTGACGCTGTGCCTGCAGACCGCCTACTACAAGCTGGTGTGGAAGAAGCGCCCGATCCGCCGCATGGTGTAAGGCGTGCGCCATGCAAAACAGGCTTCCCGAGGGAAGCCTGTTTTTTTGGGGGTGGGCAAAGCGTCAGGCGTTCAGGTCCAGCACCACGCGCCCTTCGATCTTGCCTTCATGCATGCGCGCGAAGATGTCGTTGATGTTCTCCAGCCGGTCGGTGGACACGGTGGCCTTGACCTTGCCCATGGCCGCGAAATCCAGCGACTCCTGCAGGTCCAGCCGCGTGCCCACGATGGAGCCGCGCACCGTCACGCCGCTGAGCACCATGTTGAAGATGGGCAGCGGGAAGCTGCCGGGCGGCAGGCCGTTGAGCGATACCGTGCCGCCGCGCCGCACCATGCCCAGCGCCTGCTCGAAGGCCTTGGGCGAGACCGCCGTCACCAAGGCGCCGTGCGCGCCGCCGATCTCTTTTTTCAGATAGGCCGCAGGGTCCGTGGTCATGGCATTGACCGTGACCTGTGCGCCCAGGCGCCGGGCCAGCGCCAGCTTGTCGTCATCCACATCCACCGCCGCCACGTTCAGGCCCATGGCCTTGGCATATTGCACGGCCATGTGGCCCAGGCCGCCAATGCCCGAGATCACCACCCAGTTGCCGGGCCTGGTGTCCGTGACCTTCAGGCCCTTGTAGACCGTGACGCCCGCGCACAGCACGGGCGCGATCTCGATCAGGTCCACGCTGCCGGGCAGCAGGCCCACGAAATTGGCATCGGCCAGCGCGTACTGCGCAAAGCCGCCGTTGACGGAGTAGCCGGTGTTCTTTTGCTGCTCGCACAGCGTCTCCCAGCCGCCCAGGCAATGCTCGCAATGGCCGCAGGCCGTGTACAGCCACGGAATGCCCACGCGGTCGCCCTCCTTCACGTGAGTGACGCCCGCGCCCACGGCGGCCACGTAGCCCACGCCTTCGTGGCCTGGGATGAAAGGCGGATTGGGCTTGACGGGCCAGTCGCCCTGCGCCGCGTGCAAATCGGTATGGCAGACGCCGCAGGCCTCGATCTTCACCAGCACATGGCCGGGATCGGGCCTGGGCACCGGGACTTCCTCGATGGTGAGCGGCTTGCCAAACTCCCGCACCACGGCGGCCTTCATGGTCCTGTTCATTCGCGCCATCCTTTCTTTGCGTCAAAGTAGGTACAGCATTTCAGCGAAGCGACCTGAACGCCTTGATCAAAATCAGGCCTTGGACCATCAAGGAAAAAAAAGCGGGCAAGGAAAACCTTGCCCGCTTTTCAGGGATGCGAATGCAGGCCTTACACGGGCTGGCCCACCAGGTCGTGGCCCTGCGTGCCCACGATGCGCGCCTTGACGAAGTCACCCACCTTGTAGGTCTTGCTGGCCTTCTCGGGCGGCAGCAGGTGCACCAGGCCGTCGATCTCGGGGGCATCGGCATAGCTGCGGCCCACGCCACCCTTCTTGCCCAGGCCCACGGACTTGTCCACCAGCACCTGCATGGTCTGGCCGACGCGCTTTTGCAGGCGTGCCGTGGAAACCTCCTCGGCCACGGCCATGAAACGCGCGCGGCGCTCCTCGCGCACTTCCAGGGGCAGCATGCCGGGAATCTCGTTGGCGGCAGCGCCTTCGACCGGGCTGTAGGCAAAGCAGCCCGCGCGGTCGATCTGCGCCTCGCGCAGGAACTGCAGCAGGTGCTCGAACTCCTGCTCCGTCTCGCCGGGGAAGCCGGCGATGAAGGTGGAGCGGATCACCAGATCCGGGCAGATCTCGCGCCAGCGCTGCAGGCGCTCCAGGTTCTTTTCACCGTTGGCGGGGCGCTTCATGCGCTTCAAGACATCAGGATGGCTGTGCTGGAAGGGCACGTCCAGATAGGGAAGCACGCGGCCCGTGGCCATGAACGGAATGATCTCGTCCACGCTGGGGTACGGGTAGACATAGTGCAGGCGCACCCAGGCGCCATAGGGCTCGGCGATCTCGGCCAGCGTCTGCACCAGTTCGAGCATGCGTGTCTTCACCGGCTTGCCGTCCCAGAAGCCCGTGCGGTACTTCACGTCCACGCCATAGGCCGAGGTGTCCTGGCTGATCACCAGCAGCTCCTTGACGCCGCCCTCGAACAGCGCGCGCGCCTCCTTGAGCACATCGCCCACCGGACGCGAAACCAGATCGCCGCGCATGGAAGGGATGATGCAGAAGGTGCAGCGGTGGTTACAGCCCTCGGAAATCTTCAGGTAGGCGTAGTGCCTGGGCGTGAGCTTGATGCCCGCCTCGCCAAAGGCGCCCGGCACCAGGTCGATGAAGGGATCGTGCGGCTTGGGCAGATGGGTGTGGACGGCATTCATCACCTCCTGCGTGGCATGCGGACCGGTCACGGCCAGCACGCTGGGGTGCACTTCCTGGATCAGGTTGCCGCCGTCCTTGCCCGCCTTGGCGCCCAGGCAGCCCGTGACGATGACCTTGCCGTTCTCGGCCAGCGCCTCGCCAATGGTGTCCAGGCTCTCGCGCACGGCGTCATCGATGAAGCCGCAGGTGTTGACGATCACCAGGTCAGCGCCCTCGAAGGTCTTGGAGGTCTGGTAGCCCTCGGCGCTGAGCTGGGTAAGGATGAGTTCGGAGTCCGTGAGTGCCTTGGGGCACCCAAGCGATACCATACCTATACGCGGCAGGCGGTCCACTTTCACAGCGGGTTCATTCATGGGAAAAACTTCTCTTAAAGGTCTTGTCTATAGCTACCTGCGGTTCTCCGACCCGAAGCAATCGACGGGCAGCAGTACAGACAGACAACTGGCATACGCGGAAAAATGGGCCTCTGAGCACGGCCTGCAGCTCGACAGCAGCCTGACCCTGCGCGACGAGGGCCTGAGTGCCTACCACCAGCAGCACATCAAAAGTGGTGCGCTCGGGGTGTTCCTGCGGGCCGTGGAGGACGGGCGTGTACCGCATGGATCTGTGCTGATCGTGGAGGGGCTGGACCGCCTCTCTCGCGCCGAACCCATCCAGGCCCAGGCGCAACTGGCCCAGATTGTAAATGCGGGCATCACCGTGGTCACGGCGAGCGACGGAAAGGCCTACAGCCGCGCCCGGCTCAAAGAAAACCCCATGGATCTTGTCTACAGCCTGCTCGTGATGATCCGCGCGCACGAGGAAAGCGACACGAAGAGCAAGCGGGTGAAGGCCAGCATCAGGCGCCTGTGCGAGGGATGGCAGAACGGCACGTACAGAGGGCATGTGCGCCAGGGACATGACCCGGAATGGGTCAAGGAGGTGGAGGGGGGGTGGGAGATCGACGCCGGCCGTGCGGCCGCAGTACGCCGGGCTGTGCAGCTGTATGTCCAGGGACACGGCGGCAAAGGCATCGTCCAGCGCCTTGACGCCGAAGGCCTGCAGCTCTACACCACGTCTGCCGAAAACAGGACACACCAGATCTACCGCCTGCTCAAAATGCCGCAGCTCGCAGGCATCAAGCCCATCTCCATTGATGGCGAGGAGTACCAGCTGCGTGACTACTACCCTGCTCTATTGAGTGCAGACGAGTGGACGGAACTGCAGCGCGTGGCAGCGCAGAGCGGCCGCCGGCGTGTGAAGGGGGATTTACCGCATGTCATCACTGGACTGGGCATCACGATCTGCGGATACTGCGGCCGCCCGATGTCTGGCCAGCACCTCGCCACCAAGAATCGACTGCCAGATGGGCGCCTGCGCGACGGAAACCGGCGCCTGCTCTGCGCCTCGGCAGCCGCCTATGGTGGCGGCTGCCCTGTGTCGGGCAGCACAAGCGCGGCGCCAGTGGAGCGGGCCATCATGTCTTACTGCAGCGACATCGTTAACCTACAGGCCCTGTACGGGGCAGACCGCAGCCAGGCCCCGCGCGCCCAGGTGGTAGCAGCACGCCAGGAGGTGGACCAGATCAGCGCCCAGCTCGACAAGCTCACCGACGCGATGCTGGCCAGCGCGGAAGAGGGAACGCCGGCAGTTTTCGCACGGCGCGCTCGCCAGCTGGAGGTCGATCTGGCAGCGGCTCAGGCCAAGCTGCAGGCGGCCGAATTGGATTTGGCAGGCGCGGCGCGCACAGACATCTCTGGAGCCGATGCTGCCTGGCGTGCGCTGGCGGCCGGCGTGGAGGCACAAGAGATCGAGCCCAGACTGCAGGCCCGCCAGCTTGTTGCTGACACTTTTGAGCGCATCGTGGTGTACGCCCGAGGCGTCAACCCCGATCCGAATGCCTCAGAGCGCGACTACAAGATTGACCTAGTGCTGATCGCACGCGGCGGCGTAGCTCGGATGCTCAGCGTGGATCGACAAGGCACTCTGATTAACGCAGAACAAAGCTCTTTAAACTAGCGAAAACCCAGAAAATAAAGTACCACAAAGCCTTATTGAAACGCTTAACTCATCAGCCTAGAAACGCGAGCAAAACAAAAACCTATTATCAAGATATCAAAGGGCAGACACCTTAATTTGATTGCGCTCGCGCACGTAAAAGAGAATGCACAACAAGCAGGGAGGCCGGATGCATCTCATCAAATGAAATGGGAGTGTCGTGATATAGACCGGCACAAGCCACAACGTCCTCAGGCCGAAACCGGCGTAGTGCTTTAGCTTGTAATCTTTGAATAGCAATACTTGGAAGATATTCTGGATATCTACTTTTCACGTACTCAGACAAACTATCCAAAATATTATTCATCCAGCTTACATCATTCTCACGACCAACGGGCCAAGTCGTATGTTCAGCTATCGGAATACCAAAATCAGAAAACAACGCCAACACAAAAGTGGCGCAAGTCAACCCACTTCCGTCGTTCGAAGATATAAAACAGCCAGAACTATCAAAGTTTCCATCAGGCCTAAACAAAATACTATAGGGTATTGGATGATCAGGCTCCTTCATGCAAACCAGCTTAGCCCAATCTACAAATAATTCCTGCTGCTCTATATCCAATCCCGGTAAGACTACCCAATGATATTCTTCATCCCATCTCTGATGAAGAAAGTAATTATGCCACCCCAAGTGAATAAGGCCAAACCCGTTATCATCACGCTTGTAGATTATAGCAACGTGCCTCTGCTTGGGATTTTCTTTCTGAGTAGTGATTCCAATTGCAAGAGCATGTGAAGCACCAGCCGCCAGCAAAGAATCGGGCGAATTAAGCAATTTTTCTTCTACTCCGAAATTTTTGGCAAACCGACAAATGTCGTCTTTGGCGACTTTCCAGATGCAGCTACGGCACGCCAAGCCTTGGCATACGACTCACTCCAAGCAGGCAGCATCTTATTGACTCGAAAAGTAGAACGTATCATCCCACTAAGTGTTCTACTACTCACCCTAGAGTAGTCCACCTCGACCAAGACCATATTTGCCAAATCCAAGGAATTCTTCTTAAGATTTCCCTCAAGAGTCCGCATCATTTCCCTTGCCGCTTGCCGATGCGCACCAGCCCTCTCAAGATCATATACATCCTGAAGACTAGACTTAACAGCTTTCTTTGCAATTGAATGATCCGTCGCGGCCCGACCATTTAGAAGGAGACCAACAGCCTGAGCTCTATCAAAAACTGATACCGGAGACTCCACGACAAAAACAGCACAAGGCTGGGCAGAAAAGCCTCCGAGCATAATAGACACATTATGCATTGTCTGAGACGTTTCAATCCTAGCAGTCGGAGGCCTTAGAAAACCGCAACCCTCATCGCTGGGTTTCGTAGACGAACGACGGAATACAATTCCGGGCGCAGCCCTCTGATCACTCAAAGACTGAAGCATAAGCCCCCCTTGAAAAAATCGAAGACTGCTCTACCACCATCTCATCCAACAAGGCAAGAAACTGCTCATAACCAATTATCGAACCTCGATCAGCACGAGAGCTTATATCAGTAAATAAACCAGAGTAATGTTCACTAAGCATTGGTGTGGGCGCACCATCGATCATCATCCCTATTTCTACTTTTAGAGCGGAAGCAGTAACTACTCTATTTATTTTCTCATTTGGCACCGAACTAGACGAAATTGGCCGATTATATACAAATTGAACATCCTCCAATTCATCAGGCGCCGATATAGTCACGCCCGCCAGCTCAGTTGCCTTCCTTGCCGCCCGTGCTCTATCCTCCACTTTCCACAAAGCATTGGTAGCCAAAGCAAACCGATTCACCTCAAAATTAGCACCTTGAATCCAGTTTTTAACGAGCAGAACAAATTCTGCGAATTTATCGAATGGCCTTTCAACAAAAACCATTTGAGCAGTCTGTGGAATTTGCGCACCAACAATAATATCCAGCCTATTTAAAGAAACTCTAAACTGCACCCTTTGAGCATTCCAGTTACCAATGCAAGCATGCTCACCCGCGTTAGGCTTTGACTCTACAGAATCTGGTAGAACGCTAAAAATCCCAGCGAAAGCAACATCAACAGGTCCTTCCCACGGGCGGAGGAGGAAAAGGGTTATGCGGAAATGATCGACTAGCCAGAGGTCGATAGAGTTGCTGGACACATTGCTTCCTAAGTTAAACTATGCTAGACGCATGCACTAGGCGCGTGCGTGCATGAGCAGAGTATATATAGTGTTTCAAGCATGTAGCTAGCGCTAGGTCGCCCAGGATCACCGACTCTTCACGGGGCTGGCCACCACACACTAGCTAACATCCGTGCCAGTGCGTAAGCCTGACGGCATCAACCTCACGACTCATTCCTGATCACGAAGTCCACGACGGCAGACGGGATCGCTCACGGCCCTTGCCCTAGCGCTGCGTCCGTCATAAGGGCGAGGCCTGCATCGTAGGACCACTCACAGACGGTGCCACGGGCGCGGGCGTCGTCAGCAATGCTCGCCAGCTCTCCCGCTCGCTCATCAGCGCGGCGCTGCAGCTCGGCAAGCAGATCAAGGGCGCCGGTGTCTGGCGTGCACTGTCCGGCAGCGGCGCGAGCCTGGGCGGCGGCACGATGGGCGGTGATGTAGTCGGCGAGGTCGCCGCGCAGCCGGCCAGCAGCAGCGCGGGCAGCGTCAGCGTCAGCAGCAGCGCGAGCCTGTGCCTGGCCAGATTCGCGGGCGATTGTGTCGAGGTTTTCACGGTAGGTGCCTTCCAGTTTTCGATATCGCTGGGATGTTTCGGCGGCCGCTGCAGCTGCGTCCGCGCGCTCGGTCGCCAGGTCAGCGCGGGCCTTGTCGGCGGCGCGCAAAGCGAGCAGATGGCCAACGCTCTGCCAAAGCAGCAGCACGGCCAGCACCAGGGCCAGGAGCTGCCAGACGCGGGATTTGAGGAGGGCCAGCATCTAGACCTCCTGGATGCCCACCAGAGTGTTTTTGCCGCTGACGGTGATCACGCGGTTGACGGGCTTGTCCGGCGTGCGCGTGGACAAGTGCACCCAGCGCTTGCCGCCCACGGACTCATAGATGATTTGCCCGATGCCCAGGGCTGCGACAAGCGGCGCCAGGACCTTGGCGACGGCATACGGCGTGCCGTAGCTGGGTGCCACGATGTCGGCGGCCGCGCCTATGGCGTGGTCGCTGCTGGTGACGCCACCCACGGCGGCATTGACAGCGCGCGATCGATAGCCGCTGGTGACGATGACTGGCACGCCCAGGTGCGCGCGCACGCGCTCCAGCATCGCGGCCGTAAGCGCCAGGCGCTGCAGGGCCTCGGGCGTTGGCGTGTTGTCCAGCCCCTGGCGCCGGGCTGTGCTGCTGGCGGTCATTTCGGCCAGCGTGAAATGGGGGGTCAATTGCATGTCTATCCCTCTTTGAATCGGGTACGAACGATGAGCACGACGAAGCCCGCGAACATGCACAGTTCGCGGGCCGTGGGTGCTGGGAAATCGAAGATGGGCGCGACGAGCGCGCCGGCGCCGGCGGCAGCTAGCAGGCACCAGGCCAGGGCCTTGAGCCAGGCAAGCAGGCGCTGATTGCGGGTGAGCCCTGGCAGGCACGGCCGCGTGCGCTCCAGCTTGTTGAGGGCTTCGGCCAGGACAACCAGGCCGAAGATCCAGAGCAGGAAAAAGCCAAGGTGTCGCATGTCAGCTCTCCCCGGCCTGCGGCCAATACTTGCGCATGAGGGCAAGCAGCACGCGCTGTGCGCCGGCGCCGACCAAAAAGGCCATGGACAGCATCAGCGATGCGGGCACGTTTGCGATGAGCAGCGCCAGGGGCGTGAGATAACCCGCAGTGATCGAGGAGGCCCAGGCCACGGCCAAGCGCCGCACGGAAGTGCGCAGCAGCTCGCGCCAGGTGTCCGCAGTGCCCGGCACGGTGTTGAGCAAGATGATGCTCACCAGGGCGCCGAAGAAGCCGGCCAGCAGCAGATCGACGTGCAGACCCAGCGGCACGCCAAACGCGGTGAGTGCAGACGTCGAGACTGCGGCTCCGGCGACAGTAGCGAGCCCGGCTGCAGTGGTTGTGGGTTCGGGCATCAAGGTCCTTCGGGCATGAAAAAACCGCCCGAAGGCGGTTTGTTGTGAGATGTCATCTATCAGGGCAGCTCGTGCGGCTGGATCGGCGCGTCGAGGATCGCACCAGGATCGATTGCATGCCCTGCGGCCTGCAGGATGGCCAGGCCTGCCGGCAGATCAGCGTTGTCCAGGTCGATGTACTTGCGCACGCTCGCGTCCTGGATCACCGCCTTGCATTGATCACTTCCATCGGCCAGGATCTGCCATTTCCCTGGGCCGAACCTGTCGAAGAATGCTCCAACGCTGATGTGACGCACGGGCGTAGGCTGCGGCCCTGGGTCGGGCACAACAGGCGCGGCGAAAGCCTGGCCATCCCATGACCAGCCAATGCCGACACCTTCTGGCGCAGGTTCTACGCGGTCCCACTGCGCGCGGACCGAGTCCGCAAAATCTGCGTCAGCAACGATGACTTGCTCGACACAGCCGCTTTTGATGAGTGCGTAGTTTTTGATCATTCGTACCACCAGATCCTTACAAATCCCGATCCCCCAGCACCGCCAACAGCGTTGTAACCGCCGCCACCGCCGCCACCGCCACGATTTGCGGCACCAGCGCTACCAAGCCCACCAGGGCTGCCTTCCACGCCGCCACTACCGCCGCCAGACATACCCAGTCCAGGACCGTTGGTGGCCGAGTCTCCTCCACCCCCGCCCCCGCCGCCATAACCGTTGATGCCCAAACCACCAACGCCGCCATTGCCAGAGCCACCGTTGCCCCCACCACCACCCCAGAGGCCCTCACCACCGCGCCCCTGCCCGCCCGCCCCGTTGCCGCTGCCATTGCCAGGACCACCGGCGCCTCCACCACCGCCTCCCGTATTTGCCCCAGAGCCGCCGCCTCCCGCCCCTCCGCTGCCACCTCGCTGATATCCAGACAAACCGCCAGCGCCATACCCACCACCCGGGACAGACGCAGATCCAACAGATGTGGCGCCACCCGCAGTGCCGTTGCCAACGCCCGATGCAGTCCCGCCAGCACCACCCGCACCGATAGTGACCGCGACAGGCCCGGCAAACGTCATCGGCAATGTCAGAACAGCACCTCCACCGCCACCGCCACCCCGCGAACAACCTCCACCGCCGCCACCACCAACAAGCAAGACCCAGCCCTGCCCGCCACTCGCCAAAAGCGCCGCAGGAGGGGTAAACGTCCCAGACGCCAAGAACTCCTGGTAGCGCAGTTTTCCCCCGCCACCACCGCCAAAGTAATCCGAATAAAAGCTCATGCTGCCTCCATAAATCCATCCGTTGCATTGACCCAGCGACATACCGCCGAATCGTTTTGGGACAGCAGTTGCATCACGCCAGGACTGCGGCCCTTGAGCTTGTTTGACTGCCAGTCGATGTTTGCGGCCCAGATGCCGCGAGACATCCCAAAACCAAAGGCCTGGCCTGCAGCGAAATTGATTGGCACCGTCAGCGTGATCCCAGCAGCCGCCAGAACGTAGAAGACACCCGGCACAGCGACAGCCGATGCAGTGATGACTTGCGTTGTCATCCAGGCTGAAGCACCTGGCGCAGCCACCCCGATCACCCAGTCCGCTTTTGCTGCAGTCCCCGCGAACGTGTCAACTCCAATAACTAGAGCGCCTGTGCCTTGGTTGTAGCTCTGGACATAGCCGCTCATGCGCGTACCAGGGTCGCTTGTGGACGTGGCGACCAGGTACATGCCCGCCACAAACGAGCGCGATGGCTCCATGCCGAAAGTCTTCGCACCGGCGCCAGGTGTGACGCTGGTTGTGCTGCTGCCCTTCAGTTGAGCAGACGCGAATACTTCAGCTTGGTCGCGGTAGGCCTTGGATGCGTCGCGGGCAGCTTCCGATGCATTCTTCGCAGCGACGGCAGCATCTCGGGCTGTTTCAGCCCCGCCCTTGGCCGCGATGGACAAGTCGCGCGCTGCTTCAGATTGCCCCTTGGCTGTGATCGAGCCATCGCGTGCCGACTCAGATCCACCTCTTGCCGAGACCGACGCATCACGTGCAGTTTCAGACTGCCCTTTGGCTGTGATCGCGTCGTCTCGCGCCTTCTCCGCTGCAAGCTTGGCATCACCGGAGCCGCCCGCCGCAGCGACTGCTTCCTGCGCGTTGTGCTGGACATTGGCAGAGAGCGCATTGATTTCCGGCACAAATGGCCCTGGAACGCCCATGTGCGTGCCGAATGTATAGGCCTTGCTGTTGTAGGTGCCTGCCGCTCGATCCGACAGCGCCGGAAACTCCGGGATCGGCGTGAGCGTGGCTGCTGGTTGTACTGCCATCAGATATTGCCCTTGATATTGAGTGTGAGAGAGGTCACCCCCCACTCGTCTGCCCTGATTGCTCCAGAGACAAAGCCGAGCGTGTTGAGGTAGCCAAGGCGTGGAAGATTCGAGGCCTCGAAGGGCACAGCCATATCGAGAATCTCGCCAAGAATTGCGTCCGCATACATCGCCTCCTCGGCGTCCAGCAGTACGCGGCAGGAAACGTCGCGGGCATTGCCGCGTCGCACTTGGTCATACGTGCCGTCATCGTTGTATTTGCGATAGGTGTAGGGCTTGCGCTGCGCCTCCGCGCCTCGCTCCACCCCCCCCATATCCGCGTCGCCGACCAAGGGGCGCCAGTCACCCACCTTGATGTCGCCCACTGCAACCGCTCCATTGCCAGGCGCTCGGATGGTCACCGTGACCTCTGCATTGGGCGCTATTGGAATTTCGTCCATGCTGACTTTTTCCAGGGCCGGTAGCGGCGTAAAGAGCAGCTCCCAAAGCCCTGCAGCTTGGGCATAAAGATCTCCGTGCTTCTCACGGATCACAACGCCACCAGGAGCATCACGGACGACAAGCGAATAGGTTGCCCCTTCGGGTCCATAGACGCTGACGCCATTGATAAAGCCCGGAGTCAGCACGAACGTGACGACCCCTTTGCCACGCGATTTTGTAGACGAGTAGTCATCAAAAGGTGCCTGTCGATCTGTCGGCCCTTTGCGGCGCCAGTAGCCAGGGTCGAGTTCCGGGCGAGTGGCTCGCCCAGAGTGCACACGTATGCACGAATAGACGGACCCATTGGATGTGCGCAGATCGTCAATGGCATAGCTGCCACTGGCGACCCACGCAACCTCCCCATTGGCCGTGTTTGGCTCGGGCACGGTGGTGCCCGCTGCAATCATGGCGTCCACGATCTTCACGGGCACCATGACGCGCGCAGATGGGTTCATGCCTGCATCTCCTCTGCAATGGCTTGCGCCAGTTGTTTGATGTTCATGACCTCGACCCGGTTGGCATTGCCGCCTTCCGTCACACTGTCGTGCTGGTCGTAAAGCGCGGTTGCGCTTTCGCTGACTTCGGCCATCCGTGCATCCAGCCGCTCCACGCTGGAAAGCAGCCTTTCCAGCAGCGCGTCGGCGCGGCTCGAACCGGCCCCTGCCAGGCCAGCGGCGCCGGCCCACGGATTGAACGCCTTGGGCAGAATGGCCTCCCCTTCGTGGATCTGCGCGAGCATGTCCTGCGGCACGTAGTTGGTCCCCACGTCAAAGCGTGGAATCCCGTTACGGTCCAGGGCCGCGAGCACATCCGCCTCGGAAAAGCCGTACAGGTACGCCAGATCCCGGGCCGATCCGCCAGCTGCTTTGAACTCGTTGGCAAGGCCCGTGAAATCCCCCGTGCCGTCGTACTTATGGAACGTGGACGAGAGACCATCGAGCTTCTTCGAGTAGTCGGCATCTGCGTAGTCATAGATAACCGTGCCACCGCCAAGGATCGCTGTGGGCGTCTTGTATTTGCCGCTGTAGGCGGGTTCAAACCCGCCACCGCCTCCACTCCCCCAGCTCGGGGTCGGCGTCTTGCCGCCACTGCCGCCGCCAGCCCCAGATCCTGCAGGGCTGTCAGGAAACAGCAGCGCTTCGAGCGCCTTGATCGCGGCTTCCACACTCAACGTGGCATCGATGTGCTTTTCGTTGCCCTCAATCAGCTCGCGCCAGTAGATCAGCGTCTTATCCAGGCGCTCAAGCTGCTCCTGCGCGTTCTTCAGCAGCCGCTCCTCCTGGCTCAACTGGACATCGCCCTGCTCTGCCAGGTCAGCGAGCTGGCCCGCCAGCACAAGCGCGTCGCGGTCCTTTTCAAACTGCGTGGCATATGCGCGGGAATTGATGCCGCTGCGGGCTGCGCTGATAGCGTCACTCAAATCACTGTAGTCAGTGATCTTGCGACCCGCGCGCACGCCCTCCAAGGCCTCTTCGATGTAGACCATCCCCCGCGCCGCCAGCATTTGCTGGGTGGAGTCCACGGTGCCATATAGCTCCCGGGCATTGGATTTCAGCGTAGCCAGCACCGCAGACATGCTGCTGATGGCCGACTGCGCAGCCGAGGCACTGGCGTTCCAGTAGTCCTGTTCACGCTGCACAGCGGCTTCAAAGTTCGCCATTGCGGCGTCCTTGGCCTTCTGCCGAGATTCGGCCAGCGCCTTCGCTGCGTCGTCCGCTGCTGCCTTTGCCGCATCGGCCGCCGTCTCCGCAGCTTTCTGGGCATAGTCCGCTGCAACACCAAACATCTGGGCCAGAGCCAAAAGCTTGGCCGCAAGCTCTGTATTGCCCGACGCCAAAGCGTCTTCGATGAGCTTTCGGAACGCCTTCTTTGCGGCCTCGCCATCAGCTGGGTCGATATCCACACCCAAGGCCTTGAGCCCTTCTTTCACCTGGCGCTGCATGATCCCCGCCCTCTCCTCTTCCGAGTAGAAGCCGGAATAGAAGGCGTTGATGTTGTTGGACAGCGCCTCAATGCCACCCGAGAACTTGAGCAGCTCGGTCTGGGCCTTGGCCGACAGATCCGCGAAGCCCACCAGCGTGTCAGCCCATCCACGGAATGCCGCATCGATCATTGCGATGTTGCGCAATGCTTCGTTGAGACCTTCAACGGTGATGTTCTCACCCAGGGCATCGAACTCCTCGCGCATCCAGCCCGGGATATCGGCTTTCTTGAGCTGGTCGATGACCGCCCCGCCCATGTCCGCCATGTACTGCGCCCAGGCCTTTTGCGGATCAGCATCCAGGTCTCGGTTTTTGTACTTGGTCAACACCTCGCCGGTGGCTTTGTCCAGGATCTGGAAAAAGCCCATGGCGCCTTCGTCGCCGTACTTTGGATTGACCGAAAAGCCGCCGGCGATGTCGATGTCCTTGGCTGTGCCGTTGGAGAACTTGGCCAACGCCTTGTACAGGTCCAGCCACGATGTGATCGAAGACCCCAGTTGCTTGTCGATCTCGGTGTTGCCGCGCTTGGTGAAGTCGCCCCAAGTGTTGCCCCAGGCATCGGTCCCCAGCGCCTGGCGCGCGGCCGTGTCACGATCCGTGGTGGCAGTGGACGCAACACCGCCTGAGTGGTTTGCACCACGCGAGCCGAATGCCTTGTCCAGCAAGCCGCCAATCCAGTTGCCGATGAACGCACCGATAGGGCCACCGAACCATTGCCCGACGGCCCCCCCAATGCCCGCGCCCCACTTGCCATCCGCGATGTTCAAGATGGCGCTGACATAGCTGAACGCAGCGCCCGCCTTGTTGATGATCCCGGAATACTTCGTGAGCATGTCCCCGAAGTCGATCAGCGAGCTGCCCACCTTCTCCAAGCCCAGGTTGTAGAGCTTGCCGCCGGCGTTGTTGACCAGGTTGCCCAGGCCCAGACCGAAGTCCTTCATCATTGATGAGGTGCCCAGCCGGTACATGGTGGAGAGGTTGCCCAAGCCCACGCCGGAACCGCCGCCCGAGCTGCCACTTGGACCCATGCCCAGCATGGACAGCACAGTTGATGCGATGTCCCCGGCGATGGGCGCCACGATGGCTTGGATCACAGGCCGCAGGACCAGGGAGCGGAACAAGCCCTCGATGTACTCGGCGCCGTTCTTGCCGCCCGCCATCAGCGCATCGCTGAGCGACTGGCTGGCCTGGTCAAAGGCCTTGTTCCATTCGTCGTTGTAGGCCTTGGTCTGGGCACTGGCCACGCGCTGGTACGAGACCACGCGCGCACGGTCGATCAGCTCATCCTTTTGGGATGTGGTCGCATCCAGCCGGTCTATCTCGGCAATCTTGCGCTTGAGCTCCAGCTCGGCATCGTATTGGGCCAAGGCCACAGCACGCGCCTGATTGCTCATGCCGATGAGGCCCGCCTCCAGCTGCAGACGCTCGAAGTCCTCTTTCGCCGACTTCTCGTAAGCGTCCATGGCCTGGCGCGCCGACTCCAGGGCCTTGGAGCGCTTGAGGTAGTCCTCAGTGACCTGCTTTTCAATGTCGAGCTGCTGCTGGTAGAGCGCGACGTTTTCCTTGGCCTGCGCCTTATCCTTCTCCTGCTGCTTCCAGACCCCAATGCGCCCGCGCAGGTCGGCCTCATGCGCGGCCGACAGCTTGATCTTGCCTTCCTTCAGATCGGCATTGAGCTTGATCTCGGCCTTTTGGGCGTCGTTGAGCTTGCCGGACTGGGTGACTTCCGCCTTGTTGGCGTCAATCTTGGCTTGGATCGAGGCAGCAAGTTCCGCATAGGCAGACTGCTCTTTCTTGGCGCCATCGCCGCGCGTCTTGCTCAGCGACTTGATCTTTTCGTTGATGCCGTTGATGCGGGCCTGCAGCTCATCCGCCTCCTTGGAGTCGCCGCGGCCCTCTTCACGCAGCCGCCTCTGTGAAGCCTGCAGGAGGTCCAAAGTCTTGCGCAGATCCTCCGCCGCATCCTTTTTGCCCTTGTAGGCTTTCGTGGCCTCCAGCAGCGCCGATAACTCCTGATCGGCTGCAGATTTCACGCCAGTTCGGGCCTCCCCTGAGGCACCACCACCGTCGCTCGGCGCCGCCCCTGGCGTTCCGGTCGGGATACTCGGCAGCGCGGGCCCGGCATCAGCCTCAGCACCCAGAGTCTGCAAGCCCTTGATGCGTGCCCACATGCCGAGAGGGCCCATCATTGCCTGCATGCCAGGCAGCCATTTGGTGATCTCAGCGTTCGCTCGCGGTATCGCTTCCGTCAGGCTGTTCACACCCCTAACAACCCCGGCTAGTCCGGCCGATATCGTTCGCAGGGTGTCTGCGGACGGCGCCATTTTCTCCATGAGGCTGTCCCACGCATTGGACAACTCCTTCGACGCCTGCTGCAGGTCCGTCTGCTTCTCGGCCGTCCCGGCAAGCGACTGCCCCAGAGCATCCAGCAGGAGTCGCTGAGCGCCTGCCTTGTTGCCCGCCTCAACCATCGCATCTATAGCGATCAATTGCTCCAGGGTCAGGAAATTGAAGGCCTCATCCAGCGCCCTGGCCGCCTTGTCTGGCTCCTCCATGGCTTTAGCCAGCTCACGCGCAGCACCGGCGGCATCTTGCCCCGTCGCGGCGGCGAAGTCCGCCGACATGAGGGCAATTTTTTGCAGCGCCTCCCCTCCGAGGGTGCGCACTTGCACTAGGTCCGAGATGATGGCCGAGGCTGCGCTGCGGCTGATACCCGGCAGCTCAGACATGTCTCGCTTGAGCTGTTTGATGGCCTCGCTGTTAAGGAAACCGGCCCGACCCGTTGCCTCCAGCTGGTTCATCAGCGTCATGTGCGCGCGCAGAGTGGACTCTGCATGCGCCATGGACGCGCCGAGCGCCACCACACCGGCGGCGGCAACCGTGTAGGGATTCACCAAGCCCAGCAGCGTGGCACCCAGCGCCTTGCCAGCAGCGCCAAACCCGCCGAACATGTCGCGCAACTGCAGGCCCTGCTGCATGAAAACGGTCATGACGGGCATGCCGCCCTGCAGGCTCACAACGATGTCGCTGATTTGGGCCGGCACGCCGCGCATGGCGGCGGACGTTTGACGGGCAGACATCCCAACCGTCTTAAACGATTCCTCGGCCTGCTTTTCGAAGAGGCGCATCTGCTGCAGGTACGGACCCAGCGCGGCCATGTCAGCGCCGCGCTGCTTGGCAATGGTCTCGTAATAGGCTGCAGTGCCTTTGCCACCAGCCTGCATGGCGGCCATCTCACGCTCCAAGGAGCTGATGATGCTGCGCGTGCTGCGGTCAATGCTGCTCGCAGCCGTCTGGCTGCTCTTACCCATCCCGTCGAAAGCCGTACCAGCCTTGGCACCTGCTTGGGCAGCCTCATCGCCCACGGCTTTGACATCCTGCTTGATCTCCGACAGTCCGGCCTTGGTGTTGTTGCGTACACCAAACTCAAGATTTGATTTGCGCGTGGTGTCTGTCATACATACCGTCCAAGCAACAAAAAAAGCCCCACGGCTAGGCCGAAGGGCTTGGAAATGAAAAACCCGCCATAGGCGGGTTTGGTGATCTGAAAATTACCCAGGGTCTACATAGCTTGCACGCTCGACCTCCAGGAAATACCTCCGTTCGTACCAGTCGATAATTCACGGATCTCGCATTTGAACCGATTTAGACGAAGTGCGTTGAATGCATTTTTGGCGCGCACATCCACGATTACGTCATAACTAACCGGCTCAGAAACCGGAGTGACTATAAATTCGCCCCTTGGGGGAAATTGTGCTGAACCAGGGTCATGCAGCTTTTTCCTGATTGATTCTTCACAAGCATAAAGAGCATTTCTTCTTGCGTCGATTTCTGGAGGTTTTTTTGCTGGTTCACCCCCAGATTTATAGGACATAAAAAACACGTACCCCAACACAGCTACTACGATTGCCGGAGCGATCAAAGCGGCCAAAAATTTGTCTTTCATATCCCCTCCCACAGTTGCAGGAGGGGAATGGTAGCAAAGGGCTATATCCACCCTCACCCGCGCAGCACGCCCTTGATGTGGGCGGCCAGCTTTTTGGCCTGCTCGCCACTGTCGGGCCGCATGATCTCGGGCGATGGACAGGCATCGCTTTTGGACAGTCGGTACTGCTCCAGATAGGCAGCCGAGAGGCTGCGCAGCAGCTGCAGCTCATGCGGGCGAAATGGGCACCGCGTGGCCTGCTGCCAGGCGGCTATCTCCGGCCAGGAGATGGGCGCCAGGTCCATGCCCGCATAGGAAACCGGCCCCACCTCCATCAGCGCCGCGATGATGTGAAAGCCGTCCTCCAGTTCTGGCAACGGCAGCTCGGCATCCTCTCCCATGCGCTGCGCCCTGCTTTGGCGCGGCGCATCCTCGCTCGATCCCTTGGGCGGATCGACGGGCGCCTGCAGCCAGGCCAGCTGTTTTACGTAGCCTCGGAGCTGGATGCCGAGGTCGCGCCAAAGTTTCCCAGGCTGTCGGACTCCTCGATGATCTGAACGGCCCAGTGCGGATTGCGCTTGAGCGCGGCGCGCAGTTGGTCAGCGCTGTAGGGCTGGCGGACGCCCTCCCAGCCAGCGACACGCACCACGGCGCCCTCGATGTTCTGGGCCTCCATCTCGTCGATGGTCTTGGCCTTGGGGGCCTTGCCCCGGCGCTGGGCCGCGCGCTGCTCGTTGAGGAATTTTTCCGCAACGCCGGAGTTCCAGGCAACCACCTCGGGTGCGAACGTGCCGCGCACAATGAGGGTGATGCCGGTGGACGAACCATCCGGGTTGCGCAGCACGAACTTGTGGCCCGCCTCGCATGCGCCCACCAGGTCAAATGCGGTGATGTCCACGAGTTCAGCTGCAGCGACGGCGGCGGATGTGGCCACGGCCACGGCTTGGGTGATGGTTTTGGTCATGTCGATCTTTCAGCGGAGAAAAAGGAAATGCCCGCGCCCGACTGCCCGCCTCCGCTGAGAGACGAAACAGCCGGGCCGGTGCTGGGGTGACCCGAGGGCCAAAGGGGAAAGGGTCAGGGGCCGACAGGCGCGGGCACTTCGATGATGCCGACGCCATCCTTGGAGGTTGTCAGCTCCAGGCCGACGCTGGCCGAGTACATGCTGTCCACGCTTTCAGTGGACTTGGACCAGCTGGTCACAAGGCCTGTGAAGTAGTCGATGGAGCCGTCTTGGTACTTCACCTCGAAGGCATAGGCGGCATCGGAGTTGAGGGCAGCCTTGACGATGATCTGTCCCGGGTCTGCGGCATCCACAGCGAGTTGGATGGTCTTCTGCCCCTCGTTGAACGAGCCCTTGTACTTGCGGGTGCCGCGCGTATCGATGGGGTTGTGATTGACCACCTGATAAGTGCGGCCGTGGCTGCCGCCATTGGTGATCTCTCCAATCTTGGAGAAGGTCAAAGCCGCATAGCCATCCTTGTCGTAGGCGGCGGGCAGTGCTGCAGAAATGCCGATCTTGGTCCCGGCAACGGTTTGTGCGCCCATGGCGTTTTCCTTTCGGACGTAAAAAAGCCCGCTGCTGCGGGCCGGGGTTGAAAAAGTGTTGAGCGCTATCGCCGCGCCCAGATTGAAAAGCTCTGCTGCATGCCGAAGATCACGACATCGCTGCCGCCGTCATCGAACATGTCCAGAGGTTCATCCAGCGGCGTGCACTGGATGGCATCGGAGGCCGTCAATGCGTCCTCGATCTGGCGGATCAGGGCCGTGGCCTTGATGGGCGTTTCATCCCAGACCGTGATGCTGACGCGACCATTGCGCAGATTGCCTGTTGGCCGCTTGTCGATGTTGCGCATCGCACGGCCGCCAACGCGCTGCCATATCACGTAGGGCATCTTGGTTCCCCACGGGGCGACCACCGGCAAAGACCTCGGACACAGCGCCGTCAGGATGGCCACAAGGGCGGGTTCATAGCTCATGTCACTTCACCTGGTCATAGCGCTTTTGCAGCTCCAGATTCGCAGCCTCAACGGCTTTGGACATGGAGTCCTCAGCGCGCGCAACGAAGAAATATCCCAGCCGGTGGACGGGGCCCCCAGGCCTAGGCACGTAGTACGCATCTTTCTCGGCCTGTGTGGCGCGGCGCTTCGGCCGGGGCTTGCCCTGCGCCTCGGGCCGCACTCGCGTGACCCACTTGCCACCCTTGGCGATGGTCACTGCGTAGCGCTGTACCCACCCCCTCTCCAGCAGATGGCCGTGAGGCGCTTTCCTGGCGTTCCAGCTGACGTGGTACTGCGCCTGCACGCCATCGATGGAGTGCTCAGGAGAGAACGCCTGGTAGACCGCACGGCCCAGGTTGCCGGTCACGCTGCCTATGGAGCTGACGTTGACCTTGACCGCCTCGTAGAGCACCTGCGCGCCGGCCTGCGCAGCGGGGCGCACGGCCTGGTCGGCAGCTTCGCCCAGCGCATCCAGGAAATCATCCAGGGCGGCAGTGTCGGCACGGATGGTGAAAGAGTTGGTTCCATTCCCCATTGCCGTACCTCACTGGATGAGCTTGCACGCCAGGTCGAGCCAGCGCCGGGTCGAGTCAGGCAATGGCGCCTCGATGTCGTAAACCTGGCCGACATGCACAACACGCATGCCGGCGTTGATGCCAGCGCGATAGCGAATGCGGATGGAGACCCGCACGGTGGACACTTCGGCGCCGGCACGAATAGTTTCACTGCCAGACATGTGCCGGATGTTGGCCCAGACCTTCGCCACCTCAACCCATGCGATGGCGCCAGGCGCGGGCGTATTCCACTCGTCTTTGCCCTGGCTGTGCTGCTGGATGGATATCTGCTTGTTCAAGGTTCCGGCTCTCAGCATGGCTCACCTCAAAACCGCGTGGGCACAATGATCTCGGCCAGCATGTGGCCAAGGAATTTCAGGGGCAGATCCGTGACGGTGCCGCCAACGATCAGCGATTCGCGCTGCTGGTACAGCGTGCCGGCCTGCAGCAGCAGCCAGGTCTTGACCGCAGGGTAGGCTTCCAGATCCACGCCCGCCAGGTACTGCACGCGCAGCGCGCCAGCAGGGCGGCCACCAGGGAACTCCAGCCAGGCCACGCGCTGGTCCTGGCCCAGCTCGTACTCGGTGAAGGGCTCAGGCGCTGCACCGGCACGCAGGATGTGCACGCTGGTGATGCTCTTGACCTGGCCGACGTCCAGCACGCCATCGGCACGCTCTGCAGCAGTCCAGTCCTCCTGGTACTGCGCTTCGCGGATGGCGGCGCCCGTCTCGGACTCGCACATCTGTGTGACGGCGGGGACGATGACGCCGTCCACCAGCTCGCGCTGCAAGTCATCGACGTGCTCACGGCACCACTGAGCGACAAGCTCCGCAGTCAGCACCGGGGGGCCGGTGTAGCTCAAGCGGCGCGCCATGGTCAGGGCCTGGCGTTGTCGTCGGAGTCGGCCCCCTTGGCGGGGTCATCCGGGGGCGGGGGCGGCGCATCCGCCTTCTTGCCGCCCTCGGCCTTGGTACGGGTGCGGCGCCCGGCCTCTTCGCCCTCCTCCTCGACAATGCCGCGCTCGCGCAGGGCGTCTGCGGTTTCCTTGTCGAAGCCGGCGGTTTCGCCCTTGTTGTAGCCGCGCCAGGGCTTGGCGAAGACCACGGCGACGGGTTTCTGCTTGCTCATATCGATGTCCTCTCAATGGTTCGGTGATCAGTCCAGGCCGCCCGGCTGTGCCGAGCGGTTGGCGGTCAGGCCAGCATGTCCTTACCCCACTTGACGCCGACGCCCACGGCGATGGACTCCACATGGCGCGGGCCGAAGTCGTTGTGGGTGATGACGCGCACCAGGGTTTGATCGCGCTGGAATGCGCTGATGGTGTCGCCGTTGCCGTCCTTGTAGGAGGCCTCGGTGCTGTACGCGAGGACCATTTCGCCGGTCTCACCGATGTAGCAGTCCGAGTAGTCGCCGAAGTAAATTTCGGACTCGTCGCCGCCGGCACCCAGGTTGATGGGGATCTGCGTGGACAGCTTGAAGGGGTAGCCCTTGAGCTTGCCCTGCTCGATCTCGGGATAGGCCTTGTTGCCGTTGCCATCGCGCAGGGCCTGCAGGAAACGGATGCTGCGCGGGCTCATGATCCAGCCGCTGGCCGCCAGGTTGGCACTGGCCATTTCCACGCGCAGCATCAGACCGCCAAGGAATGCGTCCAGCTCGGCCAGCGACGTGCCAGCAGGCGCTGTGACGATGTTGAAGGCCGGAGCCCAGTAGCGCAGGCCCTTCGGGGAGACACCGCCGTTCCCGTTGGAACGGATAAAGGTGATGTCTTCATACAGGCCCGTGCTCGTGAACAGGTCAGCAACCACGATGGCATCGACTTGAGGGCTGACACCCGAGAACTTCAGCAAGTCATTGCTGATGGGCACCAGGGCGGCCAGCTTCTTGGCCTGCAGCTTCAGGTCATCGAACACCATGCCGGTCACGTTGATGTCCGTGTCCATGCCGATATAGCCCACGGTGGTGTTGCCCTTGATGCGCGGCAGGCCCATGTTGCCGTTGACCAGCGGCAGCGGACGGGCGCCGAAGCTGCGCAGGATGGAAGTAGGCCGCAGAGACTCGATGACCTCGCGCGCCATGTTCGCAGGGACCAGGACACCACCGGCGCCGGGACTGGTGGTGGACAGTGCCATCACCACATCTTCGCCCATGCCGCTGGAGCGGGCCAGCTCGGCAGCCTGCATCTGGTTGCCGCCGGCGGCAGCGATCATGCGGGCCATCTGGGCTACGCGCGTGCCGGCCTGCGCGTTGTCCGTCACGGTGATGTGGGCAGGGCGATTGCCGGGAGGGCCGTTGATGCCTGCGGCCGATTCGTTGAGCGGCACGGCAGCTGCAGCTGCAGCACGTTCGGCCGATTCAGCGCGGGCGATCTTCGCGGACAGATCCGCAATCTGCTGCTCCAGCTGCGAGAATTCCTGCAGCTCTTCGGCCGACAGGGTGGCGCCGCCGGATTCCTTGGTGGCGAGCGCCTGCAGCTTGGTGTTCGCCTCGGCGCGTTCGCTGCGGAGTTTGGTGACAAGGGACATGGTTTTTCCTTGG
>NZ_JAQOTI010000004.1:280968-452719 GCF_028401915.1 Delftia sp. DT-2
CGGGACTGCCGCGAACGCGGTCAGAGGGTGGCCTGCACAGCGGCCGCCTTGGCGCGCAGTGCGAGGGATGAGGAGTTCCGGCGCGTGGCGGCAACATCGCGCACCAGGCCGTCCAGGGCCTGCTGGGCCGTGCCCATGCGGTCTGCCAGGCCGGCATCGATGGCGCGCTGGCCGCGATACAGCCTCGCCTGCGTGTCGATCACGGCCTGCACGGACATGCCCCGATAGGTGGCCACGTCCTGGGTGAACAGCTGATAGGACTCGTTGACCAGATCCTGCAGCGTCTGCAGCGACTGCTCGGACAGCGGCTCATGCGATGTGAGATCGTTTTTGTGCGCACCGGCAAACACCGTGGTGACTTTGATGCCCATCTGCTCTTCGCGCTTGGATGTGTCGTAGTGCGAGGCGATCACCCCGATGCTGCCCGTGCCGCTGGTGCGGCTCAGTACCACCTCTGTGCATGCACTGGCGATCAGGTAGGCGGCGCTGTATGCGTTGTGGTTGACGATGGCCGTGATGGGCTTGGCTTGGGACATCTCGCGGATGTCGGCCGCGACCTCGAAGGCGCCGACGGCATGGCCGCCGTTGCTGTCCACGTCCAGCACGATGCGCTTGACGGCAGGATCATCGACGGCCGCGCTGATGTCGCGGCGCAGCTGCTCATAGCTGGTCATGCGCTCGCACATGTCCATGTGGGCGTTGCGGCTCACAAGGATGCCATGCACGGGCACCACGGCAACGCCGGTGCGCTCGCGGCTGTCGCCGCTGCGCATCGGCGGGCCGCCCTCATCATCGTCGCCATAGTCGGCGCGCGGCGTTGCCACTGCCGGCGCCGCTGCACCGATGTTGATGATGTTGAGCTGCAGGGACTGATTGGCCCAGCGCACACCCAGGTCCAGCAGTTCGGGGGTCGCCAGCAGCGGCTGATTGAACAGCATGTTGGTCAGCAGGAGATGGCGTTTCATTGCTCCAGTGCCTTTTCTACGTTGCGCATCTCGCTTTCCAGCGCGATGCGGGTTGCTTTTTCCTGTTCGCTGCCTGGTGCACCCAACGCACCGGGCTGGCCCTTGCCCATGGCCGTCATGTTCAGCGGCTGCAGGTAGATGTCACCACCGGCGACGGGCGGCATGTTCTCCAGCCGACGGATGTCGTTGACCGACAGCCAGCCCCACTGCCGGCCGATGGCATAGGCCTCATACCGGCTTTTCTGGTCGCCGCGCAGCAGGCCGGACAGGTTGAATTCGACGTAGTAGCGGCGCCGGTCCTGCGGCAGGATCAGATCCCGCGTCATGGCCTGCTCGTGCCGCTTGGCCCAGGCCAGCAGGCAGAAGGCCACGAACTGGATGAGCAGCTGCTCGATCGTGTTGTAGTTGGCCTTTTCCAGGTCATTGACCATGGGCAAGGGAACCTTGTAGATGCGCGCCACATCCACGCCCGACAGTTTGAGAATGGCCGCCACGTCCGCATCCACGTTGTTCATGGAAACGGGCTTGAAGGTCATGCCCTCCTGCAGCAGCGCGACCTTTTTGGCGTTGTCGATACCGCCGAACTTGTTGCCCCACTGGTCCACGATGCGATCAATGCTTTTCTGGTCCTTGATCGCCGCCGCTTCCTTGGGCCGCTCGATGACACCGGAGACCGTGGCACCGTTGGCAAAGGACTTGCCCGTGTACTGCCGGATCGCCTGCGCCAGGCCCACGGACTCCGCATGCAATTGCACTGGGGACAGGCCCGTATAACCATTGAGCGAGGCCCAGCGCACATGGTGCACAAGGCGCATGGGCAGCGGGTCAGGGATACCGGCTACCCGGTAATAGGGCAGCATGTCCGGCCCCTTGAGCACGGTCACCTTGGCCGTATCCAGCGGCCACAGGGCCATGACGTTGCCATCATCGCGCCGCTCGATAAAGCTGTAGCTGTTGCCCCGCAGGCCTGCGTTCATCTGCGACAGCTCGATGCGGTCATAGGGCGTCTGCATTTCGTTCGGGGCGAAGCGCAGCACGTCATAGGCTGGATGGCTGGTGGCCGACTTGCGGCCGCCGTCCTCCGTGCGCTCGTACAACTCGGCAGGGCAGGACGCCAGGCTCTCGGCCAGCAGCGTGACGCAGTTTTGCAGGATGGGCAGGGCGAGTGCAGATTCGGGCGTGACCCGTACCCCTGCGCTGCTGCTGCCGGCTGCGCCCAGCAGCCCCTGCCAGAAGCTGCCCGAGCTGTTGACCAGGGTGCCATCCGCGCTGCTGGCCAGGACATCAGAAAAAAACATGGTGATCCTTTATGGTGCGGATGGTGGAGGCTGCATGCGCCGCGAAGCGTTCTCTTCCCGGCGCTTCACAACCGCCGCCACTTTGTCCAGCAGCCAGCCGTAGCCAAGCAGGCAAAGCCCAGCGAAGCACAGGGCCGAGGGGATATGCATCAGGGCGATGCCCGCGACCACCAGCCCGAAGCCGACCAGGCCGCACACCGCCGACAAAATCCTGTAGCTCATATACCTATCCCTTCTTCCTCGTAGATCGATGGGCCGCTGATTTGCGAGCCCTTGCCGCTGACTCCCACGGCCATCACAGCGCCCACCACACCGTCAATCCGGCCGACAGACTTGGACTTATCGACCTTGCGGTTATTGGATGGGTCATGTGTCACGACTGCATTGGCCGCGTTCCAGGTCAGGACCGGATTACCGTCGTGACGCAGCCGCTCGATGACTTCCAGGGCCTCGGCCATCTCGTCGACCTCATCCCCTTCTGCCGGCACCATGCCCAGCAGCCGGCGCTCGAATTCATCGACCGCCGGCCCCATGGATTGATAGCCCTGGCCGAAGCCCACCAGCTCGGGCAGCGTGATGCCGTTGTCGGCCATCAGCTGCATCAGATCCTCGATGCGCCAACGGTCATAGGCGATCTTCTGGATCTCGAAGGCTTCGCAGATCTGCACCAGGCGGCGCAGCACGAAGAGCCGGCTCACGGCGCGGCCCGGCGTGGTTTCAAGCCACCCCTCATCGATCCATTGCTGGTAGGGCACCTTGTCGCGTTTCTCCCGCTCGTCCAGCGCGTGATCCGGTATCCAGAAATAGGCCATCAGCCGCCAGAACGGGTCCTCTGCGGTTGGGTAAAACAGAATCACAAAGGCCGTCAGGTCGGTGGTGCTGGACAAGTCCAGACCCGCCACGGCGCGTCGGCCGCGCAGCAAGCGCATGGGCACGGTCTCGCGCGCCTCTTCCCAGATATCCCAGTCGAGCCACGGCGACTCGGCCTGCGTCCATTTGCAGAAATTCAGCCGCAGCACCTTCGCCAGCTTGGCCGGCATGCCGCGCGCGCTCTGCACCTGTGCCCGCAGGTACTGATAGCCCGGGATGCCCTCGCGCTGGCCCGGCAGGCGAAACCGCAGCGACGGGTTGACCTTGGGCCAGCAGCGTTCGTCCCTGGTCGGATCGTCCCCCTTGTCCAGCGAGCAGATGAACCCGAAGAAACGGTCGTCCTCTGCCTTGCCGGTGCACACGTCTGCACCGTAGTCGTGGTACTGGCCGCAGGGCGTGTTCTTGTCGCTGCCGCTGTTGGTGATCATGATCACCATCGCGCGCAGCCGGTTCTTGGTGCCGGCGATCATCATGTCCACCACGGTGGCCGTCTTGTGCTCATGCACCTCATCGATCAGCCCGACATGCGGACGCGGACCCGACTGCCCCTCATCGGCAGCGATGGTCTTGAAAAAGCTGTTGGTCTCGGCGTAGAACAGGTTCCACACCTTTTCGTCGCGGCCCGACTGCACCAGGCGCGAGGCCAGGGCCGGCGACTGGTTGACCATGGCCACCGCATCGCGGAACAGGATCTGCGCCTGGTCCTTTTTCGTCGCGGCAGCGTAGATTTCAGCGCGCTGCTCCTTGTCCGCCGTCAGGCCATAGAGTCCGATGCCTGCGACCAGCGGGCTTTTGCCCGAGCCCTTGCCTGTCTCAATGTAGACCACGCGAAAGCGCCGGTATCCATCGGCCATGTACCAGCCGTAAAGGCTGCCCACGATGAAAGCCTGCCAGGGCGCCAGCACGAAGGGCTTGCCCTCGAACTGGCCGCCGTTGAGTTTGAGGACATCCTCAAAAAAACCAATGGCACGGTCTGCCGCGCCCTGGTCCCAGATCAGCCCGCGCTTGTGGCCGGCCTTGAGGTCCTGCAGATGGCGCTTGCACGCCGCACGCACCAGCGGCCCCGCGATGATTCGCCCCTGCAGCACGCGCCGGGCGTACTTGCGCACGCGGCAGTCACCTGCTGAAGTAGCGTTCGACTGCGTCCTTTTCGTCATTGCCGAACAGCTCCCCTTGCGGTGTACCTTGTGCTTTCATGCTTCGCCGGGCCAGGGGCGACATTCCAAACGCCGCGCCAGCGGCGTTCGCGCGTTTTTCTGCATCGTTCGCCAACTGGCGCCAGACGCTTATCTGCTTGGCGCCCGTCGCGTAGGTCTGCACGTCGCCGGCCTCGGCCTGCGCTGTGTTCTTTTCCACGATGAGGCGGCGAAAGCGCTTCCAGTCGGCCACGGCCTCGCAGTAGGAAGCCAAGGCCATGCCGTCGATGCGGTGCACCCATCCCAGGGTCAGCAGATCGGGCAACACGCGCGCCCACTCTTCACGCGCTTCGGGCGTGAGCACATCGGGCATCTCAGGGGCGCACGCGGCAACCGTGTTTTCTTCCTGCTCGCGCAGCAGCTCAGCGGCTTTTTTTCCGCTCGCGGTCCCACCGGCCAGCGCCAGGAAAGAGGGGCGAGCACTTCGCCCGGAGTTGGCATTTCCCGCCATAGATCCTCCTGTTATCGATACCCCCCCTCCCTTTTTCCCCGCCCATTTTGCGAACGGAGAGAACAGGTCGGTCTAGGGCCAAAAGGGGTAGAACAATTTCACCCCCCCTCCCCCTCGGAGCCGGTGCGTGGACGGTTCCACGGGTGGCGCGGGTCCAGCGGGCGGCCATCAGGCGCGCAGCCTGCGATGCGCCCGGACTTCTCCAGCCGCTGCTTGTCGGAGTCGTGGCAGAGCTTGCACAGCGGCTGCCAATTCGACCGACTCCAAAACAAGCGCTGCGCGGCAGCGATGCGCTCGGGATCGCCCGACTGCTTGGCCTCGCCGAGGCGCGGCGCAATGATGTGGTCCACAACCTGCGCCGGGATCGACTCGCCACGCTTGAGATGGTCCGCACACAGCGGGTTGTCGCGCAGGAACTGGTCACGGCATGCACGCCAAGTGCTGCCATACCCGCGAGACGCTGCAGAACCACGCCGCTCGTCGTGGTCCCTGCGGCTGATCGCCCTGCGCTTGTCCGCTGTCATAGATGCTCCGAGGGGGCAAAAGAAAACCCCACCAAGCTTGCACTTGGCGGGGTTCGGGTTGCCTGCAGTCAGTGGGTTGGGACACCTTCCACAAGTTGCCTGAAATGTACCAGGACTCTCTATGACGTAAAACTATCCGGGCGCGGTTTGACTGCCCAGAGCTGGGCCAGCTTGCGCTCCCGCTCCTGCACCATTGCCACCAGCCATTCATCAATGGCCCGGTCTGCTGCCTCCAGTTGAGCATGCACAGTAGAGGGCGCCCGGCCGATCCGCCTCGCTGTGCCCTGCACTCCCAGGTCTCGCAGGTAGATCAGCTCAAGGGTCTGATGCAGATGCGGCTTGCTGGGCTTGAGGGACTGGACAGCCTTGTCCGTTTCCTCGGCCTCAAGGTGCAGCACGGGTATGACCGACTCCCGCAGCTTGGGCCGCTGCTCGGCACTCGCCATCCAGGCCGCGAGCATGTTCTGCGATGGGAAGCCGAGGCCGTGCCCATCACGTCGCGCACGCCACAAGGCCCAGTTGTCCAGCCGCTGTTTGATTCGCTCGATGCGCGCCATGGTCAGGCCTCCTGCGGCAGTGGGCCGAGCAGGCAGACGAATGCAGGCCGGGCCATCTGCTGCAACAGCTTTGCCGGAGCGTCCAGGCTCGCCCATGCGACGAAGGGCGTGCCTGCCAACTGCTGTCCCTCCATGGCCCAGAAGCAATTGGGGCGGCCTGCCAGCCCCATTCGCACCAAACCCCAGACCCTTTTGTCAGCCGCTGCGGCCTTGCAGATATGCCCGTAGACCCCGGGCATGTTGCTCTTGATGATCTGCTGGCCCCGCTCGATGCGGCGCCTGTCCTCTGCCGTCCACTGCTGCCCATCCGACTTGCTTGCCGGCCCTGCTGATCCTGCTTGTGTCCGAGTGTCCATACTGTCCATCCCAACCTATAGAGATAACGGGTAACCGCCCGAATCCGCGCGAGCGCGCCCGCGCCCCTGCTCGCCAGCCTGTGCCCGCCCGCCGCTGCACAAGCCCGGCCACCCGCCCAACCGCACAGACAATGCAGCGGCTGCAACCCCAGGAAATGGGGAAGTGGTGGCCGATGGTGTCCATAGCAAAACCTTGGACACCCTGGACACTTGGACACTCAGGTCATTGGCGAAGGGCAAGCCATCCCCGCCACCGCTCCGCATCGGGGCCGCATAGCGACCACCGGCCCAGCACTGGGCACGCTGCAGCGAATCACGCCTCCAGCAGCGCATGCGGTGCGGCGCGTTTCAAGCGCTGCCCACATCGAAAAGGGTTGAAGATCAGAACGGCTCATCGACATCCCAGGGCGCCGGCTCAGAAGCAGGCGCAGGGGGCACAGGAGCAGCCCGGTAGACAGCGGGCACAACGGGCGCCGCAGGAGCTGACTCATCAGCTGGCGCGGGCGTGTCCAGACCGCTGGGGCGATCCTCTGGCGGCCAGTTGCGCGGCCGCGCAAAGCCCCAGGCACGCACGCCATGGACCTGCTTTTTCACGCGCTCCCAGCCCTCATGCTTGAGCCAGCCCGTGATCTGTGTTTGCAGGCCGGGCGGCGCCTTGGCGGCATCCACTGCAAGGGCCTGCACCAGTTGGGACATGGTCACGAAATCCGTCGCATGGTTGACCAATGCGCCGATACCTGCCGACTGTGACGGCCGAGTCAGCACATGCAGCAGTTCGCTTTCAACCGCCGTCTCTACCAAGCGGCTGTCCTGCATCGGCTTGAACAACCGCTCCTCCTGCTCGGGCGAAGGAATGTAGGCTTCGCCCTGCAGGTACAGCGCGAAGGCCTCGGCCAGCAGTTGCTCGCGCTTTTCGGCAACCCAATCCGTATTGATGCGATGACGCACGGGCACAGGCCAGAAGCGGCGATTGCCGGTGCGGTCTCGCAGATAGGTGTCCTCGTTGGTGGTGCCCACCAGAACGCACTGCCGGGGAAAGCTTTCCACCGTGGTTCCATAGGCCACCCGGTAGCGGTCCACCTTCGCGGAGATGAAGGCCTTGATCGCGCCCACCTCGGCTTTGCTGAAGTGCGACAGTTCGGCGATCTCATAGACCCAGATGCCCTGCACCTGCTCTTGCGCCTCCTTGCCGCGCCCCACCTCGAAAGCGGTATCGCTGTAGAACTCGCTGCTGGCCAGCACCTCGACGAGGGTCGATTTCCGCAGTCCGCCGGCACCTTCCAGCACGGGGCAATAGTCGTACTTGCATCCCGGCTCCATCACCCGATAGACCATGCCCAGCACCCAATACTTGCTTACAAGTCCCAGGTACTCGAACATTGCCGGCCGCAGCGTATCGGGCGTCTCGCCCAAGGCGTGAATCAGCCACTTGCTCAGCCGAGGCTTGCCATCCCAAGTCAGCCCCGCCAGATACTCGCGGATAGGGTGAAACCGGCGCGTGCTCGCAACGGTCAGCAAACCCTCATCAAGTGCCGCCTTGCTGATGCTGGGCAGTCCGTAGGTGTCGGTCAGCCATTTGCCCAGCAGCAAGGCATCAGCATTGCGCACCTCGCCTGCCCGGGCGTAGGGCCACGGCCACGCCTTGCGGCATTGCACCGTATTGCGCAGCTCGTCATAGCCCAGCACATCGCGCAGTTCTGGCAGCCGCTCAAGGCAGGCAATCACCAGTTTGCGCGAAACGTTCCATCGGGATTTCTCGGCGTCGTAGTAGTACGACATCCATTCGGGGACCATCTTGCTGCCGATGCGGACCATCGGGCCATCATCATCCAGCGGCTCATCGAAGCCGGTGCCGCCGCCTGGTGGCGCATCACCACCGCCGCCCGTGCCAACGGGGGCTTTAGCGCTGCGGACTGGGGCAGCAGGTTCGCCGGGCTCGCTAGTCGCGGCCTCTATGAAAGGCTGCGCCTGGCCGAAGAATTGCAGGACGGTCTCCCCATCCCAGCCATCGGCCTCAATGGCATCTCGCGCATCCCATCCATCTTTGACATCACCGGGCTTGGGGATGGGCAACATGCTCACCGTGCAGCCGTGCGTATCGCGCAGCAGCTTGCCAATGCCCAGCATCGCGGCCATGCCTGGCTGCTTGGGTTCGGGGAGCAGCGACTTGCTGGATTCCAGGGCCTCCCGGGCCTCGTCGTCGCCCTTGACAGACTTTCGCTCGGCTGGGGTCAGCGGCACATGCTTGGCATCGCAGTCAGGCCACAGCAGCACCGTACTGCCAGCGAGCCAGCTCCAATCCGCCCGCTTCCAGGCCTTGGAGCCACCGGGCCATGAGGCAACGCAGTAGATACCTGGCGAGATGGAATCCAGCAACCGCTGCAACACCTCGCCCTTGATTTCCCCTTCGACCAGGATCACAGTCCGGCCCTCGGGCAGGCGATGCGATGGCAGGTACAGCGGGCGCGGCTCATCCCACTGGCGCCAATGCCATTTGCTGGCCCCGTCCTTGGCAGACAGGCAGAACGTGTAAGGCAGCGTGTCCTTGCCGCCGTCGCTTGTCAGGAAGCGCGCCACGTAGCCATGCAAGTCGCCGCCCAGGCGGTACTCTGCCGTGTGGACAAGATCGCTGGCCGTGCGGTGATAGTGCGTGAACGTAGGTGCAGGCGCATAGTCCGGCACGGGCTGCAGCGTGCTCCACTCCGACTCTCGCTCGCGCTTGGGCGACTGCTCAGGCTGCGGGCGCGGATTGGGAACAGACGCAGACTTTCCTGCGCGTGATCCATATTTCACAAGTCCGGCGACATCCTCAAGCCCCTCTTCTTGCGCTACCTGGATTGCGGCCTTGGCAAGGCCCAGCCCGTGGATCTGCGCGTACAGATCCAGCAAATCGCGGCCGCTTTCGCCAGACTGGAAATCGCCCCACATCCCCGTGTTGAGGTTGATGCTGCAACTGCCGCCCTTGCCCCCGGCCAGGCTGGCGCACTTGTACTCATGGCCAACAATCTCGCCCCCTGGCAGCCAGGCCGGCACAAGACGATCAGCCCCCTTGAGCAACGCATCGGCCAGATCCGCAAATTTGATGGGGGGAAGATCCTCACGATCCTGCATAGACACCCCCTTGCGCGCGCAAAACCACACAAGCCGGCGTCCCAACCACCGGCAGCTTGTTCATCGCCATTGACTACCCCCAGGCCCGCAGCGCTTGCGCCAGGTCCACACAACCATCAGAGTCATTCGCTGCTGGCCTATGGGCCACGGGCGCATACAGGGCCACTGGCCGATTGCGGTAGCTCACCCGTCGCTCGCCCACCTTGACCAGTACGCCGGCGCGCCGCATGTTGTCTACGGCACGCCTGCAGGCATCCACGCCCACGCGCGCCGCATCAGCCAGTTCCCGCAAGGTGCAACCACTGCCAGGCGTCGCCAACTGCTCGCATGCCAGGGCCAGCGCCTGGCGAATCTCTCCCGCCGGCCTCATGTGAAGTCCTCCGACCGACCAGCAGCGCGCCGGGCATTGCGGCGCAGGCGCCACAGCAGCTCGATGGTCTGCATGCACTGCGCCTCCAGCTCGTCGCACTCGCGGCCATCAATCAAACCGTCTGCCGTCGCGTTCATCCCAATCGTCGCCAGCGTCCCGTTTTTGGCAGTGATCTGCAGGAGCTTTTCGCGGATCGCTGCAGCCTCGCAGGGCCAGCCACCATCGGGCGGCGGAGGAAGGTGGGCAGCAGCCATCCCGAAGCGGCCATTGAAGGCTTGAAGCCAGCGCAGGGCATCAGGGTCACGCTGATCGACAAGCCACTCCGAGAGCAGCTCAAGCATCTCAGTGCTCAGCGACTCGCCGTCCGTGCCTCGCAGGCGGCGCCGGAGATCCTCGGGATGAATGGACTTTTCGCGGCGGTCCGTCAGGAAAGTGGCCGCTGCCGTCACGCCACCACTGGCGCGGCGGATCGTGTTGTAGAGGATGTCGCGCCAGTCGGCAGCGGAGTAGCGGCGAGTCATGGCCGGTCCCCTTGAATCGTGGAAATTTCAGGATGGCGCCCGCAAACCGTGCCGAAGACACTGCGGGCATGACGAAAAGAAAGACCCACTCCAGCCAGCAACGCAAGCCGCATGCACCTGCCCGCGCATGCAGCACCTTGTCGGGGAAGGAGACGAATCCGGGGCGACGTCGCCGGATTGCTGGAGTAGGGGGAAAAGCTAGGCATTGGCAGCCCCCTCGCCCTCCGCCGCGCCAGTGATGTGGCACTGAAGCGCAGGCGCTCTGTAGATGCTGCGCACGGTCTCAATGCCCGGATTGCGCGTGGTTCCCTGCCGAATCTTCACCAGCGTCGGCACAGGGACGCCGGTCTGCTCAAACACGTCACGAAGATCCCGCTGCCTGAGCTTCAGCAGCAGAGTGCGCACGTCATCAGAACTTGGGATGGAGATAGCCATCCGCCAATCATACCTAATACGGAATGCATCGTGTCAACAAAACATACCGCAAAAGATACGAAATCAAAGATAGGCTCGTTGGAGTCCACACTGGAGTCCGAACGCCACATGCCCGCACACAACAGCAAGCCAGTCCTATGGGGGAACCTGACGACGCTGATGCATCAACAGTTCGGAGGCGAGAACCTCAACAGACTCGCGCGAGAGGCGAAGCTAAGCCCGGCAACAGCAAGCCGAATCAAAGCGATGGAAACGTCTGTGGGGATAGATGTACTCGACCAACTGGCGACTGTGTTCGGCGTCGAACCCTGGCAGTTACTCCACCCTGATTTAGGCAAGAGTGCCAACTTCTCAGGAGCTGCGAGTCCGCTGGCCATGGATTTGGCACGCCAGCTGGATGGGTTACCAGCGGGAGATCAGCAAGAACGGGCATTCATGCTGGCTTCCCAGTTAATGCTACTCGCGAACGGCGGTGCAGACTCAATGCCAGAGCGCGCTCCCGCACCCATTGCGTCGCAAGATCCGACGAAACAAACACCCCTCTGAGCAGGCCTGCATGAACCTGCGTGATCGCGTGGGCCCTCAGCGCGGCCACGCCGTCTGCAGAGCAAACGAGCCCCGCAACGGGGATACGTTTCCCCAGAAAATCCTCGCCCACAGGCGAGGAACTCAGACGCAGTCGCGAAAAATTTAACACCACGCCAGAGCACTGCGAATCACGCATCTCAAGCGGGGCTGTAGCCGCCCAAAGGTCCACCAATCCTCGGACCTCCAGCGCATCGCAAGCACCAATAACGGACAGACAGGACACTCCGTCGCAGCGGACGTGGTACAGCACAGCACCACCTAAACGGCACTCCCCTGCCTTGACTTCAGCCCCCAGATCCATAGTGTCCCCTTGGTGAACTACTGTATATATTAACAGCATCCTGGTAAAACGACGCAACCTGTAGCGCACTTTCATTCCGAATTCGGTTGATTTCTCATTCCGTATTAGATACGATCCCGTCCGACCGCTCCAAATTCGGAGCAAGGAACCCTCAGTCCTCCGGAGGGATTCCATGAACGGAATGGCCCAAGTGGAGGTGGGTCGGATCTAGGAATGGCATGCGAAACACTCCTTCAGCCCCCACGCGGCTCAACCCGAACAGTGCATACGTCTGCACGCAGGCTTCGTGCGTTGCCCTCGGTCACGACAGCTCAAGAAGCAAGGATTTCTGGCGAGACGTGGTAGCACTCTCCCTGCGCGCTGACAGTCCGGAGCGCCGCCCTTCACTCAACCTGGATGCCATGTGCAAGGCTGCAAACGCCCGAGTGCAGCAGGGCATCCTCAGAGCAGCAGGCGCCGCATACATGGCTCTGGATATCCCGCCACCGGACAGCCACCTCATCGACGTGCTGATGTGCATTCCAGGCCTGGCAGGTATCGAGCTGACCGCCGATGCAAGGGGTGAGTGATGACCCTCTACACCGTCACCTGCGGCCGCACGCGCCACACCATCCGCGCGACCGGCGCCGCTGATGCCATCGCCCGCGCAATGGCCCTCTTCGGCCACAGCCACCCCATCAGCGCGAGGGCCGCACGATGAGCCGCCCGCCCATCCAGATGGAAGGCCCATACCTGCCGCGCCGCGTCCGCCGCACTGTGATGCGCTGGCTGGTGCTGGCCCTGTTTGGCGCCCTCATCGTGATCAAGTTCGGGGGCACGCCATGGCTCTGATCCAGATCACCGGCACCCTGGTGCAAGACGTCGAGGTGCGCACGCTGCCCCAGGGCGTGGACAGCACCCCGATGCCCGTGCTTGTCGCCATCTTTGATAGCGACGGCCCCGGCCAACTGCCCGTCAAAGCCGAGCTGGTGTATCCGCCCAACCTGCGGCCGCAAGCCCAGCAATACGCAAAGACGCTCAAGCGCGGCATGCGTGTGTCCGTCACTGCGCCCATCCATCAGATCCGCACAACGCTCGGCCACTGCCAGGCCATCCAGCCGCTGCGCGAAGCCGCTCCTGATCAATCCCAACTGCAACTCCTGGAGGCCGTTCATGGCTAATCCCATCGTGATCGCTGTTTCCCTCGTCGGCCCTGGCGAAGTCCAGATTGAAACCAACCTGCAGGCGCCCCGCCCCGGCGCACCCCTGACTCCCCAGGAGGCCGCAGCGCTGGAACTGGTCCAGCAAGGCGCCAAGCAACCGTCTTGCCGTCGCGTGCTCTTCGACACCGCAAAAGTCGATCCCGACACAGCCGCCTGCGTTGACCTGGTGCGCGAACTATTCAACCCCGAGGGCTTCGCGCACTGCGTCAGCGCCGAGGTGCGCAACGCGGCCCGCCGCGCCTGCGGCATCAAAGGACAGCAGGAGGGCCTTGCAGCATGACCAACGCGAACGAAAACCCGACAGCCGCCCTGCCCACACCCGGCGCGGGCGCCCTGATGCTGCATGTGCCCCTGCAGAGCATTGCACGCAGCCTGCGCAACCCGCGCAAGCACTTCGACCAGGCCAAGCTGCAGGAACTGGCGGACAGCATCAAGGCCACGGGCGTGCATCAGCCCATCCTGCTGCGTCCGCTGCCCGATTCGCGCATTGCCGATGAGCAGGCGTGGGCCAAGGCCGAAAAGCGCGAGCGCGCACAGTATGAGCTGATCGCCGGTGAGCGCCGGTGGCGCGCCAGCCAACTGGCCGGCCTGGCAGAGATTCCCGCGATGATTCGCCCGATGTCCGACGCCGACGCACTGCGCGCGGCCGTGATCGAGAACCTGCAGCGGGCCGACATCACGAAGCTGGAGGAGGCCGAGGGCTACCGCGAACTATTGGACCTCGGCGAGACCACGGCCGAAAAGATTGCCGAGGACGTGGGCAAGAGCAGGACCTATGTGTTCAACGTGCTCAAGATCTTGGATCTGTGCGAGATGGGCCGCGAAATGGTTCGCACCGGCACGATGGACTGGTCAATCGCGCAGACGGTCGCGCGTATCCCCGTCGAATCGTTGCAAACGAAGGCCCTGGAAGAAATCAAGCGCCACGCCGAATATGGTCAGCCATACACAGCACGCGCAGCCCAGGCGATGGTGCAACGTGAATTCATGCTGCGCCTTGATCGCGCCCCGTTTGACCGCAACGACGCACAACTGTGTGCGCGTGCCGGAGCCTGCACCACTTGCAGCTACCGAACCGGCGCCAACCCCGAAGCGTATGCGGATGTGGACAGTGCAGACGTCTGCACAAATCCGCCTTGCTATCACGAAAAAGAAGAGGCTCACACGGCCCAGGTGCGCCAAAAGGCCGTGGATCAGGGCCTGGAGGTCATCGACGGCCGCGCCGCAAAGGAGTTGATTCCGCACGCATACGGCGGCACCGTCAAAGGCTATCTGCGTCTGGACAACGCCTATGACAGCCCCGTCAACGGCAAGACCCTGCGCAAGCTGGTGCACAAAGCACTCGACACCTCGGGCATCAAGCCCACGATGATCATCAACCCGCACGACAAGAAGGAGTTGATTGCCGTTGTCACGAAAGAGCAGGCAGCGGAATTGCTCAAGATCGCAGGCAAGGCCGAGGCCCATCAGAAGCAGCAGGAGGCAAACGAGAGCCAGGCCAAAGCCGATGCACAGGCGGAAAAGAAGGCTGCTGTGGAGGAATACGAACGCGCATGGCGGCGGGAGATAGTCCGCCGGATCGCAGTCCAGAGCAAGAATCCCACCGCTGCGCTGTTGATCGCAAGCCAGCAGATTGCCGCAAGGAGCATAGTCAACACGCTCAACGGCGACGACGCGAAAGAGCTGTGCAAGATGCTGGAACTGGGCAAGGTTGCGCCCAAGGATGCCATGCGCGACCTGGTCGCCGGATCAGCGTCACCAATTGCCGTTGCCGGCCTGGTGCTGGCCCTGCGCGACTCGGCCTATTCGCCGTGGTACTGGGAGCACAACCCCGAGGCCCCGCAAAACCCAAATCTCATGACCATGGCCGAAGCCTGCGGGGTGGACATCGAGGCCGTGAAGGCGGAAACCAAGGCGAACCTGCGTGCAGCCAATGCCCAGGCAAAAGCAGCCGCGAAGCCCTCCGAACCTGCAGACCCGAAGGGCGATCTACCCCTGAACCCCGCTGCGCGCGCTGGCGAGAGTCGCGCGAAGGGCAAAGCCAAAAAATCCCCCGCTGCGCGTGCAAGCGCCGAGCCGAAGACGACTGCCGCCGAAGCCTCGGCCGCTATCGCGGCCGCGCTCCAAGAATCAGGCGCGGCTGCAGCCGCGCAAGGCAACGAGGGGGCGCCTGTCGCTGACGCGCAGGCACCCATTCAAGGTGCGGCTGCCGCCGCACTGTGCGACGACGCAGGCCCAGTCGCAACTGACGCTGCGCAGGGCCTGCCGCCCTCCTCCGCAGCCGCCGAAGTTGACCATGCCGTGCCCCCTGACGTGCAGCAGTCTGCGCCCGCGCAGACTGCCCACGCTGACGATGGCCAGGACAGTGCGGGCGCCGGCACCGGGGCAGCAGATAAAGCAGCCACCAGCCAGGCGCCCGAGTTTCACAGCGGCGACCTGGTGCGCGTCAAGGCTGGCCTCAAGGGACCAACCGGACGCCCCCGCAAAGAGTGCGGCCGCGTGGGCGTAGTGCGCCCTGGCCATCTGTCGTTGATCGTGGAATTCGGCGCCGGCGTAGGCCAGCGCGCAGGCTTCGAGCCCGAGGAACTGGAGCCGTACACGGCAGACCCCATCGTGGGCAAGCGCGTGCGTGTGCTTCGCGCAGGCATGACAGCCCAGCAAGCGGAATTCCTGTGGCGCGAGGGCAAGGTGCTTGGCGCCCGTCCAGACGGCTGGGAAATCGAATTTGCCGGCAAGCCCGGGACCATCGCAAAGACCGCAATTTTTGGCACCGAAGAACTGGAGAGCCTGGCATGAGCACCATCAACATTCCCCGCGAGCCCAATGATGCTCTGCTGCGGCCGTTCATTGGCTGCCCATCGGCCGAACTGCCAGAGGCCTGGGCCGCGATGGTGCGCGTGGCCGAGGGCCAGAACGCTCGCGCCGGGACAGCTCCTGCCGCCCTGCTGACGAAGCCTGCCCGCGTTGGAGGTGGCAGCTTTGGCGTGGGCGTGCCTGAGCACTACGTTATTGAGGCAGCCCAGCGGCTCCATGCCCAAGAGGGCGAACGCTCGGCCATGACGGCCGAAGAATTTGCCGACGAGGAGCGCAAGCGCCGCACGCTGTGGGAGCTGATCCATGGGCCACTGGCAGCAGCATCCCAGGCACCTGCCGTCCCCGCTGTAGATGCACTCAAGGAACTCGATTCCGCCCTGAGCAGTGAGGTCTACCGCGCTTGCGAGGATCTGCCCGAAGGTTGGTCGATCCGCATCGACCTGGAGAACGGCTATGGCGGCGTGGTACTGATAGACCCTGATGGCGAAGAGAACGAACTGCCCGTGGACGGCCTGCTGTCGGACGCTATGCGGGAATCTATCGCCGCAGCCCAGGCAGCAACCAAGGGGAGCCAACCATGCGCATGATGTGCCCCCACTGCAACGAGTTCGCATACACCCGCACCAGCCAGCAGCTGACCAGGACCAGCCGCGAAACCATCTTCCAGTGCCGCAACACGGACTGCGGCCATGTGTTCTCGGCCGTGACGGAGATCAACCGGACGATCAGCCCCAGCGCAATCCCTGACCCTAATGTGATCCTGCCCATGAGCACGCACATCAACCGCCGACTGCTGCAAACGCAGCTGGCCCAGATGCCCAGCGCGCCGCATCGCACGGGCATGCATCCAGTCTTTGGAGCCGACTTGTCATGAGCAGCAGTCGCAAACCCTTCCGCAGCCGCTGGCCCAAGGGCAACCCGCTGCAGGCCATCAACCGGCACGGCACGCACCTGACGACCGCCGAGGTGGCAACGATCATCGACCCCGTGCGCAAGTGCTTCGCACAGATCCGCGCCGGCACGGCTACCGAGCTGCAAGCCACCGTCATGCACACCACTATGCTGATCGCCCAGGAGATCGAGCATGGCGGAATCGTGCGCGGCCTGGCCGAGCACATCGACTCAGCCCGGGCGGCATGCGAAGCCTATTTCGCCAGGAGTGGCGGCGCCGGCACCTGGCGCCCGAGCGCCGTCCACTTCTACGAGCTGGACGCCCTGGCCGTCGCCATCGATCTGCACGTCTACCAGCTGCAGCAGCTGACATCGGCCGAGCTGGATGAGATCAAGCGCAGGGTCATCACCCGCGCCCAGAGCAGCGGCCGAGAAGTGCTGCAGGCAGATACCGATCTGGGCATTACGAGGCCCTACCGCAACAGCAGAAAGGATGCAATCGCATGATCGGCACCCAACCCACAGGAGCCATAAATGGCGTGCAAATCAGTGCCGTGAGCCATGAGGGCCTGAGCGTCAGCATCAACGGCAAGCCCGGGCGCCTCGCCATCATCACCGAGGATGGCCAAGTCATCGCCGCCGGCAAGGATGTGGCGCGCGAGGCCCAAGCCGTCGCGGTGAACTGCTACCGCAATTTCCTGCAGGGCAAAGGTTTCCTGCGCATCCTGAGCAAGCCCATCCAGCCAGGTGCAGCCGATGCTCCCGAGTAGACGCTACACCACCCCAACAAAAAGCCCGCCCGGTTACCCTGGCGGGCTTTTTAAGTTCTGAGCATCCACTGATCTGATCATTTAGCCGTCAAAGGCCCAGAGCATCCGAAATAGAGTCTCTCTGAGCCTGCAGGATCTTGCCGCGTTCAACAGCATCCGGCACAGCAAATCCCAGCAGGTACTCAAATTCATCCACACCCAACGCGGATGCCCTGTCACTGATGGCCCGATGGATTTCGATACGACGAACTTCATCCAGAGTCGTTCCCAAGTGATCCGCAACTTCCTGCGTCATGCTCTCAACTCGGGTACGTGCCTGATGATCATGCTCAAGGAATCGTTGATACCCGACATCAAGCTGCTCATTGGACAAAAGTGGTTTGGTCAATCAACTCTCCTTCATTGGCCACCTAGGGCAACAATTCAATCTCTGCGGCGATGGCAAACACTAATAGCGTATGAGCCCCAAGGCTGGCGACGCTCACCAGCACAGAATTTAGCGGATAAATAGAGTAACCTTGGGGCACCCGAGGGAGACGAAGCCCACGCGCGGAGCGGCCGCGCCGGCAGGGGTTGTCATGGTTGTTGCGTCGCTCGTGGGGGTCATAGGGGCGATATTGTCCCAGTTCTGCGCGAACTTGGTAAACCGCCCCCGAACTTATCCCTGCAAGCTCAGCTATTGCGCTTGATCCCGAGCGCGCCCAGCATCTGCTCGGTCTGCTTTTGCATCTGCTCCTGCATCTGGGCGAACATGTTCTGCGACTGCTCCATGTAGCTGCTCATCATGTTCTGCATGGCGGGCGGCTGCATGCGCATGAACTGGCTCCAGGCCTCGGGCGAGGTGCCCTGGGCCTGCTCGGCCAGCTTGTTCTGGAAGTCGGTGAACATCTGCACGTTCTTTTCCAGGTAGGAGCCCATGTAGCCCTGCATGGCGTGGCCGTAGAAACGGATGATGTTGGCCAGCACGGTCTCGGAGAACATGGGGGCGCCGCCCGCCTCTTCTTCCAGAATGATCTGCAGCAGGATGCTGCGCGTGAGGTCTTCGCCCGTCTTGGCGTCCTTGACCACCACGGGCTCGTTGCCCATCACGAGCTGCTTGACTTCCGTCAGCGTGATGTAGGAGGACGTGTTGGTGTCGTAGAGACGGCGGTTGGGGTATTTCTTGATCACGCGCTGGGCGCTGGGGGCGGCGGCTGTTGTCGTCTCTTGCATTGCAATGCTTCTCCTCTTGTACCTGCTGTACCTGTTTGCGCCTGCTTGCACCGGCTCGTGCGGGCAATCGGCTATTGCACTGCAACAGATTCTAGGCAGCACCTGCAGCACCCGGCGCAGCAGTAACCCTGATGGGGATCAACGCATGCGACACGGCAAATGGCCGCCATGCAACCGTTGGGGCAAAAAAAATCCCGCTTGAAGCGGGATTTCTTTTTTGCAGCCCCTGGTGAGACTGCTGTGTTTGGTAGGCGCGATTGGACTCGAACCAACGACCCCCACCATGTCAAGGTGGTGCTCTAACCAGCTGAGCTACGCGCCTGTCGTTTGTTGAAGCTGCAAGTATAGCAGTGCAAAACAGGGCTTCCGGGCAAGTTGCGCAGTTTTTTGGATCAACCCGCCACCCTGGCGCGTTCCAGCATGGCGTGCATCAGCACATTGCAGCCTGCGGTGATGTCGGCCGGCGTGGCGTCCTCGATCTCGTTGTGGCTGATACCGTCCTTGCAGGGAATGAACACCATGCCGGCCGGTGCCAGCCGCGCCATGTAGACCGCATCATGCCCGGCGCCCGAGACGACGGGCATGTGCGAGTAGCCCAGGGCCTTGGCGGCGCGCGCCACCGCATCCACGCAGTCGGCATGGAAGGGTTGGGCGGGGTAGCTGGACACCAGGTTGATCGCTATGGGCAGGCCCGTCTCCCGGCTGATGCGGTCGGCCACGGCGCGGATGTCGGCGTCCATGGCTTCGCAGTCGGCATCGGTGGCGTTGCGCAGGTCGATGCTGAATTTGACCTGCCCCGGAATCACGTTGCGGCTGTTGGGATGGACCTGCACCATGCCCACCGTGCCGCGCCCGTGGGGCGGATGGCGGTGGGCGCAGGCCACCACTTCCTGCATGAGCTGCGCGGCGGCCTGCAGCGCATCCTTGCGCAATGCCATGGGCGTGGGGCCGGCATGGGCCTCCATGCCCGTGACCACGCAGTCGTACCAGCGGATGCCCAGCACGCCGGTGACCACGCCAATGGTCCTGGCGTTGTCCTCCAGCACCGGGCCCTGCTCGATATGGGATTCGAAGTAGGCGCCGATCGGGTGGTCTCCCGGTTCCTGGCTGCCCACATAGCCGATGCGCTCGAGCTCGCCCTTGACGGTCTTGCCTTCGGAGTCGGTGGCCGCATAGGCATGCTCCAGCGTGAAGGCCTTGGCGAACACGCCCGAGCCCATCATCACCGGCACGAAGCGCGAGCCTTCCTCGTTCGTCCAGAAGGCCACCTCGATGGGCGCTTCGGTCTCGATGCCGTGGTCGTTGAGCGTGCGCACCACCTCCAGCCCCGCCAGCACGCCGTAGTTGCCGTCGAACTTGCCGCCCGTGGGCTGGGTGTCGATGTGGCTGCCCGTCATGATGGGCGGCAGGCTGTTGTCGCGCCCGGGCCGGCGCATGAAGCCGTTGCCGATCTTGTCGATGGTCACCGTCATGCCCGCCTCGCGCGCCCAGCGGGTCACCAGATCACGGCCCTGGCGGTCCAGGTCGGTCAGCGTCAGGCGGCAGACGCCGCCCTTGGGCGTGGCGCCGATCTGCGCCAGCTCCATGAGTGAATCCCACAGCCGGCTTCCGTTGACGCGCAGCTGCGCGATGTCCTGCTTCACTTGGGTATCTGTATCCATTGCGGTCTCCTTGTCATGCGGGCTTCAGCGCGCCACGGCCGTGGGCTGCAGCGTGGCGGCGCGGCGCTGCACCGCGTCGAAGTTGGGGCCGAAGGCAGGGCGCTTGATATAGCGCCCCTTGCCTTTCTCGGCACGCAGATCGCCCTGCGCATAGGCCACCACGCCCTGGCTGATGGTGTGGCTGGGCATGCCTTGCACGGTGCGCCCCTCGAAGATGTTGTAGTCGCCCTTGGAATGCTGGGTCCTGACCGACAGGGTGTGCGTGGCGGCAGGGTCCCAGACGACCAGATCGGCATCGGCGCCCACGCCGACCAGGCCCTTGCGCGGATAGATGTTGAAAAGCTTGGCCGTGTTGGCCGAGGTGATGGCCACGAATTCGCTGGGCGTCAGCCGGCCGGTGTTCACGCCCGCATCCCAGATCACGGCCAGGCGCTCCTCCACGCCGCCGGTGCCGTTGGGGATCTTGGCGAAGTTGTCCCGGCCCATGGCTTTCTGCGCGGCACAGAAGGTGCAATGGTCGGTGGCCGTGGTGTGCAGCTGGCCCGACTGCAGGCCCTGCCACAAGGCCTCCTGGTGGCCCTTGGCGCGGAAGGGCGGGCTCATCACGTGGGCGGCCGCCTTGGCGAAGTCGGGGTCGCGGTACACGCTTTCGTCGATCACCAGATGGCCGGCCAGCACTTCGCCATACACACGCTGGCCACGCGCACGGGCCGCGGCAATGGCCTGCGCCGCCTCGGTGCAGCTGACGTGCACCACGTAGATGGGGACACCCAGCACGCCGGCGATGGCGATGGCGCGGTTGGCCGCCTCGGCCTCCACCATGGGCGGGCGGGCCAGCGGGTGGCCCTCGGGCCCGGTGATGCCCATCTTGGCCACTTCCTGCTGCAGCAGGTAGACCAGCTCGCCGTTTTCGGCATGCACCGTGGGCATGGCGCCCAGCTCCAGCGCGCGCTTGAAGCTGTTCACCAGGGTTTCGTCGTCGCACATGATGGCGTTCTTGTAGGCCATGAAGTGCTTGAAGCTGTTGATGCCCTCCTCGCGCACCAGCGTGCCCATGTCGGCATGGACGCTGTCGCTCCACCAGGTGACGGCCACATGGAAGGAGTAGTCCGCCGCAGCCTTCTCGGCCCAGCCGCGCCATTTGCGGTAGGCGTCCAGCAGCGGCTCCTGCGGATCGGGAATGACGAAATCGATGATGCTGGTGGTGCCGCCGGCCAGCGCCGCCGCCGTGCCGGTGTAGAAGTCATCGGCCGTGACCGTGCCCATGAAGGGCAGTTGCATGTGGGTGTGCGGATCGATGCCGCCGGGCATGACGAACTGCCCAGAGGCATCGATCACCTGCGCCCCGGCCGGCACCAGGGCCGCCACATCCGGCCCCACGGCCGCAATCGCCCCATCCACGCACAGCACGTCGGCCTTCTCCTGCCGGTCTGCATTCACCACCGTGCCGCCACGCACCCATACCGAACCCTGTGATTGACCCATAGCGTCATGCCTCCTGTTGGTTGGTCCGGCCTATGCCTTGCTCAGCGCGGGTGCGCCCTTGGTCACCTGGCCCGCCATGCCGATGCGGTAGACCACGCCGGCAATGAACAGGCCGATGAACCATGCGTAGTCATAGGCATGCTTGAAGAAATCACCCACGTTCGGAAATGCAGCGGGGAACGCTGCGTGCAGGAAGCCGGGCAGGTTGGGCGCCACGCCCAGGGCGAAGGCGGCCACGGCCACCCAGTTCCAGCCGTTGGAGTAGCGGTAGACGCCCTCTTCCCTGTACAGGTCTTCCACCACCAGCTGCTTTTTGCGCACCAGGAAGTAGTCCACCATCAGAATGCCCGCGATCGGCCCCAGCAGGGCCGAGTAGCCGATCAGCCAGGTGAAGATGTAGCCCTCGGTCGATTCCAGGATCTTCCAGGGCATCATCACGATGGCAATGGCCACCGTCATGTAGCCGCCCACGCGGTAGCTGATCTTCCTGGGCGCCAGGGCGGAGAAGTCATAGGCCGGCCCGACCAGGTTGGCCGCCAGGTTCACGCTCACGGTGTCGATCAGCAGCACGATCAGCGCGATCAGCACGGCCGCGCCCGTCATGCGGCTGGCGACATCCACGGGGTCCCACAGGGCCTTGCCGTAGATCACCACGGTGCCCGATGTCACCACCACCGCCAGCATGGCCAGCAGCCCCATGGGCACGGGCAGGCCGATGGCCTGGCCCACCACCTGGTCCTTCTGCGACTTGGCAAAGCGCGTGAAGTCCGGAATGTTCAAGGCCAGCGTGGCCCAGAAGCCCACCATGGCTGTCAGCGACGGCCAGAACACCGACATGAACTGGCCCGCCTTGGGGCCGCCCGGCGCGTACTGCGAAGGCTGCTCCATGATGGGGCCGAAGCCGCCGGCCTTCTGGTAGACCCATCCCAGCAGCACGAAGCAGATCAGGATCTTGAGTGGCGCTGTCCAGGTCTCCAGCTTGCGGATGGACTCGATGCCATGCACCACGAAGTAGAACTGGATCGCCCAGAACACCAGAAAGCACACCAGCTGCCCCACATTGATGCCCAGGCCAGCGATCTTCTCGCCTTCCAGCGGATGGCCCAGCAGCACGCCCAGCAGGGTGTAGATCATCATGCCGCCGAACCAGGTCTGGATGCCGTACCAGCCACAGGCCACCAGGGCCCGCAGCATGGCCGGCAGCTTGGCGCCGTGGGTGCCGAACGAGGCACGGGCCAGCACAGCGAAAGGAATGCCGTACCTGGCCCCGGCATGGCCGATGAGCAGCATGGGAATCAGCACGATGAGATTGCCCAGGAACACCGTCATCACCGCCTGCGACCACGACATCCCGTTCGTAATCATGCTGGCGGCCAGCGTGTAGGCCGGGATGCACATCACCATGCCTATCCACAGGGCGGCGAAGTGGTACCAGGTCCAGGTGCGCTGGCTCGGCAGCGTGGGTGCGAGGTCGTGGTTCCACAGGCTGCCTGCGGACTCACCGGAATGCGGGGCATGCGACATTGCGAAGCTCCTTCTCGAAGAGAGAAATCACCAATCCATTGCTGATCCAGGGTCTGACCGTTTCCATCAAGCGCATTTCGTGCCAGGTCGGCCCGGATGCGGGCCGTGCGCCGACCTGCCGCAATGCCCCCTCTAGCCCTGCGCCGTCACGGCCTGGCGCATGGGGTTGTTCGGGTGCGTGGTCCAGTTCGCATACTCCCCGGTGACCGTCTGGCCGGTGCGGGGGTCCACCTCGCCCGGCTGCAGGCTGCGCATGGTGATGCACTCGGGCACGGGGCAGATGGACACGCACAGGTTGCAGCCCACGCATTCGGTGTCATCCACCTCGAAGCGGCGCACACCGCCCTCCTTGCTGAAAGTGATGGCCTGGTGGGAGGTGTCCTCGCAGGCCACATGGCAGCGCCCGCACTGGATGCAGCTGTCCTGGTTGATGACGGCCTTGTCGATGTGGTTGAGGTTGAGGTCCTTCCAATCCCTGACCGTGGGCACGGCCCGGCCCTGGAAGTCCTCGATGCGCGCAAAGCCGTGCGCGTCCATGTAGTTGGACAGCCCGTCGCACATGTCCTGCACGATGCGAAAGCCGTAGACCATGGCCGCCGTGCACACCTGGACATTGCCGCATCCCAGCGCGATGTATTCGGCCGCGTCCTTCCAGGTGGTGATGCCGCCGATCCCCGAGATGGGCAGGCCCGCCGTCTGCGGATCGCGCGCGATCTCGGCCACCATGTTCTGGGCGATGGGCTTCACGGCCGGGCCGCAGTAGCCGCCGTGCGAGCCCTGGCCGTCGGTGCTGGGGTGCATGACCAGGGTGTCCAGGTTCACGCCCATCAGCGAGTTGATGGTGTTGATCAGGGACACCGCATCCGCCCCGCCGGCCTTGGCCGCCCGCGCGGGAAAGCGCACGTCGGTGATGTTGGGCGTGAGCTTCACGATCACCGGCAGCCGGCTGTACTGCTTGCACCACTGCGTGACCATCTGGATGTACTCGGGCACCTGGCCCACGGCCGCACCCATGCCGCGCTCGCTCATGCCGTGCGGGCAGCCGAAGTTCAGCTCCAGCCCGTCGGCGCCGGTGTCCTCCACCATGGGCAGGATGCGCTTCCAGCTTTCCTCCACGCAGGGCACCATCAGCGAGGCGATCAGCGCGCGGTCAGGCCAGGCCTTCTTCACGCGGGTCATCTCCTCCAGGTTGGTGCGCAGCGGCCGGTCGGTGATCAGCTCGATGTTGTTCAGGCCCATCACGCGCCGGTCCTGCGCCATGAGGGTGGAGTAGCGCGGCCCGTTCACGTTGACCACATGCGGGTCCTCGCCCAGCGTCTTCCACACCACGCCGCCCCAGCCGGCCTCGAATGCGCGGGTGACGTTGATCTCCTTGTCCGTGGGCGGTGCCGAGGCCAGCCAGAACGGATTGGGGCTGGAAATGCCCAGAAAGCGGCTGCTGATGTCTGCCATGTCAATGCTCCTTGAAAAGCGCGGGCACAGCCGCTCAAACCCCGGCCGCCACGGCGCTGGTCAGCGCCTGGTGCATGGACCGCGCGGCGACCTTGCCGTGCTCCACCGCCTGCACGGTCAGGTCCTGGCCACCGGCGCGGCAGTCGCCGCCGGCCCACACGCGCGGCACGCTGGTGCGGCCTTCGTCGTCGGTGTCGATGCGGCCGTCACGCAAGGCAATGGCCGCGCCCGCCGGCGTGGCGACATAGGTCTGGCCAATGGCCTTGAGCACCATGTCGGCCGGCACGTCGAACACCTCCTGCGTCACCTGCAGCCTGTCGCCCTCCATGCGGGTGCAGGCCATGCGCACGCCGCAGACCTTGCCGTCCTGCACCAGGATCTCCTGGGGCGCGGCCCACAGCCGCAGGTTGACGCCATGGGTCTGCGCCCATTCCTGCTCCACCCAGGAGGCAGACAGCGCATCCTTGCCCCGGCGGTAGAACATGGTGACCTCGTCGGCCCCCAGCAGCCGGGCCTGCACGGACGCATCCACCGCCGTCATGCCGCCGCCGATCACCACCACGCGCCGGCCCACCGGCACCGTGGATTTGTCGGCCGCCTGGCGGATGTCGGCAATGAAGTCCACCGCATTGCGCAAGCCTTCGGCCTGCGGCTCGGCCGCGCCCAGCGCATTGACGCCCGCCAGGCCCAGGCCGAGGAATACGGCGTCATGCTCTGCCAGCAGCGAATCCAGCGTGAAATCTCGCCCCAGCCGCTGGTTGTTGCGCGGCGTGATCCCGCCCACGGACAGCAGCCAGTCGATTTCCTTTTGCGCAAAATCACCGGGGGTCTTGTAGCTGGCCAGGCCGTATTCATTGAGCCCGCCCAGCTTGGGCCGGGCATCGAACAGCACCACCTCATGGCCCTGCAGCGCCAATTGGTGCGCGCAGGTCAGGCCGGCAGGGCCAGCTCCGACCACGGCCGCCTTCCTGCCCGTGGCGGCGGCACGCTGGAACAGCGGTGCACCACCGGAGGCCATGAAGGCATCGGTCGCATAGCGTTGCAGTGCACCAATTTCGACCGGCTTGTCTTCCTGGGTGTTGCGCACGCAGGCCTGCTCGCACAACTGCTCCGTGGGACAGACGCGGGAGCACATGCCGCCCAGCGGGTTGGCCGTGAGGATCTCGCGCGCCGCGCCACGGACGTTGTCCTGGGCGATGCGGGCGATGAAGGCCGGCACATCGATGCTTGTGGGGCAGGCCGTGGTGCAAGGCGCGTCATAGCAGTAGTAGCAGCGCTCGGCCTCGATCAGGGCCTGGGCGCGGTTCAGCGGGGGGTGGGCGTCGGAGAAATTGGCCGCGTATTCGGCCAGGTTCAGGCGGCCGGCGGCAATGCCGCAGGCGCGTTGCGCGGGGCTATCCATGGTGCATCCTCCAGAGTCAGGATTGAGGGCGTGAAGGGGGACACGGCATGCAGGGCCATGCCGGGCCATCTCGGACAACGCAAGGCGGCCCGCAGGAGGAACTCCTGCAAGGCCCCGGATCCAGCAACACAGTCTTCGGAGGTTTCATCGTGGTCCTCGCATGTGCAAGTGACGCCTCTTGTCGGGCGCACTGGGGGTGGAACGGAATTTACGCGGGTGAAAAAATTTACCAATCAGTAAAATCACCCAGAAAGTCGTCAGCAAGAAAGATGCCAGACAATCGCACCAAAATGGCGCCACTTATCTCCACTTACCATCTGCGCAATGGCAACCCTTTCTGACAATGCGCCCTCCCCCCAGGCCCGATCGGCCACGCGCAAGCCCACCGCTGCACGGCTGCGCAAGGAGCTGAACATCCTGCAGACGGCCGAACTGCACTTTGCGCAATACGGCTTCGAAGGCGCATCGCTGGAACTGATCGCGCACGACGCCGGCCTCAGCCGCCACAACCTGCTGTACTACTTCGCCAGCAAGGAGGAGCTGTACCTGCGCGTGCTGGGCGACGTGCTGACGCAGTGGCTCGCCGGCATGTCCGACCTGCTGCGCGGCGACGACCCGGCGGAGGCCCTGCGCATCTACATCCGGGCCAAGCTGCAGTCCTCGCGCGAGCGGCCCCATGGCTCCCGTGTGTTCACGCGCGAGGTGATGGCCGGTGCGCCCCGATTCGGACAAGCCATAGCGAGCCAGGTAGGCCCGGCGCTGGCAGCCGACGTGCAGGCCTTCGAGCGCTGGGTGGCGCAGGGCAAGATTGCCCGCGTGGATTTCACCCACCTGATGTTCATCCTCTGGTCCGTGACCCAGGCCTACGCCGACCAGCAGGCCCAGTTCGCGCTGCTGCTGGGCCGGCCGGAACTGACCGCCGACGACTACGACACGGCGGCCGACCTGATCTACCGGCTGGTAATCCGTGGCCTGCAGCCGGATACCGCGGCTCTCGCACAATGAGCGCATGAATCACAGCATCCGCCTGAGACCCCTGGAGCGCGAAGATCTGCGCTCCGTGCATCTGCTCAACAACAATGCCGCCATCATGCGCTACTGGTTCGAGGAGCCTTACGAGACCTTCGACGAGCTTTCCGCGCTCTACGACGCGCACGTGCACGACCAGACCGAGCGCCGCTTCATCGTCGAGCACCAGGGCGATCGCGCCGGTCTCGTCGAGCTGGTGGAGATCGACCTGATCCACCGGCGCGCCGAGTTCCAGATCATCATCGCCCCCGAGCAGCAAGGCCAGGGCATCGCAGCCCAGGCCACGCGGCTGGCGCTGGACTATGGCTTCAAGACGCTCAACCTGCACAAGATCTTTCTCCATGTGGACCAGGAGAACGAAAAGGCCATCCACATCTACGCGCGCATAGGCTTCGTGCAGGAAGGCGTGCTGATCGACGAGTTCTTCGCCAACGGCCAGTACCGCAACGCCATCCGCATGTACCTGCTGCAAAACGACTACCTGCAGGCACAGGCCGGAGTCGGCACCTGACCTCCTTGACCGGCAAGTCTCCCCATCGTGGGCGGGCGCACAAACAGAAAAACCAAACAAAAAAGCCTTCTGAGTGATCAGAAGGCTTTTTGCATTCCATCTGGCAATGGAAAATTGGTAGGCGCGATTGGACTCGAACCAACGACCCCCACCATGTCAAGGTGGTGCTCTAACCAGCTGAGCTACGCGCCTGTGTTTGTTCGAGAAAGCGATTCTAGCACGGGTTTTCCAGGGCTCCGGCAAAAATACCCGAACAGGCTCAGCGCCGCCGTGCCGAACGCACGCCCGCCACGGCGGCCACAATGCCCAGCACCTTGTTGAGGCGACCGGAATCGGCCACTTCCACGGTGAAGGTCATCCAGGCCGTTCCCTTGACGGATTGGGTCTGCACGCCGATGACATTGGTCTTCTCCCGCGCAAAGACTTCGGAGATATCGCGCAGCAGGCCCTGCCGGTCGGCCGCTTCCACGGACACATCGACCGGGTAGACGGCCGAGGCCACGGCCGCCGCCTTGGGCTGGCCCCAGGCCACGTCGATCACGCGCTCGGAATTGCGCGCTGCCATTTCACGGAAGTTGGAGCAGTCGCAGCGGTGCACGCTCACGCCCTTGCCGCGCGTGACAAAGCCCTGGATGTCGTCCGGCGGCGCAGGCTTGCAGCACTTGGCCAGCTGCGTCATCAGCGAGTCCACGCCAACGACCAGCACGCCGCCCTTGGGCGAGTCCGTGCCGCGTGCCTTGCGCACCGGGGAGAATTCCTCGACTTCCTCCTCCGCCTCGGCCGGTCGCAGCACGGTCTCGATGTTGCGCAGCGAGTATTCATCCTTGCCGACGACTTCGAACAAGGCATCGGCCGATTTGAAGCCGAGCTGAACGGCCAGCTCCTCCAGCTTGACGGCCGTCTTGCCCTCGCGCTGCAGCAGTTTCTCGACCGCCTCGCGGCCGCGCGCCACGGTCTCGTGCGTGGCCTGGGCATTGAACCAGGCACGCACCTTGGCCTTGGCCCGGTTGCTGGTCAGGTAGCCGAGGTCAGCGTTGAGCCAGTCGCGCGAGGGGCGCCCCTCCTTGACCGTGGTGATCTCCACGGTCTGGCCGTTTTGCAGCGGCGTGTTCAGCGGCACCATGGCGCCGTCCACGCGCGCGCCGCGGCAGCGGTGGCCCAGGCTGGTGTGCACCGAGTAGGCAAAGTCCACGGGCGTCGCGCCCTGCGGCAGCTCGATGACGGCCGCGTCGGGGGTGAGCACGTAGATGCGGTCCTCGAACAGGCCGCGATGGTGGGCGCCCGCCAGGTCGCTGCCCCAGGCCAGCAGCTGGCGCAGCACGGCAATCTTGGCGTCGTACTCGCTGCTGGCCGTGACGCCCGCGTATCCCTTGGTGCCCGCCTCCTTGTAGGCCCAGTGGGCGGCCACGCCGTGCTCGGCATGGTCGTGCATGGCCTGGGTTCGGATCTGGATCTCGATGGCGCGGCCCGTCTCGTCGCGCACCACGGTGTGCAGCGACTGGTAGCCGTTGGGCTTGGGCTTGGCGATGTAGTCGTCGAATTCCGCCTCGATGGGCGTGAACTGCTCATGCACCCAGGACAGGGTGGCGTAGCAGTCCTTGATCGTGGGCACGACGACACGCATGGCGCGGATGTCGAAGACCTGGTCGAAGTTCAGCGACTTGCCTCGCATCTTCTTGACGATGCTGTAGATGTGCTTGGGCCTGCCTTGCACGGTGGCGCTGATGCTGTGCGCGCGCAGGTCGGCCTCCAGCCGTGCGCGCATCTGCTCCATATAGGCTTCACGCTCCACGCGCTTTTCATCGAGCAGGCGGGCCACTTCGCGGTAGGTCTCGGGCTCCAGGAAGCGCAGGGACAGATCCTCCAGCTCCCACTTGATCTGCCAGATGCCCAGCCGGTTGGCCAGCGGCGCAAACACCGTCAGCGCCTCGCGCGCAATGCCGGGCGAGACCGGGCGCTTGCTGGCTGCGTAGTAGCGCAGCGTCTGCAGGCGCGACGCCAGCCGCAGCAGCACCACGCGCAGGTCGCGCGAGAAACCCAGCAGCATCTTGCGCACGTTCTCGGTCTGCGTGGCCTCATCGTCCAGGTACTGGCCGCCCAGCTCGGCGCCGCGCGCCTGCTCCTGCACGCGCATGAGCTTGTTGGTTTCCACGGCCAGGGTGGCGAAATTCTCGCCAAAGGCCTTGGCGATCACTTCCTGCGGGCGATTGAGGTGCACGCTGGCATGCACCAGATAGATCGCCGCCTGCATGGTTTCGGAGCCGCCGATGGTCTTGAGGATGGCAGCCACCGCATCGGCATGGGCCATGGTGTTCTCACCGGACTCCATGGTCTCGGTGGCGATCAGCGGCTCGGCAAAGCTGCGCGCGCGCGCCAGCGCGTTGACCTGTTCGGGCAGGGTCTGCGACGTGGCCGTGATCAGGTGCGGCAGCACCGACGGCACCTGGCCCGGCGCGGCTGCGCCGGGCGAAGGCGCCTGCACGGCGGCCTCGCTGCTGGCAGTCTTCATTCGTCACTCTCCCTGGCCTGCTCGGCAAGATTCATGGTGCTTGGCAAGCGCTCTTCTCCCCATAAGAACCGGCACAGCAAGGCCACCTGCCCTGCCGCGACGAAGGTGGGCGCATGTCCCACCCCTTCAAATTCCACGCAATGCGCCTTCGGCCCTCGCTGCGCCATGGCCTGTGCCGTGGCCGCCGTCAGCAGGTCGGACTGCGCACCACGAACTAGCAAGACGCGTGCCTTGATCTGGTCATACAGCTGCCACAGCAGCGCTTCGCCGGCCTGGGCCATCTCGCGCGTCATGTGCTGCAGGGGCACCGCAATCTGAGGGTCATAGTGCAGGACAAGGCCGCCATCGGCGGCCGGCCGCATCATAGGTCGCGTCAATCGCAACCATTGCCCTTCGCTATGTGGGCCGAAGCCTTCGGAAATCAAGAGCAGCGCATGGGCTGCCTGCTCAAGATTTTCAAAATGCACGCCCTTGCCCAGGTACTGCCCTATGCGCTCCAGGGCAGACCACTCGATGACAGGCCCCACATCGTTGAGCACCAGCCTGCGAATGGGCGCCGGCAGCGGCAGCCCCGGCTGGCCCGCAAGCGCCATGCCGATCAGCCCGCCCATGCTGGTGCCCACCCAATCCAATTGTTCGACAGGCGCCTGCGCATGCACCTGGGCCAGCAAGGCCAGCATGTCGGCTGCGTAAAGAGGCACCTGGTAGGCGGTCGGATCCTGCAGCCAGTCGCTTTCGCCACGCCCGACCACATCGGGGCAGATCACGCGGGCACGTTCGCTGAGCCGCTCGGCCAACGCGTCGAAGTCACGCCCCTGGCGCGAAAGGCCGTGCACGCAGACCACGACATGGGGATGGTGCGGATCGCCGGTGCGATTCCATTCCCAATAAGCCATGCGGTGCGAAGCATTCTCTTGAGCAGCCGGGCTGGCAGTACGGCTCCAGGGTGAGGCACGCCCGGCAACCCCCGGGCAGGATACGTAGTTCAGCGTAGGATGATTCATGGAAACGCATTCGCGGAGCCGGCGCCGATAATGGCTGTGTTGCATCGTACATTCATTCGGAGACTCTCTATGTTGAAAGGCAAGACCGCCCTCGTGACCGGCTCGACCAGCGGCATCGGCCTCGGGATCGCGAAGGCGCTGGCCCGCCAGGGCGCCAATATCGTGCTCAATGGTTTCGGCGATGTGGACGGCCCCCGTGCCGAAGTGCTGGCCGCAGGCCAGGCCGCCGGCGCCCAGGTCGCCTATCACGGCGCCGACATGAGCCGCGTGGCGGACATCGAGGACATGGTCCAGTACAGCGTGCGCAATTTCGGCCAGATCGACATCCTCGTGAACAATGCCGGCATCCAGCACGTGGCGCGCGTGGAAGACTTCCCGCCCGAGCGCTGGGACGCCATCATCGCCATCAACCTGTCCAGCGCCTTCCACACCTCGCGCCTGGTCCTGCCCATGATGCAGGCGGCCGATGGCGGCAAGGGCTGGGGCCGGATCATCAACGTGGCCTCGGTGCACGGCCTGGTGGGTTCGGCGCAGAAGTCTGCCTACGTGGCGGCCAAGCACGGCATTGTCGGGCTGACCAAGGTCACGGCGCTGGAGAACGCCACCTCCGGCATCACCTGCAACGCCATCTGCCCCGGCTGGGTGCTGACGCCACTGGTGCAAAAGCAGGTGGACGCCAAGGCCGAGCAGCACGGCATCAGCAACGAAGAAGCCAAGAAGCTGCTGCTGGGCGAGAAAGAGCCCTCCATGCAGTTCACCACGCCCGAGGAACTGGGCGAACTGGCGGTGTTCTTCTGCTCGCCCGCCGCAGCCAATGTGCGCGGCGTGGCCTGGAACATGGATGGCGGCTGGGCGGCGCAGTAAGCGCGCCAGCACCGGTTCACGTCAAAAAAGGAGCGCCACGGCGCTCCTTTTTTCATGGGCGGCCCACGCCTGCTCAATACATCTGCACCGAGCCCGACACGTGGACCATCACCTGCGCCTTGCCCGCTTCCACGGACACGGCATCCATTTCCGCGCCGGCGGCCTTGGCGGACATGGCCATCATGCGCGGACGCGGCATGGGCACGGAGGTGTCGCTGCTGCTGACATTGACCTCGCGCAGGCTGTAGTTGGCAAAGCCGAAGCTCTTGGACAGCGTGGTGGCACGCTGTTTGAACTGCTCGATGGCCTTGGCCTGGGCCTCGCCTTCGACCTTTTCACGGGCCTCGCGCGACAGGCCGAAGCCCACTTGCGACAGCGTCATGTCCTGCACCTGGGCCGCCGTCTGCGTGATGCGCGCGAAGTCGCGGCCCTGCAGAAGAATCTCGGCGCGGCCCTGCCAGCCTTCCACCTTGTTGTCCTTGCCATAGCGCGGATAGATGCCGAAGCTGCCGGTGCTCACATCCATCTGGCCCGGCTGGGCGCTGCGCTTGGTCACGGCCATGGCGGCCTCGACCACCTTCTGCAGCTGGGACTGGACCGTGGCGGCATCACGCCCTTCGCGCGTGGCCGACAAGGTGGCGGTCAGCAGGTCCTGCACCACGTCCACCGAGCCTTCTGCAGACAACTGCACCACGTTGGCAGGCTGTGCCGGCGCCGTGGCGGCGTTCTGCGCCCAGGCACCGCTGGCACAGGCCAGCGCAGTAGCCGCGACCACGGACTTGACCCAGGGGCGGGACAGCTGTTTGGAAAGCTTGCTCATGCGTTCACCCTTTGAAATGAAAGGTAGTTCAGGGATACAACTGCATGCCGCCCTTTCGCTACGGCATGCCGCCAGATGGTGACAGGTGTGGAGCCAAGCAGGCCTGCCGGCTCCTCCATTGACAACATTATTGCAACGATAAATGCATCAGGATGGAAAACCCATAGTTAAATATTCTAAAGACACATTTTCCGTTCTAAATTTAAACGCAACATCTGTAACACACGGCAATATTTCGGGGGTTTGTCCAGACTTTTCGGCGCAAGCTGGTAACAATGGCGGCTGTTACAAATGACCGACCGAGGATGAACATGGCCACTACGACCAACCGCACCGACAAGATCCTGGTGGTGGATGACGATGCGCGCATCCGCGACCTGCTGCGCCGCTACCTGACGCAGGAAGGCTTCGAGATCATGATTGCCGAAGATGGCAAGGCGCTGAACCGCATCCTGCTGCGCGAAACGGTGGACCTGATCGTGCTTGACCTGATGATGCCCGGCGAAGATGGCCTGTCCATCTGCCGCCGCCTGCGCTCGGCCAACGACCGCACGCCCATCATCATGCTGACCGCCAAGGGCGAGGATGTGGACCGCATCGTGGGCCTGGAAGTGGGCGCCGACGACTACCTGGGCAAGCCCTTCAACCCGCGCGAACTGCTGGCCCGCATCCATGCCGTGCTGCGCCGCCGCCCGCCGCAGGAAGCGCCGGGCGCGCCTTCCGGCGACAACGAGGTGGTGAGCTTCGGCCCCTTCACCTTCGACCTGGGCACGCGCGTGCTGCAAAAGAACGGCGAGGAACTGCCGCTGACCACGGGCGAATTCGCCATGCTCAAGGCCCTGGTGCGCCACCCGCGCCAGCCGCTGTCGCGCGAGAAGCTGGCCCTGCTGGCGCGCGGCCGCGAGTTCGAGCCCTTCGACCGCAGCCTGGACGTGCAGGTCTCGCGCCTGCGCAAGCTGATCGAGGAAGATGCCGCCGCTCCGCGCTATATCCAGACGGTCTGGGGTGTGGGCTACGTGTTCGTACCCGATGGCGCGAACTGATCGATAGATAGTCCGCTGGCCTGCACCCGAGACAACCGGTAACGCAGGCTGGCCGGCACAGGCGTAATCTCGCAGCCGGCCCCTAGAATGACGAACCGCATTCCATGAGTTCCTTCACCGTCCCGCCCCACGACGCCACAAGCCCTGCGCCCCTCGACTACGAGCGGCGCATGACTGCGCGCTCTCCGCTGGGACTCAATCTTTTCTGGCGTACCTTCTGCCTGCTGGCCCTGCTGTTGGTGGGCAGCATCCTGGCGTGGCTGCAGACGCTGCGCGCCTTCGAGTTCGAGCCGCGCACGCTGCACACCGCCCAGCAGATCGCCTCGCTGGTCAACCTCAGCCGCGCGGCCCTGGTGCATTCGGATGCCATCAACCGCGTCTCGCTGATCAAGACCATGGCCGACCAGGAAGGCGTGCGCATTCTGCCGCGCGAGCCTGGCGACAGCTTCGAGCTGCTGGACCAGAGCACGCTGGGCAAGCGCCTGACCGAAGAACTCACGCGCCGCCTGGGCTACGGCACCATCGTGGCGCGCAGCGTCAATGGCGAGCCGGGGCTGTGGGTGGGCTTCACCATCAATGGCGACCGCACCTGGCTGCTGATGGACCGCTCGCGCTTCACGCCGGCCAGCGGGCGCACCTGGCTGATCTGGCTGATCACGGCCGGCCTGCTGTCCCTGGCGGGGGCGGCAGCCATCGCGCGCCTGATCAACCGGCCACTCAAGCAGTTGAGCTATGCGGCCAACCGCGTGCGAGATGGCGACTTCGACGCCAGCCAGCTCGACGAGGAAGCCGTCACCAGCGAGATCCGCGAGGTCAACATCGGCTTCAACCGCATGGCGCAGAAACTCGCCCAGCTGGAACAGGACCGCGCGGTGATGCTGGCCGGCATCTCCCACGACCTGCGCACGCCGCTGGCCCGCCTGCGGCTGGAGACCGAGATGAGCGTGGTGGACGACGTGGCGCGCGAGCACATGGTGGCCGACATCGTGCAGCTGGACGCCACCATCGACAAATTCCTGGACTACGCCCGCCCCGACCATGTCACCCTGAACCCGGTGAACCTGCATGCCGTGGTGTCCTCCTGCGTCTATGCGGTGCAGGACCACCGCGAGCTGCAGATCAGCATGGCCGTGCCCGAAGGCGTCTATGTGCTGGCCGACGAGGTGGAACTGGCGCGCGTGATCTCCAACCTGTTCGAGAACGCACGCCGCTACGGCAAGACGCCCGAGACCGAAACCACCCACGTGGATGTGACGGCATCGGAACGCGAAAGCTGGGTGGTGATCCGCATCCGCGACCATGGCCGTGGCGTGCCGCCCGAGCAGCTGGCCAGCCTGACCCAGCCCTTCTTCCGTGGCGACTCCGCGCGCACGGCCGCAGCGGGCGCGGGCCTGGGCCTGTCCATCGTGGACAAGACGGTGCAGCGCATGGGCGGCGTGTTTGCGCTGTCCAACTCCTCCACGGGCGGGCTGGTTGCCCATGTGCAGTTGCAGCGTGCCTCGGGCGTGGCCAAGGGTGCCGAGCCCGAGCAGCGTCTGCAGCGCCCGCAGATCAAGCGCCAGCTGCCCCCGCGTGCGCAGGACGGCGCCCTGGACGGAGAGGACTGAGCCCGCAGCGCGCGTTCGGCAGATACGTGCGGCAGATACAAAGGCCCCGGCGATCGTTGACCGATCGCCGGGGCCTTTTGCATGGGGATGGCACCCCGCTGGTCAGGCGCGGAACAGCAAGGCGGCAGCGCGCGCCTCCATGGCCTGCTGCTGGCCCACGGGGCCGAGCTTTTCGGCCGTCTTGGCCTTGACGTTGACCTGGTCCAGCGCCAGCCCCAGCGCCGTGGCGATGCGCTCGCGCATGGCAGGAATGTGCGGCGCCAGCTTGGGGGCCTGGGCAATGATGGTGCTGTCGATGTTGCCGATCTCCAGCCCCGTGGCGCGCACGCGGCGCGCCGCTTCCACCAGCAGCACCAGCGAATCGGCGCCACGGAATTCGGGGTCGGTGTCGGGGAAATGCCGGCCGATGTCGCCCAGCGCCGCGCCGCCCAGCAGCGCGTCGGTGATGGCGTGCAGCAGCACGTCGGCATCGGAATGGCCCAGCAGCCCCAGTTCGTGCGGCACCTCGATGCCGCCCAGGATCAGCTTGCGCCCGGGCACCAGGGCATGCACGTCCCAGCCCTCGCCAATACGAAAATTCATGTGAAACATTCCAGGTTCAGAAAAATGGATTGCCCGACGCCTGCGGATGGTCGCGCTGGCCCCGGTATCGCTCCAGCGTGGTGCTGCGCTCGCGCTGCGACAGCACGGCGGCGGCCAGCGCGAAATCGTCCGGATAGGTGACCTTGAAATTCTGCGCGCCGCCGGGCACCAGGCGCGGGCGCTGGCCCACGGCCTCCATGGCACTGGCCTCGTCGGTCACGGCCGAGCCGGCGTGCTGCAGCGCATCGAGCAGCGGCGCGATGCGGAACATCTGCGGCGTCTGCGCCAGCCATTTGTCGCTGCGGTCCACCGTGCCCGCCACGCGCACCCCGCTGGGCCCGGCCACGGCCGTCTTGAGCGTGTCGGGCAGCTTGTGCGCCAGCAGGCCGCCCACGGCATCGTGCTCGCAGGCGTCGATCAGGGCATCGATGAGCGCGGGCGTCACCAGGCAGCGCGCGGCGTCGTGCACCAGCACCCAGTCATGCGCGCCCGCACCGCGCGCCAGCAGCTCCTTCAGGCCGTTGGTCACGGATTCGGCCCGCGTGGCGCCTCCGCATGCCGCCGTGGAGTAGCGCGTGGGCGACGGGCCCGGCAGGCCCTGGCGCCAGAAATCATCGCCGGGCGCGATCACCACCAGCGTGTGGTGTACGCGCGTTGCACCCGCAAAGGCGGCCAGCGTGTGCGCCACCATGGGCGCACCGGCCACCAGGTGGTATTGCTTGGGCAGTTCAGGCGCAGGCGCATCGGGTGCGATGGCGCGCGAGCCCGTGCCCGCGCAGGGGATCAAGGCCCACAGGCGGGCCGGCTCCAGGGATGCGGGCGCAGCCGCCGCAAGCAGATCTGTCATGGTGGCGCATTGTAGTGACGGCCATGTGCCGCCATGGCCATGCGGGCATGCCTGCATGGCCGCCATGCGTGCTGGCTAAAATGCTTCGATACCCCTCTGCGCGTGCCGAGGGGTTTTGTCGTTACTTCGCCCAGGCGCTGCGGCGCCCACGTCCAAGCACCATGGAACTGCCCAAGCTCACTCCCGGAAAACGCTTCACCCTGCCCCGCCCCGTGGGCAGCGCCGACGCCCTGCTGCTGGCCCGCCTGGGCGAGCGCGAGAAGGCGGCAGGCCGGGTGACAGCCATCGTCACGGCCGACGCCTCGGATGCCCAGCGGCTGATCGACGAGATGGCCTTCTTCGCCCCGGGCCTGCGCTGCGCGCTGTTCCCCGACTGGGAGACCCTGCCCTACGACAGCTTCTCTCCCCACCAGGACCTGATCAGCGAGCGCCTGGCCACGCTGTGGCGCATCAACCAGCGCGACAAGGAGCATGGCGCCGACGTGGTGCTGGTGCCTGCCACGACGGCGCTGTACCGGCTGGCGCCGCCCTCCTTCCTGGCCGGCTACACCTTCGAGTTCAAGAGCGGCCAGAAGCTGGACGAGGCCAAACTCAAGGCCCAGCTGACGCTGGCCGGCTACCAGCATGTCTCCCAGGTGGTCAGCCATGGAGAGTACGCGGTGCGGGGCGGCCTGATCGACCTGTTTCCCATGGGCTCGCTGCAGCCCTACCGGGTGGACCTGTTCGACGACGAGATCGACTCCATCCGCACCTTCGACCCCGACACCCAGCGCAGCCTCTACCCCGTGCCAGAGGTGCGCCTGCTGCCGGGCCGCGAGTTCCCCATGGACGAGGACGCGCGCGCCAAGTTCCGCCAGCGCTGGCGCGAGCTGCTGGAGGGCGATCCCACGCGCAGCCGCATCTACAAGGACATGGGCCAGGGCATTGCCACGGCCGGCATCGAGTACTACCTGCCGCTGTTCTTCGACGAAACGGCCACCGTCTTCGACTACCTGGGCGCCGATGCCACCGTGGTCATGCATGGCGACCTGGAGCCGGCCTTCCAGCGCTTTTGGCAGGACACCAAGGAGCGCTTCCGACTGGTGCAGGGCGACCCCGAGCGCCCGGCCCTGCCGCCCGAGGTGCTGTTCCTGTCCGCCGACCAGTTCTACACGCGTGCCAAGGAGCACGCCCAGCTCGCGCTGCGCCCAGGCACCGAGGACGTGGCCGACAGCGCCATCTTCCAGAAGCTGGAGGACCTGTCCGTGGTGCGCGGCGCGGAAGACCCTCTGGCGCGCCTGCAAAGGCACATTGCCGCCAGCGCCCACCGCGTCCTGCTGCTGGCCGAGTCCGATGGCCGGCGCGAAAGCCTGCTGGACTTCTTCCGCGCCTCGGGCGTGAACCCGCCGGTCTTCGATTCGCTGGCCGAGTTCCAGGGCGATGCGGGCGAGAAGGTGGGCATTGCCACGGCCGGGCTGATGAACGGCTTTGCCTGGGTGGAGGAAGGCCTGGACTTCGTCACCGAGACCGAGCTGTTCGCCACCAGCCCCACGGGCCGCAGGCGCCGCCGGCAGGAGCAGGTCAGCGATGTCGAGGCACTGATCAAGGACCTGTCCGAACTCAAGGTGGGCGACCCCGTGGTGCACTCGGACCACGGCATCGGCCGCTACCAGGGCCTGGTCCACATGGACATGGGCCAGAAGAACCCCGACGGCACGCCGGCCGTGCAGGAATTCCTGCACCTGGAGTACGCTGGCAACGCCGTGCTCTACGTGCCCGTCAGCCAGTTGCAGCTGATCAGCCGCTACACGGGCGTCTCACCCGAGGACGCGCCGCTGCACAAGCTCGGCGGCACGCAGTGGGAAAAGGCCAAGCGCAAGGCGGCCGAGCAGGTGCGCGACTCCGCGGCCGAGCTGCTGAACATCTACGCACGCCGCGCCGCACGCCAGGGCCATGCCTTCCGCTACTCGCCCCAGGACTACGAGCAGTTCGCCAACGACTTCGGCTTCGAGGAAACGGCGGACCAGCGCGCCGCCATCCACGCCGTGATCCAGGACATGATCAGCCCCAAGCCCATGGACCGCCTGGTCTGCGGCGACGTGGGCTTCGGCAAGACCGAGGTGGCGCTGCGCGCGGCCTTCGTGGCCATCACGGGCGGCAAGCAGGTGGCCTTCCTCGCGCCCACCACACTGCTGGCCGAGCAGCACTACCAGACCCTGGTGGACCGCTTCTCCAAGTGGCCGATCAAGGTGGCCGAAGTCTCGCGCTTTCGCTCGGGCAAGGAGATCACGGCGGCCGTCAAGGGCATTGCCGACGGCTCGGTGGACATCGTCGTGGGCACGCACAAGCTGCTGTCCGAGTCCACGCAGTTCAAGAACCTGGGCCTGCTGATCATCGACGAGGAGCACCGCTTCGGCGTGCGCCACAAGGAAGCCATGAAGGCCATGCGCGCCGAGGTGGACGTGCTCACGCTGACGGCCACGCCCATCCCGCGCACCATGGGCATGGCGCTGGAAGGCCTGCGCGACCTGTCCGTCATCGCCACCGCGCCCCAGCGGCGCCTGGCCATCAAGACCTTTGTGCGCAACGAGGGCACGGGCGTGATCCGCGAGGCCGTGCTGCGCGAGCTCAAGCGCGGCGGCCAGTGCTACTTCCTGCACAACGAGGTCGAGACCATCGAGAACCGCAAGCAAAAGCTCGAGGAAATCCTGCCCGAGGCCCGCATCGCCGTGGCCCACGGCCAGATGCCCGAGCGCGAGCTCGAGCGCGTCATGCGCGACTTCGTGGCCCAGCGCTACAACATATTGCTGTGCTCGACCATCATCGAGACGGGCATCGACGTGCCCAGCGCCAACACCATCCTCATCAGCCGCGCCGACAAATTCGGCCTGGCCCAGCTGCACCAGCTGCGCGGCCGCGTGGGCCGCAGCCACCACCAGGCCTATGCCTACCTGATGGTGCCCGACCTGGACAGCCTGACCAAGCAGGCCCAGCAGCGGCTGGAGGCCATCCAGCAGATGGAGGAACTGGGCTCGGGCTTCTACCTGGCCATGCACGACCTGGAAATCCGCGGCGCCGGCGAGGTGCTGGGCGAGAACCAGAGCGGCAACATGATGGAGGTGGGCTTCCAGCTCTACAACGAGATGCTGTCCGAGGCCGTGCGCAGCCTCAAGGCCGGCAAGGAGCCCGATCTGCTCAGCCCGCTGTCGGCCTCCACCGACATCAACCTGCACGCGCCGGCCCTGCTGCCGGGCGACTACTGCGGAGATGTGCACCTGCGCCTGTCCTTCTACAAGAAACTGGCCACGGCCCGCACCAGCGACCAGATCGACACCCTGCTCGAAGAAATCGTGGACCGCTTCGGCAAGCTGCCGCCCCAGGCGCAGACGCTGATCGACGTGCACCGCCTGCGCGTGCTGTCCCAGCCCTACGGCGTGATCAAGGTCGATGCGGCGCCCGGCGTCATCAACATCACCTTCAAGCCCCAGCCGCCGGTGGACCCGATGGCCATCATCCACCTCATCCAGAAGAACAAGCACATCAAGCTGGCCGGCAACGAGAAGCTGCGCATAGAGCGCGCCCTGGACAATCCCAAGGACCGCGCCCAGATGGTGCGCGACGTGCTGCGCAGCCTGGGCCAGCCGCTGGTGGAGGCAAAGGCGGCCCAGCCCGCATAGAAGGGTTGTCCTAGCCATGTTCCTCGAAGCGAGCATCGCCCTGCTGGCCCTGGCCGCCGCGCTGTGGCTGCGCCCCTGGCGCATGCTGGCCGGCCGCCCGGGCCCGGGCGGGCCGCTGGACCGCATGGCCTCGCCCCTGGTCACGCCGCTGCTGGCCGTACTCGTGCTGCTGCCCTGGATCTGGGCCCTGCCCACGCTGCACCGCATGCCGCTGCAACTGCAGTGGTCCTCGGCGCCGCTGGTGGTGCTCATGCTGGGCTGGCCTCTGGCCGTGCCGCTGCTGCTCGTCGTGGGCGGGCTGGCCGCCCTGCTGTCGCCGGCCCTGGGCTGGGGAGATGCGCTGGGCATCTCGGTCTGGCAGGGCATCGTGCCCGCCACGCTGGCCATGCTCTGGGGCGCGGCGCTGCGGCGCTGGCTGCCGCACCAGATCTTTGTCTTCATTCTCGCGCGCGGCTTTGCGGGCACGGTGCTGTGCGTTTTCATCTCGGCCCTGCTGGCCCAGGCCGCAGGCCACTCGCTTCCCGGTGTCAACGAGGACCTGTCGCGCATTGCGCGCTGGCTCATGGCCTGGGGCGATGCCGTGGTCACCGGCATGGTGACGGCCATCTTCGTGGTGTTCCGCCCCCAATGGCTGGCCACCTGGTCGGATGCCATCTACCTGCGCCGCCCACCCGCGCCCTGAGGGCGCATCCAGGCACAAGCCGTGGCGCGCCGCAGTGCCAAGGCCAGTGACTGCGCCGCGCGGCCCTGGCTCTGGATATGATTCGCGCCTGATACCCGCCAGCCCGGCGGCCCGTCCCTTTTTGCTGCCCCACCCATGACCGATGTCACCGAATTCGCGCCCGGACTGCTGATCCGCGGCATCCAGCCGCCACTGAAGCTGGCCGACTACAAGCTCATCGCGTTCGACATGGACTCGACGCTGATCACCATCGAATGCATCGACGAGATCGCCGACGCCACCGGCAAGAAGGCCGAGGTCGCGGCCATCACCGAAGCCACCATGCGCGGCGAGATCACCGACTTCAAGGACAGCCTGCGCCAGCGCGTGGGCAAGCTCGTCGGCGTGACCGAGGCCGACATGGCCCGCGTGCTGGCCGAGCGCCTGAAGCTCTCCCCAGGCGCCGAAACCCTGGTGCGCGCAGCCCAGGCTGCAGGCCTGAAGGTGCTGCTGGTCTCGGGCGGCTTCACCTACTTTGCCGAGCACGTGCGCGGCATGCTGGGCATCGACTTCGTGCGTGCCAACGTGCTGGAGATGCGCGATGGCGCGCTGACCGGCGGCCTGATCGAGCAGCCTTGGGGCGACATCTGCGACGGCGCCGAAAAGCGCCGCACGCTGCTGGAAGTCGCCTCGCTGCTGGGCATTCGCCCCGACCAGTGCATCGCCGTGGGCGACGGCAGCAACGACATTCCCATGATGCAGGTCGCAGGCCTGTCCGTGGCCTACCACGCCAAGCCGCGCGTGCGCAACGAGGCCAAGGTCTCCATCACCGAAGGCGGCCTGGACCGCCTGCTGGAAGTGCTGCGCTGAAAACCGGCGGCGGGGGCTGGCGCAGGCCGCTGCACTGCTCCGCAATCAATAGCTGAGAATGTTTTGTGGGCTTGCTTTTCCGGCAGGCCCCGGTCTTTTCTACAATGCTTGACGCAGCCCCATAGGCCACCGCCTCAGCGCCGGTGGCTCTCCTACAACAGCAGGCTGCACACCGGCGTATCCGCATGCCGGTGCTTGGAATCTCCTGCCCCATCCCCATGTGACACCCAAGGCCGCAGGCCTGCCCGCAGACGGGCGACCTGTGGCGCTCCGACCGGCGCAGGCCCGCCTGCGCCGACCGTGCACATGACCACCATGATTGGAAAAACCTTCGTGAAGACTTCGTTCCGCACCACTGCCTCCGTGATCGCCCTGGCCATTGCCTCGCTGACCGTGCCCACGCTGGCCCAGGCCAAGCGCATGGGCAGCGGCGGCAAGTCCGTGCGCCCGGCGTCGATCGGCAAGGCCCCTGCCCAGCCCGCAGCGCCTGCGGCGCCCACCGCCAGCAAGGCGGCAACGCCTGCCAGCCCGGCAGCTCCTGCCACGCCAGCAACGCCGGCCGCGCCCGCCGCAGCCGCCGCTCCGGCAGCGGCACCTGCCACTGCAGGTGCTGCAGGCCCGGGCATGATGGGCACGCTGGGCGCCGCCGCCGTGGGCGCCGTCGCCGGCTCCATGGCCGGCAATGCGCTGGCCGGCGCCATGACCCCTGAAAAGGACGCTGCCGCCAAGGAGGCCGAAGCCAAGGCCAAGGCCGCCGAAACCGAGGCAGCCGAGCTGCAGCGCAAGGCCGATGAAGCCAAGGCCAAGGCAGAAGCCGCCCGCGCCGCCGCCAAGTAAACCGCCTGCTCCTTGCAAAAGGCCGCGCCTGTCGCGGCCTTTCTGTTTTGTCCAGCGGCTGCTTCAACGGCCTTGCGCATGCTCTCCACGCAGCGTCAACACGGCGCTGGCGATGCTCGCAACGGCCTTGCCATCATCACGCTCGATTTCACAGCGGTAGTGGCTGATCGTGCGCCCACGGTGCTCGGCCCACGCCCGCGCGCACAGCCTGGAGCGCCAGACCGGGCGCAGGAAGGCCGCCTTCAGGTCGATGCTGGTGAAACTCTGGCCTGGCTCCATCAAAGTGGAATGCGCCGTGCCTATGGCAGCATCGGCCAGTTCGCACAGCATCCCGCCATGGACCGTGCCCTGCTGGTTGCCATGGCGCTGCGCATCGGCGTCGAACTCCACGACGGCCATGGCTTCGCCGACGGCCACTATGCGAAACCCCAGCATCTGCGAGATCGCGGTCGGATAGCGCATGTGCGTGGCCTCGTCTGCGGCAAGCCGCCCTTCGATCTGCCGCTGCAGATAGTCGAGCACGGGGAGATAAGTGCGGGGAAGATGCATGGATTTCCTGTCTGGAGCGGGAGGGCAAGGCCCGGGAATGCCCGTCTCGCCAGTGTGATGACCTAGACTGGAACAATCAAAAAATTGTCCTAACTACACTCCATGGCTGCCTCTCGCGTTGCTCTGCTGACTGAACGGCTGGCCGAAGACATCCGCGCCGGCCGGCTCGCTCCCGGCACGCTGATGCCCACGCACCGCGACCTCGCGGCCCGCCATGGCATGGCCGTGGCATCCGCCAGCAAGGTGTATGCGCGGCTGGCCTCCCTCGGCCTGGTCATCGGCGAAACCGGGCGCGGCACCTTTGTGCGGGATCGGCCGCAGCAGCGCGAATGGGATGGCAGCGACGAATCCCGCCTGAGTTCGGACACGGCCGACCTGTCCTTCAACCATCCCACCTGGCCGGGGCAGGCCGGGCTGTTGCGCTCCATGCTGCGCGAGCTGGCTGCTTCGGGCGACCTGGCTGCGCTCATGCACCAGCAGCCGCCCGGCGGCCGGCTGCACGAGCGGCGCATCGTGGCCGACTTCCTTGCCCGCGAACGCGGCCTGGCTGCCGAGCCGGAACGCATCTTCCTGGTCAACGGCGCGCAGCAAGGACTGGACATTGCCGTGCGTGCGCTGCTGCGGCCCGGCGATGCGGTGGCCGTGGACGCGCTGACCTACCCGGGCTTCAGGATGCTGGCCGAGCTCCAGGACCTGGACCTACAGCCGGTCCCTGCCCTTGACGAGGGTCCCGACCTCGATGCATTGGAGCGGCTGTGCGCACGCCGGCGCATACGCGCCATCCATGCCATGCCCACGCTGCACAACCCCCTGGGATGGGTGATGCCGCTGGCGCAGCGCCAGCGCCTGGTGGAGATCGCAAGGCGCCACGATTGCCTGCTGATCGAGGATGCTGCCTATGCCTTTCTGGCAGGCAAGGCGCCCGCAGCCCTCGCAACGCTGGCGCCAGAGCGCTGCATTCACGTCTCCAGCCTCTCGAAAAGCGTGGCCAGCGGGTTGCGCTTCGGCTTCATGGTGGTGCCCCAGGCATGGGCAGGCCGCGTCAAGGCCGTGGTGCGCGCCAGCCACTGGAGCATGCCGGGCCTGGTCACGGCCATGGCCACGCGCTGGATGGCCAGCGGCTCCGTGCGGCAGCAGGAACAACGCATGCGGCAGGAGGCACGGCGCCGGCAGGCGATTGCGCGCAAGGCGCTGGCAGGAATGCAGATGCTGGCCCACCCCTGCTCGCTCTTCCTCTGGCTGCGCCTGCCCGGGGAGCTGAGGATGGACCGGGTGGCCACGGCGCTGGCCCAGTGCGGCATCGCCGTATCGCAGGCCCACGCCTACGCAACGACACCCCATGCCCCGCATGCGCTGCGCCTGGGACTGGGTTCGGTGCCTCTGCCGCAACTGGAGGCCGTGCTCGTTCAGTTGCGGGATACCGTGGAAGGCTTTCCGCCCTGAGCCTGTGCCGGGCCAGGGCCCGGCTCAGGGGCCTTGCGCTTCAGCGCCGCCCGTCGCGCAGCGGCTGCAGCAGGTGCGACAGGCCGTTGTGGTCCAGCTCCTGCATCAGCGCCAGCAGTTGGCCCAGCTCTCCCTTGGGAAAGCCCTCGCGTGCGAACCAGTTCAGATAGTTGCCGGGAAGATCGGCGATCAGCCGGCCCTTGTACTTGCCATAGGGCATTTGCACCTGCACCAGCTTTTGCAGCATTTCGGAGTCCATGGCGGCGATGGTACGCGCTGCGCCATCGCAAGAATCCGCATAAAAAACCACAGCCTTATAACCAAATATCAAAAATGTTCAACGCGGCCCCTGGCGCAGCACTAGACTATGCGCCTGCCTGCCGCCAAGCCCGACGCGGAGCCGTTCTCCCGGGCCGGCGGCGTTTTATCGCAACCCGTTGAAGAAAGTCCTCCGGTCATGTTGAAGAAAGCCCTCTCCGCAATCGCGATTGCCACGCTGGCACTGACAGCCCAGGCCGCCGACGTGCTCAAGGTCGGTGCCACGGCCGTGCCGCATGCAGAAATCCTCAATCACATCAAGCCCGCGCTGAAGGCCCAGGGCATCGATCTGCAGATCAAGGAATTCAGCGACTACGTGCAGCCCAATGCGGCCGTCGAGGACAAGCAGCTGGACGTGAACTTCTTCCAGCACCAGCCCTACCTGGACAGCTACAACAAGGACCGCAAGACCTCGCTGGTGGCCGTGCCCAATGGCAAGGTCCATGTGGAGCCCTTCGGCGGCTACTCGCAGAAGATCAAGAACGTCAAGGATCTGAAGGACGGCGCCACCATTGCCATCCCCAACGACCCCTCCAACGGCGGCCGCGCCCTGATCCTGCTGGCCAAGCAGGGCCTGATCGAGCTCAAGGACCCCAAGAGCCTGACGCCCACGCCGCTGGATGTGGCCAAGAACCCCAAGAAGCTCAAGTTCAAGGAACTCGAAGCCCCGCTGCTGCCGCGCGCACTGGGCGATGTGGACCTGGCGCTGATCAACACCAACTACGCCATCGAGGCCAAGCTCAATCCCACCAAGGATGCGCTGTTCATCGAAGGTGCCGACTCGCCCTACACCAACATCGTGGTGTCGCGCCAGGACCGCGCCAACGATCCCAACATCGCCAAGCTGATGAACGCACTGCACACGCCTGATGTGAAGAAGTTCATCGTCGAGAAGTACAAGGGCGCCGTCGTTCCCGCGTTCTGAATGCGAGGTGGCCGCAGCCTTGCCGGCTGCGACCGCCGCGAAAAAAAAGCGCTGCCGGGGCAGCGCTTTTTTTGTGGCTGGCATTCCCTGCCTCAGCCTGCGGAGGCCACCTCCGCCGGCGCCTTGGCCGCAGCAGCCGGCCGCGTGATGGCGCTGCCCATGGCCGCGCCCATGATGCAGGCAATGGCCAGCCACTGCGTTCCCACCAGTTGCTCATGCAGCAGCAGCATGCCCATGAGGGCGGCTATCGCGGGCTCAGTTGCAAGCGCGATGCCGAAGGTGGCGGGCGGCAGGCGGCGCAGGGCCATCATCTCCAGCGTGTAGGGCAAGGCGCTGGAGATGGCCGCAACCATCAACCCGAAAAGAAGTATGGATGGCTGCAGCAGCTTGGCCCCCGCCTCGGCCACGCCGAAGGGCACCACCACCATGGCAGCGAACACCAGGCCCAGCGACACGGCCTGGCCGCTGGGAATGCTGCCCAGCCGCTGGCCCAGCAGGATGTACAGCGCCCAGCAGATGGCAGCGCCCACGGCGCAGGCAATGCCCACGGGCTCCAGCACCAATCCGCCCGCGCCGGCGCCCCCTATCGGCAAAATCAGGGCCAGCCCCGCCACGGCCAGCGCCAGCCAGACAAAGTCCACCGGCCGGCGCGAGTGGTAGATGGCCACGGCCAGCGGACCGGAGAATTCGATGGCCACGGCCAGGCCAAAGGGAATGGTGCGCAGCGCCATGTAGAACAGCAGGTTCATGGCGCCCAGCGCCACGCCGAAACGCAGCAGCGCCCAGGCCTGGGGGCGGGCCAGCGTCCAGCGCCAGGGCCGCCAGATGGCCACCAGGATCAGCGCGGCAAAGCCCACGCGCAATGCCGAAGTGCCCTGGGCGCCCAGCACCGGAAAAAGCTGCTTGGCCAGTGAAGTGCCCACGCCCAGTGCCGTGACCGAGCCCAGCACGGCCAGCAGGGGCCAGGCGCGGTTCCATGTGGTGTTTGTTGTCATGGCCCGTACGATATTGCAGGCCAGCGTTGCAAAAGGCTCGTTTTGGGGCCTCTTCGCGCAATATTCGCTCTTTCCGACCGCCCCGCACCCGTTTTCCGCCCCTCCCCCATGCCCGCCATCGCACTCGATACTTTTGACCGCGCCATCCTCGACGTGCTCCAGCGCGACAACCTCACGCCGCAGCGCCTCATTGCCGAGCAGGTACACCTTTCGGCACCGGCCGTGCAGCGGCGCATACGGCGCCTGCAGGAGCTGGGTGTGATCACGGCCAACGTGGCCGTGATCGATCCCGTGCGCACGGGGCGCCCGCTCACCGTGCTCATCAACGTGCAGCTGGCCAACGAGCGCCCGGACCTGTCCCTGGCCTTTCGCGCGCGCGTGGCGCGCGAGCCCGCCGTGCAGCAGTGCTACTACGTGACCGGGGAAGCCGACTATTCATTGATCGTCACGGCTGCCGATATGCAGGAGTACCAGGCGCTGGCGGCGCGGCTGTTCTCCGGAGACGACAACATCCGGCGCTACACCACCTCGATCGCTCTGGAACGCATCAAGACCGGGCTGCAGTTGCCGATGGCAGAACACAAGCCCGACAATGAAACAAGTTGACACAACCTAGACATACACCAGGAGACTGCTTTGAGCGCACCTTCACCGGACAGCATGGCCCGCCTCGTCGCCACACGCACCCTCGACAAGTACGAGCGTGACTACTATCCCAAGCGCGAGCGCATCACCATTTCCTTCAGGGGCGACCTGGCCGAGCAATACAACTACGACAAGATCCAGCCCTTGTCCGAGGCCCAGCGCCATGGCCACAAGGTCGTCATCGAGGCGACCAGCCAGAAGACCGGCGCCACGGGCCACTACTGCATCGAATGCAACAGCTGGAACCTCATCGAGGCCGTGGGCACCTGGGCGCCCGGCGAACAAGCCCCGGCCGCAGACTGATCTGCGCCGTCAGCCAACTGCCGGTGCCAACGCGCTGCCAGCCACCCACCAGGCCAGCGCCAGCATCATCACGCCCGTGAGGCCATCGAGAATGCGCCAGGCCTGCGGCTTCTCGAACAGGCGCTTCATGCGGCGGCCCGCAAAGGCCAGCGCCACGAACCACGACAGGCTGGCCGATGCGGCGCCCACCACATAGACCCACTTGAGCACGCCTTCCTGGCGCGCGCCGATGGAGCCCATGAGCAGCACCGTGTCCAGATAGACATGGGGGTTGAACAGGGTGATCACGGCCAGCGTGGAGACCACGCCCAGCAGGCCACGCGGGGCCAGTTGCCCGCCCGATGCCGCCAGTTGCGCATCGGGCGCCATGGCCATGCGCCACAGCGCGATCAGCCCATAGGCCAGCAGGAACAGGGCGCCGCCCAGCGTCAGGTAGCGGGCCAGGTCGGGGTTGTCGCCCAGCAGCCGGGCCATGCCCGCCACGCCCAGGCCGATGAGCACCACGTCGCTGACCACGCACCATGCCACGCAGGCGCGTACATGCTGGCCGTGCACGGCCTGGCGCAGCACATACAGGTTCTGGGCTCCGATGGAGACGATGAGCGACAGGCAGACCGTGAAGCCCGCCAGCCAGGAAGAAGAAACATTTGCAGTCCACATGGGCAGGGATTGTCTGGCTCGCAAATGGTTAAGTAAAATTACATTTACTCAATCAAATGAAGAATATCTAAATGCTCGACTACGCCGGACTCGAAGCCCTGGCAGCCGTGGTGCGCGAAGGCAGCTTCGAACGCGCGGCGCGCAAGCTGCACGTCACGCCCTCGGCCGTCTCCCAGCGCATCAAGCTGCTGGAAGAGCGCGTGGGCCAGGTGCTGGTGCTGCGCGGCCAGCCCTGTTCAGGCACGGAGGCAGGCCGCCGCCTGTGCCTGCATGTGGAGCAGGTCGCCCTGCTGGAAAACGACCTGCGCCGCAAGAACCCCGAACTGGTGCCCGAGGGCCAGACGGCCCTGCCCACGCTCAAGCTGGCCGTCAATGCCGACTCGCTGTCCACCTGGTTCATGGACGCCATGTCCGCCTTCACGCGCGACGGCAACGAGCTGCTGGACATCAGCATCGACGACCAGGACCACACGGCCAAGCGCATCCGCGAGGGCGAGGTGCTGGCCGCCGTCACGGCCACGTCCTCGGCCATTCCGGGCTGCAACACCTGGCCGCTGGGACGCATGCGCTACGTGGCGGCCGCCAGTCCCGATTTCATCCGCCGCTACCTCAAGGACGGCATCACGCCCGAGGCCATGGCACGCACGCCCATGATGAGCTATGGCCGCAAGGACAGCCTGCAGGACCAGTGGCTGCAGCGCCTGGGCGCGGAAGGCCGGCGCAGCACGCCGCGCCACTTTCTGCCGTCCAACCAGGGCTATACGCGGGCCTGCGAGCTGGGCATGGGCTGGGGCATGCACCCGCCGCTGATGATCGGCGCGCAACTGGCCGAAGGCAGCCTGGTGGAGCTGCTGCCCGGCAACGATCTGGACATTCCCATGTACTGGGCCCATGCGCGCAATGCGCAGGCCAGCCTGCAGCGGCTGACGGACTGCGTGATCCAGGCGGCAGCCGCCTGTCTTGACCCGATGGAGTGAGGGGGCCATTGACGGCCCCTCTTTCCCCGCCTCGCCCACTCCGTCGAATCCACATCCCCGGCCAATGCGTTTTTGCCGGCCCGGGATCATCGCAATACCGGAAACAAACAGGTCTTCCATTCATTGAATCCGCTGAAATACAGGCGTCAGAAGATAATCCCGCGCACGCCAGGAAAATGCAAACAGGAACAATCCTAGAAATCAAATAGGAGCATTCCCATAAGGCAGATACAAGCGTCCCGGGGGGCAAAAAGAAGGACTCAGATTTTCTGAAAAGCCTTGACATCATTTGCAGTGAGCCTAGAGAATTCGCGGGCCTCAAGGCAATTTCATAAAGCTGCCACTCTTTTTGAAAATCACGCAGGCAATAGACGCGCCTCGAAACACTTGCCATATCCAGGAAATCGGCATCTCCGGCAATGCCTCCATTGCCGGATATTCAGGATTCGCCTATGACCACCACAGGAATACACAGGAACGAATACACGGGACAGGCAATGCAGGAGTACTCCTTCGCTTTTCATTTGCGCATTCCATTCATTGCGCATGCGGCATGCCAGCGGCGCCGCGAAGCCGGCGGCATGCCTGCGCCGCCCGCAGGGCGCCACCAGGGCTTCACCCTGGTGGAGATCATGGTGACCCTGGCTGTGGTGGTCATCCTGCTGGCCATTGCCGCCCCCAACATGAACGACATGGTGCAGACCAGCCAGCAGGAGTCCGCACTGATGCGCCTGTCCGCGGCCCTGCGCATGGCCCAGCACGAGGCGGGACGACGCAACCAGCGCATCACCATCTGCCCTGCCAGCGCGGACCGCAAGGCCTGCAGCGACACCGCCATCGGCAGTGGTCCCTATCAGGGGCTCCAGGATTGGTCCGGCGAGCTGATCGCCTTCAGCGACGGCAGCACCCCCCGCGTGATCGACGAGGACGACCAGGTCCTCAGGGTGTTTCCCAGCGTGCGCAGCGTGGATCTCTTCGCCTGGTATCCGACGGGCGGCCAGGGCATGAAATCGGCGGGCCACGCCGTACACGCGCTTCCGGACGGGCAGATCTGCTGGCCCACGGCCCGCCGGGGCGCACCGGGCGCCGAGCAGGTCCACCGCGTGGCCTACCCCTGCAACCCCGACGTGACCTTCACGGCCTGCCCGAGTCGCGCCCGGCACCTGCCCGCCCGCCATATCGCCATGTATGCCGGTGGCCTGCAGGACCTGGCACCGCGCGACCCGTTGCCCCGCGCCTCTGGCAGCAGCAAGCCGCAAGCCGTGGACTGCGCCGGCGCCGCTTCCGGCCTCTGAACACAAGCGAGGACTTCGCATGGACAGGAAGGATCCACACCCCGCTCCCACCCCCTCCGCAGCTGCCGCATCGCAGGCAGGCTTCACGCTGGTGGAGGTCATGGTCACCCTGGTGGTCATTTCCGCCGGCCTGCTGGGCACCCTCAAGGGGCTCTATCAGAACCTGGGCGACCTCAATGCCTCCTACCAGCGCACGGCGGCCGTGCAAAAGGCCGCCGAGATGGTGGAACGCCTGCGCGCCAACCGCCGGGGCGCACTGGCAGGCGACTTCGACGGCGGTGGCGGCACCGCGCCCAGATCCTGCAGCGACCCTGGCGAAGGCGGCGACGACAAGGCCCATGCCCAGTACAGGCTGTGCCTGTGGCAAAGGGACCTGGGCAACGCCCTGGCCCAGGGCCAGGGCAGCGTCAAGACGGCCCAAGGCAAGACCCTCATCACCGTGACCTGGAGCCATTCCCGCAGCGGGGATGGAAACCCCGAAGAACACAGCATCGAGGTCATCCCATGAGAGATCGGCTGGCATCCCGTGGCCCGCAGCAAGGCCCGCAACAGGGCCTGACCCTGGTGGAACTCATGGTGGCGGTGGTCATCGCCCTGTTTCTCCTGGCCGCCTTGGTGGGACTGTATGTGAACGCAAGAGGCCTGCTGCGCCATGAAAATGCACTGGCGCGCATGCAAAGCGATGCACGCCTGAGCTTTGGCGTTATGGGCCAGGCGGTGCGCAATGCGGGCTTCACGGGCTGCAGCACGGCCCTGACCAAGGTTCCCCCCTTCATCGCCGAGCCCGAAAGGCTCGGGCCCCACTGGAACCTGCTGGACCCCATAGGCATCCGGCGCGGACAGGCACAGGATGCCTGGACCAGTTTCGCGGAAGATGTCCCCGCCCAGGCCAGCGCCCGGTCGGACGTGCTCAGGACAGCGGGCACGGGCACGCACAAGAGCAGCCAGCAACTGAGCGACAACGATGTGGTCGTCGCGACCGATTGCTCGCAGACCTACATTTCCCGCCGGGCGCTCCTGGATACCTGCATCCAGCCCCCGCCCGGATCGGGAATTTCCGGTTTCTCCCCGGACCGGGGCGCCTGCGGCCTGACGCTCCTCAAGCGCGACGCACGCGTGCTGCCCGCAGTCAATGACCTGTTCTTCATCGGGCGGCTCAAGAACGGCAGCGCCACCGGCCTCATCCACTGCTCCAGCAGCCAGATCGATCCCATGCCCGGGCAAGGCAAAGCCAACGACCTGAGCTGCCGCATGCTGGCCGAAGGGGCCGTGGATCTCAAGATCGAGTCCATACACGGCCAGCCCTCGGCCGCCGTGCAGCAAGAGGCGCCGGGCAACAGCGTATGGAACAACACCGGCTCCGGCCTGGCCGGCAGAGCGACGACGCCGGGTCCGACTCCGCCACCACCGCCTCCTGCCGTGCGCGCCGTGGAAGTGCGCCTTCTCATGGCCTCCGCGCCTGGCATGGGTGCGCTGCTGCACGCACCCCAGAGCTACACCTTCTATCGCGACAGCAACGGCGCCCCCCGGCGCGCCACCGCCGCCGACCGGCGGCTGTACCGTGAATTCAGCGCGGTCTTCACGCTGCGAAACCGGGTGGAATGAGCATGGCAAGGACACGGAAACAAATACGGACACAGGGCGGCCTAGCGCTCATCACCACCATGATCATCATGATGGCCCTGGTGATGCTGTCGCTGGCCGCCATGAACATGGGCCTGCTGCAGGGCCGGTCCACGGGCAACCGCAACGACTGGCACATCGCCTTCCAGGCCGCCGAGGCCGCGCTGCGCGACGGGGAGCAGGACATCACCACCCGCAACCCGGCCCTGGAGGCCTTTGACGATGCCTGCACAGCGGGCCTGTGCCTGCCCAGGGAAGACGGCAGCTCGTGGTCCGTGGCGCTCATTGCCCAGGACACGCTGGGCGTGGCGCTGGGCACGCACACCGGGCAGACCGCCCCCGGCCCCCAGGGAGCCCCGACACCGCGCTACCTCATCGAGCGGCTGGAGACCCCTGCGCAAAGCGTGGTGGTGCAGGGCTATGGCGCCGACCAGGGCCGCCCTCCCGTCTTTCGCGTGACGGCCATCGGCATGGGAGCGGCCCGGCGCGCCGATGGCAGTCCGGCCTCGCGGGTGGTGCTGCAAAGCATGTACATCAATTGAAGGAAAGACCATGCGCAAACTCCCTCTGCAAAAGCCAGCCCAGCACCCCCTCTTGCCGGCGGCAGTGGCGATGCTGCTGCTCGCCTGCATGGCCGGCCCCCGCGCGCAGCAACCGGCGCGCCCCGTGCCCCTGAACATCTCACAGGTGCCCCTGATGGCCACGCAGAACGCCACGCCCAACGTGCTGCTCATCATGGACAACTCCAACAGCATGGACGAGGCACCCAACGGCTGGGCCGTGGGCAGCGCCAGTGCGAACAGCAAGTCCGAAATCGCCCGCACCGCGGCCCGCACCATCATTGAACGCCACCAGGGGCGCATGAACTTGGGCCTGATGGCCTACCAGCAGAACGACCACGTTGACATCACCAGCCTGGGCAACTCGCTGTACGACGTCAGCTACAACCCCAGGCACTGGAACCGGGACTGGGAAGGCCCGCGCGCCAGCCCCGACAACAAGCGCTTCCGCCTCCCCAACCCCAACGACCCTGGGCGCTTCATCCACTTCAACGTGGCCTTGCCGATGTACGGCCTCGGCAACACGGCCGCCCACTGCTTTTCCGCCACAGCCAACGCCGCGGCCACGCCCGCCAATCCCGACGGCTTCCGCACAACCGAGACACCCGATGGCCCCTGGGACCGCTATGCCTGCTTCCGCAGCAAGATAGGTACCGACAACACCGTCATTGCGGGCTATGACGACTTCTGGTTCGAGGGACCTTTCGAGGCCACCGACTCCGACTTCGCCCAGGGCATCTTCGACTTCGGCAGGCAGATATTCCTCACGCCCATAGGCTTGGCCTGGTTCAGCAACGGGTGGCGCAACAATGACGGTTCCCGCCGCTTTCCAGGCCGCGGCTTCCTGCACCAGCCCATCCGGCCGCTGGACGGCGCCCACAGGGCCGCGCTGGATCGCAAGCTGGCCACCTCGCAGTTTGAGGTCAACGGGCCGACCAATCCCGCCCTGCCCCTGCAGAACGCGGGCAGTACGCCGCTGGAGGGCACGCTGCTGACGGCGTTCGACTACTTCCAGGGCGAGGGGGGCAGTTGGCGCGATGCGGCAGAAGGCTATGTGCCCGCCTGCTATCCGCTGCCCCAGTCCTGCGGCCGCAACTTTGTGGTGCTGCTCACCGACGGCCTGCCCTCGACCCGGCCCGACGGCACCATCATCCAGGACATGGCGGCCGGCCTGCGCCAGACGGCAGAGGCCGCGCGGCGCCTCAGGCAAGAGGCCAACGTGGAGACCTTCGTCATCGGATTCGCCCTGCCTTTCGGCACCAATCCCGAGCAATTGAACGAGGTGGCCGCCGCCGGGGGCACGGAGCGCGCCTTCGCGGCCAACGACCCCGCGACCCTCGATACCGCCCTGCAGGCGATCTTCGCCGACATCGCCGCCCGCTCCTCCAGCACGGCCGCCGTGGCGGCCAACTCCACCAACGTGTCCAGCAGCACCAGGATCTACCAGGCCCGCTTCGACCCCCGCGACTGGAGCGGCACGCTGTCGGCGCACCGCATCGGAGGCAGCACGGTGACCGAACAGGCGCAGTGGGAAGCCCGCATTCCTGGGGCGCGCACCATCCTCAGCTACCGACCCGATACGCGCAAAGGCGTGGCCTTTGCCTGGGATGCGCTGAACCCTGAGCAGCAGGGCCAGATCGGATCGCGCGACGTGCTGGCCTACCTGCGGGGCAGCCAGGCGCAGGAAGCGCCCCGTGGACCCCTGCGCAGGCGCACCAGCCTGCTGGGCGACATCGTCAACTCGGCCCCGGTGTATGTGGGCGCGCCCGAGATGCCCTACTCCGAGGCCTCCTACCGCGAGTTCCGCAAGGCACGGGCCAACCGCCGCAAAATGGTCTACGTGGGAGCCAACGACGGCATGCTGCATGCCTTCGACGCGGACACGGGCCAGGAGCGCTTCGCCTATGTCCCCTCGACCGTGATCCCCCAACTGCGCCAGCTGTCCGAGCCGGGCTACCGCCACCGCTTCTACGTGGACGGCTCGCCCATGGTGGCCGATGCCTTCATCGGCGGCCGGTGGCGGACCATCCTCGTGGGGGGACTGGGCGCAGGCGGCCAGGGCGTGTACGCGCTGGACATCACCGACCCCGATGCGATCACCGAAGCCACCGCTGCGAACACCGTGCTGTGGGAGTTCGGCGACCGCGACCGGCGCGCACCGGGCAGCAACCTGGCCGCCGGTTTCGATGGAGACATGGGCTACAGCTTCGCACAGCCTTCCATCGCCAGGACCCGGGCAGGCTGGATGGCCCTGTTCGGCAACGGCTACAACAATGTGGAGGCGGACGGCGCGGCCAGCACCAGCGGCAATGCCGTGCTGTACGCCCTCAACCTGGAGACCGGCGCGCTGCACAGTAAATGGGACACTCGCCGAGGCGTGCAAGACAGCCAGCGCAGGTGGCCCAATGGCCTGAGCACGCCGGCCGCCGTGGACCTGGACGACGACGGGCTGGTGGACCGCGTCTATGCGGGAGACCTGCAGGGCAACATGTGGCGCTTCGACCTCATGGCCGCGAGCGGGGACGGGGGCGGGATCGTGCCGTCGGTCAACGGCACTCCTGCACCGATGACCACCCCCTGGGGCGGCAGCTTCCACGGGCAGCCCATCACCACGCGGCCTGAGGCCAAGATCAGCCACGGCACGCTGCAATCCCACGTGCAGCTGCTGTACGGCACGGGCAAGAGCTTCGAGGTCGGCGACCATGACGCTGCGGCCCCGGCCTCCGCATCCCAGTACTTCTTCAGCCTGCTGGACGAAGGCACCGGGGGCTCCTCCGCAAGCCACAGCGTGCTGAAGGTCACCAGTGTCGACGCCGGCGCTGCCAACGGCGATGGCCGCACCACGCAGATGTCCCTGCGGCTGATCTCCGACGGCCGCCCCGGCAACAGGAACTGGCTCATGCCGCTGGCCGACGCGGGCGAGCGCTTGATCACCCATCCCATGCTGCGCCGCGACCGCATCATCTTCACCACGGCCGTGCCCAGCACGCAGATGTGTACGGCAGGCGGCCATAGCTGGCTGATGGAACTCTCGCTGGACGGCCAGGGCGCGGAGAAGTATGCCGACGGCCTGTTCGACATCAACGGCGACGGTACGGTGGACGGCAGCGACCGCTACGGCGACAACGACCGCGCCACCGGGGGCACGCGGCTGGACGGCATCAGCTCGCAGCCCGCCATCCTGAGCAACGGCAAGCAGGAAACCAAGGTCATGAACAGCACCGCTGGCCTGCAGTCGCTGGCCGAAAGCAAGGGATCACTGAGCAACAGGCGCATCTCCTGGCGCGAGGACACACCGGCCGACATCCATCCGCTGGGCCTGGACTGAGCATGAGAAGGCAGAACAACCCGTTCCCGACACCCGACCGCCGCCGCCGGGTGGCACGCGGCTTCACCCTGATCGAGCTGATGGTGGTGGTGGCCGTGATCGGCATCCTGTCGGCCATCGCCTATCCCAGCTATGCCGAATACCTGCGCAAGTCCCGCCGCACCGATGGCAGGCGCGCCTTGCTGGAGGCCGCAGGCGCCATGGAGAAGTACTTTTCCGCCAACCTGACCTACGAGGGTGCGACGCTGGGGGGCACCGGCGTCTATGCCAGCCGATCTCCCGACGGTTTCTACGAACTGTCGCTGAGTCCTGACCCCGCCGCATCGAGCTACACCCTCATTGCCTCACCGCTGCGAAGCCAGCTCAGCGACAAATGCCATACCTTCACCTACGACCACCTGGGCGTGGGTGGGGTCCGCAATGGCACCCTGCCTGCACGCGATTGCTGGTAGCAGCTGCGCAGCGTGGCCCGGCAGCCGCGCTCAGGGTTCGCTGCCCCGCCCAGGGCTGGGGGCCGGCGCCCCGGGTCCGGCAGGTTCCGGCCGCTGTATGGTGCGCACGGCCGCGCGCACGCGGGTCAGGGTGTGGAAGTCCAGCAGGCTGGTGGCCATGATGGTTTCCCAGAGAAAGCAGGCCAGGGCCGAGAGAAACATCAGCACGCCGAACAGAAAGCCCAGCACCGCATAGCCATGGCCGTTGATGCCGTAGGCCTCGCCCAGGAACAGCAGGGCAATGGTCAGGCCGATGCAAAAGCCGCAGACGGTCAGCAGCCCTATGCAGACATTGGCCAGCCGGCCGCGCTTGCGCAGAAAGTGCAGCTCGGTCAGGCTGCGCGCGATGAATTCCTCCTCCTGCGGCGTGCGCAGCAGTTCCTCCAGCTTGCGCGCGCGGTCGATGATGCGGGCCAGCCGCCCGGCAACGGCGCCTATCATGCCGGCCACGGCCGTCAGGAAGAACACCGGCGCCAGCGCCAGCTGGATGCTGTGGGTGACGGTATCGGCGTCTAGCGACCAATTGATCATGCGGTCCTCTGCGTGCTTTCTGTTGTCTGGTGCGGCCATGCTGCCGTGTTTTCGCGCGGACAGTATTGTGGCCGCAACCGGGGCCGCAAGAAGCCATGCCGCCCGCTTTCAGCGCGCCGGGGGTGCCGGCAGAACCTGCGCGCACAGCGAAAGCATCTGGTCCAGCAGGGCGGGCGCCCGGTCGCGGCGGCGGACCACGCCCAGCGGCGCCAGCCGGCCCGTCAGCTGCACGTCGAGCCGGCACACGCGCGCATGGGTCTGCAGGCCCGGCGCAATGCTCAGCGGCACCAGGGCCACGGCGCCGGGCTGGCTCAACAGGCCCTCCAGTATCGGCAGGGAAACGGTGGAGACGGGAAACCAGGGCGCATCGGGCAGCGCCTGGAGCACCTCGGCCTCGAAAATCCCGCGCACGGCGATGTTGGCCGTGGGCAGCACCCAGCGCGCGCCGGTCAAGGCCTGCAGCGGCACGCCACGGCGCCCGGCCAGTGCATGCGAGCGTGCGGCCACCACCACGGCCGTGTCGGCCAGCAGCGGCTCGAAGACGAAGGGGCCGGGCAGCAGCGCCGGCTCGCGGCAGAACACCGCGTCCAGCCCGCCGCCCAGCAGCTGGGACAGCAGCCGGGTACTGGCGTCTTCGTGCACATCGACATGCACCTCGGGGTGTTCGGCATAGAACCGCGCCAGCAGGGGCGAAAGAATGGCCAGGGCTGCCGCCGGAATGGCGCCCAGGCGCAGCGCGGCCGCGGCGCCCCGGCGAATGGCGGCCAGCGATTCCGCCACCTCCTCCAGCGCGGCCAGCACGCCGCGCACCGTGTCCACCAGGGTCTGGCCGGCCAGCGTGGGGCGTATGCCGCGCGCATGGCGCTCGAACAGGCGGATGTCCAGCACGCGCTCCATCTCGGCCAGCGCCTGGGTGGCGGCCGACTGGCTCATGTGCAGCGTGGCGGCGGCCTGCACCACCGAGCCGCATTGCTGCAGCGCCACCAGCAGCTGCAGCTGGCGCAGGCGCACATGCTTGGTCAGGCGCGAGAACAGCAGCCGGCCCTGGGGCGTGGCCGCATCGTCCAGGCCTTCGCGGTCGTCAAAATCGTGGCTCATGGGAATCTCGGTGTTTTCCCCAGGCAGGCCCTGGCACGCCACAGGCGGCGAAGGGCAAGCTATCGGAACGGCTTATAGCTTGGCACAAATACCGTGGCCTACGCGGGCGGCAGGATTTCTATAGTCGCCTGCATCGGGAGCCGGCACGGCCCAGGCTGCGGCTCCCTCCCCGTCGATGGAGTCCATGCCATGCAAGCCAAGCCCCTCTTACAGCCTCTCTCTCACCTGCCGCGCCGCACCCTGCTTTCCCTGGGCGCGGGCCTTTGCGCCGCGCTGTGCGGCCTCACCCTGGCCCGCACGGCCCATGCGGCCGACGCCTATCCGAGCAAGCCCGTCAAGCTCATCGTGCCCTTTGCGGCCGGCGGCTCCACCGACATCGTTGCGCGCGTGATCGCCGAAGGCCTGCGCAGCACGCTGGGCCAGCCCGTGGTGGTGGACAACAAGGCCGGCGCGGGCGGCCTGATCGGTACCGAAAGCATTGCCCAGGCCGCGCCAGACGGATACACCATCGGCATGGCCACGGTGAGCACGGCCACCATCAACCCCTCGCTGTACATGCGCGCCGCCAGGCTGGAAGGCAGGCTCCTGCCCGTGGCCAACCTGGTGACCATGCCATCGGTCTACATGGTCCATCCCAAGATGGGCGTCAAGGATTTCGCGGGGTTCCTGGCCAGGCTGCGCGCCCAGCCCGGCGCCTACAGTGCGGGCGTGCCGGGCCTGGGCACGCTGGGCCATCTGATGGTGGCGTCCTTCAACGAGACCATGAAGACCCAGATCCAGATCGTGCCCTATCGCGGCAACGGCCCGGCGCTCAACGACGCCCTGGCGGGCATGGTGCAGGTGATGACCGATCAGCTGCCTTCGGCCATGCCCCAGATCAAGGGTGGCAAGCTCATCCCCGTGGCACTGTCGGGCGACAGCCGCTCGCCCGATCTGCCCGATGTACCCACCTTCAAGGAGCTGGGCTATGCGCAGCTCAACGAGCTGGGCATCAGCTGGTTCGGCCTGGTCGTGCCGGCCGGCACGCCGCCCGCCATCGTCCGGCAGTTGCAGGAAGCGTCCACGAAGGCCGTGCGCCTGCCCGAGGTGCAAAAGCACCTGAAGCTGCTGGGCGCATCGGTCACCGAGATGGACCAGGGCCGCTTCCCTGCCCAGATCGCCAGCGAACTGCAGCGCAACAAGGCGCTGCTGGACAAGGCAGGAGTGAAGCCGGAATGAGCGCGGTCGATCATCTCCAGGATTTCTTCCAGCAGCAGTCCGCGCGCATGGCGGCCCTGGCCGACAGCATCTGGTCGCTGGCCGAGCTGCGCTATGCCGAGACGGCTTCGGCCCAGCTGCACATCGATGCGCTGGAGCAGGCCGGGTTTCGCATCACACGCGCCCTGGCCGGCATTCCCACCGCCTTTCTGGCCGAATGGGGCGACGAGGGCCCGGTGCTGGCGTTCCTGGGCGAGTACGACGCACTGTCGGGCCTGAACCAGCAAAGCGGCGCCCTGGTCTGCACGCCCTCCACCGACAGCCCGGGCCTGGCCGGCCACGGCTGCGGCCACCACCTGCTGGGCACCTCGGCACATTTCGCGGCCATCGCGCTGCAGGAGCACCTGCGCCGCAGCGGCGCCAAGGCGCGCGTGCGCTACTACGGCTGCCCGGCCGAGGAAGGCGGATCGGGCAAGACCTTCATGGCGCGCGCCGGGGTCTTCGACGATGTGGACACGGCGCTGACCTGGCACCCGGCCAGCTTCTCCGGCGTGTTCAGCCAGAGCACGCTGGCCAATATCCAGGCGAAGTTCGTCTTCCACGGCAAGGCCTCGCATGCCGCGCACTCCCCCCACCTGGGCCGCAGCGCGCTCGACGCCGTGGAGCTGATGAACGTGGGCGTGAACTACCTGCGCGAGCACATGCCCACCGATGCGCGCGTGCACTACGCCATCACCGACTCGGGCGGCCTGTCGCCCAACGTGGTGCAGGCGCGCGCCGAGGTGCTGTACCTGGTGAGGGCCGCACGCAACCACGAGGCGACCGCACTCTACGAGCGCGTGCAGAACGTGGCGCGCGGCGCCGCGCTGATGACGGATTGCCGGCTGGAGATCGTCTTCGACAAGGCCTGCTCCAACCTGCTGCAGAACCGCACGCTGAACCAGGTCATGTACGAACAGATGCAGGCCCTGGGCCCGCTGCGCGTGGACCCCGGACTGCACAGCCTGGCCGGCGACTTCCAGGCCACGCTGGACAGCAATGACGTGGACCAGGTCAGCCGCCCGCTGGCCAGCGTGCTGCGCGGCAAGGTGCCGGCCGTGTTCGAAGGCCTGGCGCCCTACGATCCTGCCGTGGAGGACACCCTGTTCGGCTCCACCGACGTGGCCGATGTGAGCTGGATCACGCCCACCGTCCAGGCCTGGGTGGCCTGCTACGCCTTCGGCACGCCGCTGCACTCCTGGCAGATGGTCTCGCAAGGCCAGTCCGGCCTGGCCCACGCCGGCATGGTGCGCGCCGCCCAGGTGATGGCGGCCACCGCCATCGCCCTGCTGCAGCGGCCCGAGCGCATGGCCGAGGCCAAGGCGGAGCTGCTCGAGCGCCGCGGCGGCCGACCCTATGCGTGCCCGATTCCTGCGGAGGTGCCCCTGCCGTTCATGCGGGGGTGATGGGCTTGGCTCGCCCTGGATGATCGACTCCTACCCCATGCCCAGTTCCCGGGCTTGCCCGGGCTTGCAGGGACTTGCAGGGGCTTGCTCCTTTGCGCTGCCGCAAACCCGCCCCGCCGCCGCGTTGACCCATCACAAGCCCTCCACGCCATGCCACGGCGATAGTCGGATCGGGACCCCACCGATACCTACAAACCACAGGAGGACTTGTGAAGCTGATGATCGATCTCTTTTCCACCGACTACGGGCTGATGAGCCTGGGCGTCATCGTCTTCATCCTGATCATGGCGGGCTTTTTCCTGCGCCTGTTCCTGGGCAAGATGAAGCACGTGGCCAACAAGCCGCTTGAATGAAAAGATGCCCAGGCAGGGCCTGGCCTGGGCATTCGCATGCAGCCCTGCGCACTCAATAGTGCGGGGGCAGCTCGTCGCGCAGATGGGTCGCACCGCCGGCAGGCCCGCCCTCCGGCACCCGTCGGCGCAGGTCGCGCAGCTCGTCCAGGAGCCGGTCGATCTGCTGCTGCTGGCGGTAGATGGTCAGGTTCAGCTGCTCCAGCAGGTCGTCGGTGTAGCTGGCCTTGATCTCCAGCTCCATCACGCGCGCCTGCAGGGCCTGGGCCTCGTCGCGTTCGCCGCTGCGCTCGTTGTCCCCAGCCACGCTCACGCCTTGAGCGCCTGGGCCAGGCGGGCGATGCCTTCGCGGATCTTGTCCTCGTCGGCCGTGGCGAACGAGAGGCGGAAGCTGGTGGCATCGGGGTTTTGCGCGAAGAACGGCGCGCCCGGCACAAAGGCCACGCCCTGGGCGATGGCCCGCTTGGCCAGCTCGCCGGCATCGGCCAGCGCGCCGCCCTTGCCGGTCAGGCGCACCCACAGGAACAGGCCGCCCTGGGGCTGCAGGAATTCCACGGCATCGCCGAGGTGCTCGCGCAGCGCATCGCCCATGGCCTTGGCGCGGCGCGCATAGACCTCGCGCACATGGGCCAGCGTGGCGGGCATGGCGCCGGACTTCAGGTACTGCGCGGCCGTGGCCTGGGCAAAGGTGCTGGTGTGGGCGTCGCTGAACTGCTTGCACATCACGGCGCGGGCCAGCAGCTCGGGCGGGGCCACCAGCCAGCCGATGCGCAGGCCGGGGCTGAGCACCTTGCTCAGCGAGCCGCAATGGGCCAGCCAGTCGCGGCTGCCGGGCACCTGGCTGGACAGGGCCAGCAGGCTGGGAGGTGGCGCCTCGCCAAAATACAGGTCGCCGTAGGGATCGTCTTCCACCACCAGGGTCTGGTACTTGACGGCCAGCTCCAGCACCTTCTTGCGGCGCTCCAGGCTCAGCATGGCGCCGCTGGGATTGCCGAAGGTGGGAATCAGGTAGACCAGCTTGGGGCGGTGCTCGGCAATGAGCTTTTCCAGCGCATCGACCTGGGCGCCTTCGGCATCGATGGGCGCGCTGATGACTTGCGCGCCGTACAGGCGAAAGCACTGGATGGTGGCCAGGAAGGTCGGGCCTTCCACGATGACCTTGTCGCCGGGGTTGATCATGGTCTTGCCCAGCAGGTCCAGCGCCTGCTGGCTGCCCGTGGTGACCACCAGTTGCTCGGGGGCCAGCTCACGCACGCCCTTGCCGGCCATGAAGGCGGCGATCTGCTCGCGCAGCGGCTGGTAGCCCTCGGTGGCGCCGTACTGCAGCGCGGCGCCCGGCTCCTGCTGCAGCGCTGCCTGGGAGGCGGCGCTGATGCCGGCCACGTCGAACATGGCGCTGTCCGGGAAACCACCCGCGAAGCTGATGATGCCGGGCTTGCCCAGCAGCTTGAACAGCTCGCGGATGGCGGAGGTTTCTACGTTGTTCAGACGGTCGGCGAATTGCATGGGCAGGATTCTCGTTGTCGATGCGATGAAAAGGCGAAGCCTGCATTGTCGCCAATCCTGCCGCAGCTTTCCTGCACGATGAGAAGTCCCCTGAGTCGCTTCGCGCCTTACCGTTGCACGGCGCCCCCCAAGGGGGACGACGCCATCTCTGCCCCCTCTCTCCCGGAAGGCAGCTGCGTTCAATCCACCTTGATGTCGGCCCTGGCGGCCACGGCGCGCATCTGCGGCAGTTCGCGCTCGATGCGCTCCTGCAGCGCGCTGCCCGGACCCCATGCGGGCGACAGGCCGATGTCCACCAGCTTCTTCTTCATGGCCGGCTCGGCCATGGTGTCAGCCAGCGCCTTTTCCAGCTTCTTCTGGATGGGAGCGGGCAGGCCGGCCGGTGCGAGGAAGGCAAACCAGGTGTCCATGGCAAAGCCGGGGTAGCCGCTTTCGGCCACGGTGGGCACCTGGGGCAGCAGGGGCAGGCGCTGCGGGCCCAGGGCCGCGATGGGGCGGATCTTGCCGGCCTTGATCAGCGGCGTAGTAGCCACCACCGTGTCCACGGCCACCTGCACCTGGCCGCCCATCAGCGCGGTCAGGCTGGGCGAGCTGCCGTTGAAGGGCACGTGCACCATGCGCATGCCCGTGGCGGTCTTGAGCATTTCGCCACCGAAGTGCACCGACGACCCCGTGCCGAAGGAGCCGTAGGACAGCTTGTCCGGATCGGCCTTGGCCAGGGCCACGAGTTCAGGCAGGGTGCGTGCAGGCGTTTCGTTGTGCGCCACCAGCACCAGCCCCATGTCGGCCACCAGGCCCAGCGGCGTGAAGCTGCGCAGCGGATCGTAGGGCAGCGGGTTGCGGATCATGGGGTTCAGCGTCAGCGTGGTGCTGGCGCCCAGCAGCAGCGTGTAGCCGTCGGGCGGCGCCTTGGCCACCAGCGCGCCCGCCACCACGGTGCCCGCGCCGGGACGGTTTTCCACCACCACGGGCTGGCCCAGACGCTCTCCCAGCGATGTGGCCAGCAGGCGGCCCAGGATGTCGGTGGCGCCGCCGGGCGCAAAGGGCACGACCAGCTTGATCGGGCGATCCGGGTAGGACTGGGCCTGGGCATGCGCCAAGGGCAAGGCAAGCACAGCGGCGCCGGCCATCAGGCACGACAGAAAACGGGAACGGGACAAGGCCATGGCACGGATCTCCTGGGGAACGAGGGAACGGGAACCTGGGAACAGCTCAATGCGGCAATTCAGTCGTCAGTCTTCAGTCGAGCAGCGGGCTGCGCACGCGCGACAAGCCGCTGGTCTGGTCATAGGCATGGCCGATCTGCAGCACGGCCAGGTCGGCCTGCGCCGGGCCGATGATCTGCAGCCCGGCAGGCAAGCCCTGCGGCCCGAAGCCCGCAGGCGCGGCCAGGGCCGGAAGGCCGGCCATGGTGGCAGGCACCACGGTCTGCATCCAGCGGTGGTAGGTGTCCATCTCGCGGCCGTCCACGGCGTGAGGCCAGTCCAGCGCTGCGTCGAAGGGAAAGACCTGGGCGGAGGGCAGTACCAGAAAGTCGTAGCTGTCGAACAGGCGGCGCAATGTTTCATACCAGGCCGAGCGCACGCGCGCCGCGTCATAGACGGCCATGGCCGGCAGCGCCAGGCCGCGCTCGATTTCCCAGACGGCCTCGGGCTTGAGCAGGGCGCGTTTGGCCGGATCGTTGTACAAGGCGGCGTTGGCGCCGGCCACGCTGAAGCTGCGCAGGTCGATCCAGGCGCGCCACAGGCGCTCGAAATCGAACTGCGGCACGGCCTCCTCCACCGTGCAGCCTGCGGCCGTGAAATGCTGCAGCGCCGCCCGGCAGGTCTGCAGCAGGCCAGGCTCGGTGGGCAGGTGCCCGCCCAGGTCCCCCAGCCAGCCGATGCGCAGGCCCTTGCAGTCGCGCTGCAGCTGCGCGGTCCAGTCCTGGGGCGGCTCGCTGCGGCGGGTCAGCGGCAGGCGCGCATCAAAGCCTGCCTGCACGGACAGCAGCAGAGCCAGGTCGGGGATGTCGCGCGCCATGGGACCGGCCACGCTGAACTGCTGGAAGAACACCTCTTCCGAGGGGCCATGCGGCACGCAGCCCACCGAGGTGCGCAGTCCGTAGACATGGTTGAAGGCGGCCGGCGTGCGCAGCGAGCCCATCATGTCCGAGCCATCGGCCACGGGCAGCATGCGCAGCGCCACGGCCACGCCCGCCCCGCCGCTGCTGCCGCCTGCCGATCGCGAAGGATCGAAGGCATTGCGCGTGGTCCCGTAGACCGGGTTGTAGGTATGCCCGCCCAGGCCGAACTCGGGCGAATTGCTGCGTGCCACGAAGAGCGCACCGCCTGCGCGCATGCGCTCGAACACCACGCAATCGGCCTGCGACAGCTGGTTCGCGAAGATCGGCGATCCCTTGGTCGTGACCATGCCTGCGGCCGGCATGATGTCCTTGGGCGCCTGCGGAAAGCCGTGCAGCGGCCCCAGGCTCTGGCCGCGCGCCAGCAGCGTATCCAGCTCGCGGGAGCGGCCGCGCAGCCAGTCCCGGTCCAGCGGAGCCACCAGCGCATTGACCACGGGGTTGAGCCGGTCGATCTGCGCGCAGTAGGCATCCAGCACTTCCAGGCAGGACAGCTCGCGGCCGTGGATGGCCTTGGACAGCGCGACGGCCGACATCTCCACCACGGCACCGCCCCCGGTGGCCAGACCCGGCTGCAGCGCAGCGGCGCTTGTGCTTGACTCCATGGATTTCCTCGTTTTTGTGACAGAACGAAGTCAGCATAAGCAGGCGCAAATATTTCGACAATCGCCATTTTCTCGGCTTATCGTTGCGTTTTCCGCAAACCATAAATGGGAGCCACATGCTTTCCAACCGCCTTCAGGACACGGCCCTGCGCTACTTTCTCGAAGTGGTGCGCAGCGGCTCGGTCAGCGATGCCGCCGCTCGGCTCAACGTCTCGCCCTCGGCCGTGAGCCGCCAGGTCGCCGGTCTGGAAGAGATGCTGGGCGTGCCGCTGTTCGAGCGCCGCCCGCGCGGCATGGCGCCCAGCCCGGCAGGCGAGCTGCTGGCCGCCCACGCGCGCCGCGGTGCGCTGGAGGCCGACCGCGTGGTCTCGGATATCGAGGCCCTGCAGGGCCTGCGCCGGGGCGTGGTGCGCGTGTGCAGCTCGGGCGGCTTTGCCATCGAATTCCTGCCGCGCGCCATGGCGCTTTTCCGCGAACAGTACCCGGGCATGCAGTTCCACCTGCGTGTGGAGGCGCCTGCCGCCGTGACCCAGGCCGTGCTGGGCGGCGAGGCCGATGTCGGCCTGACCTACAGCCGCGCGGCGGCACGTGACATCGAGGTCTGGCACCGCCAGGTCTCGCCCGTGGTCGCCATCATGCGGCCCGACCACGCACTGGCCCGGCATGCCAGCATCACCCTGGCCCAGATGCATCCCCATGCCATTGCCCTGCCCGAGGACGCCAACACCGCGCGCCAGCTGTTCGACATTGCCTGCAGCCACCGGCGCCTGGTGTTCGAGCCTGCCCTGGTCAGCGGCCAGTTCGAGACCCTGGTGCACTTCGTGCTGCATGGCGGCGGCCTGTCATTGGGTGGTGAGGTCACCATGCGCGAGCGTGTGCGCCGTGGCGAACTGCATGCGGTGCCCATACGCGAACGCGGCATGAATGCACGCGCCATCGAACTGCAGACCCTGGCAGGCCGCACGCTGTCCAAGGGAGTGCGGGCCTTCGTGGAGCATCTGCGGGAGCTGCTGCCTCCCGGGTAAGAAGACGAAGTAGAAGAAGCAGAGAAAGACGGAAGGGATGGACTGCAGGCCGGCGTCCGTGCTCAGCCCTGCCCGACTTCCAGGTGGCACTGTGCCCAGTGCCACTGCGCCCGGCGCGTGGCCTCCCGCAGCCGCTGGGCCAGCACATGGCGAGCAGGCAGGCCGGGCAGATACTCGGCCATCTGGACGCCGCCGCGGCCCAGCTCCAGCAGCTCGATCTGCTCCGAGCTGTTGCCCGAGCACAGCATGATGCCCAGCGGCGCATCCTCGCCCGGCTCATGCTCATGCCGATCCAGCCAGCGCAGGTAGTGCTCCATCCGATCCTTGTCCTCGGCCGCGAATTCGCCCACCTTCAGCTCCACCGCCACCAGCCGCCGCAGCCTGCGGTGGTAGAACAGCAGGTCAAGCTGGAAATCCTGGTCATCCATCTGCATGTGCCTTTGCCGCGCCACCAGGCTGAAGCCCATGCCCGACTTCAGGAAAAAGGCTTCCATCTCGCGGATGACGGCCGCCTGCAGGTCGCCCTCCTGCCAGGCATCGTGCAGCCCCAGGAAGTCGAGGATGTAGGGGTCTCGCATGAACAGCGCTGGCGACATGCGCTCGGTGGCTCGCTGCGTGGGCTCCTGCGCGACCAGCGTGTCCGCATCGAAGGACAGCACGGTGCGCTCGTACAGCCGGGAATCGATGCGGCTGCGCAGCGTGCGGGCGCTCCAGCGCTCAATGCTCGCCATGCTGGCGTAGTACTCGCGCTGCAGGGCGTCCTTGAGCGGAATCAGCGCGATGAAATGCGCCCAGCTCAACTGCCGCGTGGGCGAGATGACCAGGGGCTCATCAGGAAAGGTGGTGGAGAACTGCACCATGCGCCACAGGTTCTTTTCCGAGAAACTGCCGCCATAGCCCTGGACCAGATGCCCGGCCAGGGAGGGCAGGACCTTGTCGCTGCAGCCGGCCTGCCGCACCTCGGATTCGCAGTCATGGATGTGCTGGCCGATATGCCAGTACAGCAGGGTCATTTCGCTGTTGATGGTGGAAGCCACCCGAAGCCGCGCGGCCTCGATCAGGTCGCGGACATCACCCAGCAGGGTCTGCGCCGCCGCGATCGCGGGAGAAACGGATATCTTGCGAGTGGCCATGCGGTCGCCCCCTCCTGGTGGCGTGTTGTCTGTATGTGTGGTGTCGGCGGAATCGATCCGGCCCACTATTGCCATGCGGCCCCAGCACGTCAACGCCACAACGGCATAACCAGACGATCTGGCCCTCGCAGACATCAAAAACCAGAACAGTCCTAGAAATCACACTTGCACGACAATGCTCGCCACATCGATGGACACGCGCTTCCCACAATGAAAACCACCAGCATCGAACCCTTCTTCGCCACACTCAAGGCCGCCAACCCCTCGCCCCAGACCGAGCTGGAATACACCAACGTGTTCGAGCTGCTGTCTGCCGTGCTGCTCTCGGCCCAGGCCACGGACGTGGGCGTGAACAAGGCCACGCGCAAGCTGTTTCCCGTGGCCAATACGCCCCAGGCCATCCTGGACCTGGGACTTGAAGGGCTGGAGGGCTACATCAAGACCATCGGCCTGTACCGCAGCAAGGCCAAACACCTGATGCAGACCTGCCAGATCCTGGTCGAGCGCCACGGCGGCCAGGTGCCGCGCACGCGCGAGGAACTGGAAGCCCTGCCCGGCGTGGGCCGCAAGACGGCCAACGTGGTGCTGAACGTCGCCTTTGGCCAGCCCACCATGGCCGTGGACACGCACATCTTCCGCGTGGGCAACCGCACGGGCCTGGCGCCAGGCAAGACGCCGCTGGCCGTGGAGATGCAACTCATGAAGCGCGTGCCCCCGGCCTATGCCGTGGACTCGCACCACTGGCTCATCCTGCTGGGCCGCTACGTCTGCCAGGCCCGCAAGCCACGCTGCTGGGAGTGCGTGGTGGCGCCGTACTGCGACTACTCGCCCAAGACGCCTGCACCGGCTGCGGGCAAGCGCTGAGCCTCAATCGGCCTTGAACCCCGTGGCCGCCACGGCCTTGCCCCAGGTGACCGTGTCGGCGCGCATGATGCGGGCGAGCTCGTCGCCCGTGGTGCCCGTCACGCGGAAACCGGCTTCTTCCAGCCGGCTGCGGCTGCCCTCCTGCTGCAGGGCGCGCACGATGTCGGCCTGCAGCCTGGCCACGATCTCGGGCGGTGTCTTGGCGGGCGCGACCACGCCGAACCAGGAATTGAACTCCAGAGACGGATAGCCCTGCTCCCCGATGGTCGGCAGATCGGGCATGGACGGGGTGCGCGTGGCGCCCGTGCTGCCCAGGGCCGTGAGCTTGCCGGCCTTGACCTGGGGCGCGGCCAGGGCCGCCGTGGCAAAGACGGCCTGCACGTCGCCGCTGAACAGGCCGCCCAGGGCATCGTTGGTGTTCTTGTAGTGCACGGGCTCGGGCTTGAGCTGCACGGCATTGCCGAACATGAAGGCACCGAAGTGGCCGGGCGTGCCGGCGCCGAAGGTGGCGATGAACAGTTCCTTGCGCTGGCGCGCCCAGGCCACGAAATCGGGCACATTGCGGGCCGGCACCTTCTGCGGATTGACCAGCAGCACGAAGTCGGAGGTGACGACCTGACTGACGGGCACAAAGTCCTTTTGCGGGTCGTAGGGCAGGCGCTGGTAGGTGTTGGGCGCAATGCTGAGCTGGCCGGTCTCGCCCAGCATCAGCGTGTAGCCGTCAGGCACGGCGCGTGCCGCCTCGCTGGCGGCGATGAGGCCGCCAGCGCCCGGCTTGTTGTCCACGACCACGCCCAGGTTGCCCCATTGCTCGGAGAGTTTCTGCGCGAGCAGGCGCGCCACGATGTCCGGCCCCGTTCCCGCAGGAAAGCCGACGAGCAGGCGCACAGGCTTGCTCGGGAAGGCCGGCTGGGCGCCGACCACGGTCCAGGGAGCCAGCCCGGTGGCCAGCACGGCGGCAAGTGCGCAGGCCACGGCGTTGCGGCGCGACTTCGATGCCTGGTTTTTCATGTGTCTTGTCTCCTGCATTGTGGGTATCGAGAGGGGAAAGGCGCGGCTCAGAGCAGTTCGTGAAAGCGCATCTGCACGCGGTCGGGATGGCGCGCGCCGGTGCCGAAGAACAGGCGCTCGTTGATCCAGGCCAGCGCACGGCTGGCCGTCTCCATGCGGGGCGCGCAGCGGAAATAGATGTGCGCGGGGTCCACAGGCTCGCCGCGCGCCAGCTTTGCCATGTGCGCCGGGTCGCCGCTGCGCAGCGCCTGGTTGCAGACATAGATCAGGTCGCCGGCATCGGTCTCCAGCACATAGCGCGCATCGAGCTCGGCCAGCCCGGCGTGCACGATGCGCTGGAAGTCCGCGCCTCCGGGCAGCACGCGCGCGCTCCAGCCGTCGCCCCGGGCCGTGCCGCCCAGGATGGGGATCAGCCGGCGCCCGCCGTGCGCCGTGGCACCGACCTCCTGCGGCGGGCCTACCTGCACGCTCAGGTCGGCGAAGAAGCGAAAGCGCGGATCGGGCAGGGCCGCAAGCTGCGGCACGTTGTCTGGCATGGTTCTGGGGCTCCGGTGAATTGGATCGGGACCTAGCATAAGCACCATTGCCCGGGCCGGCCGTCATCCCGGAAGATGACAACGCCCTGCCCGCCCCTGCCATCCCTTGAGACACTGGACCGCCCCCTCCGACACCCCTGACGCCAGCGCCCTGGGCGCCCATGCGTCCGGCCACGCGCCCAGCCACGCCATCGGCCACATGGTCGCCAGCCTGGGCGAGCCCGGCTTCGCCCGGCAGGTGCTGGAGGTCATGAACCCGCTGCTGCCCGCCGCCTCCTGGTCGGTCTACCGCACGGGGCAGCGCAGCCGGCCGCAGCTGTTCCTGTCGGCCAGCAGCGAGGCGCGCGACACCACGCGCGAGTGCTGGCGCGCCTATCTCTCAGGCCCCCATCTGCGCGACAGCACGTGGAAGCACGGCGGCACAGCGCCGGCACGCAGCACGGCGCTGTGCCACATCACGGCCCAGGAGGTGGAAGGCGAGCACCGCGCCCTGGTCTACGACGCGCACGGCATGGCCGAGCGCGTGTCCATCGTCGAGCACCAGGACGACGGCGGTGTGTTTGCCGTCAATTTCTATCGCCACCAGCACCAGAGGGCACTGGGCGATGCGCAGATCGGCTGCTTCGAGAGCATGGCGCCCGTGCTGCTGGCCCTGGCGCACAAGCACATTGCGCTGACGCAGGCGCAGCCCGCCGTGGCTGCGGCATCGGCGTCCCCAGCCCTCCAGCCCAGACAGCGCCAGACATTGCCCGCCCTGCGCATGCGCCTGCTGCAGGCACAGCCCGGCCTGACGCCGCGCGAACTCGATGTGTGCGCCCGTTTGCTGCAGGGCATGACGCACGAGGGCATTGCCTGCGACCTGTCCCTGAGCCTGCCCACCGTCAAGACCTACCGTAACCGCGCATTTGCACGGCTGGGCATCCACTTTCGCAGCGAGCTGTTCGCGCTGGCCATGGAGCCGCAGGGCTGAAGGGGCCGGGGCTCAGTCCAGCGAGGCGCCGGAGTCCTTCACAATGCGCGCCCACTTGGCGATGTCCTCGCGCAGCAGGGCCGCCATCCGGTCCGGTGACACGGGCTTGTCGGCCGGGCCGGCCAGCTCCACGCCGGAGGCTTCGAGCTTGCCCCGCAGATCGCCGGCCGCCAGCGCGCGGGCCATGCCGTCCTGCAACTGCGCCAGCACCGGCGCGGGCACGCCTTCAGGAGCAAACAGCCCCACCCACAGCGTGCCGTTGTAGCCGGGCACCGTCTCGCCAATGGTGGGCACATCGGGCAGCAGCGGCGATCGCGCCGCGCCGCTCACGGCCAGCGCGCGCAGCCGGCCGGCCTGGATATGGGGCAGCGTTGACGGCAGGCTGCCGAACAGCAGCGGCACCTGCCCGCCCAGCACATCGTTGAGCGCGGGCGCCACGCCCTTGTAGGGCACGTGCTGCAGCTGGATGCCCGCCATGCTGTTGAGCATCTCGCCCAGCAGATGGTTGAGCGTGCCGTTGCCGGCCGAGGCATAGCGGAACTCGTCGGGCCGGCCCCGGGCCATGGCGATCAGCTCGGGCACGGATTTGGCCGCAGAGCCGGGATGGGTCAGCAGCACATTGGGCACGGAGCCGATCAGGCCGATGGGCCGGAAGTCCTTCACCGGATCGAAGCCCGGCTTGCGGTACAGCGCCGGGTTGATGGCCTGGCTGCTGCTGATGGTCATCAGCAGCGTATGCCCGTCGCGCGGCGCCTTGGCCACGGCCTGGGTGCCGATGTTGCCGCCCGCGCCGGGCCGGTTCTCGACCACCACGCTGGCGCCCAGCACCTCGGCCAGCTTCTGGCTCACCAGCCGGCCCACGATGTCGTTGGTGCCACCGGGCGCCTGCGGGACGATCATCACGATGGGCCGCGCAGGCCAGGCCTGGGCATGGCCCAGCAGGGGCAATGCGAGTGCGGCGGCCACCAGGCTTCGGCGGCGCAAAAGGCTCGACGGCAGGGGAAAGGAAGAATCCGGCATGGTCATGTCTCCATTTGTTCTTGTCGCAAGCCCGCATGGTTGCCCGTGCCGGGCCAGCGCACAATCGCGCATTTCCTGACCCGGCCTTCGGAATTGACAAAGCCTTGACCCCGCCCATGCCCTCTTCGCCTTTCATGCCCCTCATGCACTTCGACCTGACGGACCTGCGCCTGTTCGTGCATGCCGCCGAACTGGGCAGCCTCACGCGCGCCTCGCAAAGGCAGCACCTGTCCCTGGCCGCAGCCAGCCTGCGCATCAAGGCGCTGGAGGAGCAGGCGGGCATGCCCCTGCTGTACCGCGAGGCGCGTGGCGTGCGGCCCACGCCGGCCGGCGAAGCCTTCCTGCACCATGCGCGCGGCATGCTGCTGCAGTCCGAGCAGCTGCGCCACGACCTGCAGGAGTACGGCGCCGGCCTGCGCGGCCATGTGCGGGTGTTTGCCAACACCACGGCCGTGACCGACTTTCTTCCCGAGATCCTGCCCGCCTTTCTTGCCGACCACCCGCGCGTGAATGTGGACCTGCAGGAGCGGCCCAACGCCGAGATCGCGCGCGGCGTGCTCGATGGCCGGGCCGACCTGGGCATCGTGGCCGGCCAGGTGGACACGCTGGGCCTGCAGACCATCCACTTCAGCACCGACCGGCTGGTGCTGGCCACGCCGCGCGGCCACCGATTTGCGCGGCGCAAGCGCATTGCGTTTGCCGAGACGCTGGACGAGGACGCCATCGGCATGCAGCAGGGCAGCACGCTGCAGACCTTTCTGGCGGGTGTGACCGAGCGCCTGGGCAAGCCCATGAAGCTGCGCATACAGCTGTCCAGCTTCGACGCCATGTGCCGCATGATCGGCGCCGGCGTGGGAATCGGCATCGTTCCCGAGAGCGCTGCGCGGCGCAACCGCGAAAGCATGGGGCTGGCGCTGATCGATCTGACCGATGCCTGGAGCGTGCGCGAGCGCCGCATCCTCGTGCGCGACCAGGGCCGGCTGCCGCGCCATGCGCAGGCCCTGATCGAGGTGCTGCAGGCCTACTACGCCACGCCGGCAGGCTCCTGAGCCGGCTGCGCTCCCGGCTCCATCAGGCTGGACAGCGAACGCAGCTGCCCGCCCTGCGCATCGAAGTTGCCGGGCTCCAGCCAGCACTGGTAGGCCGCGCGCAGCGCCGGCCATTCGCTGTCGATGATGGAGAACCAGGCCGTGTCGCGGCTGCGGCCCTTGTAGACCACGGCCTGGCGGAACACCCCCTCGAACCGGAAGCCCAGGCGCGCCGCTGCGGCACGCGACGGCGCATTCAGGCTGTCGCACTTCCACTCGTAGCGGCGGTAGCCCAGCTCGTCGAAGGCGCGCTGCATCAGCAGGAACTGCGCCTCGGTGGCCGCACGCGTGCGCTTGAGCTGGCGCGAGTAGCAGACAAAGCCCACTTCCATCACGCCGCTGGCCGTGTCCACGCGCATCAGCGCCAGCGAGCCGATGGCACAGCCCGTGGCCAGGTCGATGACGGCGTGGTGCAGCGGGTCATCGCTGGCCTGGGCGGCCTCGGCAAAGCGCAGATAGGCCTGGGCATCCGCGAAGGGGCCCACCGACATGTAGGTCCAGTCGCTGGCGTCCGTCGCCTGGCTGAAGGCATCGAACAGATCGGCTGCATGGCGCGCGGCGGACAGCGGCTCCAGCCGGCAGTAGCGGCCTTGCATGGGCGTGCGCGGCGGGCGCTGGCGCGGGGTCCAGTTGGGAAGGTCGTGGCCTACGGGTTGGGAGTGGGCGTTGAGTGCGGGGGGCATGGGAGATTCCTGGTCAGGTCATTTGGCAGGGCCACGATAGCGCCCGCGTGGCATCATTGAAAGCGCCATATCCCCCTTATTTCATGGTGCCACGCCGTCCATTGCATGCACGCTTCCGACCTGCTGACCAGTCCCTTGCTCACCGCCGCCGGCGCGCCGCCGCGCCAGCGCCAGCTGATCCAGCGCCTGAAGCAGGCCATCCTGGCGGGCCGGCTGCCGGCCGGTGACCGCCTGCCGGCCTCGCGCTCGCTGTCGGAGGATCTGGGAGTCTCGCGCAACACCGTGCTCATCGCCTACGAGCAACTGGCGGCCGAAGGCTATGTGGTCGCCGACCGGCAGGGCACGCGCGTGGCGGCTGTGTCCACCCATTCCACGGCAGCCGCCGAGGCGGCCGCCGCGCCCCCCTGCGCACCCCGCACGGCACGGCGCCTGGACTGCATCGCGCCCACACGCCATGCCATCGACCGCAGCCTGCCCCTGACGCCGGGCACGCCCGCGCTGGACAGGTTTCCCCTGCCCGCCTGGCGCCGTTCGCAGGACCGCGCATTGCGCCTTCCCGCCAGCGCCACGCTGGACTATGGCGATCCTGCGGGCGAGCCTGCGCTGCGCCAGGCCATTGCGCAGCACCTGCGCATCTCGCGCGGCGTGCGCTGCGATGCCTCGCGCATCATCGTCACCGAAGGCGCCCAGGGTGCGCTGGACCTGTGCGTGCAACTGCTCACCAACCCGGGCGACCATGCCTGGCTGGAGGAGCCCGGCTACCGGGGCGCCAAGTCGGCCTTTGCGGGGGGAGACCTGTGCGTCAGCACACTGCGCGTGGATGCCGATGGCGCAGCCATCGCCCCCGGCCTGTGGGACAGCCATCCTCCACGGCTGATCCAGATCACGCCGTCGCACCAATATCCCACGGGCGCCGTGCTGTCGGTGGCGCGCCGGCTGGACCTGCTGGAGCGCGCGCGCCGCGCGGGCGCGTGGATCATCGAAGACGACTACGACAGCGAATTCCGCCACCAGGGCACGCCCATCGCAGCCATGCAGGGCCAGGTGCCGGACGCGCCCGTGCTCTATGTGGGCACCTTCAGCAAGACCATGTTCCCGGCACTGCGCCTGGGCTTTGTGGTGCTGCCGCAGGCCCTGGCCACCAGCGCGGCATCCGCCGTGCAGGAGATGCTGCGCGGCGGCCATCGACTGGAGCAGCTGGCCATGGCGGACTTCATGGAAAGCGGCCAGTTCTCGCGCCACCTGGGCCGCATGCGGCGCCTGTACCGCGAGCGCCAGGCGGCCCTGCGCGAGGCGCTTGCCACGCAACTGGGCGTGGAGCATGAGGTGCTGGGCGGCCACGGCGGCCTGCATCTGACCGTGCGGCTGCCGCCGGACCTGTCCGACCGCGCCATCGTGGAGCAGGCGCGGCGCGCCGGCATGAACCCGGGCGCCCTGTCGTCCTTCGCCCTGGCACCGCTGCCCCAGGACAACGGCCTGGTGATCGGCTATGGCAACACCGATGCCGCACGCTTCGGCGCGCTGGTCAGGCGGCTGGGCAAGCTGGCGGCAGCTGCATTGCAGCGCTAGCCGCAGCGCAGCCCCAGCGGCTATGCCTGTTCCGAGCGCGTGCTCACCCCGGCCTGCGCAAAGCTGGCCATCTCGCCCAGCATGGCGCAGGCCGACACCAGCAGCGGCCAGGCCAGGGCCGCGCCCGAGCCTTCGCCCAGGCGCAGTTGCCAGTCCAGAAGCGGCTCGGCACCCAGGTGGGCCAGCATGCGCACATGGCCGGGCTCGCCCGAGCGGTGCGAGAAAACGCAGCGCTCCAGCACGGCCGGCTGCAGGCGGCTGGCCACCAGCACGGCGGCCGTGGTGATGAAGCCATCGACCACGATGACGCGCCGCTCGGCAGCGGCCTGCAGCACGGCGCCCACCATGGTGGCAACCTCGAAGCCGCCCATGGCCGCCAGCGCGTCCAGCGGTTCCGTGGCCTGGGCGTGCAGCTGTAGCACCTCCTGCAGCACACCGATCTTGCGCGCCAGCCCGGCCGCATCCAGGCCCGTGCCCGCACCCGTGACCTCGGCCAGCGGTTCGCCGCACAGCCGCGCCAGCAGCAAGGATGCGCTGGAGGTATTGCCAATGCCCATCTCGCCCAGCAGCAGCGCATTGCCCGGCAACTGGCGCACCAGGGCCGCGCCGTTGCGCAGGGCCATGGCGCATTCGGTGGCCGTCATGGCCGGGCCCTGGCTGCAGTCGCGCGTGCCGTAGCCCAGCTTGCGGCGCCACAGGCGCGGCTGGCCGGGCTGGGGAAGCTTGTCGTCAGGGTCCTGCTCGCGCGCGGGAAAGTCGCGTGCCACGCCGCAGTCCACCACGTTCAGCGCCAGCCCATGCTGGCGCGCCAGCACGCTGACGGCGGCGCCGCCGGCCATGAAGTTCTCGACCATCTGCCAGGTCACATCCACCGGATAGGCCGACACGCCACGCGCCGCCAGCCCGTGGTCGGCCGCAAACACCAGCATCTGCGGCTGCTGCAGCACCGGCCTGTCCTGACCCAGGATGCAGGCAATGCGCAGCGCCAGCTGCTCCAGCCGCCCCAGCGCGCCCAAAGGCTTGGTCTTGTGGTCTATGGCGTGCTGCACGCGCTGGCTGAAGGCGGCATCGGCCAGCGAGGCGATGGCGGGAATAGCGGCTATAGCGGTAGTGGCGGCAATAGCGGAAATGGCGCCATCGTGCGAGTGTTCTGTGGGTGCAGCGGAATGCGGGGTGGGCGTTGACATGGCGAAGCGGCCTTGGCCCGGGGCGGGCGTGGCAGGCGGATTGCAAAGGCGCAAGTATGGCGCGCCGCGCAACTCCGGCAGAACCATCGGTCTCTTTCCTGCCGCCATGGATGGTCTGGGCGTCGATTGCCGCAGCAGGCCGTACAGGCAGCACCGTTCTGAGACAATCGCTGCCACACGTGTCTCCCCAGCCCCCCACTCCCTCCATGACGGTTTCCTTCTCTGCCATCCAGCCCGGTCTCAAGCTTGCGGACCAGGTTGCCCGGCAGCTGGAGGCGCGCATCCGCGCCGGCAACCTGCAGCCGGGGCAGAAGCTGCCGACCGAGGCCGAGCTCGTGCAGCAGCTCGAGGTCAGCCGCACCGTCGTGCGCGAGGCGGTGTCCCAGCTCAAGTCGCGCAACCTGGTGGAATCGCGCCAGGGCAGCGGCGTGTTCGTGAAGGCGGCAGGCATAGAGCCACTGGACTTCGAAGGCCTGCCGGCGGCTGGCAGGAATGCGCTGATCCAGATCACCGAGGTGCGCCGCGCACTGGAGACCGAGGTGGCCGAACTCGCGGCGCGGCGGCGCAGCGAAGAGGATATGCAGCGCATCCACGATGCGGAGAGCGCCCTGGCCGAGGCCGTGCGGCTGGGCCGTGACGGCGTGGAGGAAGACATGGCGTTTCACCGCGCCATTGCCCAGGCCTCGGGCAACCCGTTCCTCATCAGCACGCTGGACTACCTGTCGCAGTTCCTGCGCGGTGCCATGCGCATCACGCGCGCCAACGAGGCGCGGCGCGAGGACTTCGGCAAGGCCGTGGAACGCGAGCACCACAGCATCGTGCTGGCCATCGAGGCCGGCGACCCCAAGGCCGCGCGCAAGGCCGCCGCCACGCACATGGGCAACGCCATAGACCGCATCCACCGCGCCGACGCCAGCTTCTGGCAGCAGGACGGCGAACGCCTGGCCCGCGACATCCTGGCCGCCAAGCCCTGAACCTCCGAAACCACCCCTTGGCGCATGGCCAAGGGTTTTCACCTTGTTTGGGTTTTTGCGCAAAATTTGTATGATGACCTGATGACAATATCAGTCACATTTCTTTTTGCACCCCGCACACCCGGCCTTTGCCTGGGCGTTCACCCATGAGCGACGAATCCCGCATCCGCGAGCAGATCTGCGCCACCGGCGCCAGCCTCTACCAGCGCGGCTACACCGTCGGCGCTGCCGGCAATATCAGTGCGCGCCTGCATGACGGCTGGCTGATCACCCCCACCGACGCCTGCCTGGGCCGGCTCGACCCGGCCGAGCTGTCCAAGGTCGATGCCGGCGGGCAGTGGGTCAGCGGCGCCAAGCCCTCCAAGACCCTGGTCCTGCATCGGGGCATCTATGGCAATGACGGCGAGGCGCGCGCCGTCATCCACACGCATTCCACCCATCTCGTGGCGCTGACGCTGTCCGGCGTCTGGCGCGAGGACGAGGTGCTGCCGCCCATCACCCCCTACCAGGTCATGAAGGTGGGCCGCATCCCGCTGATCCGCTACCGCCGGCCCGGCGATCCGCAGGCCGCCGCCGAGGTGGCCGCGCTGGCCGGCCAGGTGCGCGGCGCCCTGTTCGAGCGCCTGGGCCCCGTGGTCTGGGAACGCTCGGTGGAGCAGGCCAGCCATGTGCTGGAAGAGCTGGAGGAAACCGCAAGGCTCTGGCTCATGACCCATCCCCGGCCGCAGCCCCTGGACGCGGCCGCCATCGACGAGCTGCGCACCACCTTCGGGGCGCGCTACTGATTTGCACAGCGGCGCCCACGGCCGCATTCCACCACCCAGCCCATCCACAGCCGCGCAGCCGCCAGGCGGCGCACCAAGCGGCGAATCAAGCGGCGAACCCAAGGGAGACTTGAAATGACGACAACGGATATCGCATCCGGCCAGGCCGGGGCCCACCCTGCCCAGGCCGACTCTCCGGAGACGGCGCGCGCCTACGCCAAGGTGTTCTGGCGCCTCGTGCCGTTCCTGATGCTGTGCTATGTGATCGCCTACCTGGACCGCGTGAACGTGGGCTTTGCCAAGCTGCAGATGTCCCAGGACCTGGGCTTCAGCGAGACCGTGTTCGGCCTGGGCGCAGGCGTGTTCTTCATCGGCTACTTCCTCTTCGAGGTGCCCAGCAACCTGCTCATGCACCGCCTGGGCGCGCGCGTCTGGATCGCCCGCATCATGATCACCTGGGGCATTCTGTCGGCCATGTTCATGTATGTGGAAACGCCCACGGGCTTCTACATCCTGCGCTTTCTGCTGGGCCTGGCCGAGGCGGGCTTCTACCCCGGCGTGATCCTGTACCTGACCTACTGGTACCCGGCCCACCGGCGCGCCAAGATCGTGGCGCTGTTCATGTCGGCCATCCCCGTGGCCGGCATCTTCGGCAACCCGCTATCGGGCTGGATCATGCAGGCCTTCCACGGCGACCATGGCCTGCACGGCTGGCAGTGGATGTTCCTGATCGAGGCCATCCCCGCCCTGGTGATCGGCGTGGTGACCATCTTCTATCTGGACAACGGCATCTCCAGCGCCAAGTGGCTGACGGCCTCCGAAAAGCAGCTGCTGGCGCGCGAGATCGAGCTGGACCAGCAGCACTCAGGTGCCCAGAAGCATTCGCTCAAGGCCGTTTTCGCCGACCGCCGCGTCTGGTGGATGTGCCTGATCTACTTCGCCTTCGTCGCCGGCCAGTACGGGCTGACCTTCTGGATGCCCACGCTGATCAAGTCCACGGGCGTCACGGGCGCGCTGAACATCGGCCTGCTCAGTGCCATCCCCTTCCTGTGCGCCATCGTGGTGATGAACCTCATGGGCCACAGCGCCGACAGGCGCCGCGAGCGCCGCTGGCACCTGATCGTTCCCGCGCTGATGGGCGCCGTGGGCTTTGCGATGACGGCCTTCTTCGCCGACAACACCGTTCTTTCCCTGATCTTCCTGTCGCTGGCCGCAGCCGGCGTGCTGACCTGCGCGCCGCTGTTCTGGTCGCTGCCCACGGCCTTCCTGTCGGGTACGGCGGCGGCGGCGGGCATTGCCATCGTCAACTCGGTCGGCAACCTCGCGGGCTTCGCCAGCCCTTACATGATCGGCTACCTCAAGGACCTGACCCAGTCCACGCAGGCCGGCATGTTCGTGCTGGCGGGAGTGCTCGTGGTGGGCGCCATCGCGGTCTGGCTCACCCCCGCAAAGATGGTCAACCGCTGACCGGCCCATCTTCCCATCCTTCAAGCTCCAAGCCCCAAGACACATGAAAGTACTGATCACCGGCGGCGCCGGATTCCTGGGCCAGCGCCTGGCCCGCAAACTGCTTGAACCAGGCTCGCTGACGCTGGCCGGCGCCCGCTGGCCCATCCACCAGATCGACCTGCTCGACGTGGTGGCCAACGACTCCATCGCGGATACGCGCGTGCGCTCCCTGGTGGGCGACATTGCCGACCCGCAGGTGCTGCGCGGCGCCATAGACCAGGACACGGCCGTGATCTTCCATCTGGCCGCCGTGGTCAGCGGCCAGGCCGAGGCCGACTTCGACCTGGGCATGCGCATCAACCTCGATGCCTCGCGCGCCCTGCTGGAGACCTGCCGCGCCGTGGGCCACATGCCGCGCGTGGTCTTCACCAGCTCGGTGGCCGTCTACGGGGGCGACCTGCCCGACACCGTGCTGGACGGCACGGCCCTGAACCCGCAGTCCTCCTACGGCACGCAAAAAGCCATTGCCGAGCTGCTGCTGGCCGACTACACGCGGCGCGGCTTTGTCGACGGCCGCGTGCTGCGCCTGCCCACGATCAGCGTGCGCCCGGGCCGTCCCAATGCGGCCGCCTCGTCGTTTGCCAGCGGCATCATCCGCGAGCCCCTCAACGGCGAAGCAGCCAACTGCCCCGTGGGTGCCACCACGCGCCTGTGGCTGCTGTCCCCGCGCCGCGCCGTCGAGGCCCTGGTCGCAGGCTGCGAACTCGATGCCAGCGCCGTCGCCGACCGACGGCCCATCAACCTGCCCGGCGTGTCCGTCAGCGCGGGCGACATGGTGCGCGCGCTGCGTGAAGTGGCTGGCGACGAAGTAGCCAACCGCGTGAGCTGGCAGCGCGACGACAAGGTCGAGCGCATCGTCGGCAGCTGGCCCGGCCGCTGGGATACCACGCGCGCCGATCGGCTGGGCCTGCGCGGCGACGAGAACTTTGCGGCCATCGTGCGCGCCTACATCGCCGATGACCTGACACCCCCACGCCAGCCATGAACCACACCACCGCCACACCCCGCGCCGTCGGCGTGATCGGCCTGGGCGCCATGGGCGCCGGCATGGCGCAAAGCCTGCGCCGCGCCGGCCACCACGTCCATGTCCACGACATCCGCCCCGAGGCCGCAGCCGCCTTCGCTGCCGAAGGTGGCACGGCCTGCGCCACGCTGGCCGACATGGCCGCCGCTTGCCGCATCATCGTCAGCGTGGTCGTCAACGCCCAGCAGACCGAGGCCGTGCTGTTCGGCGAAGGCGGCATCGCCTCTGCGCTGCAGCCCGGCTCCGTCGTCGTCATGTGCTCCACCGTGGACCCCAACTGGTCCGTGGCGCTGGAGGCCAGGCTGCAGGCGCAGGGCGTGCACTACATTGACGCGCCCATCTCCGGCGGCGCGGCCAAGGCCGCGTCCGGGCAGATGACCATGATGACGGCCGCCCACCCCGAGGCCTATGCCGCCTGCGAAGGCGTGCTCGACGCCATGGCCGCCAAGGTCTACCGCCTGGGCCACAGCGCGGGCGCGGGCAGCAAGGTCAAGATCATCAACCAGCTGCTGGCCGGCGTGCACATCGCGGCAGCGGCCGAGGCCATGGCCCTGGGCCTGCGCGAAGGCGTCGATGCCGCCGCGCTCTACGAGGTCATCACCCACAGCGCCGGCAACAGCTGGATGTTCGAGAACCGCATGGCCCACGTGCTGGCCGGCGACTACACCCCGCTGTCGGCCGTGGACATCTTCGTCAAGGACCTGGGCCTGGTGCTGGACACCGCGCGCCACAGCAAATTCCCGCTGCCCCTGGCCTCCACGGCCCACCAGATGTTCATGCAGGCATCCACCGCCGGCCATGGCCGCGAGGACGACAGCGCCGTCATCAAGATCTTCCCGGGCATCACCCTGCCACCGGCTTCATCGGAATCCCCATGACCCTTCTTCTGGGCTGCATAGCCGACGACTTCACGGGCGCCACCGATCTGGCGAACAACCTGGTGCGCGCAGGCATGCGCGTGGTGCAGAGCATTGGCGTGCCTGCCGGCCCGGTGGACGAGGGCGTGGACGCCGTCGTGGTCGCGCTCAAGTCGCGCACCATCGCACCGGCCGACGCCATTGCGCAATCGCTGCAGGCCCTCCAATGGCTGCAGGCCCAGGGCGCCAATGGCCGCGCGCCGCAGATCTACTTCAAGTACTGCTCCACCTTCGACAGCACGCCGCAGGGCAACATCGGCCCCGTGACCGATGCGCTGATGGACGCGCTGGGCTGTGGCTTCACCATTGCCACGCCGGCCTTCCCCGACAACCAGCGCACCGTCTTCAAGGGCCACCTGTTCGTGGGCGATGTGCTGCTCAGCGACAGCGGCATGCGCAACCACCCCCTCACCCCCATGACCGATGCCAACCTGGTGCGCGTGCTGCAGGCGCAGACACGGCGCAAGGTGGGCCTGATCGACCATGTGGCCGTCGCGCAGGGCGAAGCCGCCATCAGCGCGCGCATCGCCGCACTCCAGGCAGAGAGCACGGGCATGGCCATCGTCGATGCCGTCTCCAACGACGACCTGCTGCGCCTGGGTCCGGCACTGGCCGGCATGCCCCTGGTCACGGCCGGCTCGGGCGTGGCCATCGGCCTGCCCGCGAACTTCGGCATACAGCCCTCGGCACAGGCCGCTGCCCTGCCAACCGCCACCGGCCTGCAGGCGGTCGTCTCAGGCAGTTGCTCGGTGGCCACCAATGCACAGGTGGCGCACTTCATCGCCTCGGGGCGCCCTGCCCTGGCGCTGGAGCCCCTGCGCATCGCCGCCGGCGAGGACGAAGCCGGCAAGGCCCTGGCCTGGGCCCGCCAGCACATCGCCAGCGGCCCGGTGCTGATCTACTCCACCGCCGAATCCGCGGCCGTCAAGGCCGTGCAGGGCCGCCTGGGCGTGGAGCAGGCCGGCGCACTGGTCGAACAGACCATCGCCGCCATCGCCCGGGGGCTGGTCGAGATGGGCGTGCGCCAGCTCGTCGTGGCCGGCGGAGAAACCTCGGGCGCCTGCGTGCAGGCGCTGGGCATCGAGCAGATGCGCATAGGGCCGCAGATCGACCCTGGCGTACCCTGGTGCCATGCCGCCTCGCCCCTGGCGCCGCAGGGGCTGCACCTCACGCTCAAGTCCGGCAACTTCGGCACCACGGACTTCTTCACCAAGGCCTTCGGTGCGTTGCAGCGCGCCTGATGCCACACTCAGCCTCCGTTTTCAGGAAAGCCTTCATGCCCCGCTTCGCCGCCAACCTGTCCATGCTCTACAACGACCTGGACTTTCTTGACCGCTTCGAGGCCGCCGCGCGCGACGGCTTCCAGGCCGTCGAATACCTGTTCCCCTACGACTTCGCGCCCGAGCAACTGGCCCGGCGCCTGCAGGACCACGGCCTGCAGCAGGTGCTGTTCAACGCCCCGCCCGGCGACTGGAACGCGGGCGAGCGCGGCTTGGCCTGCATCCCCGGGCGCGAAGCGGAATTTGCCCAGGGCATGGAACGCGCCGTGGCCTACGCCCAGGCCCTGGGCTGCCCGCGCATCCACGTCATGGCCGGGCTCAAGCCCGAAGGCGCCAGCGATGACATCCTGCGCGCCACCTACATCGCCAACGTGAGCCACGCCGCACAGCTGGCCGCGCCCCACGGCATCGCCATCCTGCTGGAGCCCATCAACGGCCGCGACATGCCCGGCTTCTTCCTGAGCCGCCAGGACCAGGCCCATGCGCTGCTGGCCGACATTGCCGAGCCCAACGTCCAGGTCCAGATGGACCTCTACCACTGCCAGATCGTCGAAGGCGACCTCGCCATGAAGATCCGCCAGTACCTGCCCACGGGCCGCGTGGGCCACCTGCAGATCGCAGGCGTGCCCGAACGCCACGAACCCGACGTCGGCGAGGTCAACTACCCCTACCTGTTCCGCCTGCTGGACCAGCTTGGCTACGACGGCTGGATAGGCTGCGAATACCGCCCCGCGCGCGGCGCGGCCGCGCAGGCTACCAGCGAGGGGCTGGGGTGGGTGAAGGAGTGGCTGTAGATCCAGGCAGATACCCCCGCAGCGCACGCACCAGCGGCGAATCATCGGCACGCCGCCAGACGGCGACCGTCTCCACGGCCGTCCTTTCCCCCAGCAAGGGCCGGTAGACCACGCCTTCACGGTGCAGGGCCTGCACACAGGCGGGTACCAGCGCCACGCCCAAACCGCCAGAGACCAGGCTGACGATGGTGTGCATCTGCCGCGCCGCGAACAGCCGGGGGCTGAAGCCGTGGCGCATGCAGGTGGAGACGATGGCATCGAACATCAACGGCCCCTGGTGGCGCTCGAAGCCCAGGAAACGCTCCTGGGCCAGTTTCTCCAGCGCGATGCGCCGGTTGCGGGCCAGCGGGTGGGACTCGGGCAAGGCCACCACCAGCGGCTCGCTGCGCACCAGCACAGAGTCCAGTGACGCGGGCAGGTCCGGCGTGCGAAATACCAGGCCGATATCCAGCCGCCCGCTCTCGATGTCATGTGCAATCTGGTCGGTCGTGCCCTCCTGCAGCGATAGCCGGACCTGCGGATAGTCCTCGCCAAAGCGCCTCAGCGTTTCCGGCAGGAAGGAGTAGGCCGGCAGGCTGATGAACCCGATGGACATGGAGCCCATGAGCCCCTGCGAGGTCTCGCGTGCGCGACGCCGCATGGTGTCGGCAGCGGCCAGCACGGCACGGGCGTCGCGCAACGCATCCTCCCCGGCTTTCGTAAGCACGATGCGCCGCGACGTGCGCTCCAGCAGCGTCACGCCCAGCTCCTCCTCCAGCTCCTTGATGGCCAGGCTCACGGGGGGCTGGGTCAGGTGCAGGCGCTCGGCCGCGCGACCGAAGTGCATCTCCTCGACCACGGCCACGAAGCACCGCAGATGTCGCATGTCCATTCATAGCCTCCGCAAATCGATCCATATGAATTGCAAATTTCCTTGCATTGAACCAGATCCCTAGACTGCGCTGCAGGCCTGTACGCACCATCCCGCGCCCAGGACAACACAAGCTGAATACAAAGCAGCAGCAGGAGACAAACATGCCAGAGCGCCTCGCGGGCCTGCCCAGGCCACGCACCCTCATACATCCCGGCCCCTGCAGCGCCGTGCGACTGGATCACCGGCAAGCGCCCGCTGCGCGCCACATGCGGCTGGCCCTGGCGCCCGGGCTGACGCTGTTCGACGCCATCGTCGGCGCACTGTCATCGGCCAGCGTCGAGAGTGCCTCGCTGACCTTGCTGGAAGGCGATCTCGAAGACCTGGATTTCTGCGTGGCGCCACCCGATCGCAGCGGCCATGTCGTGGCCACCTACGGCCCGCCCGCGACACTGCAGTCCGCCAGGCTGCTGTTCGGCAACGCCACGCTCGGCTGCGCCGAAACAGGGCATCCGGCTGTGCACTGCCATGCCGTCTTCTCCAGCGCACAGGGCCACCTGCTCGGCGGCCATGTGCTCACGCAGCGCTGCCGCATCGTCAATGCGCCCGTCAGCGCCCTGGCGACCTCGCTGGACGGGTTCGGACTGCGCATCGCCTACGACCCTGAAACGCGCATGTCCCTGATGCGTCCGGCCGCCGCGCAGGTCTGCCATGGCTGAGGCCCGCATGGTCGAGTCAGGCCGCATGGGCCGCGTCGCCTACGCACGCATTGCCCCCAACGAAGATCTGGTGCTGAGCGTGGAAAAGCTCTGCGCGCTGCAGGGCTTTCGCAACGCCTTCGTGCGCGGCGCCCTGGGCAGCCTGGTCGATGCCTGCCTGGCGCGCGCCGACGGCGGTTGCCTGTTGCTGCGCGGGCCGGCCATCGAGGTGGTCAGCCTCGCCGGCGAGGTGCGCTGCCAGGACGACGGCTCGCTGCGTGCCTGCCTGAGCGGCGTGGTCGCCGACACCACCGGCCAGGTGCATGGCGGCCCCTTCGTGGCCGGAGCCAACCCCGTCTGCATCACCTTCGAGCTGACCCTCGAAGAGTGGCTTCCCCAAACCCCTTCTGCCTTGACCCCGGATCCAGGAGCCTGTCCATGAACCAACGAGATTCCCATCCATCCCCCGCACGCGTCGCCGTGGTCACTGGAGGGGCGCGCGGCATAGGCCGGTCCATCGGCGAATGGTTTCTACAGCGGGGCTGGCGCGTAGCGCTGCTGGACATCGACAGTGAAACGCTGGAGCGCACGGCGCAGGATATGGACTGCCCGGCCCGGCTGCTGTGCCAGCATTGCGACGTCTCGGACCCGCAGCGGGTGGACGAGGCCGCCACCGCCGTCATGGCGCGCTGGGGCCGCGTGGATGCGCTGGTCAACAACGCCGGCGTGGCGGTCTTCAAGCCCGTGCTGGAGACATCGTTCGAGGAATGGCGCACGGTCATGGCCACCAACCTCGACGGCGCCTTTCTCTGCACGCAGGCCTTCGGTGCCCGGATGGCTCGCAACGAAGGCCACGGCGGCAGCGGCGGAGCCATCGTCAACATCGCCTCCATCTCGGGCCTGCGGGCCAGCACGCTGCGCGTGGCCTATGGCACGAGCAAGGCCGCCCTCATCCACATGACGCGCCAGCATGCGGTGGAACTGGGCAATCTGGGCGTGCGCGTCAACGTGATCGCACCGGGGCCGGTGGAGACCGAGATGGCCAAGCTCGTGCACAGCGTCGCCATACGCTCCGACTACCACGACGCCATCCCGCTGGGCCGCTATGGCACACCACAGGAAATGGCAGAGGCCGTGGGCTTTCTGTGCAGCGATACGGCCAGCTTCATCAACGGCCAGGTGCTGGCCGTCGACGGCGGCTTCGATGCCGCAGGCGTGGGTCTGCCCACGCTGCGCCGCCGGCTGGCCGAGGCACCGGCAACCGTGCAGTCCGCGCAGTCCTGAACACCGCCCGCACCACAGGAGCCACGCCATGAACCCACCCCGCATCATCGGCTGGGGCCACACGCCCTTCGGAAAGCATGCCGCAGCCGATGCCGAGCAACTGCTGCGTGACGCCATCGACCCGGCACTGCAAACCGCCGGCCTGGAGCCCCGGGACATCGACGGCATCTTCGTCGGCCACTTCAATGGCGGCCTTCTGCCCCAGGATTTCAGCGCCAGCCTGGTGGCCCTGGCCGTGCCTGAACTGCGCCATGTGCCCGCCACGCGCAGCGAGAACGCCTGCGCCACCGGCTCGGCTGCCATCTGGGCTGCGCTCGACGCCGTGCAGTCCGGCCGCATACGTTGCGCGCTGGTGGTGGGCTTCGAGATCATGAACGCCCAGCCTGGGCAGAAAATTGCCGAGATCCTGCTGCGCTGCTCCTACGTGAAGGAGGAAGCTGCCACACCGGCGGGCTTCGCAGGCGTGTTCGGGCAGATCGCCACCCGCTATTTCGAACGCTTCGGCGACCAGAGCGATGCACTGGCAGCCATCGCGGCCAAGAACCATGCCAACGGCGTGCACAACCCCTTCGCCCACATGCGGCGTGACCTGGGCCTGGACTTCTGCCGCCACGCCTCGGACAGGAACCCCTTCGTCGCAGGCCCGCTCAAGCGCTCGGACTGCTCGCTGGTCTCCGACGGCGCGGCCGCCCTGGTCATCTCGCGCCAGGCCTGCGGCAATGCCAGCGTGGCGCCCGTGCGCTGGCGCTCGCGCACCCAGGTCAACGACCTCCTGCCCCTGTCGCGGCGGGACCCCACGCGCTTCGAAGGCGCCGCCCTGGCGTGGCAGCGCGGGCTGGCCGACGCAGGCGCCACGCTGGCCGACCTGGGCTTCGTGGAAACACATGACTGCTTCACCATGGCCGAACTGCTGGAATACGAGGCCATGGGCCTGGCGCCACATGGCCAAGGCGCGCGCGCCATCCTCGACGGCAGCACATGCCGCGACGGGTGGCTGCCGGTCAACCCGTCGGGAGGACTCAAGTCGCGCGGCCATCCCATAGGCGCGACAGGCGTTTCCCAGCATGTGATGGCGGCCATGCAGCTGTCAGGCTCGGCCGGGGCCATGCAACTGCCCGCGCCCCGGCTGGGCGCCGTCTTCAACATGGGTGGTGCGGCCGTGGCCAACTACCTGAGCGTGCTGGAGGCCGCATGAACAGGCTTGCACCTGCGGACATCGCTGCAGCCCCCGCGCCCCAGGCAGCCAACCTGTCGCTGCTGCTGTCGCAGACGGCCGCCCTGTTTCCCGACAGGCCCGGCCTGATCCAGGGCGACCGCCGCTGGACCTGGGTGCAGATCGATGCGCGCGTCAATGCGCTGGTCCAAGGCCTGCGCGCGCTGGGCATGCAGGCCGGTGACCGCCTGCTGGTGCAGTCTCGCAACGGCATTGCCCTGTTTGAAAGCTGCTGGGCCGCCTTCCGGCTCGGCGCCGTCTGGGTGCCGGTCAACTTCCGGCTTACACCATCCGAAGTGGCTTGGCTGGGCCACGCCAGCGGCGCCACCGCCATGCTGGCCGAAGAGGGCTTCGCCGGCCATGTGGACGCCGTGCGCGCCGCCTCGCCACGGCTGCGGCATGTGATCACCATCGGCCGGCCTCGCGAAAGCCAGGGCGAGCAGGACTACGAGCAATTGCTGCATGACAACGCAGGCGCTCCCGCATCTACAGCCCATGTGCATGCCGATACGCCGCTGTGGTTCTTCTACACCTCCGGCACCACAGGCCGGCCCAAGGCCGCGATGCTCACCCATGGACAGATGGCCTTCGTGGTGACCAACCACCTTGCCGACCTGATCCCGGGCACGGACGAGCGCGACTGCTCCATTGCCGTGGCACCGCTGTCGCACGGCGCAGGCATACATGCCCTGCTCAACGTGGCGCGCGGTGCGGCCACAGTGCTGCCCACCGCCGACCGGCTGGACCCTGCCGAGGTCTGGGAGCTGGTGCAGCGGCACCGGGTCACCAATCTCTTCACCGTGCCCACCATCGTCAAGCTGCTGGTGGAAGACCCCGCGGTGGACCGCTTCGACCACGGATCGCTGCGCTACGTGGTCTATGCGGGCGCGCCCATGTACCACGCCGACCAGCAGCGCGCATTGCACAAGCTGGGCCCGGTGCTGGTGCAGTACTTCGGCCTGGGCGAGGTGACGGGCTGCATCACCGTGCTGACGCCCTCCATGCACGCACTGGACGACGGGCACAGCGACGGCAGCACCGGCACCGCCGACACATTGATCGGAACCTGCGGGCGCCCGCGCACGGGCATGGAGGTCGCCATCCTCGACCACCGGTTGCAGCCCGTTCCAACGGGCGCCATCGGCGAGATCTGCTGCCGCGGCCCCGCCGTCTTTGCGGGCTACCACGACAACCCCGAGGCCACGGCCCAGGCCTTTCGGGGCGGCTGGTTCCACACGGGCGATCTCGGGCGGCTGGACGAGCGGGGCCTGCTCTACATCACGGGGCGGGAATCGGACATGTACATCTCGGGCGGCTCCAACGTCTATCCGCGCGAAATCGAGGAGGCGCTGCTGACCCATCCCGCCGTGGCCGAGGTCGCCGTGCTCGGCATGCCCGACGCCACCTGGGGCGAGATCGGCGTGGCCGTGGTGGTCGCGCGGGAGGGTGCCGATGCCACCGCTGGAGACCTCACGGCCGAGGCGCTGCTGGCGCACCTGGAGGGCCGCTGCGCGCGCTACCGCTGGCCGCGCCAGTTCCACTTCTGGGACGCCCTGCCCCGCTCGGGCTACGGCAAGGTGGTCAAGAAGGACATACGCGAACGCCTGCTGCAGAACATGACGCAGGGAAAGGAGCAGGCCGCCCCGACCCCGTGATGCGCCCCCCGCGCGCAGCTTGCGCCCGAACGACACAAAGACAACACTCAGGAGACAAGCCATGACCCTTTCCCGACGCCACGTGCTGCACGGTGCCGCAGCCTGCGCCCTTCCACTGGCCCTTTCACAGCGCAGCGCCTTCGCCAGCAAGGCCGAATTCCGCTACAAGTACGCCAACAACCTGCCCGCCACGCATCCCATGAACATCCGGGCCCTGCAGATGTCGCAGGCCATCCTGGCCGAGACCGGTGGACGGGTGGACATCCAGGTCTTCTCCAATGGGCAGCTCGGCTCGGACACCGATGTGCTGGGCCAGTTGCGCTCGGGCGGCGTGGAGTTCTTCACGCTGTCGGGCCTGATCCTGTCCACCCTGGTGCCGGCAGCCTCCATCAGCGGCGTGGGCTTTGCATTCGACGGCTATGACAGTGTCTGGAAGGCCATGGACGGCGAGCTGGGCGCCCATATCCGCGCACGCATCGCCCAGGCCAACCTGGTGGCCATGGAGCGCATCTGGGACAACGGTTTCCGGCAGATCACCTCCTCCACGCGCCCCATCGCGGGTCCCGCCGACCTGCAGGGCTTCAAGATCCGCGTGCCCGTCTCTCCGCTGTGGACCTCGATGTTCAAGGCGCTGGACAGCGCGCCCGCGTCCATCAACTTTGCCGAGGTCTATTCCTCGCTGCAGACGAAGATCGTGGACGGGCAGGAGAACCCGCTGGCCATCATCTCCACGGCCAAGCTCTACGAGGTGCAGAAGTACTGCTCGCTCACCAACCACATGTGGGACGGTTTCTGGTTCCTGGCCAACCGCCGCGCCTGGGAAAGGCTGCCCCCAGACCTGCGCGACATCGTGGCGCGACACATCAATGCCGCAGGCCTGCGCGAACGCGACGATGTCGCCGAGCTCAACGCTGGCCTGCAAAAGGAGCTGGCCGCCAAGGGCCTGGCCTTCAACACTGCCGACACCGCCGCCTTCCGTGAGCGGTTGCGCAAGGCCGGCTTCTACGCCGAATGGAAGCGCAAGCACGGTGACCAGGCCTGGGCCATCCTCGAGCGCAGCGTCGGGGCGCTGGCATGACTGCGCCCCAGGACAAGCCCGCCCATACCCCGCACGATGCCTGGACCGCGTGGGACCGCATCGACCGCTGGATGGGCGCGGCCGTGGCTTGCGCGGCGGGCCTGCTGGTGCTGGCCGATATCGGCGTGCTGTTTGCGGGAGTGGTGGCACGCTTTGTCTTCCACCAGCCACTGGTCTGGGCGGATGAACTGGCCTCCATGCTCTTCATCTGGCTGGCCATGCTGGGTGCCGTGATCGCACTGCGGCGCGCCGAGCACATGCGCATGACGGCCCTGCTCTCGCGCCTGTCGCCTGCGCGCCGGGCCCTGTTCGATGCCATCGGCACCTGTGCCACGCTGGCCTTTCTCGCCTTGGTTGCCTGGCCCGCATGGGAATGGGCAGCGGACGAGCGCTTCATCACCACGCCCGCGCTGGAAATCTCCAACATCTGGCGCGCTGCGGCACTGCCCGCCGGCATCGTGCTGATGGCTGTTTTCTCGGTGCTGCGCCTGGTGCGCAGCGGCGAAAAGGCGGCGGCCTGGAAGGCACTGGCCGTGGTGGCCGCCGTCATGGCGGCGTTCGTGCTGGCAAACGGCATCTTCGGCCTCTTCGAGGACCTGGGGCGCCTGAACCTGCTGGTCTTCTTCGTCGGCGTGGTCGCGGCCTGCGTGTTCGGCGGCGTGCCCATTGCCTTTGCCTTCGGCCTGGGCACGCTCGGCTATCTGGCCCTGGCCACGGACACCGCCCTGCCCGTGATCGTCGGGCGCATGGACGAAGGCATGTCCCACCTCATCCTGCTGGCCGTTCCGCTGTTCGTCTTCCTGGGGCTGCTGATCGAGATGACGGGCATGGCGCGCGCCATGGTGGCTTTTCTCGCGGGCCTGCTCGGCCATGTGCGCGGCGGCCTGTCCTATGTGCTTGTGGGGGCCATGTACCTGGTCTCGGGCATCTCGGGCTCCAAGGCGGCCGACATGGCGGCCGTGGCTCCGGCCCTGTTCCCCGAAATGCGCAAGCGCGGCGCGGACGAAGGCGATCTGGTGGCCCTGCTGTCAGCCACGGGCGCGCAGACGGAAACCGTGCCGCCCAGCCTGGTGCTGATCACCATCGGCTCGGTCACGGGTGTCTCCATCGCCGCGCTGTTCACGGGCGGGCTGCTGCCGGCCCTGGTGCTGGGCCTGTCGCTGTGCCTAGTCGTCTGGTGGCGCTCGCGCCATGACCAGCCGCCGCAGACACAGCGCCAGCCCTGGTCGCAGATCGCGCGGCTAGGCTTCATCGCCCTGCCGGCACTGGCGCTGCCCTTCGTGATCCGCGCGGCCGTGGTCGAGGGCGTGGCCACGGCCACCGAAGTCTCGACCCTGGGCATTGCCTACGCGGCCATTGCGGGTCTGCTGATCTACCGCCAGTTCGACTGGCGCCGCCTGGGGCCCATGCTCGTGGCCACGGCATCGCTGTCGGGCGCCATCCTGCTCATCATCGGCACTGCCACGGCCATGGCCTGGGGCCTGACCCAATCGGGCTTCTCGCGCTCGCTGGCGGAGGCGATGGCCGCCCTGCCCGGCGGGGCACCCGCGTTTCTCGCGGTCTCGCTACTGATCTTCGTCATCCTCGGATCGGTGTTGGAAGGCATACCCGCCATCGTGCTGTTCGGCCCGCTGCTGTTTCCCATCGCACGCGACCTGGGCATCCATGAAGTGCACTACGCCATCGTCGTCGTGCTCGCCATGGGCCTGGGCCTGTTCGCCCCACCACTGGGCGTGGGCTACTACGCAGCCTGCGCCATAGGCCAGATCCACCCGGACAAGGGCTTGCGGCCCATCGTGGGCTACCTGCTGGCGCTGTTGCTGGGTACGGTGGCGGTGGCGGCCGTGCCCTGGCTGTCGATCGGATTTCTGTAGAGGCGCGGCCGCCTGCGTTCAGGAATACTCCAGATCGCTGTGCTTGCTGGTCACCAGCCGGCCGGCCGACAGCGACATCATCAGCAGCGCAATCGCCTCATGCATGATCAGCGTGTGCGTGTTGCCGGTCTCCACCATCTTGCTGCGCAACGACTCGCGCACCTGGGGGGAGCCGGTCACGTCGATGATGATGTCCACCGCTGCATCCACCAGATCCATGAACCGTGTGGTGACCGGCACGCCACGCGCGCGCGCCAGTGCGATGCCGGGCTGGTCCAGGTCCAGGTCGGCCACCCCGAGCAACTGCACGAAGGGCGCGTCCAGCAACTGCTGCAGCAAGGGAGTGCCGGTCTGCCCCGCACCAATGACCACGATCCGGAAGGCTTGCATGGGATGAATCCTTTTTCCATATGGGAAGTACGGCGCCATCATAGAAATGCCTTGCCGGTGCGCGCCGGTCCGGGGCGGGTGGAATGGGTTTGTATGACCCAGGTCAAATCCGGTGGACAGAGGCGTGGTGGCGGGCCAGGTCTCTGCGGTCGAGGTTCGATACCGGCTGCCTGCAGCACGGACCACACCACAGGCTGCTGACGCGGGAGCCTGCATTCGCCCACAAAAAAACCCGCCGGCTTCGTGGCCCGGCGGGTTTTCTCAGGTGAATAACAGCAGACGCTGTTATTGCCTTACAGGAACCTGTTCCGTGTACTCGCGCAGCACGCCGCCGCCTTCGACGGAGCCGCTGACTTGGCCGTCCTTGACGCGCTCCACGCAGGAGCGGCGGTCGCCTTCGTTCTTGAAGACATCGCAGCGGGCCACGGCATTGCGCTGGAAGTTGTCGCCCGACTGGACGCCGCCTCGGCGCGATTGCTCCTGGACGGCGGCGGCCTCGTGCTGGGCAGGGTCGCGGCGGTCATAGCCGCGCTTGGCGGGCCCCTTGTGCTCGGCGTGCTTCTTGTGGTGGTGATGGGGCTTGGCCTTTTCCGCGGCGGGGGGCGGTGGCGGCGTGCCATCAGGCCCGGGGCCGGGCTGGGCGGTGGCCAGGCCGGCCATGCCCAGGACGGCAGCGCCAATACACAGCTGCAGGGGACGGATCCATGGATTCTTCATAGCTTCACTCCATTCCTCGTGAAAAAGTCAAGGCCCAAGCATGCGTGTTTTCCAGCTCCCCATTTATCGGTACAGCACGGCTGCGCATGCAGTCCATGGCCTACATGTTGCCGCGCAACGCGCAAGCGGTGGCCGACCTGGGTCAAGCCTGGGTGGCAAACCAGCGCTGAACGCCGTCGGCCATGCGCGCGAAGACGCTGTCCAGCGTGGGAACCTCGGCACCCCACAGGGCGCGCAGCACGTCCGCGTTCTCGAACAGGCCGTGCCAATAGCAGCCGGCGATGCGGCCGTCAGGGCTGTGCCACAGCAGGCCCGGCACGGGCTCGGCCACGGCACTGCCAGCGGCCACCATGTCGGGGCGCACGCTGGTCTGGCCATGGTGGATTTCATAGACCCGGGCCTGCACGCCGGACAGCGCCGCCAAAGCCCCTGGCAGCGGCGGCAGCTGCACGCTGGCAGGCAGCACGGTCTTGTCGGGCGCGAACAGGGTCGTCAGCGGCAGAAGGCCCAGGCCGGCTGCGTTGCCGTCCACGCCGTGCAGGTCGATCAGCGCCTCGCCCAGCATTTGCAGGCCGCCGCAGATGCCCAGCACCTGCCGGCCTGCCGCCGCATGGGCGGCGACGGCAGCATCCAGGCCCTGGGACCGCATCCAGGCCAGATCGGCAGCCGTGGCCTTGGAGCCCGGCAGGATGATCCAGTCCGCGCCGGCCAGCTGGGCCGGCGTGCGCGCCCAGGCCACGCGCAGGCCCGGCACCTGCAGCAGGGGCTGGAATTCGTCGAGGTTGCTGATGCGCGGGTAGGCGACGATGGCGATGGTGGTGTGCACGGCGCGTCCCGCCCCGCCTCCAGAGCCACGGTCGTCAAAGACGCCATCCTCCTCCGGCAGGCCATGCTGGAACTGCATGGGGATGGTGGCCACGGTGGGCACGCCGGTGCGCTCCTGCAGCATCTGCGGGGCGGGCGCCAGCAGGCTGGCGTCGCCCCGGAATTTGTTGAGCACGAAGCCGCGGATCAGCGCCTGTTCTTCCGGAGGCAGCAGGGCCCAGGTGCCGTAGAGGTGGGCGAAGGCGCCGCCGCGGTCGATGTCGGATACCAGCAGGCAATGCGCGCCGCAGTGGCGCGCCACGCGCATGTTGACGACGTCGCTGGCATGCAGGTTGATCTCGGCCGGCGAGCCTGCGCCCTCGATGACGACCACGTCGTTGTCGGCACGCAGGCTGTCCAGCGCCTCGGCGATCTGCGGCCACACGCGGGCGCTGCGGCCGCGCCAGGGCAAGGCCGAGAGTTCCTCGCTGACCCGGCCCAGCAGCACGACCTGGCTGCGCATGTCGGCCTCGGGCTTGAGCAGCAGCGGGTTCATGCGCACATCGGGCGCGCAGCCTGCGGCCAGGGCCTGCAGGTATTGTGCCGTGCCGATCTCGCCCCAGGCACCGCCCAGCGCGCAGACCACGCGCGCGTTGTTGCTCATGTTCTGCGCCTTGAAGGGCGCCACCTTGTAGCCCTGGGCGCGGTACCAGGCGCACAGCGCGGTGGCCACCCAGCTCTTGCCGGCACCGCTGCTGGTGCCCAGCACCATCACGCACAGCGCGGGGCGCTGGCCGGGCTCGGGCAAGGGCAGGTTCACGGCGGCGGGTTCACTCGATTGCATGGTGTTTCTCCATTGGCTGCCAGGCAGCCAGCAAGGCGTTCTGGGATGCAGGCGCCAGCACGCCCATGCGCACGCAGCCGGGCAAGCCGAAGCTGTCGCAGTCGCGCAGCTTGATGCCCTGCGCGCGCAGTTGGGCCAGACGCGTCTGCATGGCGTCGCCCTGCCGTGCCTGCGGCCAGCGCGCCACAAAGTAATTGGCCTGCGAGCCGGGCAGCACCTGCCAGCCCAGGCGCTGCACCAGATCGATCTGTTGCGCCTTCCAATCGCGCAGCCGTTGCAGGCTTTGCGCCAGCCATTGCCGGGTGGCCGGTGCGGTCCAGGCCGTGAGCATGGCCTCGCCATGGGCGCCCACGGGCCAGGAGGGTGACAGGGCACGCAAGGCGTCGATCTCGTCGTGCGGCACGGCTTCGGGCGCAATGGCGTAGGCCGCGCGCACGCCGGTCATGCCAAGGGCCTTGTTAGGAGTCCACATCTGCCAGGCATCGCGCACCGGGGAGGGCACGGCGGGTTCCATGCCCGGCTCCAGTCTGAGGGGCGCATAGGCGCAGTCGATCACGCGCCAGGTGCCGGGCGGTGCGGGCTCGCTCCACAGGGGCCAGACATCCTCGGGCCGCCCCAGGGGGCTCGATGGTGCACAGGCCCAATGCAGGCCTGGGCCAGCTTCGGTGATACCGTCGCGCACGGCCTGGCGCAGGCGCCAGACCTGGGCCGCGTGGGCGTAGTCGCCATAGTGGTGTGCCGGCAGGCTGGCGACGGCCGCGCCTTCGCGCGCTGCATGCATGGTGATGCGGTGGATGAAGTCGCTGGCGCTGGCCGCGATGACGATGCGCCCGGCCTGCACGCCATGAAGGTCCGCCAGCCGTGTGCGCAACGCCGTGTAGTGCGGGTCCGGGTACTGGGCTGCATGTGCCTGGGACAGCGCATCCAGCGCCTGCGGGCAAGGTCCGCAGGCATTGCGGTTGGTGGAGAAATCGTGCGCGGGCACGCCCAGCGCATCCGTGCCGCCATGGGTGACTGGGATCGGTTTCATGGTGTCTTTCCTGCCATCGCCCATGCAATGACCAGGGCGGCGGCCAGCCCTGCAGCCACCAGCATGGCGACCACGCGGCCCGCATGCGCCACGGCCTGTTGCAGCTCGGCCGCCTGCGGCACGCGGCCTGCGGGGTTGAGCACGTAGACGCCGGGCTTGCCCAGGCGCACACCCAGCAGCCTTGCCATGGCGCCCATGGGCCAGCCGCCGTTGGGCGACGGAGTGATGCGCGCGTCCTGGCGCAGCGCACCCCAGCCCGGACGTCGGCCAGCGGCCAGGCCGGACAAGGCCAGCAGCAAGGCGGTCAGGCGCGCCGGTATCCAGTTGAGCAGGTCATCGGCACGCGCCGTCCATTTGCCGGCCCATTGCCAGTGGCGCCGGTCATCGCCATGCCCGCGCCAGCCCGGATAGCCCCACATGGCATCGGCCGTGTTGGCAAAACGGTAGAGGGCCGCGCCCGGCAGGCCGGCCACGGCAAACCAGAACAGCGGCGCCAGCACGGAGTCGCTGAGGTTCTCGGCCAGGGTTTCGATGGCGCTTTCGCGCACCTGGCCTGCGTCGAGCTGCGCCGTGTCCCGGCTGACCAGCCAGGTCAGGCGCTCGCGGCCTGCGGGCAGGGATTGCTGCAGTGCAGCTTCCACGGTCAGCACCTCGTCGCGCAGCATGCGCCAGGACAAAAGCGGCTTGAGCAGCACGCCCAGCACCAGGGCGCCCAGCCACCAGGGCATGGGCGGCAGCAGCCACTGGATGAACGCGTAGATGGCGAAGAACAGCAGCGCCAGCAGGCACCAGGCGACGGCGCCCAGCGCAAAGCGTGGCCAGTCGCGCACATGTTCTTCGCGTGGGGCAATTCTTCGCCCAACCGCAGCCAGCAGCCGGCCCATGGCGACCACGGGGTGCATCCACACGGGCGGCTCGCCCCAGAGCCGGTCGATCAGCAGGGCCACGGGCACGGCCAGCGCGGCGGCCAGGGCGTGGCGGGCCCAGGGGTCGGCTTGGACCTGGGCCTGCGGCTGCGACAGCGCCTGCCAGCACCACCACAGCGGGCTGAGCGCGGCGCCCAGCAGTTGCCAGGAAGGGCTGTCGCTCATGCCTGCGGCGGCGCCCCGGCGGCGCGCTGGCCCCACAGGTCGTCGTAGAGCATGTCCTGCAGCGGCGCACGGCTGGCCCATTTCTGCTGCTGCAGCATGGGCTCGGCGTAATAGGCGGACACGGGGCCCAGGCACAGCACGGCCAGCGGCCGGCTGCCCACGGGCATTTGCAGCAGCGCGGCCAGCACCTCGGGATCGAACAGCGAGACCCAGCCCAGCCCCAGCCCCTCGGCACGCGCGGCCAGCCACAGGTTCTGGATGGCACAGGCGGCCGAGGCCACATCCATCTCGGGCAGGGTGCGGCGACCGAAGACATGGGCATCGCGCCCGGGCGGCATGGCCACGACCAGCACCTCGGCCGCATCCAGCACACCCTGGACCTTGAGCTGCATGAAGTCTTCCTCGCGCTCGCCCAGCGCACGCGCGGTCTGCAGGCGCTCCTGCTCGACCACGGCGTGTATGCCCTGGCGCAACTGCGCATCGCGCACGCGGATGAAGCGCCAGGGCTGCATGAAGCCGACGCTGGGCGCATGGTGGGCCGCGCGCAGCAGGCGCAGCAGCACCTCGGGCGCGACCTCGCCTCCGCAGAAATGGCGCATGTCGCGCCGCTCATGGATCGCGCGGTAGACGGCTGCCCGCTCGGCCTCGGCAAAGGGTTGGGCGGGAATGGTCTCTGGCGCCCGGGAATGCGTTTCGCTGCTCATGCCGCCATTGTCCGCCGCAGGCCGGGCCCGCAGGCGTCATCAGTCCTCAATACCACGCTGGGCGGGAATGCCGGCCTGGAAGGCGTGCTTGACCAGTTCCATGCGCGTGACCGTATCGGCCACGGCAATGATTTCCTCGGGGCAGCGCCGGCCCGTGAGCATGACGTGCACATGGCGCGGGCGGTCGGCCAGGGCCTGCAGCACGGGCCCCAGCGGCAGCCAGCCGTAGATCAGCGGATAGGTGATTTCGTCGAGCACGACCAGGAAGTGATCGCCCGAGAGAATGGCCGTGCGGGCGCGCTCCCAGCCTTCGCGTGCGATCTGGGCAGAGCGTTCATGGTCCTGGCTCTTCCAGCTGAAGCCGTCGCCCAGTCCCTCGATGGGCATGCCCAGCTGCTCGAACATGCGGTGCTCGCCAAAGCGCGCCGTGGGCACCTTCATGAACTGGAAGATCTTGACGGACTTGCCCCGGCCATGCGCGCGCAGGGCCAGGCCGAAGGCCGCCGTGCTCTTGCCCTTGCCGTCGCCGGTGTTCACCAGCACCAGGCCACGGCGTTCGCCTTCGGGCTTTTCATAGGGCTTTTCCGTCGGGGCCTGTTCGATCTGCATGGGTCTGTCGTCCTCAAAAGTTGCACGCGCTGCGGCGGGCATGCGCCGCAGCGGAGCGCCACTTTAACCGAGGCGCACGCCCAGCCGGCGCTGCAGGGCACGCACGGCGCTGTCCACCGTGGTGAGCACGGGCAGGCCCGTGGCGGCCTCGCAGGCGGCGCGGGCACGCGCCATGCTGAACTGGGCCAGCGCAATGCGCGTGCAGCCACGCGCAGCCAGGGCCCTGGCCTGCTCGACCACCAGGCGGTCATGCGTGGCGGTGTCGCCGCGGTTGAGCGCGTCCATGGCGCCATCGGCCAGGGCAGGCACCAATTCGATGCTGGCCGGGAACTCCGGCGGCATGGACTGCAGCGTGGGCGCGAAGCTGGAGATCAAACCCAAGGCCCCCTGCTGGCCCTGCACGGCCTCCTCGATCATGGCCTCGTTGGGCTTGAGCACGGGCAGCGGCGCGTGGCGCGCGGCCACGGCCTCGATGCAGGGGCCAAAGGCCGAGCAGGTGAACAAGATCCCCTGCGCGCCCGTGTCCACGGCGTACTGCGCCAGGCGCTGGAAGCGCTCGTGCATGGCGGCGTCCAGCCCGCGCCCGTTGCGCGCAAGGTCGGCCGAGAGGCTGTCGTCCAGCAGGTTCATGCGTACCGCCTCGGGCCAGTCGCGCGCAAAGGCTTCGTTGATGGGAGCGACGGAATGGCTGAGGGCGTGGATGAGGGCGATGCGGGTCATGGATTGGGGGAATCTGAAAAGGAAAGGAATTATTGGGGCGCCAGCCGGGTGAACTGGGAGCGCGGCAGCAGGCGCTTGAAATCGGCATCGAAGCTGACCACATGCTCGCCCTGGTGGATGGCGGCAGCGGCCAGCCAAGCGTCCGGTACGTCATTGGCGGAAAGCGCCTTGTCGGCGCACAGTTGCCTTAACGCCGGCCATTCGGCACCCAGCACGGCCTGCTCGACGCCGGGCGATGCCAGCAATGCGTCAACGAAGCGCAAAGCCTCGACCATGGGAGTCGGGTTGACGAAGATCTTCGGATGCGTGACCAGGCGCAGAAAGTTCGCCACCACCATGGGCTGCAATTTCAGCAGCACGCCCTGGCTGGCATCGGCCATGGCCTGCTCCAGCCAGTCGCGGGCCACCGAATGATGGGGGTGGTCGCTGCGCGATGCCGCAACCAGCAGGTTGACATCGGGCGTCATGGTTGATCCTGCTGACCGGCGGCATCCAGCAGCGCGCGGTTGCTCAGTGCGTCCAGCCCCGGTGCCAGTCCGCCCTTGCCGTGGTAGACGGGAAGGCGCACGCGCCGGGCAGGCGCCTGGGCCTTGCGCAAGCGCAATTGCAGGCCCTCCTCGATCAGGCGCGTCAGGCTGGTGTGCTGCTGTGCCGCATAGGTCTTTGCTTCGGTCAGCAATGCATCGTTGAGGTCAAGCGTGGTCTTCATGACGGCCCCCAAGAGCAGGAATTTCGTACAGATTTCTCGCACAGATCCTTTGCAAAGATCTTTCGTACAGATTTCTGTATGTTAGAAAAATTCCGCTGACAGGACAATCAGGCCGGCCTGCGCCCTTCAGATGCCCTTGGACGAGGGATGAGCGAAGGATGGGCGAAGGCATCATGCCCCTCACCACGCGGTCCACGATGGCCTTGGCCTCGTCCCCGATACGCCTTCAGCGATTCAGGTGTTCCCTGCAGCCTTTCGCGCCGATGACGATGCCGGTCAGAGATTCTTCGGCGTGTGTCATGGGCTCTGCACCCAGAGTGCCAATCTGCAGGATGACGTTGCGCCGCATTCCAGAGCCGGTATTCATGCCTCCGCCATGAAGCACCTTCGGGTGGATCGCCACGATCTGGCCTGGGTCACACTGCACGGTGACGGTGTCGGCCGGATCGGGAGTGGGCCAGGTGCCACTCACCTTTTGCTGCTGCGCCTCCTGGTCGGAGATGCGATGAGTGCCCGCATCAAAGCAGGTGGCACCGCTCTCCACCGACATGCCATCCAGGCAGATCATCAGACGAACAAAGCTGGAATCCCTGGTGCAGAAATACCCATTGGGATAATCGCGGTGCCAGGAGATTGACCGTCCGAATCCGGGATTCTTGATGGTCACGTTCATGAAATGGACCACTGCCTCGTCCACGCCAAGAAGCGTCGTTGCCGCCGAGACAAGCGCGGCATCGTGAAGTGTCTCTGCGAAGACTTCATCAAAGCGGGCGGGATCTCCAACAATGAAGATCGAGTTTCCGGTAAGGGCACCATCCAAGCCGGCGCGCTTGCTGGCCGGCAGATCTTTCTCGTACACCAACAGCTCGTCCAGCGCCGGATCCAGTGTCCTGGCCTGCGCATGGCGCTGGATGGCTTCAACAGATGCCACCAAGCTGTCGAGAAGGCCCTTCTCCATGGGTCTTGGCCAGATGACAAATCCCTGCTGTTCAAACATCCCCAGTGCATCGGCAAGCATCGAAAAATTCCTCCACCCTCTTTTTCTGTGAAGCGCCATTTCACCCTGTTGGGGAAGAAAAAGAGATGTATCGCAGTCTGAAAATCAGCATGCCAAGGCCGAAGCCGCCATTTGCGCCACAGCCATCGCAGCGCCAGGATCATCACCGTCTTCCATGCTCCAGACGGCAGACAGTCCCGACCAGGCCAGCACCCATCGCAACAGGCGCCTTTGCTCTATGCCCGAGACTTCGGCAATGGTGGCCATGCGGTGCGCAAAGCGCCCCGGTACCAGAGCGCTGGCGCGGTCGGGATTGCTCAGGATGTTGGCGTAGTCAAAGCCGCGCTCGCCATGCAGGCCCTTGGGGTCGATGGCCAGCCAGCCCAGGGGGCCAAAGTCCAGCACATTGCCGTGGTGAAGGTCACCATGCAGCACGGTCACGTCGCGCGGTGCGGCCAGCAGCTCGCGTGCCGTGGTGGCGCACAGGCCGAGCAGGCTGGCGGTTCCATGGCCTTGTGCAAGCAATGCATGGAACCACTGCGTCAGCGGCACCAGGGGTGGCAACGCCTTGGCGCGCGGCAGGTGCAGGCGCTTGGCAGCGGTGCACAGGATGCGCGTGGCCTCCTCATCGCGCCCGCCACGGGCCATCTCCACCAGCGATTCGGGTCCTGTGGCGCGCAGCATCAGCAAGGCCGGCCCTTCCTGGGCCAGCACAGGCGCGGCGCCGTCGCCATTCCACCAGGCCATCAGGCGGGCACCGGCCACTTCTTCGGGCTCCAGCGCAATCTTGAGCATGGCGGGCGTGCCGCCCTGGCGCACGGGCAGCAACACACCGCGCGGCGTGGACAGGGGCTGGCCATCGATGGTCAGAGCCCAGCGGCTCAGATACGGCGCATGAAGAGACATTTTTTCCGACAGGCAATCAGGGAGCTGCGGCTTGCCCCCGCAGCCGTGGCAGGGCCAGCCACTGCCCGTCGATGGCGCGGATGCGCAGCCGGTGCTCGAACACGGCCTCCAGCGCCGCATGCGTGGCCGCGTCGGCGCAGGCCCCCTGGTGCACCACTTGCCCCTTGTCGAGAATGACCAGGTCCTGGGCCTGCAAGGCCATCGATATCTCATGCAGCACGCTGACCACGGTGCGGCCCTGGGCGACCAGGGCCTGCACGCATTCCAGCCAGTCGGCCTGGTGCGGCGGGTCGAGGTTGGCCAGGGGTTCGTCCATAAGCAGCACATGGGCCTGCACGGCCAGGGCGCGCGCCAGCAGCACGCGCTGGCGCTCCCCGCCCGAGAGACTGCCCACGCTGCGCATGCGCCAGTCCCAGCCCTGGGTCTGGCACAGCGCCTGCTCCACGGCGGCATGGTCTGCCTGGCTGGGCGCAGCCAGCCAGCCCTGGTGCGGCAGGCGGCCCAGCATGACCACGTCATGGACCCGCATGTCGCCGGCCACGGGCTGGTTCTGCCCCAGCCAGGCCAGCGAGCAGGCCCGTTCGCGCGCACTCCATTGCCGCAGCGGGCGGCCCAGGAGCTCCACCTCGCCTTGCACGCCAGCGCCGCACTCCATGCCTGCCAGGGCGCGCAGCAGCGTGGATTTGCCTGCGCCATTGGGGCCGACGATGGCGGTCCAGCGGCCGGCGGGCAGGGCCAGGCTCAGGCCGCCCAGGACCTGTCGATCGCCCAGGCGAACCTTCAGGGCGCGCGCTTGCAGGGCGGGGGCCGTCATGCGCCCTCCCCGCCGCGCAGGGCGTGGCGGCGGTGCATGAGCCACAGCAGGTAGCTGCCGCCCAGCAAGGCCGTGAGCGCGCCCACGGGCAGCTCCTGCGGGGCGATGAGCCAGCGCGCCAGCAGGTCGGCGGCCAGCAGCAGCACGGCGCCCATGCCCGCGCTGAGCACCAGCAGCCAGCGGTGCATGGACCGCACCATGGAGCGCACCAGATGCGGCGCGGCCAGGCCGACGAAGGCGATGAGCCCGGTCTGCGCCACGGCCGTGCCCGTGGCCAGCGCCAGCAGCAAGATAAGCACCATGCGCAGCGGCGCCAGCGGCAGGCCCAGGCTGTGGGCCGTGGCCTCGCCCAGGGACAGGCCGTCGAGCACGCGGCCCAGGCACCAGGCGCCCAGGGCGGTGGCCAGCAGCACGGCCAGCATCAGCGCGCAGGCGCCCCAGCCGATGAAGGAGGTGCTGCCCAGCATGAAGGCCTGCATGGCCTGCATGATGTCCGGGTTCATCAACAGCACCAGGGACGCGGCTGCGCCCAGCACCACCCCCACCACCACCCCGGCCAGCAGCAGGCGCATGGTGTTGTGCACGCCCTGGGCCAGCACCAGGGTCAGCAGCACGGCCAGGGCCGCGCCCGCAAAGGCCGCACCCGTGACACCCAGGCGTGCCAGGCCCGCCAGTGCAAAGGGCGAGGCGCCCAGCGCCGCCATGCTCAGCGCCACGCCCAGCGAGGCGCCCGAGGCGCTGCCCAGCAGATAGGGATCGGCCAGCGGGTTGCGGAACACGCCCTGGGCAATGGCCCCGGCCAGCCCCAGCAGGCCGCCGGCCAGCCAGGCGCCCGCCGTGCGCGGCAGCCGGATCTCGGTGACGATCTGCCAGGACAGCGGATCGCTGCGCGCGGCCCACACGCTTTCCCAGCCCGTGCTGCCCACGCCCGCACCCAGCAGCATGAGCAGGGCACTCACGGCCAGCAGGGCCAGCGCCATCCAAGGCGCCGCCAAGCCGCTGTGGTGCCTGCGGGCCTGCCTCACCGTGCGGCCCCGTTCAGGCAGCGCGCCATCAGCGCAGCGCCCTCGGCCATGCGCGGGCCGGCGCGCACCAGCACGTCCAGCTCGGCCGGTTCAAAGCGGCAGACGCGCCCGGCCTGCATGGCGCGCATGCGGCCCCAGCCCGGATAGGGCTCGCCCGAAGTGCCCAGGCTGCGGTCGCCGCCCAGGATGAAGTCCGGGTCGGCGCGCACCACGAATTCAGGGTTGATGCGCGGGAACGGCCCCAGTTGCGCGCCCACGATGTTGCGCATGCCCAGGCGCGCCAGGGTCTCGCCGATGAACGAGGACTCGCCTGCGGCAAAGGGGCCACGGTTGACCTCGAAATACACGGTCTGCCCGCGCAGCGCGGGGGCCATGCTGCGCTCCACCTCCTGCATGCGCGCCTCGATGGCGGCCCAGACCCGGTCGACACCCTGCTCGGGCGGCAGGTCCAGCAACTGGCCCACGGTGCGCAGCACGGCCTGCGCATCGGCATGGGTGCGCGGCTCCAGCGCCACCACCTTGAGGCCCAATGCCTGCAGCCGCGCCACCGAGCGCGAGGCCATGGACACCAGCACCAGATCGGGCTTGAGCGCGACGATGGCCTCGATGTTGGGATCGATTCCGCCGCCCATCACGGGCAGGGTCTTCACATGGGCCGGCCAGTTCGAATAGCGGTCCACGCCGACCAGGCGCTGGCAGCCGCCCAGCGCGCACACGCTTTCGGTCAGCGAGGGCAGCAGGCTGACGATGCGCTGCGGCGGCTGTGGCAGCTCCACCGGAACGCCCCGCCCGTCCGTGACCCGGATGGCAGCCTGCGCCGCAGACAGCGCCAGTGCCAACGCCAGGCCCCACAGGGCGGGACGCCATGGCCTCACGGCTGCGGGCCCTTGAGCGCCAGCGGCAGGCCGGCGCACATCAGCGTGACGGTTTCGCAGCTTTGCGCCGCACGCTGGTTGAGCACACCCAGCGCATCCACAAAGGCCCTCACCTGCGATCCCAGCGGGATCACGCCCAGGCCGATCTCGTTGCCGACCAGGATCACCGGACCGGGCGCGCCCTGCAAGGCGTCAAGAAAGGCCGCGCATTGGCCCGACCATCCACGCGCCAGTTCCTCGGAAGGCTGGGCCGGCATCATCCAGTTGGTCAGCCACAGCGTCAGGCAGTCCACCACCAGCAGGCGCTGCGGCGTGCTGTGCCGCGCAAGCATGGCGGCCAGGTCCAGCGGCTCCTCAAGCGTGGCCATGCCGGGCACGCGCTCGGCGCGGTCGCGCCGGTGGCGGGCGATGCGCTCGCGCATTTCGTCGTCCCAGGGCTGGCCGGTGGCGATCAGCGCGGCCTCGCGGTCCAGGGCGCCATCGAGCCAGGCGCGGGCCAGCAATTCGGCACGGCGCGACTTGCCGCTTTTCTGGCCGCCCACAATGAGCTGGCTGCGGGGAAGCGAAACGGTGGAGATGGGCTCGGTCATCACGCGGTCCCCGGATGAATGTCGGCGCCCAGCAGCGCGGCCACGGCACGCGGCTGCGAGGCAAACCAGGCATGGAAATAGCTGGCATGCACGCTGCCGTGGCGGTACAGCGCCTCGCCCCGGTCGGGATGGGCGTCCTGTCCCGGACGGCTGCTGCGCCCGGCCTCGGTCATGGAAGTCTCCAGCCGGCTGTAGTGAAAGGTGTGGCCGCGCAGCAGGCCCCAGGGCGTGGGCAGCTGCAGCATGCCCAGTCCCGCCAGGCGCGGCTGCATGCAGGCATGGCCGGGCAACAGGCCCCAGAGGTCCGTGGTCCGGCCCGCGGTGTCGGTCAGTCGCTCGCACAGCGCCAGCATACCGCCGCACTCAGCCCAGACCGGGCGGCCGGCAGCCACGTGGCCGGCGATGTCGCCGCGCAGCGCGGCATGGGCGGCCAGAGCATCCAGGTGCAGCTCGGGATAGCCGCCGGGCAGCCACAGCGCATCGCAATCCGGCAGGCGCTCGCCGGCCAGCGGCGAGAAAAACGCCAGCCGCGCGCCCATGGCACGCAGGCAGTCGAGGTTGGCCGCATAGATGAAGCTGAAGGCCGCGTCGCGCGCCACGGCCACGGTGCGGCCCGCCAGCCAGGGCTGCACCTGCTCGGCGCGTTCGGCAGGCAGCTCAAAATCCACGGACCAGTCCTGCCAGCTGGCGCCCTGCCCCGGCCCGGCCTGCCAGGGCAACTGGCCCAGCGGCGTAGCCTGCAGCGCATCGGCGGCCACGTCCAGGCGTACCAGCGCATCGTCCAGTTCATGTGCGGCGACCAGGCCCAGGTGTCTTTCGGGCAGCAGCGAGGCGGCGCCTTTGCCCTGCACGCGCGCCAGCGCGCCCAGCCACAGCGAGGGATCGCGCAGGCCGGCACGCAGCAGATCGGCATGGTGGGCGCTGCCCACGCGGTTGGCCAGCAGGCCGGCCCAGCGCAGGCCCGGCCGATAGTGCTGCAGGCCATGGGCCAGCGCGCCAAAGGTGCCGGCCATGCCCGAGGCGTCGATGACGGCCAGTACCGCCAGGCCCAGCCGCTCGGCCACATCGGCCGCGCAGGGCGTGCCGTCGAACAGCCCCATGACGCCTTCCACCAGGATGAGATCGGCCTCGCAGGCGGCTGCGTGCAGGCGTGCACGCATGTCGGACTCGCCCGTCATCCACAGGTCTACGCTGTGCACGGGCGCGCCGCTGGCCAGTTCATGCCAGTGCGGATCCAGGAAGTCGGGGCCGCACTTGAACACGCGCACGCGCCGGCCCTGGCGCGCATGCAGCCGCGCCAGCGCAGCCGTCAGCGTGGTCTTGCCCTGGCCCGAAGCCGTGGAAGTGATCAGCAGCGCCGGGCAGCGTGCCCCGCCCTGGCCAAGGTCAATGTTCATGTGTTCGCTCCGCGCGGCGCATTGTAGTGCGCGCCCGCACTGCGGCCGCAACCAATGCTTACGCAATACATCCCGCCGAAGCAGACGAGTCCTACAGATGGCGCTACGATTTTGTGAGACAGTCTGGCGCTCGCTCTCCAATACCCGAGCAAGGCGCTGACGTCAAGCCGTGTACGCCTGCCTGTTACCAGGTTTCCTCGGATACTTCCACGGAATGTGCTCACTTCGTTCGCACGTCCTACAATCTCAGCGTCTATGACCTCCCAGACTTCCCTCGACCACATTGCAGAGCGCGTGGAGCGCCTGCTGGTTCGCCACGAGGAACTGCAACGCACCAATGCGCTGCTCGCCGAGCAGGTGGCGGCCCTGACCCAGGAGCGTGATTCGCTGCGCTCGCGGCTCAACGCCGCCCGGGCCCGCGTCGATGCCCTGATCGAGCGCCTGCCCTCCAACCAGGGGGCCTGACCCCTTCGCAACCGCCGACGCCCCGAACGCCCATGAAGCAGATCGAAGTGCAAATCCTGCAGCAAAGCTATGTGCTGACCTGCCCCGATGGCCAGGAAGAGCGTCTGCTCGAAGCCGTGCGCCGTGTGGACACGGCCATGACCCGCATCCGCGACAGCGGCAAGGTCCGCTCCCGCGAGCGCGTGGCCGTGCTGTCCGCGCTGAACATGGCCTTCGACGTGCTGGACCGCGAAGCCCAGGAAAGCGCCATGGCCACGGCCCAGGCCGAGATGCAGTCCCTGCATGACGAGGCCGCTTCCCAGCACAACGCCCCATCCCAGCCGCCCGAGCCCAGCCCCGAGGAGCTGGCCGAGCGTGCGCGCCAGCAGGCCCTTGCCGAGCAACTGGTGCTGCGCCTGGACCAGGCCCTGGAGGGCGATGCACGGCTGATCTGAGCCTGGGCCGCCGCTGCCTTTCCTTGCCCCGCACGACAGCCTCTTCGGAGGCTGTTTTCATTGCATCGCCCATGTCAATGAAAAGCCCATGCCGTTCAAAGAACTTGATCGCGGGCCTGATCAACGGCCTTAGAATGGAGGCGTCTGCAAACCCGCCGGGCTTTATAGTTCCTTGGACCAATGCTCTATGAGCCCGGGCTTGGTACATTGCCATTCGAGCGTGATCGTCTCGCGTCAGATGAACCCAACGTCTGGCTGCCCTTGCCCCCCTGAACCCCGGTTCAGGATGACGGCCCGGTGGTCTTTGCAGACACCTGATTCCAACCCGGCGCACCTCACGGTGCGCCGGGTTTTTTGTTGCCCGCCCCTTCACTACCGATCTGCCGCCGCATGCCTGATCTGCTGTTTCTCGAACTGGCCCTGCTGGGCCTGTGCTCCGGTTTCCTGGCCGGCCTGCTGGGAGTGGGCGGCGGCATGGTGCTTGTGCCGTTTCTGACCTACTTTCTCGACAAGCGCGGGGTCGGCCCGGACCTGTCCGTGAAGATGGCGATCGCCACGGCCATGGCCACCATCGTGTTCACCTCGATCTCCAGCCTGCGCGCCCACCACGGTCGCGGCGCCGTGCGCTGGGACATCGTGCGCAGCCTGGCGCCGGGCATCATCACGGGCGGGCTGCTGGCCAGCCTGGGAGTCTTCGCACTGCTGCGTGGCAAGTACCTGGCGCTGTTCTTTGGCGTGTTCATCGGCTACATGGCGCTGCGCATGCTGCGCAGCAACAGCCAGCCCACGGCCACGCGCGCCCTGCCGGGGCCGCTGGGGCTGTACGGTGCCGGCACGGGCCTGGGCTTCATCTCGGGGCTGGTGGGTGCGGGCGGGGCCTTCATCAGCGTGCCCTTCATGATGCGCTGCTCGGTGCCCATGCACATGGCCGTGGGCACCAGCGCGGCGCTGGGCTTTCCGATTGCCGTGGTGAATGCGGCAGGCCTGATCTTCACCGGCGCGGGTGATGCGGGACGCCCCGAATATTCGCTGGGCTACCTGTGGCTGCCGGCCCTGCTGACACTGGCCTGCTGCAGCGTGCTGACCGCGCCGCTGGGCGCGCGGGCCGCGCACCGGCTGCCCGTGGCCCAGCTCAAGCGGATCTTCGCCACGCTGCTGTTCGGCCTGGCGGCCTACATGCTCTGGAAGGGCTTGAGCGCGGGCAGCTGAGCGCTTGCCACCTGGGCCATTCTCTGCCGGTAGGCGATGGCGCCGATGCCGGCGCGCTGGGCTTGCAGGCATTCGCCGAATTGCTCGCGCGGCAGGCCCGGCGCGCACAGAAAGCCCTGGAAGTAGTGGCCCTGCATGCGGTGGATGGCCGTCAGCTGCTCGTGCGTTTCCACGCCCTCGGCCACGATCTCCACGCCCAGCGCCAGACCCAGGCTGATGATGGCGCCGACGATGGCCTGGTCGCCCTCGTCGCTGGGCAGGCCGCGCACGAAGCTCTGGTCGATCTTGATCTTGGAGATGGGCAGCTTCTTCAGATAGGCCAGGTTGGAGTAGCCGGTGCCGAAGTCGTCGATGACCATGCCCACGCCCAGATCGGCGATCTGGCATACGCGCAGCGCCATGTCCTGTGCATCCTGCAGCAGGATGCTTTCGGTCAGCTCCAGCTCCAGCAGATGGGGTTCCAGGCCATAGCGGCGCAGCAGCTCGGTCACGCGCTCGACAAAGCCCGACTGGCGAAATTCCAGCGCCGAGACGTTGACCGACACCTTGATCGGCATGCCCTGCTTCTGCCAGCGCGCAGCCTCCTGCACCGCCTGCTCCATGACCCAGGCGCCCAGCGTGACGATGTAGCCCGACTCCTCGGCCAGCGGAATGAAGACACCGGGCGAGACCACGCCGAATTCGGGGTCGGTCCAGCGCAGCAGCGCCTCGGCCGCGACGATGCGGTCGCTGTCGATGTGCACCTGGGGCTGGAAGTACACGGCCATGCGGCCATGCTCCAGCGCCTGGCGCATGGCATGCTCCAGCTTCATGCGCGACAGCAGGCCCGCGCTCATTTGCGGCTGGTAGAAGCTGAAATGTCCCCGGCCCCGCTCCTTGACGCGGTACATGGCCGTGTCGGCCTGGCGGATCAGCTCGTCCAGCGTGAGGCCGTCGGCCGGGTACTGGGCCACGCCGATGCTGCACTGCACGGAAAAACCCAGGCCGTCGAGCAGGAAGGGCCGCTCCATCTCCTGCAGGATGCGCCTGGCCACCGCGGCAGCCAGCTCGGCGTTGCAGCCGTGCAGGTAGAGCACGAACTCGTCGCCGCCCAGGCGGCACAGGATGTCTACCGGCCGCATGCAGTCGCTCAGGCGCTGTGCGACCAGCTTGAGCACTCGGTCGCCGAACTGGTGGCCCAGCGAGTCGTTGATGATCTTGAAGCGGTCCAGGTCGATGAACAGGATGCTGAACACCGTGCCGCCTGCGCGTGCGGCCTCGATGGCCGCATCCACGCGCTCCGTGAGATTGAGCCGGTTGGGCAGGCCGGTGAGCGCGTCGCTGTAGGCCAGCTGTTCGATGCGCTGCTGTGCCACGCGCTGCTGGGTGAGGTCACGCATGAAGCCGATGCTCTGCACCACGTCGCCCTGCGCATTGCGCAGCGGCACCCAGGACAGGCGCACGGCGCAGCGCGCACCGCCGGCCTGGCGCAACCACAGGTCGCCCTCCCAGAAGCCGCCTTGATGCCACTGTATGCGGGCCAGGTCGCCCAGCGTGTCGGATGGGTCTTCGGTGGCTTCGAACAGCGATTCCACCGTGCGGCCCTGCACGGGCATGCCGCCCAGCAAGCGTTCGCAGGCCGGGTTGGTGCGTGCCACGTCCATGTGGCCATCGGCGATGAAGATACCGTCCAGGCTGGACTCGAAGACCCGCGCAGCCAGCTCCAGGCCCGCCTGGGTCTGGGCCTCGGCCGTGATGTCGCGGAAGGAGAAAATGCGCCCCATGGGCAGGCCCCGGCGCAGCTGGGGCACGGCGCGGCGCTCCAGGATGCGGCCGTCGCGCAGGTCCAGTACGTCGGACGCTTCCATCAGGGGCTGGGCCGACAGCAGCTTCAACTGCTGCGCGTAGGACTCGGCATCGCGCACCTGGCCGGCCAGGTGATCGAGGATGGCCGCGTCGTTGCGGCGCACCAGCAACGCCTCGGGAATGCCCCAGAGCGTGGCGAATCGGTGGTTGAAGGCGCGGATGCGGCCATCGGGATCGCACACCAGGATGGCGTCGGCCGCCGACTCCAGCGTGGCGCGCAACTCGCCCAGCAGGCTTTCGAATTCGGCCTCGTGCAGCGCCTGCTCGCGCCGGTCCAGCATGCTGACCAGGAGCACCTCGCCGTCGAGCGCGCGCACGCGCATCTCCACGGGCGCCAGCTGGCCGTCGGCACGGCGCACCTCGGAAATGAACTGGGCGCCGGCCTGCCAGTTGAAGGGGTCGCTCCAGAACGCCTGCTGCTGCGGCGTGGCGGCCAGCACCTGCACGGGCAATCCCACGGCGGCATCGGTCTCATAGCCGGTGACGAATTCGCTGGCGGCGTTGGCGCGCAGCACCTTCAGGCTGCGGGCATCGATCAGCCACAGCGCCTCCTGCAGGGCATCGAGCAGGCGGGGCCAGGCGCGGTTGAGCGCTTGCTTGTTCAAGACGCCACCTTCGGCGGATCCAATTCCACCGCCCGTTCAAAGTAATAGCAGACACGCCGGCGCGGCGACAGATAGTCCAGCGCGTCGCGCGGCAACTGCGCAGGAGCCACGCCCCGGCGTATGCCCAGCGCGGGAAACAGCTCCAGCGCCAGCACGGGCGCCTGGGCGGCCGGCACGCTGGCGTCATGGACCATCACCGAAGGCTTGAGCGGCCGCGATGCATTGACGGACATGACCATGGCATGGCGCCCATCGGTCAGCTCCACCACCGAGCCCGGCGGGAACACGCCCATCATGCGGATGAAGCCATTGAGCACGGGCGCGGCGAACTTGTCGCGCAGCCGGCTGAACAGCATGGACAGCGCCTCGTGCGGCGTGTGCGGCGTCTGCGCATCGCCGGGATTGCACAGGCGGTCATAGGTGTTGACCAGGGCCAGGATCTGGCCCGTGAGCTCCATGTCCTCGGCCACCAGGCTCAGCGGGAATCCCGTGCCGTCGGCCCACTCATGGTGCTGTGCGATGGCGGTGGTGACCTGGGCCGACAGGCCCATGCGCATGGCGATGGCGACCGATTCACCCACATGGCGCTCGTAGCGGTCGCGCAGCGCGTCGGGCACGGAAGACTCCAGGGCCAGGCCGTGCATGCCTTCGGCGCCGGCCACCGGCTTGCCGGCATCGTGCAGCAGCGCCGCCAGGCCCAGGTCGCGCAGCAGCGCAGCCTCCAGGCCCAGGGCCCGGCCCAGCAGCAGGCCGAGCACGGTCACGTTGACGGCATGCACGCTCTGGTTGCTGCCCACGCCATCGGACAGGAGGTGAATCGCCACGTCCTGCGGGCCGGCCAGTTCGGCCAGGCAGCCGTCGACCAGGGCTTCGGTGGGCATGCGCGCCTGCTCGGGCGCGCTGGCAAGGGTGGTTTCGATGGCCACATAGCCACGCTCCACCTTCTGAAAGCGCGCATTGCAGTCCTCCAGCCGGCCGCGCCAGTTGGGCACGGACAGCAGCAGCGGCGCTGCGGGTGCAGGTTCCTCGGCGGGTTCGGCTGCGGCGGCAGCCACAGCGGGCAGCGGCTGCGGCGGCGGAGTGCGCACCTCGGCCGGCCAGGCGTCGCTTTTGTGCGGAACGCAGCGCACCGCCTCCAGGCCCAGGGATTTCAGGGTCTGGATCTGTGCGCTGGAGGTGATCTTGAAGCTGCTGACCGGAAAAGGATGGTTCAGCCATCCAACATCGAGCTGGACAAACATGCCCGGACGGAGGTCTCGGATATCGATGAGGACGGAATGGTTCACGCGCGGCAACGGCCCCGAGGCTGAAGGAATCGGCAAATGTAAGCCGATGATTCGGGCATTATCTCCAGTTCTGAGGGCCTTGCAGGCAATCCGCGACCCTCAGGACCAAGTCTGTCCCCCGCTGTTGTTCATCGGCACCAGAGACTGGGCTTGTAGATCAGGTCCATCCACAGCGCCCACACGGCCACGCCCACCAGCATCAGGCCGGCCAGCCGCGTGCCCCATTCGGCACGCAGGCCGTTCAGGCGCTGGCGGCCCAGCCGCCACAGCCAGGGGCCGGCCACCAGCCACAGCCCGCTGCCCACGCCAAAGGCCGCCATGGCCGATGCGCCCTGCAAGGGGCCACCGCTGAGCGCGGCGACCAGCACGGCCGAATACAGCAGTCCGCAGGGCATGAGCGCCCAGGCATAGCCCGCCGCCAGCGTGCCGCCAGGGGCGGACACCCAGGGCTGCACGCGCCGCCAGGCGGCGCGGCCCGCAGACTCCAGCCAGGCGGGCTGGCGGGCCTGCACCATCATGGCCAGGCCCCAGGCCATCACGGCGACATGGGTCAGCGTCCAGAACGGCTGCAGCGCCGTGGTCTGGCTGGTGAGCCAGGACAGGCTTTCCATGGCCAGCGCCGAGGCAGCGCCCAGGCTGGCATAGCCGGCCAGCCGCCCGCCATGGAACAGCGCCGTGCGCAGCCACAGCCGGCTTTGCAGTCCATGGACGGCGACCACCTGCCCACCACCCTGTACCGTGCCCTGCCCCGCCCCGCCCGTGACCACGCCGCAGGGCGCGGCGCACATGGCAAGGCAATGGGGCCCGCCGACGAGCCCCATGATCAAAGCGGTCCAGAGCAGCGACAACAGCATGGGGCCTAGATGATCCTCGAAAACCGCGCCCGGTTCTTGTCGGCCTGCAGATATCGGTCAAACAGCATGGCCACGCCACGCACGAAGTACCAGCCCATGGGCGTGACCTGGAATCCCTCGTCGCTGATCTGCACCAGCCCCTTGGCCTGCAGGTCCTGAAGCGCCGCCAGCTCGGGGGCGAAATACTCGCGAAAGCCCAGCAGCCAGGCCTGCTCCATGGGCTCGAACAGCACGGCGCCCTGGCACATGATGGCCATGATGACGGCGCGCCGCACCAGATCATCGCGCGACAGTGCCAGGCCGCGCACCACGGGCAGGTGGCCGGCGTCGATGGCGTCGTAGTACTCCTCCAGCGTCTTGGCGTTCTGGCTGTAGCTGGCCCCCACCTTGCCGATGGCCGACACGCCCAGCGCAATCAGGTCGCAGTCGGGCTGGGTGCTGTAGCCCTGGAAGTTGCGATGCAGCCGGCCCTGGCGCTTGGCCACGGCCAGCGCGTCCTCGGGCAAGGCGAAGTGGTCCATGCCCACGTAGACATAGCCGCCGTCCATGAAGGCCGCGATGGAGCGCGAGAGCATGGCCAGCTTGTCGGCGCCCTGGGGCAGGTCCTCGGCCGCGATGCGCCGCTGCGGCTTGAAGCGCTCGGGCAGGTGGGCATAGGCATAGAGCGCGATGCGGTCGGGCCGCAGCGCATTGACCTGGGCCAGCGTGCGCTCGAAGGACTCGGGCGTCTGCTTGGGCAGGCCGTAGATCAGGTCCACGTTGATGGAGGCAAAGCCCAGCTGCCGTGCGGCCGCCACCAGCGCGAACACCTGCTCGGCCGGCTGCACGCGGTGCACGGCGATCTGCACCTGTTCGTCGAAGTCCTGCACGCCGAAGCTCAGGCGGTTGAAGCCCAGTTCCTTGAGCACGGCCAGGCGTTCGACGCTGACGGTGCGCGGATCGACCTCGATGGAGTATTCGCCGCCCGGCTCCAGCTTGAAATGCTCGCGCAGCAGGGCCATCAGCGTGCGCAGCTCATCGTCCGAGAAGAAGGTGGGCGTGCCGCCGCCCAGGTGCAGCTGGCTGACGGCCTGGCCCTTGCCGCAATGGGCCGTGTGCAAGGCCATCTCGCGCGCCAGGTAGTCCAGGTAGACGGCAGCGCGATCGTGGTGGCGCGTCACGATCTTGTTGCAGGCGCAGTAGTAGCACAGCGACTCGCAGAACGGCACATGCACATACAGCGACAAAGGCATGGCCCGCGCTGCGGTACTCGATTTGCGGTGCTCAAGTGCCAGGATATAGTCTTCAGCACCGAAAGCCTCCACGAAACGATCGGCCGTGGGGAACGAGGTGTATCGGGGCCCCGGTACGTCGAAGCGACGCAGCAGCTCTGGGGTGACAGCGGTCATGGGTTTTTTCCTCTAATGTCGTCCACTGTGCCGCAGCCCATTGGCCGCGTCCTTGACTCATATCAAGAGTTGTTCGCGGCAGTGCTGCGACAATTTGATCCAACTCATCGCCATCCACGAGGTCACCGCCGGCGCACTGCTGCGCCGCTGATGTTTACTCCATGAACCTTCAGACCATCAAAGCATCCTGTTCCAATTGCAACCTGCGCGAGCTGTGCATGCCCATGGGCCTGGATGCCGAGCAGATGCAGCGCATCGACGACATCGTGGCCACGCGCCGCAAGGTCAAGCGCGGCGGCCTGCTGTTTCGCAACGGTGAGTCCTTCACCTCGCTGTACGCCATCCGCACGGGCTTCTTCAAGACCTGCGTGGCCACCGAGGACGGGCGCGACCAGGTCACGGGCTTTCAGATGGCCGGCGAGATCATCGGCCTGGATGGCATCGTCAACGACCACCACACCTGCGATGCGGTCGCGCTGGAAGACGCCGAGGTCTGCGTCATGCCCTTCGACAAGCTGGAGGACCTGTCGCGCGAGGTCACGGCCCTGCAAAACCATGTGCACAAGGTCATGAGCCGCGAGATCGTGCGCGAGCATGGCGTGATGCTGCTGCTGGGCAGCATGCGTGCCGAGGAGCGCCTGGCCGCCTTCGTGCTCAACCTGGTGCAGCGCCTGCACGCCCGGGGCTTTTCCAAGTCGGAACTGGTGCTGCGCATGACGCGCGAGGAAATCGGCAGCTACCTGGGCCTGAAGCTGGAGACGGTGAGCCGCACCTTCTCGAAGTTTGCCGAAGAAAACATCATCGAGGTGCGCCAGCGCCATCTGCGCATCCTGGACACGGACGCGCTCAAGCGCATCGTCAACAGCCAGCAGTGCCAGTGAGGCCGCAAGACCCCGCCCCCCGGCAATGAACAGGGCCCGCGATCGCGGGCCTTGTTCATTGCCATTGCAGTGCACGCAGGTTCAATCGCGCCCCAGGCCCTGCATGGCCAGATTTGGGTCCGGCTCGGAGACCACGCCGTCGTTGAGATCGTGCGTGGAGCGTCCCAGCATGGTGGTCATGAGGCTGGACAGCATGGTCACACCCCAGAAGGCGAAGAAGGCCAGCGTGTAGATTCCCTGCCGCGACCAGCCCAGGTCGCCGAGCCAGTGCAGCTCCAGCGGGTCCACGAAGGCGAATACCAGCATCTCCATCACGGCGGCGGCCAGAAAGGCCGGCCAGGCAATCCACATCCAGCGTTGGGCCAACATCAGCGATCTCCTTGAGCTGTCGAGGGGTGGCTTTCATTGTGCGCGCCGCCCGCGCACCGTGCCAAGCCCTGCGCACCCTGCACTGCCTGTAGGAAACCCTTGGCCCTCGCGCATGCTGGAGATGCCATCCACCATACAAAAAAGGCCGCGACTGCGGCCTTGTGCACGGCATTTTCCTGCGTTCAGCGGTCCGTGGGATGGTCCTGCGCGGGCGTGGCCGCGTGGTTGCGGCCGGTGACCGCGGGCGCCAGGCTCTTGGGCACTTCGCGCACGCCATCGGCACGCTCGTTGATGGTGATGCCATTGCGGTAATAGTCAGGATCGATCACGGGATCGGCGCCATTGATCGCAATGACGGCCGTGACCACGCCAGCCACCACGACGGCGGCCGGGCCGGCCACCACGAGCCAGACATGGGCGAACTTCCACCAGGGCTTGCCGGCGTCCGGATGCGAAGGGGCCGTGGCGGGCGCGGAGACTGCGGGACTGGAAGACATGGATAACCTCTTTCTTTCAAACAGCCGGCGCAGCCTGGGCGGCGCCGGCCAGACATATCACCGGGGCACCAGGAAGACGGCCTTTTCGGACGCGCGTCCCGCGCCTGAATGCACGGCATCGATATCGAAGAATACGGTGTGCGAGCCCGGCTCGGCGGAACCGTAGGGAATCTGCAGCCGCGCCGCAATGCCGCGCGTCTCGGCCGGGCCGACCTCGACCTCCTGCTCGGACGCCAGCTCCAGCCCGTCGAGGCCATGGGCGCTGATGCGGTAGCGCTGGGCCTGCTCGGTGGCATTCATGATCTGCAGGCGGTAGACATTTTCCAGCTTGCCGCCCGCGACGATGCGCGACAGCGACGCCCGGTCGCGTATCACGTCGACCTTGACCGATTGGCGCAGCGCCAGGCTCACGATCATGGCCATGCTCAGGCCGATCAGCACGGCCGAGTAGACCAGTACGCGCGGACGGAAGATGCGGCGCAGCACCTGGGCCCGCCGCCACAGGCCGGCCATGGCGTTCTGCGTGGTCAGCCGGATGAGGCCGCGCGGATACTCCATCTTGTCCATGATGGAATTGCAGGCGTCTATGCACAGACCGCAGCCTATGCATTCGTACTGCAGGCCGTTGCGGATGTCGATGCCCACGGGGCAGACCTGCACGCACATCTTGCAGTCGATGCAGTCGCCCAGGCCCTGGGCCTTGTAGTCCACCTTCTTGGTGCGCGGCGCGCGCGGCTCGCCCCGGCCCGTGTCGTAGCTGACGATCATGGTGTCGCGGTCGAACATGGCGCTCTGAAAGCGCGCATAGGGGCACATGTACTTGCAGACCTGCTCGCGCATGTAGCCGGCGTTGCCATAGGTGGCGAAGCCGTAGAACAGCACCCAGAAGACCTGCCAGCTGCCCTGCAGCGCCAGCAGCTCGCCGCCCAGCTCGCGGATGGGCACGAAGTAGCCCACGAAGGTGAAGCCGGTCCACAGGGCAATGGCAATCCACAGCAACTGCTTGAGCGACTTCTTCCAGAGCTTTTCAAAGGTCCAGCCGTTCTTGTCCAGGCGCATGCGCGCACTGCGGTCGCCCTCGACCTTGCGCTCCACCCACATGAAGATTTCGGTGTAGACCGTCTGCGGGCAGGAAAAGCCGCACCACAGGCGACCGGCCACGGCCGTGAACAGGAACAGCGCCAGCGCCGAAATGATCAGCAGGCCCGCCAGGTAGATGAAATCCTGCGGGTACAGCACCAGCCCGAACAGGTAAAAGCGCCGCGCACCCAGGTCGAACAGCACCATCTGGCGCTGCCCCCATTCCAGCCAGGGCAGGCCATAGAAAACCAGTTGGGTGAGAAATACCAGAGCCCATCGCCAGCGTGCGAAGACACCGCTGATGGAGCGCGGGTAGACCTTCTTCTCGGACTCGAACATCGACACCAGCTGGCCCGGGTCCGGGTCGGCAGGCGTGATCGGAATGACTTTGCGGGGAGGCTTCCCGGCATCATCCCCGTTCTCGGGCTTCATGGTGGGTTCCTTGGTTTTTTGGAATATCTGAAAACTCAAAAGGCAAAAAGGCGGCGCCGCAGCGCCGCCCCCTGTCCTTATTGACGGACTGCGCCGTCTTTGTGCGACATGCCCCAGACATAGGAGGCAAGCACCGCGATCTGCGCCTCGGTCAGCTTGTCCTTCTGGGCAGGCATCTCGTTGTGCTTGCCGTTGTTGATCATGGCCGTGATGGCGGCCTCGCCCCAGCCGTGCAGCCAGATGTCATCGGTCAGGTTGGGCGCGCCCAGGGCCTGGTTGCCCTTGCCGTCCATGCCATGGCAGGCGGCGCAGGCCGTGAACTTGGACTTGCCCAGCGAAGCCTTGAGCGAGTCGTGCGGGCTGCCCGACAGGCTCAGCACATAGTGCGAGAGGTTGCGCACATCATCGGGCGTGCCGACGGCAGCGGCCATGGGCGGCATGATGCCGATGCGGCCCGCCGTGATGGTTTCCCTGATCTTGTCGGGCGTGCCGCCATGCAGCCAGTCGCCATCGGTCAGGTTGGGGAAGCTCTTGCCGCCGCGTGCATCCGAGCCGTGGCACTGCGCGCAGTTGTTCATGAACAGGCGCTCGCCGATGGCCATGGCCTGGGGGTCCTTGGCCATGTCTTCGGTGCTCATGCTCGTGAACTTGGCGTACAGCGGCTCCAGGTCCGCGCGGGCCTTGGCCATCTCGTTTTCATAGGCGCCCAGCTGCGTCCAGCCCAGCTTGCCCGCGAACGAGCCCAGGCCCGGATAGGCCGCCAGGTAGGCGAAGCCGAACACCGAGGTGATGATGAACAGCCACATCCACCACTTGGGCATGGGGTTGTTCAGCTCGCGCAGGTCCTCGTCCCAGACGTGGCCCGTGGTGTTGTCGGCCGAGGGGACCACCTTCTTGCGTGCGGTGAGATACAGCAGCAGCAGGCAGCCGATGATGCCGCCCAGCGTGATCGCCGTGACATAGATCGACCAGAAGTTGTTTACGAAATCGCTCATGGGAAGTTCTCGTTCTGGTGGAGGGACTCAGTCTTGCTCGAACGGCAGCTGGGCGGCCTCTTCGAAACGGGCCTGGTTGCGGCGGGCGAACGCCCACCACCAGATACCGATGAAGCAGGCCAGAGAGGCCAGCGTGGCCACGATGCGCATGGTGGTGATGTCCATGTCGCTCTCCTTTACTTGACCGAACGGCCCAGCACCTGCAGGTAGGCGATGACGGCGTCCATTTCCGTCTTGCCCTTGACCTGCTCGGCGGCGCCGCTGATTTCCTCGTCGCTGTAGGGCACGCCCACCTTGCGCAGCGCGCTCATGTGCTGGGCGACCACGGTGTCATCCACCTTGTTCTTCTCCAGCCAGGAGTAGGCAGGCATGTTGGACTCGGGCACCACGTCGCGCGGGTTGTTCAGGTGGATGCGGTGCCATTCGTCGCTGTACTTGCCGCCCACGCGGTGCAGGTCGGGACCCGTGCGCTTGGAACCCCACTGGAAGGGGTGGTCGTAGACGAACTCGCCAGCCACCGAGTAGTGGCCGTAGCGCATGGTCTCGGCGCGGAAGGGGCGGATCATCTGCGAGTGGCAGTTGTAGCAGCCCTCGCGCAGATAGACGTCGCGGCCCATCAGCTGCAGCGGCGTGTAGGGCTTGAGGCCCGCCACCGCTTCCGTGGTCGACTTCTGGAAGAACAGCGGAACGATTTCCACCAGGCCGCCGACGGCGACCACCAGCAAGGTCAGCACGATCAGCAGGAAATTGTTGGTTTCCACCTTCTCGTGGGAAAAGCTCTTGGGAGCGCTATGGTTGTGATCGGACATGAGTAATGCTCCTAGACGCTCAGGCGTGGGCCACGACGGCAGGCACGGCCACCTTCACGGAACGGCCGGAGATCGCGGTCTTCCAGGTGTTCCACAGCATGACCAGCATGCCGCCCAGGTACAGCAGGCCACCGGCCACGCGGATCACGTAGAACGGATAGCTGGCCTTGACGCTTTCGACGAAGGTGTAGGTCAGCGTGCCATCGGGATTGACGGCGCGCCACATCAGGCCCTGCATCACACCGGCGATCCACATCGCGGCGATGTACAGCACGATGCCGATGGTGGCCATCCAGAAGTGCAGCTCGATGGCGCCCACCGAGTGCATCTTGGTCTTGCCGAACAGGCGCGGGATCAGGTAGTACAGCGAGCCCATGGTGATCAGGCCCACCCAGCCCAGGGCGCCCGAGTGAACGTGGCCCACGGTCCAGTCCGTGTAGTGCGACAGCGCGTTGACGGTCTTGATGGACATCATCGGACCCTCGAACGTGGACATGCCGTAGAACGACAGCGACACGATCAGGAAGCGCAGGATGGGGTCGTCGCGCAGCTTGTGCCATGCGCCCGACAGCGTCATCACGCCGTTGATCATGCCGCCCCAGCTGGGAGCCAGCAGGATCAGCGAGAACACCATGCCCACGGACTGCGTCCAGTCGGGCAGCGCGGTGTAGTGCAGGTGGTGAGGACCCGCCCACATGTAGGTGAAGATCAGCGCCCAGAAGTGGACGATGGACAGGCGGTAGCTGTAGACCGGACGGCCAGCCTGCTTGGGAATGAAGTAATACATCATGCCCAGGAAGCCTGCGGTCAGGAAGAAGCCCACGGCGTTATGGCCGTACCACCACTGCACCATGGCGTCCTGCACGCCGGCGTAGGCCGAGTAGCTCTTCATCCAGCCGGCCGGAATGGCCGCGCTGTTGACGATGTGCAGCAGCGCCACGGCGATGATGAAGGCGCCGAAGAACCAGTTGGCCACATAGATGTGACGGACCTTGCGGATGCCGATGGTTCCGAAGAACACGATGGCATACGAGACCCAGGTCACGGCGATCAGCAGGTCGATCGGCCACTCCAGCTCGGCGTACTCCTTGCCCTGGGTGTAGCCCAGCGGCAGGCTGATCGCGGCAGCGAGAATGACGATCTGCCAGCCCCAGAAGGTCAGGCTGGCCAGCTTGGGCATGAACAGCCGCGTCTGGCAGGTGCGCTGCACCACGTAGTAGCTGGTTGCGAACAGCGCCGATCCGCCAAAGGCAAAGATCACGGCGTTCGTGTGCAGCGGACGCAGGCGTCCGTAGCTCAGCCATGGAATGCCGAAGTTGAGTTCCGGCCAGGCCAGCTGCGAGGCGATCAACACCCCGACAGCCATGCCCACCACCCCCCAGACGACGGCCATGATAGAGAACTGCCTTACGACGGTATCGTCGTAATAGACAGCGTTGTTATTTGAACTATCCATCGTGCACCCCTTAGATTGCTATCAAAGTGTTACTTTCTTCGCTGTCGGGCGTGTTGACCCACGTCAATCGTCCCGAAGAATGCGTTCGCCCTCTTGTTCCACGCTCTCGAATTGCCCTCGATAGACGGCCCACCACAGGGCCGCGAGGATGGCGAGCACAAGCACCACCGACAGCGGGATCAGTAAATAGAGAATGTCCATAGTCAGAACCTCCCCACCGTTGCGGTGGAGCCCGTCGGCATGGTGACGGACGCTGCGGGCGCAGCAGGCGTGCCCGTGTGATTCGTCAAGGCCAGTGGAAGGCTGCGCGCAAGGCGCGCGGCGTTGAGCACCACCAGCAGCGAACTCAGTGCCATTCCCAGGCCGGCCACCCAGGCAGGCATGAAGCCCGCCAGGGCCAGTGGAATCGACACCGCGTTGTAAGCGGCAGCCCAGGCCATGTTCTGGCGCACCACCTGCAGTGTGCGGCGCGACAACAGACATGCCTGGAGCACCAGTTCCAGGCTGTCGCCCAGAACAACGAAATCTGCGCGCGATTGTGCCAGCGGCACTGCTCTACCAAAAGCAAAAGAGACATGCGCTCCAGCTAAAACTGGGCCGTCGTTGAGGCCGTCGCCCACCATGGCCACATGGTGGCCGGCTGCCTGCGCCTGCTGCAGCCGCTCCAGCTTGTCCTGCGGGCTGCAGCCGCCGTGGGCCTGGGTGATGCCCACGCGCGCCGCCATGGCGCGTGCGGCGTCCTCGCGGTCGCCGGACAGCAGCATCACGGCGATGCCCTGCTTGCCGAGCGCCTGCACGACGGCGGCGGCTTCGGGCCGCACGTCCTCGCTGAGTACAAAGCGCGCCAGCGTATGCCAGCCCTGTTCGGTCTGCTCGGCCAGCAACACGCCCTGCACGGGCTGCTCGCCCGCCACGCCCGCATGCAGGGCAGATCCCAGGCGCAGATGGCGGCGTCCGCCCGGGCCCTGCACCCAGGCGTCCAGGCCCAGGCCTGCCACTTCCTGCATGGTGTCCAGCTTCCAGTGCGTCGCGGCATGGGCGCCAGCCTGCGCGATGGCGCGCGAGGCCGGGTGCATGGACTGGCGCGCCAGCAGCGCCGCCAGCGCCAGCACCTCGTCGGCATCCTCGCCGCGCGCAGGCTCGAACGAGGACAGCGCCAGGCCGTCGCGTGTGAGCGTGCCGGTCTTGTCGAACACCAGGGTGTCCACGGCGGCCAGCGCTTCCAGGCCCTGCAGGTTGCGCACCAGCACGCCGCTGCGCGCCAGCGTGCCGGCGGCCGTGAGCATGGCCACGGGCGTGGCCAGCGACAGCGCGCAGGGGCAGGTGACGATGAGCACGGCCACGGCCACCATCATGGCCTTGCCGGGATCGGTGGGCCACCACCAGATGGCAGCGCCCAGCGCGGCCAGCAGCACCACGACCAGGAAGGGCCGCGCCACCTTGTCGGCCAGCTGGGCCAGGCGCGGCTTTTGCAGCGAGGCGCTTTCCATCAGGCCCACGATCTGGGCAAAGCGCGTGTCGGCCCCCACGCCGTCCACGCGCACATCGACCACGGCGTCCAGGTTGTAGCTGCCGGCCGTGACGCTGTCGCCCTCGGCACGCAGCACGGGCGTGGACTCGCCCGTGAGCAGGGCCTCGTCGGCATGGGTGCGGCCGCGCACGATGGTGCCGTCGGCCGGGAAGGCCTCGCCGCTGAGCACGCGCACCAGGTCGCCGGCACGCAGGCGGCGCGTGGCCACGCGCTCGAAGTGGCCGGCCGCGTTCTCGCGCAGCACGGCATCGGGCAGGCGGTTCATCACGGCTTCCAGCGCGCCGGCCGTGCGGTCGCGCAGCCGCAGCTCCAGCCAGCGGCCGGACAGCAGGAAGAAGACGAACATGGTCAGCGAGTCGTAGAAGACTTCCTCGCCGAAGGGCCCCGAAGGATCGAAGGTGCCCAGCGAGCTGATCACGAAGGTGATCAGCATGCCCAGCGCCACGGGCAGGTCCATGCTCACGCGGCGCTGGCGTATGTCGCGCAGCGCGCTGGAGAAGAAGGGGCCGCAGCAAAACAGCACCACGGGCAGCGAGATGACCCAGGAGGCCCAGCGCAGCAGCGTCTCCATCTCCTGCGACAGGTCGCCGGGGCGGGCCACGTAGGCGGGCCACGCATACATCATCACCTGCATCATGCAAAAGCCGGCCACCAGCCAGCGCCACAGCGCACGGCGGCTTTCGGCCTGGCGGCGCTCGCGCGCAAAGGCATCGCGCGCAGGAAGCGCCTGGTAGCCGGCGCGCCGCACGGCCTCCATCCACTGGGATGGAAGCACCTGCTCGTGGCGCCAGGTGACTCGCGCGCGGCGCGTGGCTGCGCTGACTTCGGCCTTCTCCACCCCGGGCACGGCCCGCAGCGCATCCTCGATGGTCAGCGCGCATGCGGCACAGTGCATGCCCTCCAGAACGACGTGCGAATCCCAGGCAGGGAAATCGGTGGGTTCTTTGGAAGGGTCGGCGGGAGTTGCGGGGCCTGCGGGCCGTCCGAACGAACTCCACTCCTGCGGATCATCCAGCAGTCGGGCCGTGGCCTGCTGCGAGGGCGAGAGACCTGAATCAGGCGCCGCCACCGCCGCCTCGCTGGATGGGGCTGCAATGGTGTGGGGCATGGTTCTTAGCGTAATCGGGGGGCATGATAAGCGTATTGACATTAATCAACCGTTAACTCATGGTTGGGTCTATGCTGACTTCGTCCCACCCATCAGCACACACGAAAGGAGCACGCATGTACAACCGCATCCTGATCGCCACCGACGGTTCCGAGCTTTCCGACAAGGCCGTGGACAGCGGCCTGGGCCTTGCCGCTTTGTGCGGCGCCAGCGTGATCGTCGTCAAGGTGGTCCAGCACTATCCGCGCAGCTACTTCGAAGGCGGCGAAACCGTGGATCTCAAGCAGATCGAACGCATCGAAGGCCAGTGGACGGCCAACGCGCAGACCGTGCTGGATGCCATCCACGCCAAGGGCCAGGCGCTCAAGGTCCACGTGACCACGGAGATCGTCAAGTCCGACCTGGTGGCCGAAAGCGTGATCGACGTGGCCAAGCGCCGCGACTGCGACCTCATCGTCATGGCCTCGCACGGCCGCAAGGGCCTGCAGCGCCTGCTGCTGGGCAGCGAGACGCAGCACGTGCTCACGCACACCCACATTCCCGTGCTGGTACTGCGCTGAAGGGTAGCGGCAGCTTCGGCTTTCGCTGCACAAAAAAAGGCATCGGCGGCGCCGATGCCTTTTGCTTTTTCAATCAGGCCAGGGCGCGACCCGCGCCTTGGCGACCACTCAGGCGAACAACTGCTTGTGCTGGTCGCGCAGGAGATTCTTCTGCACCTTGCCCATGGTGTTGCGCGGCAGCTCCTGCACCACGAAGCAGCGCTTGGGAATCTTGAAATTGGCCAGTTGGCCCTTGAGCGCATCGACCACCGCCTGGGGCTCGAGCGAAGCGCCGGGACGCGGCACCACCACCACCACGCCCACCTCGCCGAAGTCGGGGTGCGGCACGCCGACCAGGGCGCTTTCGGCCACGCCGGGCAGCTCGTTGATGAAGCCTTCGATCTCGGCCGGATAGACGTTGTAGCCGCCCGAGATGATCAGGTCCTTGCTGCGGCCCACGATGCTCACATAGCCCCGCTCGTCGAGCTTGCCCACGTCGCCCGTGCGGAACCAGCCATCGGCCGTGAACTCCTCGGCCGTCTTCTCGGGCATGCGCCAGTAGCCCTTGAACACATTGGGGCCGCGCACCTGGATGTTGCCGATCTCGCCCACAGCCACCGGCTGGCCTGCGTCGTCCACGATGCGCACGCCCACGCCGGGCAGCGCAAAGCCCACGGTGCCGGCGCGGCGCTCGGACTGGCCGCCGTTGCGGCCATCGGCACGGTAGGGGTTGGAGGTCAGCATGATGGTCTCGCTCATGCCGTAGCGCTCCAGGATGACGTGGCCGGTGCGCTCCTGCCAGTCGCGGTGCGTCTCCACCAGCATGGGTGCCGAGCCCGAGATGAACAGCCGCATGTGGGCCGCCGCCTCGCGCGTGAGCCGCGCATCGGCCAGCATGCGCACGTAGAGCGTGGGCACGCCCATGAAGACGGTGGCGTCACGCATGCGCGAGATCACCGTGCCGGGTTCGAACCTGGCCAGCCAGATCATGGGACTGCCGTTGAGCAGCGCACCATGGATGGCCACGAACAGGCCGTGCACATGGAAGATGGGCAGCGCGTGGATAAGCACGTCGCCGTCCTGCCAGCCCCAGTAGTCCTTGAGGGTTTCGGCGTTGGACAGCATGTTGCCGTGCGTGAGCATCGCCCCCTTGCTGCGGCCCGTGGTGCCGCTGGTGTAGAGGATGGCGGCCAGATCGTCCTCGCCGCGCTCCACCACCTCCTGCTCGTCGCCATGGTGGGCGGCGCGCTCCAGCAGCGTGCCGCTGCGGTCGTCGCCCAGGGTGTAGACATGGGCCACGCCCGAGGTGAAGGCGATCTTGGACACCCAGCCGAAATTGGCCGGCGTGCAGACCACGACGGCGGGCTCGGCATTGCCCACGAAGTACTCGATCTCGGCGGCCTGGTAGGCGGTGTTCAGCGGCAGAAAGACATGGCCGCTGCGCAGCGTGGCCAGGTAGAGCATCAGCGCTTCCACCGATTTGTCCACCTGTACGGCAATGCGGCTGGCGGGCGGCAGCTGCAGTGACTGCAGCAGGTTGGCCATGCGCGCGCTGCCACGGTCCAGGTCTGCCCAGCTGTAGAACAGGCTGGCGCCGTCAGCGCCTATGGCCTCTACGGCCCACTTTTGCAGATCCTGGGGAAAGGCGGCGCGCAAGGCAGCGAACAGATTGCGGTTGGTCATGGCTGTGAAGAAGAAGGAAGAATCCGCTGGGGACCGGGAAATCTCAGGCACGTTCATGGATTGGCGAAGGCGGCGCCACGGACAGCTCGCGCAGGATGCGCTCGCGGTCCGCGTCCAGCGCGGGCGGCTGCCTGCGCACCAGGGGCTGGCCGAGCGAGGCCTGCAAGGGATTGCCCGCCACGCGCAGCGTCTGGCCGCTGGGCGTCTGCACCTGGGCCAGCATGCCGCGCTCGCGCACCTGGGGGTGCTCGACGATGTCGGCCACGCTGTTGTACTCCCCCGCCGGGATGCCATTATCAGTGAGCAACCCCAGCCAATGCGCCCTGGGACTGTCCCGCAGGCGCGCCTGCAGCGCGGCCTTGAGCTCGGCCTGGTGCTCGCACCGCTGCGCGTTGCCGGCAAAGCGCGCGTCCTGCGCCAGTTCGGGCAATTGCAGCAGGCCGCAGAGCTTGCGAAACAGCGCATCGCTGCCCACGGCGATGACGAACCAGCCGTCCTGCGCCGCGAACACATCGAAGGGCGCCATGGAGGGATGCCGCGTGCCGATAGGCCCCGGCACGCTGCCCAGCGCGCCCAGGCGGGCCACAGGGTTTTCCAGCAAGGCCACCTGGCAGTCGAGCATGGAGACATCGACGCGCTCGCCCTGCCCCGTGCGCGAGCGGCGCATCAAGGCCGCCTGTGTGCCGATGACCGCGTACAGGCCCGCGCCCAGGTCGCCGATGGACACGCCCACGCGGCAGGGCCCGGCGTCCGGGTGGCCGGTCACGCTCATCATGCCGCTCATGGCCTGCACCACCATGTCGTAGGCAGGAAAGCCGCTGTAGGGTCCCGTCTGGCCAAAGCCCGAGACCGAGGTCATCACCAGCCGGGGATGGCGTGCATGCAGGGTCTCCCAGCCATAGCCGAGCTTGTCCATGGTGCCGGGGCGAAAGTTCTCGACCAGCACATCGGCGCCTTGCAGCAGGCGCTCGAAGACCTCGCGGTCCTGGGGCTGCTTGAGGTCCAGCGCAATCGACTCCTTGTTGCGATTGACCGAGAGGAAATAGGCCGAGCCCCCGTCCACGAACGGCCCGATGCCGCGCGCATCGTCGCCCGTGCCGGGCTGCTCCACCTTGATCACGCGCGCGCCCAGGTCGGCCAGCATCTGCGTGCACATGGGGCCGGCCAGCACGCGCGTGAGGTCGATGACGGTAAGGCCTTGCAGCGGCAGGCCCGTGGCTTGTTCATTCATGGTTTGATCATTCATATTCACTGCAATCCGGCTCCGGAACGCTGGGTCAAGGCCTTGGACTCCTGACCTTCCTTCAAGGCCCAGGTACGGAATTCCTCAAGGGATGCCGAGGGCGCGGCCAGATTGCCCTGCTTGGCCAGCCTGGCCTTCACATCGGGGTCTTCCAGGGCCTTGGTGCTGGCATCGAACAGCTTCCTGGCCACGTCCTCGGGCAGACCCGCCGGGGCGAACAGGCCGAACCAGAAGGTGTAGTCAAAGCCCGGCACGCCAGACTCCTTCATGCCCGGCAGCTCGGGGAACAGCGGCGAGCGCTCGGCCGTGCTCACGGCCAGCATGCGCAGCTTGCCCGCCTGGGCCAGCGGCAGCACGGAGGGCGGCGTGCCGAAGGTCAGGTCCACATCGCCAGCGGCCACGGCCTGTATCGATGGCGCCCCGCCCTTGAACGGCACATGCAGCATGCGCAGACCGCCGCTGGCACCCGCAAACGACAGCGTGGCCAGGTGCGTGATCACGCCTGCGCCCGAGGAGGAATAGCTGAGCTTGTCGGGCTGGCTGCGCGCCAGCGCCACCAGATCGCCCACGCTCTGGCCCGGAAAATCCTTGCGCACGGCCAGCAGCATGGGGGCCGAACTCCAGCGCGTGATGCCCGTGAAATTGCGCGCGCCTTCATAGCGCGCGCTCTTGTAGAGCAGCTGGTCCGAGCCATAGATGTTGGCGCTGCCCAGCAGCAGCGTGTAGCCGTCGGGCGCTGCACGCGCCACATGCTCGGAGGCCAGCGTGGTGCCGGCGCCCGGGCGGTTGTCCACCAGCAGGGGCTGGCCCAGGATCTTGCCGACCTTGTCGGCCACGATGCGCGCCACCGCGTCGGCGCCGCCGCCGGGAGGAAATCCCACGACCAGCGTGACGGGCCGGGCGGGATAGGACTGGGCCATCGCGCCACCGGCCAATCCGGCCAGCAGCAACGACAGTGCAAAACGCTTGAACATGGCTTGTCTCCTGTTTATTGATACCCCCTGAGTCGCTGCGCGCCTTCCCCCTAAAGGGGGGCGTACGGGCAACCGGCGACACCCTCGGTGCGGGGGCGGCGCGGCCGGCTCAGGCCCTTCCTCGGTGTCCCCGGGTTGGGCCGCGCCGGTTCCGTGGGCTGTGGGCGGTAGGCAGCACCACGGGCAATCTGCGTGTATGCGGGAGGATGCGGTTCAGCGCCCCTTGAACTCCGGGCTGCGTTTCTCGCGCCAGGCCCGGCCGCCTTCCTGCAGGTCTTCGGAGGCGATGCTGCGCTGCACCTCGCGCGTGATCTCGGCCACGTCATGGCGGCCGCGCGCAATCAGGTTCAGGTGCTTTTTCATGCCGAACAAAGGGATGGGCGCCATGGCGGCCAGCGTGCCGGTGAGCTGGGCCACGGCCGCGTCGAAGGCGGCGGGTTCGGCCAGATGGGTGAGGAATCCGCAGGCCTTCATCTCCGGGGCCTGGATGCGCTCGCAGGTCAGGAACAGCCGCTTGGCCGTGTCCAGGCCCAGGCGCGAGACATAGCGCTCCAGCCCGCCCGCGTAGAAATGCAGGCCCAGGCGCGCGGCCGGCATGAACATTTCGGCCGCCGTGCTGCCCACGCGAAAGTCGCAGGCCAGGGCCATGTCGGTGGCACCGCCGTAGACGCCGCCGTGGATGGCGGCCACGGTCACGGCGCGGCATTGCTCGATGGCGTCCACCATCTCGCCGAAGCTGCTGCCCTCGGTCTGGCTGCCTTGGATCTCTGATATATCATAGCCACTGCAAAAGTACTTGCCCTCGCTGCGCAGCACCACCACGCGCACATCGTCGCGGCGGTTGATAAGCTCCACATGCGCGACCAGCGTGCCCAGGTCTTCGGGGGCCAGCTTGTTGGCCGCTTCGGGGCGCTGCAGCGTGATGGTGGCCAGGTGATCCTGGATGTCGAGTCTGGGCGTCATATGTATCAGTCAGTCAATCAGATATATTTGAATTAGAAAATGCTTCCAGCCAAGCAGCCATTGGAGAAAACCCCGGCCACGTCCAGCCTGCAGGAGCGTATACGGCAATCGCTGGAAGACGAGCTGCGCTCGGGCGCCATGCAGCCCGGCGATGCCATCGACGAGCCGGCCCTGTGCGAGCGCTTCGGCGCCTCGCGCACGCCCGTGCGCGAGGCGCTGCTGCTGCTGGTGGCCAAGGGGCTGGTGGAGATCGTTCCGCGCTCGGGCATCTATGTGCGGCGGCTGGATGCGCGCGAGCTGGTGGCCATGATGGAAGGCCTGGCCGAGCTGGAAGGCGTGCTGGCCCGGCTGGCCGCCACGCGCATCCATGCGCAGCTGCGCGAGCGGCTGCAGGCGGCGCTGGCGCACACCGCCGCCTGCGCCCAGGCGCAGGATGCCCAAGGCTATGTGCAGGCCAACATGCAGCTGCACGAACTGATATACGAGGCCAGCGGCAACGACTTCATCGTGGAACAGACCCGGCTGCTGCGGCTGCGCATCACGCCCTACCGGGGCCGGATGTTCGAGAAGCCGGGCCGCCTGGCGCGCTCGCAGCAGGAGCACGTGGCCGTGGTGTCTGCGATCTGCGCGGGCCAGGCGGAGGTGGCCGCCGAGGCCATGCGCCAGCACATCTGCGCAGGCGGCAGCGCCTTCACCGACATGGTGCTGGGCGCGCCCGCAAGCGCAGGCTATGAACGCCCGCGCAAGCCGAGATAGCCCGAAGAGGGCTCAGGGCCGCACTTCGAAGGCCAGGAACTGCGTGACCTGGTTGTCCGCGAAGTTGTTGTCGGCCACCAGCACCAGGGTGCGGTTGCCGTTGGCCAGGCGCGGGCCCCAGGAGATGCCTTCGATGTTGTCCAGCTTGACGCCCTGGTAGGTCACGGGCATCTCCAGCAGCAGCTCGCGCTTCATGGGCTTGTAGCTGGCGCCCACCAGGCTCTTGAAGCTGCGCACATCGGTGGTGTCCGGCTCGATGGTGGCGCGCGTCAGGCGGATGGTGTTGCCCACGCCGTCGGCAAAGGCGCGCTCGATGGCGATGAACTCGTGGTTGGAGACGGCCAGCAGCTCGGGCAGGCCGTTGTCCGGCGGAAAGCTGCCGCTGGCGGCCTTGTCCAGCGGAATCTTCGGCAGCTGGTAGACGTACTGCGCGCCGGACTTGCCCGTGGCCGGATCGAGCTTGAGGACGCGGACCACGCTGCCCGCCGCCAGCGTGGTGAGGGGGCCGTCTTCCACCAGCGCATCCTCGTTGGCCGTGAACACGCTGCCGTCGGGCGTGACGGCCAGGGCCTCGAACAGCTTGTTGTTGCGCCCTCCGCTGGTGGTGTTGTCCACGTAGTTGAAGGCCGCAGGCGTCTCGAAGTCGCGCACGAAGCTGCCGTCCACCCTGATCTCGCGCACGAAAGGCTGGAACAGGCTGGCGGGGTCGGTGCTGAAGTTGCCCTCGCTGGACACGTAGAGATTGCCGTTGGGCGCCACGCGGATGCCTTCGGGGTCCACGGTGCGGCGCGTGCCGGGCAGCGGCTGGCCGTCGCGGCCCTTGAGCGTGACCATCTTGCGGATGGTCACGGCCTGGATGGCCTTGTCATCGAACTGAATGCCCAGGTTGTAGAAGCGCGGCGTGCCACGCTCGCCGCCGCGCTCATCGGAGATGGCCCAGTAGCTGCCATCGGGCGCGCGGTCCAGGCCGGAGATGCCGCCGAACTCCACGCCGTCGAACAGTGTCTTGGTCCTGATGCTGTAGTCGCCGATCAGGCGCAGCGAGCCGATGGTCTCGGGGCCGTCGTCGCTGCCGCCGCAGCCTGCCAGGCCCGTGGCCGTGCCGAAAGCCAGGACCAGCGCGAGCAGCACGGATGCGGGCGAGCGGACCTTGTCTGCCTTGTTCATATTCCCTCCCAGGATGGAGCTCAGAAGGGATGGACCGTAGCCAAGGCCCGTGACAGGGTGGTGACATGCACGCGCATGCCGCCGCCCTGTCCCTGCCCTGCCCCCGCCCTGACCGGCCCCTCGTCCGCTACTCCAGCTTGGCGCCCGAGGCCTTGACCACCTGGGCCCAGCGCGCGATCTCGCCATGCACCATGGCCGCGAACTGCTGCTGGTTCATGCCGCCGTAGTCGGCGCCGTTGCGCGCCCAGATGGACTTGATCTCTTCGGCCGAGCCTATGCGCTGCACCTGGTCGATGACCTGGGCCTGCACCGCCTGCGGCGTGCCCTTGGGCGCCCACAGGCCGTACCAGGTGGTGACCGTGTAGTCGGGCAGGCCGGACTCGGCCGCGCAGGGCACGTCCGGGAAGGCGGGGTTGCGCTTGTCGCCAGAGACCATCAGCGCGCGGATGCGTCCGCTCTTGATGTGCTGGGCCGAGGAGCCCAGGCCGTCGAACATCATGTCCACATTGCCGGCGATCAGGTCCTGCAGCGCCGGGCCTGCGCCTCGATAGGGAATGTGGGTGATGAAGGTATTGGTCTGCAGCTTGAACAGCTCTCCGGCCAGATGGTGCGATGTGCCCGCGCCCGCCGAGGCGTAGTTGAGCTTGCCCGGCCGCTTGCGCAGGTCGGCCAGCAGCTCCTGCACGGTCTTGCCCGGCACGTTGCGCGGGTTGACCACCAGCACCTGGGGCACGCTGGCCAGCAGGGCCAGCGCGACGAAGTCGCGCTCCAGGTCATAGTCCAGGCGGGGGTACATGGACGGCGCAATCACATGGTGGGTGCCGCCCATGAAGAAGTTGTAGCCGTCCGGCGCCAGCTTGGCCGCGTAGCTGGCGCCCAGGGTGCCGCCTGCGCCGCCACGGTTGTCGATCACCAGGGTCTTTCCCGCGCTCTTGGCGAACTGGGCCGAGAACGGCCGGGCAAAGGCATCGGTGCCCCCGCCGGCCGGAAACGGCACGACCAGGTTCACGGGTTTGGACGGCCAGTCCGTCGCGGCGCGGGCTGCCATGGGCAGGGCCAGCGCGGCCATCGAGGCCCCGGCCGCGCGCAACACCGCGCGCCGCCCCGTGGGGTGGGAAGCTTGCATGACTTGTCTCCTTGTCGCCTCTTTGAGGCTGTCTTCGTTGTCAGGCGCAGCAATCCATGTGCAAGAAAAGGGGCACGGCCTGCGCCGCGCCCCTTTTCATTTGCACAGGGCTTCGATGTCCGAGGACACCGGTATGCGGCCCTGCGCCAGCAGGCCGCGATGCTTGTCCAGGCGCTTGAGGTCGTAGAGATAGTTGACCATCAGGCCCAGCGACTGCTTGAGTCCCTTGGCCGACAGGTCGGCCGCCCAGTTGAGCCGCTCCACGCGCGCGCCGTTGCCCAGGTGAAAGCGCGCCACCGGGTCCAGCGGCCGGCCCTTGGCCGTCTCGCGCCCCAGATAGTGGGCAGCGCAGAACAGCAGGGCGCGGCGCACGGGCGCGTCGGGCTTGAGATCCTGCGGCGCATCCAGCGCCGCCAGCAGGTGCTCGGCGCCCATGCCGCCCGCCTTGAGCTCGAAGGCCTTGCGCTGGCGCTCGTCCATCTTCTCCAGGATGGCGTCGCCGTGCTTGGCGATCCAGGCGCGCAGGCCCGGAATGGGCGACAGCGTGGCGAAATGGCGCAGCCGGGGGAATTCGCCCGTCAGCGTCTCCACCACATGCTTGATCAGCGAGTCGCCGAAGCTCACGCCGCGCAGGCCGGTCTGGGTGTTGCTGATGGAGTAGAAGATGGCCGTGGTGGCGCGGCCCAGGTCGGAGGCTGCGGCGGTCTCGTCCAGCAGTGGGGCAATGCTGTCGGACATCTTGTCCACCAGCGCCACCTCCACGAAGATCAGCGGCACGGTGGGCATGCGGGGGTGAAAGAAGCCGTAGCAGCGGCGGTCGCTGTCCAGGCGGTTCTTGAGATCGGCCCAGCTGCGGATGTCGTGCACGGCCTCGTACTGGATGAGCTTTTCGATCAGCGAGGCCGGCGAGTCCCAGCTCAGGCGGCGCAGCTCCAGCAGGGCCACGTCGAACCAGGTGGAAAACAGATGCTCCAGCTCGGCATCCAGCGCGGAAAAGCGCTGCTGCTCCGCCTTGGGCAGGGCCAGCAGTTCGGCACGCAGGTCCACCAGAAAGCCCATGCCGCCCTGGGGCTGGGCAAACCGCTGCAGCAGCCGCGTGCGCGGCGACATCAGCGCGCGGCGCAGATCCATTTCGGCATGGCCGCGCTCGGCGTCGCTGGTGGCCGTGTCATAGCGCTTGCGTGCGGTCATCAAGGCGTCGGTGTCGGGACCGAACTGCTCGACGATCAGCGCCCAGAAATCCTGGCGCGCCGGCAGCTCGGCCTGGGCATACCAGTCCATCAGCTGCTGCGCGTGGCGGCCACCCTCAACATCGCTGAGCGCTGCGTCGGCGGCAGCCTGCAGGTCTTCCATGAGCTTGCGCAACTCGCGCGGGGACAGCACTTCCTGGCCTCGGCGCAGGGTGGCCTGCAGGCGCTGGGCCGTGCCGCGCGGCGCGGGAGCCTTGGCTGCATCGCCTTCGGCCTTTTTTGCAGGCGCAGCGGCCTCGGTGCTGCGAAAGCGGGACACATTGCGGGCAATCCAGTCGGTAGCCAGACCCATTCAGACACTCCTCCATATCAAGCGGTCACGGGACTGTCATGCCGCCAACGGGCCAATGACAATCCCTTGCTGCTCACATTATGGGAGTCTGTACGCCAGCGCGTGTACGCCGATGTCGCGTTCTTGTCTTCGGGCAATCCCCAGCACGCGCGCGCCACGCCAAAAAGAAAGCGGGCCCAGGGCCCGCTTCGCATTGTGTCCAGCCAGATTCAGGCCGGCTTGCCCGCATGGGCCGGATAGGCCGGACGCCCCGCCGCCCAGAGCCACATGGCAATGCCGCCGATCACCATGGGCACGCACAGCCACTGGCCCATGCTCATCCCCAGCGACAGCAGGCCCAGGAAGTCGTCAGGCTCGCGGAAGTACTCGGCAATGAAGCGGAAGGCACCATAGCCGGTCAGGAAGACCGCCGCCACCTGGCCCGGCTTGTGCTCCTTGCGTGCATACAGCCACAGCAGCACGAACAGCAGCAGGCCTTCGAGCAGGAACTGGTAGACCTGCGAAGGATGGCGCGGCAGCATGGAGCCGCTTTGCGGGAAGACCATGGCCCAGGGCAGCTCGGGGCTGGCAAAGCGGCCCCACAGTTCGCCATTGATGAAGTTGCCGACACGGCCCGCCGCCAGGCCCGTGGGCACGCAGGGCGCGACGAAGTCGGCCACCTCCAGCCACGAGCGTGCGCGCGAGCGCGCGAACCAGACCATGGAGCCGATGACGCCGATCAGCCCGCCATGAAAGCTCATGCCGCCCTGCCAGACGTAGAAGATTTCCAGCGGATGGCTGAGGTAGTAGCCGGGCTTGTAGAACAGGCAATAGCCGAGCCGCCCGCCGACGACCACGCCGAGCACGCCCAGGAAAAGAATGTCTTCCACGTCCTTGCGCGTCCAGGCGCGGTCGCCCTGCATGCGCACGAAGGGCGGGTGGCGCAGCCTGCGCGTGCCCAGCCAGAGGAAGAGGCCGAAGGCGGCCAGATAGGTCAGGCCGTACCAGTGCACGGCGAGGGGCCCGATCTGCAGGGCCACGGGATCGATCTGCGGGTACATCAGCATGGTCGGCATTGTGCCGCAGCGCCGCATGGCCGGCGCCGGCCAGGGGTTGGAAAGATGGCGTCCCGCCCGCTCAGCCTTGCGGGCCTTCCTGGATGGCCGTGAGCTTGTCCAGGGCAGACAGCAGATGGCGCTGCTCGGTGGCGGTGAGCAATTGCTCCAGTTCGTCTTCCAGCTGCACCACCACGCCTTCGGCCCGCGCCTGCAGTGCGCTGCCGTCGTCCGTCAGGTGCAGCTGCTGCAGCCGGCGGTCGCGCGGATCGGGCTGGCGCCCGATGAGGCCGCGCTGCACCAGGCGCTCGACCACGGGCACCAGGTTGGAGGGCGAGATGTCCAGCGCCTCGCCCAGCTGGCGCAGGTAGATGCCGGGATTGGAGTGGATCAGCACCAGGATGGAGAACTCGCTGGGCTTGAGGTCCAGTTCGGCCACGCGCCGCGCAAACAGCTTGTGGATGTGGATTTCCGCGCGCGTGAGGCGGTAGCCCAGAAAGCGCTGCAGGCGCGACTGGTCGACGGCGGGTTCGAAGGAGCTGTCCATGGACACGGATCCGGAAGAGGAAGAAGGCGCAACGAGGCAAGGCCGCACCGGCGCCTGCGGTTCTGCAGGGCCGGTGCGGCGTTCCATCATAAAAGCCCCGGCAGCCCGCTCAAGCCACGGCGGCTGGCAGCGGCGTACGGGCAGCGGCCTCGGTACGGCGCAGCCAGTGCTCCGCATCCAGCAGGCCATGCGCAAGGAACCAGGCCGCGCTGTCCGCCTTGGAGCGGCGCAGCGCCGGATCGGCCAGCGGCAGGCTGACGCGCGCCGCGCGTGCCCAGGCAAAGGCCATGCACAGCGTGCCGACCAGTCGCAAGTAGTCCTCGGCACAACGCGCCAGCAATTGCCTGTCGCCGGCAGCGCCGGTACACAGCTCGCCCGTCAGCGCTTGCATGCGCTCGGCCCAGCTGCGCAGCGCGCCTGCAAAGCCGGTCTCCATGCCCGCGGCGTCGCAGGCATCGGCCTCTTCACGCAGCACCTTCAGCAGCGGCGCCAGCGCGGCACCGCCGCTGGAGACCACCTTGCGCTGCAGCAGGTCCAGCGCCTGGATCTGGTTCGTGCCTTCGTAGATCATGGCGATGCGGGCATCGCGCAGCGTCTGCTCGATACGGTACTCGTGCACATAGCCGTAGCCGCCGAAGACCTGCAGCGCCTCGCTGGCCAGCGCAAAGCCCCGCTCGGTGAAAAAGGACTTGACCACGGGCGTGAGCAGCGAGGCCAGCGCATGGGCCTGGGCGCGCTCCTCGGCATCCGGCGCCTGTTCGGCCAGGTCCAGCTGGTGCGCCACCCAGCCTGCAATGGCGCGCATGCCTTCGGTCCAGACGCGCAGGTCGGCCAGCATGCGCTGCACGGCCGGCTGCAGGGCGATGGGGTCGGCGGGGCCCTGCGCATCGGCAGGCCGGGGCTGGGCGCGCATCTGGCGGCGCTCGGCCGCATAGGCGCGCGCCAGCTGCCAGGCCATCTCGGCATGGCCCAGGCCCTGCAGGCCCACGTGCAGGCGGGCCGAGTTCATCATCACGAACATGGCAGCCAGGCCCTGGTGAGGCTGGCCCACCAGCCAGGCCTGCGCGCCCTCGAAGCGCATGGCGCAGGTGGCGCTGCCCTTGATGCCCATCTTCTTTTCGATGCCATCGCAGTGGATGGCGTTGGGCAGAAAGCTGCCGTCGTCCCGGGGAATGCCGCGCGGCGCCAGGAACAGCGACAGGCCGCGCGTTCCCTCAGGCGCATCGGGCAGGCGCGCCAGCACCAGGTGGACGATGTTCTCGCTCATGTCCTGGTCGCCGCCCGAGATGAAGATCTTGCTGCCGTCCAGGCTATAGCTGCCATCGCCGCGGGGCCGGGCCTGGCTGCGCAGCAGGCCCAGGTCGGAGCCGGCCTGGGGCTCGGTCAGGCACATGGTGGCCAGCCAGCGGCCGCTGACGATGTGCGGCAGGTAGGTGGCGCGCAGGTGCGCGTCGCCATGCGCGTGCAGGCAGGCATAGGCGCCGTGCAGGATGCCCGGATACATGGTCCAGCCATGGTTGGCCGAGGCCAGCATTTCGTGCAGCGCGGCGTCCAGCAGCTGGGGCAGGCCCTGGCCGCCAGCGTCGGGGGCGCAGGCCAGTGCGGGCCAGCCTGCCTCCACGAAGGCTGCATAGGCGGCGGGAAAGCCGTCGGGCGTGCGCACCCTGCCCTCTTGCAGGCGGCAGCCCTGCAGGTCGGCCGGGCCGTTGAGCGGGGCCAGCACGTCGGCGCAAAAGCGCCCGGCCGCCTCGACCACCATGTCGGCCGTCTCCTGGTCCAGGGCTTCATGGGCCGGCATGCGGCGCCAGTCGCCCTCGGCGCCCAGCCAGTGCTGCTGGACGAAGCGGATGTCCTGCAGCGGCGGCTGGTAGTGCGAGCAATGTGATGCCTGCGCGCTCATGCCCGGCCCTCCGTGGCCGCGACCAGGCGGCGGTAGGGACCGATGGCGCTGGCCAGGCACAGCACGGACAGCAGCGCGGCCAGTGCGGACACCAGGCCCAGCGACAGGCCCACGAGCCTTTCGTCATGGAAGACGAAGTCCGTGAAAAAGGCCACGAGGAAGGGACCGAGGCCCAGCCCGATCAGGTTGATCAGCAGCAGGTAGATGGAAGTCACCTGGCCGCGCAGCTGGTTGGGCGTGACCGCCTGCAGGATCGGCGGCGCCAGCGCCACCGGCATGCCCAGGAAGAAGGTGGTGGCCGCCACGGCCACCAAGGCCACCGTGGGCGTGGGCGCAAAGGCCAGCACCAGGCCGGTGATGACGAGCACGCCGGTGGCCACCAGCGAGATGACGATCGACCCCACCTGCTTGCCGCGCGCCGTGAGGTAGTCGGCCAGGAAGCCGCTGAGCAGCATGCCGCCAATGCCGAAGGTCAGGATGATGACGCCGTAGGCCGGGCCGATCTCGCCGGGCGTCCAGCCCCACTGGCGGATGAAGGTGGCCGGCAGCCAGGCCGTGACGCCGAAGGTGATCATGGCCGTGATGCCCGGCGCCAGCAGCAGCGGCAGGAAGGCGCGCTTGTTGCGCAACACATGGGACAGGTCGGGCGCCGGTCCCGCGGGCGCGGCCACTTTGGCGGACGCGGCCCGGGCCTGCAGGCCCCGGCGCAGCGGCTCGCGCACGGTGTACATCAGCGCCACCAGCGGAATGCCGGGCAGGGCCACGAAGATGAAGGCCGCCTGCCAGGGCTTGAAGCTGCCCAGCAGCGGGAACACCACCTCGCCGGCCTGGCTGGTGGCCTGGATGACCAGGCCTCCCACGATGAAGGCCGTGGCCGAGCCGATGTACACGCCCGAGGTGTAGATGCTCATGGCGCGTGCGCGGCGCTCGGGCGGGAAATAGTCGGCCAGCATGGAATAGGCCGCCGGCGACAGCGCCGCCTCGCCCACGCCCACGAACATGCGCGCCACGAACAGCGAGACGAAGCCCGTGACATAGCCGCCCGCCGCCGTGGCCACCACCCAGATCGCCATGCCGATGACGATGAGGTTGCGGCGGTTCCAGCGGTCGGCCAGGCGCCCCAGGAAGATGCCGACGAAGGTGTAGAAGATGGCGAAGGCAAAGCCGTGGACGATGCTGAAGACCCAGTCCGACAGCTGCAGATCCTTCTTGATGGGCTGCACCAGCAGGCCCAGGATCTGCCGGTCCACGAAGGACAGGGTGTAGGCCAGCAGCAGGATGATGGTGACGTAGTAGGCATAGCCGAGTCCGTTCGACTCGGCCGGCGCGGGCGTGGACACGCGGCCCGGCGGGTAAGGCAGGCTCATGGAGACCTCCTGTGGAGGAAGGGAAAGCGGAAAAAAGAAAGCGGGAAAGCGAGACAGGGCTGCGCATGAAAAGGGCCGGCGCACCGCGCCAGCCCTTGCGCGGGCATCAGCCCGCGCTGTGCTCGACCAGCATCAGCGCATCGAGCGCGACCACGCCCTGCCCTTCGGGCAGCACGATGACCGGGTTGAGGTCGATCTCGCGGATGGCCGGCGTGCCGCGCAGCACCTGGCCCAGGCGCACGATGAGTTCGGCCAGCGCCTGGCGGTCCAGCGCCGGGGCGCCACGGTAGCCGTGCAGCAGCGGCGCGCCCTGCAGGCGGTCCAGCTCGCGCAGCACCTCGCTGGTGGACAGGTCGGCGTCCAGCAGGCGCGCGTCGCGCATGATCTCGGCCGTCACGCCGCCCAGGCCCGCCAGGATCACGGGACCCCACTGCGGATCGTTGCGCGCGCCGATGATCATCTCCAGGCCATGCCGGCCCATGGCCTCGATCAGCACGCCGTCCAGCGCAATGGCGCTGTCATAGGCGGCCACATTCGCATGCAGCCGGCTCCAGGCATCGCCCATGGCCTGCGCATCGGCAATGTTCAGGATCACGCCGCCTGCATCGCTCTTGTGGCTGAGGTCGGCCGACTGCGCCTTGAGCGCCACGGGCCAGCCGATCTCCGCCGCAATCGCCACGGCCTGCTCGGCCGAGGTGGCCAGGCGGCCCTTCGCAAACGGCACGCCGGCCTGGGCCAGCACGGCCTTGGATTCGTACTCGGGCACCACCGTGCGGCCTGCGGGCAGGGCCAGCGCGACGGGCTGGGCATCGGTGCGCTCGAAACTGCGCTGGCTGAAGGCGGTCAGGCGCTGCACGGCGCGCAGGGCACGCTCGGTGCTGGGGAAATACGGCACGCCCAGCGCACGCATCTCGGCGATGAACTCGGCAGGCACGGCCGCGCCCTCGTCCAGGCCCGCCACGATGACGGGCTTGGCCGGCCGCAGCTCGCGCACGGCGCGCAGCACGGGCGGCATCTTGATGCCGCAGGTCACCGGGTCGCCCTGGATCAGGCCGACGATGATGGTGGAAAAGCGCGCATCGCCAAACAGCGCATCCAGCGTGCGGAAATACAGGTCCGGCTCGACCAGGCCCTGGGCCGTGAGGTCCAGCGGGTTGCTCACGCCCACGAACTCGGGCAGCGCAGCCCGCAGCGCGGGCGAGTCGTCGTCGCCGATGGCGGGCAGCGCCAGGCCCAGCTCCTCGGCCCAGTCCAGCGTCAACGCCTTGAAGGCACCGGACTCGCCCAGCACGGCAACTCCAGCTGCAGCTGCTGCACCGGCTGCACCAGCCGATGGCAGCACCGGGCAGCGGATGGCGATCTCGGCGATGTCGCCCAGCTCCTCCAGCGTCTCGGCAAACACGGCGCCTGCGCGTTCCAGCTTGGTGCGCATCAGCGCATAGTCGCCGGCCATGGCGCCGGTGTGCGTGGCGGCCGAGGCGCGCGCCGCGCTGCTCTTGCCCGGATGCAGCAGCACCACCGACTTGCCCAGGCTGCGCGCACGGGCCACGGTGGCCAGAATGCGCCCGGGCTGGCGGAACTGCTCGACGATCATGGCGACCACGCGCGTGGAAGGCTGCTCCAGCAGGAAGTCCACATAGTCCTCGGCATGGCTGGCGGCCTCGTTGCCCGTGGAGATGGCGTGCGACAGCGGCAGCGCGCGGCTGGCCAGCGTGGTGCACAGCACGGTCATCATGGCGCCGCTTTGCGAGACCACGCCAATGGCGGGCCGCGCGGCATCGACCTGCTGCGCGTCGATATTCACTTCGACAAAGGTCAGCGGCACGCGCTGCAGGTAGTTGATGCAGCCCAGGCAGTTGGGGCCCTCCACCACCATGCCGGCCTCGGCGGCGATGCGTGCGATCTCGCGCTGCTCGGCCATGCCGCGCTCGCCTGCCTCGGCAAAGCCGGCCGAGAAAATCACCACCGCGCCCACGCGGCGCGCCGCCAGTGCGCGCACCGTGTCCAGCACAAAGGGCTGGGGGATGGCCAGCACGGCCACATCCACGCCTTCGGGCAGCTGATCGACCGAGGCCAGGCAGGCCCGCCCGGCGATCTCGCTGCGCTTGGGATTGATCAGGTGGATGTCGCCAGCGAAGCCGTTGCGCTCCAGATTGCCCAGCACCGATGCGCCCAGCGCACCCGGCGTGGCCGAGGCGCCGACGATGGCGATGGAACGCGGCCTCAGCAGCCTGCCGATGTCGGGCCGCACGGCGGCCGCCATCTCTGTCGTTGTCATTCTTGTCTCCAATGATTAAAGCTGGGAGGCCTACCGCGCGTGGTGGACGCTGCCCAAGCGAGGGACACCGAGGAAGGGCCTAAGCCGGCCGCGCCGCCCCGCACTGAGGGTGTCGTCCCCCTCCCTCGCGAAGCGAGTTAGAGAGGGGGAAGGCGCGAAGCGCCTCAGGGGGTGACTTGCTTGCTCAAGTCGTAGGTTCCGAGACCTGGCTTGTAGGTCTTGTCGTCCAGGAACTGGCGCATGCCTTCTTTGCGGCCTTCGTTGTCGAAGCTGTTGGCGGCTTCCTGGGCACGCACCAGATAGTCCTCGGCGTTGTCGTAGCTCATGTCGCGCACGCGGCGGATGGCGTCCTTGGTGGCCTTCAGGGCGATGGGGTTCTTCTGCAGCAGGGCCTCGGCCACTTCGGTGACGCGGGCCTGCAGGCGGTCGGCCGGCAGGGATTCGTTGACCAGGCCCCACTCGGCCGCCGTGCGGCCGTCGATGTTCTCGCCGAGCATGGCGTGGTACATGGCGCGGCGAAAGGACAGCAGCTCCACCGCCACCTTGGAGGCGCCGCCGCCGGGCAGGATGCCCCAGTTGATTTCGGACAGGCCGAACTTGGCGTCATCCGAGGCAAAGGCCAGGTCGCAGGCGAACAGCGGGCCGTAGCCGCCGCCGAAGCACCAGCCGTTGACCATGGCGATGGTCGGCTTCTGGAACCAGCGCAGGCGGCGCCACCAGCCATAGCTCTCGCGCTGGGCCTTGCGGGTGCCGGCCAGGCCCGTGGCCTCGGTCTCGCGGAAGTATTCCTTCAGGTCCATGCCGGCAGTCCAGGCCGTGCCCTCACCGGCCAGAACGACCACGCCCACGTCGTCACGAAACTCCAGGTCGTCGAGCACGCGCATCATCTGGCGGTTGAGCTGGGGGCTCATGGCGTTGCGCTTTTCGGGGCGGTTGAATTTCACCCAGGCCACGCGGCCTTCGACGGTGCAGGACACGGTCTGTTCTTCGGTACGTTCGGTGCTCATTGCGCTTCCTTGTGCAAAAGGGAAATGGGAGGTTGGACACCGATGCTTCGGATCCATAATCGTTATGATAAATAACTATTATTCGACATAGCAATACAGCGTTTACCCTAGGCCGGTCACCACCCAGACCGGTGGCGATGCGAATGCTTCTGCGTCGCGCATGCATGCAATGCGCGGCACGCGGGGAATTGCGGCAGGTGTTTTGGCCGATCCGGGGGTTCACGCGATACTTGCGGTGTTCAACACAGTCAGGAGAAGAAGAACATGCAAGGCCAGCCAGAAGTCATCGAATGCCTCATAGAGCTGCTGCGCGGCGAACTTTCCGCACGCGACCAGTACTTCATCCACTCGCGCCAGTACGAGGACCAGGGCCTGCTGCGCCTGTTCGAGCGCATCGGCCATGAGATGGAAGAGGAAACCCAGCACGCCGACGCCATCCTGCGCCGCATCCTGTTCCTGGGCGGCCGCCCCGACATGCGCCCGCACGAGTTCACGCCCGGCGAGACCGTCGAAGAGATGCTGCGCAAGGACCTGGCCACCGAATACCGCGTGCGCGACAGCCTGCGCTCGGCCATGGCCCTGTGCGAGCGCCACGGCGACTACAACAGCCGCGACCTGCTGCTGGCCCAGCTGCGCGACACCGAGGAAGACCACGCCTACTGGCTGGAGAAGCAACTGGGCCTGATCGAGAAGATCGGCCTGCCCAACTACCTGCAAAGCAAGATGGGCGAACCGGCCTGAATGAAGCTCCCCCTGAGGCGCTTCGCGCCTTCCCCCGTGTGCACGGCGCCCTCTCTCGCTTCGCGGGAGGGGGACGACAGCCTCGCGGCGGGGCGGCCCTTGCTCGCTGTCCCTTGTTTTGGCCGCGCCAGTTTTTCAGGCACTTCCCATAAATGAGAGTGGGCTGTTTGCTCCACGATGAAACGGCAAGCCGGTCGCCCCACGATGAAACAAGAGCCCTCGAGGGCCTGAGAGAAGAGAAAAGAAAAAGGGATGGAAAGCCGCAAGGCCTTCCATCCCTTTTCATTTCCATCGGGTGCGCACCGCCGGGCGGCGGTGCAGCCCGGTGTCAGTCGTCCAGCAGCGACAGGTCGCGCACGGCGCCCTTGTCGGCCGACATCACCAGCTTGGCATAGGCCTTGAGCGCGGCCGAGACCTTGCGCGGGCGCGGCTGGGCGGGCTTCCAGCCCTTGGCATCCTGCTCGGCGCGGCGGCGGGCCAGTTCCTCGTCGGAGACCAGCACGTTGATGCTGCGGTTGGGAATGTCGATGCGGATGCGGTCGCCGTTCTTCACCAGACCGATGGCGCCGCCAGCGGCAGCTTCAGGAGAGCAGTGGCCGATGGACAGGCCCGAGGTGCCGCCCGAGAAGCGCCCGTCCGTCAGCAGCGCGCAGGCCTTGCCCAGGCCCTTGGACTTGATGTAGCTGGTCGGGTACAGCATTTCCTGCATGCCGGGGCCGCCCTTGGGGCCTTCGTAGCGCACGATGACGATGTCACCGGCCTTGACCTTGTCGTCCAGGATGTTCTGCACGGCCTCGTCCTGCGACTCGGTCACGTGGGCCGTGCCCTCGAACACATGGATGCTTTCGTCCACGCCGGCCGACTTGACCACGCAGCCGTCCAGGGCGATGTTGCCCGTCAGCACGGCCAGGCCGCCCTCCTTGGAGAAGGCGTGCTCGTAGGAGCGGATGCAGCCTTCTGCACGGTCCAGGTCCAGGCTGGGCCAGCGCGTGTTCTGGCTGAAGGCCACCTGGGTGGGGATGCCGGCCGGTCCTGCCAGGTAGAAGTGCCGCACGGCTTCGTCCTGGGTGGTGGTGATGTCCCACTGCGCCAGGCCTTCGCCCAGGGTCTTGGCGTGCACGGTGGGCACGTCGGTGTGCAGCTTTCCGGCGCGAGCCAGCTCGCCCAGGATGGCGAAGATGCCGCCGGCGCGGTGCACATCCTCGATGTGGTACTTCTGCGTGTTGGGCGCGACCTTGCACAGCTGGGGCACCTGGCGCGAGAGGCGGTCGATGTCGGCCATGGTGAAGTCGATCTCGGCTTCACGGGCAATGGCCAGCAGGTGCAGGATGGTGTTGGTGGAGCCGCCCATGGCGATGTCCAGCGTCATCGCGTTCTCGAAGGCCTTGAAGCCCACCGAGCGCGGCAGCACGGATGCGTCTTCCTGCTCGTAGTACTCGCGGGCCAGCTCGACGATGCGGCGGCCGGCGCGCTTGAACAGTTCCTCGCGGTCGGCATGCGTGGCCAACACCGTGCCGTTGCCGGGCAGGGACAGGCCCAGGGCCTCGGTCAGGCAGTTCATGGAGTTGGCGGTGAACATGCCCGAGCACGAACCGCAGGTGGGGCAGGCCGAGCGCTCGACCTGGGCGACCTGCTCGTCGGTGTAGTTGGAGTCGGCCGCGATCACCATGGCATCGACCAGGTCCAGCTTCTTGAACTCCAGCGTGTGCGTGGTGGGATTGGCCAGCTTGGTCTTGCCCGCTTCCATGGGGCCGCCCGAGACGAAGATCACGGGAATGTTCAGCCGCATGGCAGCCATCAGCATGCCGGGGGTGATCTTGTCGCAGTTGGAGATGCACACCAGCGCGTCGGCACAGTGGGCGTTGACCATGTACTCCACCGAGTCCGCGATGATGTCGCGGCTGGGCAGCGAATACAGCATGCCGTCGTGGCCCATGGCGATGCCGTCGTCCACGGCGATGGTGTTGAATTCCTTGGCCACGCCGCCTGCGGCCTCGATCTCGCGCGCCACCAGCTGGCCCAGGTCCTTGAGGTGGACGTGGCCGGGCACGAACTGCGTGAAGGAATTGGCGATGGCGATGATGGGCTTGTCGAAGTCGCCATCCTTCATGCCGGTGGCACGCCACAGGGCGCGCGCACCAGCCATGTTGCGGCCGCCGGTGGAAGTCTTGGAACGGTATGCGGGCATGGGCAATCCAGTTGTCTGTCGTCTCGGTCCGTCCCTGGTCCTGTGGGGAAGGCCAGGGTCTGGGCGAAGATTATGGCGCAGCACCCGCCGCACTGCTGGGGCGCAGGAATGCCCCGGCCAGCGTGGACCGCCCCTTTGCAGACCCCAGGCATCGCCTGCGGCGAAGCCTGCTGCGCAATTCAGATCCGATCAGCGGCGCGAACGCGTGCCCGTGCCCATGGCTTCCTTGTTCTTTTCGATGCGCTTCAGGCGCCGCTGCTCGATCTTGTCGGCCGCGCGCCGCTTGGTGTAGCCCGACATGTCCGCCCAGGCCCACCAGGCCGCCGTCAAGCCATAGGCGCCCAGGATGACGTACCACGACCAGGTGGCGACAGGTTCGATATCGGCCAGCTTGAGCAGGGTGAGCAGGACCGCAATTCCCAACAGATACATCACTTCTCCTTCGCCACAAAGCGCTTCACACGAGGTAACGCATCACGCATGCGCGCCCACTACAATGGTTCGCATAATTATTCCCGACAACACCCCAGGAACTCATGATGAAGCAGACATTGATTGCATTTGCCCTGACCGTCGCCGCCGTGGCCCCCGCCATGGCCGACCAGGCACTTGCCACCTCCAAGAACTGCATGGCATGCCACGCAGTGGACAAGAAGCTGGTGGGCCCCTCCTACAAGGATGTGGCCGCCAAGTACGCCGGCCAGAAGGACGCTGTGGACAAGCTGGCAGGCAAGATCATGAAGGGCGGCAGCGGCGTCTGGGGCCCGGTTCCCATGCCCGCCAACCCCCAGGTCAACGAAGCCGATGCCAAGAAGCTGGCCGCCTGGGTGATGTCGCTGAAGTAGGCTCCGCCTTTCTTTCGGGGCCCCCGCCTCAGGGCCCGCAAAAAAACCGCGCTACGCAAGTCGCGCGGTTTTTTCATGGTCCGCCGGTGAATCCGGGCCCGGCCCCCTTACCTGTAGTCCGCAGCGCCCGTGCCGGGCTGCTGGTGCAGGCGTACCTGCTGCTCCAGCTGCCCCACATAGGCGGCCGTGCTGTTGTCCGACTCCTGGGCGCGCTGCACCAGATGGGCCTCCAGCGCATCCAGCCGCGCCATCAGCACCTCCTTGTCACGCGCATGCAGGTCTTCCAGCACGGTGCGCAGCTCGGTGAAGCGCGAGGCCTCGGCCTTGTCGGCCAGGTCGCGCTGGGCCTGCATTTCCTTGGCGTGTCGGCGCGCCTCCATCAGCACCGAGCCCTGCAGCCACAGCACATAGGCGACGAAGAACACGCCCAGCAGGCAGGTCAGCGCCAGCATCAGCACGCCCAGCGGCGCCTGGACATCGGTGACGCCCAGCGACACGACGGATGGTGCGGCCAGCGTGTTCCAGTTGAATGCCGCCAGCAGCGCAATCAGGGCCACGGTGATCAGCAGCGACAGGGTTCTCAGATTCATGGTGAAAGGCCTCCCTCGGCAGTGGTGAAAGCAACAGCTTCGGTTGTACCGCAACCATCATGCCTGAGCTGTCGGCCCACACAAAATAGGACTGCAAGACAGGGCGCCGCCCGCAGTCCGGCCAAGAAAAAACCGGAGCCAGGGCTCCGGTTCTTCATGGCGGTCGTGCCGGACCTCAGTTCGTCTCGGCCAGCTGGTCGAGGATGGCCGGGTTCTCCAGCGTGCTCGTGTCCTGGGTGATGGCCTCGCCCTTGGCAATCGAGCGCAGCAGGCGGCGCATGATCTTGCCGCTGCGCGTCTTGGGCAGGTTGTCGCCGAAGCGAATGTCCTTGGGCTTGGCGATGGGGCCGATTTCCTTGGCCACCCAGTCGCGCAGCTCCTTGGCGATCTGCTTGGCTTCCTCGCCCGTGGGGCGTGCCCGCTTCAGCACCACGAAGGCGCAGATGGCCTCGCCGGTCAGGTCGTCGGGGCGGCCCACGACGGCGGCCTCGGCCACCAGATCCGTCTTGGCGACCAGGGCCGATTCGATCTCCATCGTGCCCATGCGGTGGCCGGAGACATTGAGCACGTCGTCGATGCGGCCGGTGATGCGGAAGTAGCCCCGGTCCTCGCTGCGCACGGCGCCGTCGCCTGCCAGATAGGTCTGCCCGCCGAGTTCGGCCGGGAAATAGCTCTTCTTGAAGCGCTCGGGGTCGCCCCAGATGGTGCGGATCATGCTGGGCCAGGGCTTGGTGACCACCAGCAGGCCGCCTGCGCCGTTGGGCAGTTCGTGGCCGGTCTCGTCGACGATGGCGGCCATGATGCCCGGCAGCGGCAGCGTGCACGAACCCGGCACCAGCGGCGTGGCACCCGGCATGGGGGCGATCACGTGGCCGCCGTTCTCGGTCTGCCAGAAGGTGTCCACGATGGGGCAGCGCTCGCCGCCCACATGCTTGTGGTACCACATCCAGGCCTCGGGATTGATGGGCTCGCCCACGCTGCCCAGCAGGCGCAGGCTGGACAGGTTCCAGTTCTTCGGATGCACGGCGGCATCGCTGTCGGCGGCCTTGATCAGCGAGCGGATGGCCGTGGGCGCCGTGTAGAAGATGGTGCAGCCGTGGCGCTCGATCATCTGCCAGAAGCGGCCCGCATTGGGGAAGGTGGGCACGCCCTCGAACACGATCTGCGTGGCGCCAGCGGCCAGCGGGCCGTAGGCCACGTAGGTGTGGCCCGTGATCCAGCCGATGTCGGCCGTGCACCAGAACACGTCGCTGGGCTTGAGGTCGAAGGTCCACTCCATGGTCTGCTTGGCCCACAGCACATAGCCGCCCGTGCAGTGCTGCACGCCCTTGGGCTTGCCGGTGGAGCCGCTGGTGTAGAGGATGAACAGCGGGTGCTCGGAATCCACGGCCACGGGCGCGCACTCCGTGCTCTGGCCGGCCAGGATCTCGCCGAAGGTCTTGTCGCGGCCCGCCGTCATGGCACAGGCCGTGGCCGTGCGCTCGTAGACGAAGACATGGCGCACGGCCTCGCAGCCGCCCAGCGCCAGCGCGTCGTCCACGATGGCCTTGAGCGGCAGTTCCTTGCCGCCGCGCATCTGGTAGTTGGCGGTGATCACGGCCACGGCGCCCACGTCGACGATGCGTTCCTGCACCGCCTTGGCCGAGAAGCCGCCGAACACCACGCTGTGCGTGGCGCCGATGCGCGCGCAGGCCTGCATGGCCACCACGCCCTCGATGGTCATGGGCATGTAGATCAGGACACGGTCACCCTTTTGCACGCCCTGCGCCTTGAGCGCGTTGGCGAACTGCGAGACGCGCTCCAGCAGCTCGCGGTAGCTGACCTTGGTGACCTCGCCGCCATCGGCCTCGAAGATGATGGCCGTCTTGTGCTCGACGGCCGTGCCCATGTGCTTGTCCAGGCAATTGGCGCTGGCATTGAGTTCGCCATCGGCGAACCAGCGGAAGAAGGGGGGATTGCTGTCGTCCAGCACCTGGGTGAAGGGCTTGGACCAGACCACGTTCTCGCGCGCCAGGCGGGCCCAGAAGCCCTGGTAGTCGTTCTCTGCCTCGGCGCACAGCGCCTTGTACTGCTCCATGCCGGAGATGCGGGCCTTGGCGGCAAAGTCTGCCGGCGGCGGGAAGACCCGGTTCTCCACCAGTACCGATTCAATGGGGGATGCTGTTGCGGTGCTCATGCTTGCTTGTCTCCTGGGCTGGCCAAATAAAAATTGTGGTGTGACTGTCGGGGGCCGGTCTTACATGCCACTGACTGAAACACCCTTGGGCGCGTCTACCTGGGGATTCCCCGCAGTTCCTGGCTGTCACCGGCAATGGCCTGTTTCGCCGCTAAAATCGCGCGCCCGTTTTCCACGGCCATTGTCCCCTCCCATCCACGCCCCCACGCAAGACAAGCGCGACCGACCACCATGGCCCGCCAGCAAAACTCCAACCGAGCCCCCGGCTCCCCCCTGCGTCCCCTGCCCTCCCTGATCTTCGCCAGCCGCTGGCTGCAGCTGCCGCTGTACCTGGGCCTGATCGCCGCCCAGGGCGTCTACGTCTGGCACTTCCTGCTGGAGCTGTGGCACCTGATCGAGGCCGCCTTCGGCAACCAGGAAGCGCTGCAGGCGCTGATCACCAGCATCGGCTACAAGCACGATGCGCCCATTGGCGCGCTCAACGAAACCATCATCATGCTGGTGGTGCTGGCGCTGATCGACGTGGTGATGATCTCCAACCTGCTGATCATGGTCATCGTGGGCGGCTACGAAACCTTCGTCAGCCGCCTGGGCCTGGACAGCCACCCCGACCAGCCCGAGTGGCTGGGCCACGTGAACGCCTCCATCCTCAAGGTCAAGCTGGCCCTGTCCATCATCGGCATCAGCTCCATCCACCTGCTCAAGACCTTCATCAACGCGGGCAGCTACGACGTCAAGGTGCTGATGTGGCAGACCATCATCCACGTCACCTTCCTGGCCAGCGCCCTGGCCATCGCCTATACCGACAAGCTGATCAACAGCACGGCCAGCAACCACTGAGCCCGTCGGCATCCCGCACCGAAGCCCCGCAGCGCCAGCCGCTGCGGGGCTTTTTTCATGGGCGGGCGCAGGCAACGGGTCGGTCACCTGCCAGCGCCCGGCCGGCCAGCGCACCAGGCACGCTTTTTGCCGCAGATCGGGCCTGAAGCTTTCCTCAAGCTGACGCTTGACCGATTTTATTCATCGATGACAGCATATGCCTTGTGAATCATGGCCTCAACGCTCTCATTAAGAGAGCAAATAATGGCCGGATTGCATCCCCCAAGGGCTTGAAACAGCCCAAAACAGGCCTTCTTCGGCTCATGCGTTTTGACGCAGTAAAACCTGTTTTATATAATTTCGGCTTCTTTACAACCTGCCAAGCAGGTCATCGGCACCGTCTTCACGGCCTGCCGATCCCTCCGGCGGATCGTTGTGCTCCCGGCACAGCCCCGTCAACCGGGCCGAAACTCGGTCCTGATGTTGTGGGGCATCGCGCTGGCTGATCTTCAGCCACGATGCCCGCCTGAGACACCGCGCGCGCTTGCCGCCGGCTGCTCTCGACCTCTGGCTCTTGCGCACCGCTTCGCGTGCCATCCGAGCCGTCTCGGGTGCTTTCGCACCTGTTTGAATTCCAGCAACGGGGGACGGCCGTCCCCTGCAGCGAACGGCATCAGGGCTTCATTTTTGGCTTGCGCGCCAGCGTCTTCGCCCGTCGAGGACGCTGGACTGTGTTCCATCTCACCCAAAAGGAGAACGCCACAGTGGCCAAGCAGATCATCATCGATCATGTGTTCAAGGTTTTCGGGGACGACCCCAGGACCGCACTCGAGCTCGTCCAACAAGGCCTGAGCAAACAGGAGATCCTGGAGCGCACGGGCCAGTCCATCGGCGTGTTCGACGCCGACTTCACCATCGAGGCCGGCGAGATCTTCGTCGTCATGGGCCTGTCGGGCTCGGGCAAGTCCACCCTGGTGCGCATGCTCAACCGCCTGATCGAGCCCACGGCCGGGCGCATCGTGGTCGATGGCCAGGACATCAATGCCCTGAGCGAGCGCGATCTGCGCGCGCTGCGCCGCAAGGACATCTCCATGGTGTTCCAGTCCTTTGCGCTGATGCCGCACATGACGGTGCTGGACAACACGGCCTTCGGCCTGGAGCTGGCCGGCGCCGACAAGGCCGAGCGCCAGAAGCAGGCCCAGGCCGCGCTGGAGCAGGTGGGCCTGGGCGCCTGGGGCGCAAGCTATCCCGACGAGCTGTCGGGCGGCATGCAGCAGCGCGTGGGCCTGGCCCGGGCGCTGGCGTCCGATCCGTCCATCCTGCTGATGGACGAGGCCTTCTCGGCCCTGGACCCCATCATCCGCACCGAGATGCAGTCCGAGCTGCTGCGCCTGCAGCAGATCCAGCGCCGCACCATCGTCTTCATCTCGCATGACCTGGACGAGGCCATGCGCATCGGCGACCGCATCGCCATCATGAAGGACGGCCAGGTGATCCAGGTCGGCACGCCCGACGAGATCCTGCGCAGCCCCGCCGACGACTATGTGCGCAGCTTCGTGCGCGGCGTGGACGCGGCCTCGGTCTTCAAGGCCGGGGACATTGCGCGCCAGGCCCTGACCGTGGTGTCGGAGCACAGCGACCGCGGCTGCCGCGCAGCCCAGCGCCTGCTGGAAGACTCCGATCGCGACTACGCCTATGTGGTCAACGCGCGCCGCCGCTTCCTGGGCGTGGTGTCCTCGCAATCGCTGCGCGACGCACTGCATGGCCGCCCGGGCATGCTGGGCCTGAGCCACGCCTTCCTGCCCAACGTGGAGCCGCTGTCCGCAGGCACGCCCGTGGCCGAGCTGTTCGGCCCCGTGGCCGCTGCGCCCTGCGCGCTGCCGGTGACCAGCGACGACGGCCAGTTCATGGGCGTGGTCAGCCGCACCACCATGCTGCGCTTCCTGGACCGCGACACGCCGCCCGTGCCGCCGCCGCAGGAGATCGTGCCGCCGGTCACGCTCAACCCGCATTTCCCGGCCTCCAACGCTCCCACCGTTGCCCCCACCGTCGCGCCGACCGTGGAGCCGATCGAACAACGACAAGGAGATGCCGCATGAGCGATGCCAACAACAACCTGAACCCGAACACCGCCGCTGCCGCCACCGATCCCTGGTCCGAAGCAGGCGCCAATGCAAACGCAGCCCCTGCTGCCGCCGATGCCGCGGCCCCCGCAAGCGCCGATCCCTGGGCAGCCGCCTCCACGCAGGCGCCCGCCGATGCGTCGCCCGATCCCTGGGGCGCTGCCAGCAGCGGCGATGCACCGGGCGGCGACTGGCTGGGCGCGTCGGCCGGGGTTCCCGACGACGCACAGGCCAGCCTCTGGCACCAACTGACCACGGACGGCCTGCCCGTGCAGGGCTGGATCAACAGCGGCCTGGAATGGGTGGTCCACCATTTCCGCCCCTTCTTCCAGGCCGTGCGCACGCCCATCGACGGCACGCTGTCGGGCATCACCGATGCCATGCTGGCCCTGCCCTGGCCGCTGCTGATCCTGATCCTGACCCTGGTGGCCTGGCAGTTCGCGGGCCGCGCCATGGCCATTGGCGCCGCCGTTTCGCTGGTGGTCGTCGCCATGCTGGGCATCTGGCCCGAGGCCATGGTGACGCTGTCGCTGGTGCTGACCTCGCTGGTGTTCTGCATGGTCATCGGGCTGCCCGTGGGCATCCTGCTGGCCTCCAGCGACCGTGCCCAGCGCTGGACGCGGCCGCTGCTCGACGCCATGCAGACCACGCCGGCCTTCGTCTACCTGGTGCCCGTGGTGATGCTGTTCGGCATCGGCAACGTGCCCGGCGTGATCGTGACCATCATCTTCGCGCTGCCGCCGCTGATCCGCCTGACCAACCTGGGTATCCGCCAGGTGCGCCCCGACCTGATCGAGGCCAGCCGCGCGTACGGCGCCTCGCCCTGGCAGCTGCTGTGGAAGGTGCAGCTGCCGCTGGCCATGCCGTCCATCATGGCCGGCGTGAACCAGGCGCTGATGCTGTCGCTGTCGATGGTGGTGATCGCCTCCATGATCGCCGTGGGCGGCCTGGGCCAGATGGTGCTGCGCGGCATCGGCCGCCTGGACATGGGCCTGGCCACCGTGGGCGGCCTGGGCATCGTGCTGCTGGCCATCGTGCTGGACCGCATCACCCAGGCCATGGGACAGACCACACGTGGCGGTGCGCGCTGGTGGCACAGCGGCCCCGCCGGCTGCATTGCCCGCCTGCTGGGCGCCGGCAGCAAGCCGGTTCATCGCGGCAGCACCAGCTGAACGCCTTGCCTGCGGCGCGGACGGGCCTTCTGCCGCGCCGCCTTCCCGAAAAACGGCCAGCCCCGCTGGCCGCCCGCTCCCCTTTCATCACACAACGGAGGAACCCGAGGATGATCCAAGCCCTGAACCCCAACCGACTGCAGGCCAACGCACTGCGCCACTGGCTGCGCGCCGGCGCCATCGCCACAGGCATTGCGCTGGCCAGCGCCAGCGCATGGTCGGCCGACGAACAGCCCGGAAAGGGCGTGAAGGTGTTGCCACTGAAGAGCTCCATCGCCGAAGAGAGCTTCCAGACCCTCATCGTCATGAAGGCCCTGGAGAAGCTGGGCTATGACGTGCAGCCCTTCCAGGAGGTCGAGTACCCCACGGCCCACGTGGCGATTGCCAATGGCGATGCCACTTTCCTGGCCACGCACTGGAACCCGCTGCACGCCGACTACTACAAGAACGCGGGCGGCGACGCAAAGCTGTTCCGCAAGGGCGTGTACTCGGACAACGCCGCCCAGGGCTACCTGATGGACAAGAAGACGGCCGACGAATACAAGATCACCAACCTCGGCCAGCTCAAGGACCCCAAGATCGCCAAGCTGTTCGACTCGGACGGCGACGGCAAGGCCGACCTCACCGGCTGCACGCCGGGCTGGGGCTGCGAGGCCGTGATCGAGCACCACCTGACGGCCTACAAGCTGCGCGACACCGTGACCCACAAGCAGGGCACCTACTCGGCGCTGATCGCCGACACCATCTCGCGCTACAAGGCCGGCAAGCCCATCCTCTACTACACCTGGACGCCCTACTGGGTGAGCAACGTGCTCAAGCCCGGCAAGGACGTGGTGTGGCTGGAGGTGCCGTTCTCCTCGCTGCCCGGCGAGCAGGCCAAGCTGGACACCAAGCTGCCCAACGGCAAGAACTACGGCTTCGTGGTGAACAAGCAGCAGATCATCGCCAACAAGGCCTTCACCGACAAGCATCCCGATGCCGCCAAGTTGTTCGAGCTGATGCAGGTCCCCGTGGGTGACATCAGCGCACAGAACCACATGATGAGCCAGGGCCAGAGCAAGCCTTCGGACATCAACCGCCATGTGGACGGCTGGATCAAGGCCCACCAGAAGACCTTCGACGGCTGGCTGGAACAGGCCCGCGCCGCAGCCCGCTGAACGCTGCGGGGGAGCCGCGCCAGGCGCTCCCCCGGCTTCCTGCTTCAAAGGCCCGCTTCGGCGGGCCTTTTGAACATGCGCAGGGCGATGGCCGTGACCACCACGCCTGCCACCAGCGCCACCGCATACATGGCCACGTGGGTCACGGCATTGGGAATGGGCGCGACGAAGATGCCGCCATGCGGCACCTTCAGTTCCACCCCCGCCAGCATGGACACGGCGCCGGCCACAGCCGAGCCCAGCACCAGGGCCGGAATCGTGCGCAGCGGATCGCGCGCCGCGTAGGGAATGGCCCCCTCGGTGACAAAGGCCAGGCCCAGCACGCCGGCCGAGGCGGCGCTGCCGCGCTCCTCGCGCGTGAAGCGGTCGGCAAACAGGCGCGTGGCCAGGGCCAGCCCCAGCGGCGGCGTCATGCCGGCGATCATGGCTGCAGCCATGGGCGTGTAGACCTGGCTCGCGATCATTCCCGTGGAAAACGCATAGGCGGCCTTGTTCACCGGCCCGCCCATGTCAAAGGCCATCATCGCGCCCAGCAACAGGCCCAGCAGCAAGGCACTGGCACCCTGCATGCCGCGCAGCCAGGCGCTCAGCCACTGCAGCAGCTCGGCCACGGGCGCACCAACCAGATAGAACATCAGCAGCCCCGTGAACAGGCTGCCCAGCACAGGCAGGATCAGCATGGGCAGCAGGCCCTTGAGCGCCTGCGGCAGCCGGATGTGCGCCGCCATGAAGGCCACGCCGTAGCCTGCGATGAAGCCGGCCGCAATGCCGCCGATGAATCCCGCCCCCATGCTGGACGCGATCATCCCGCCGATCATGCCCGGCGCAATGCCGGGCCGGTCGGCAATGGAATAGGCGATATAGCCGGCCAGTGCCGGCACCATCAGCGCAAAGCCGCCCTTGGCGCCGATCTGGAACAGCGTCCATCCCAGCGTGCCCTGGTGGGCATCGTCATGGACATAGATGCCGCCCAGCGCAAAGGCCATGGCGATCAGAATGCCGCCCGCCGTGACGAAGGGCAGCATGAAGGACACGCCGGTCATCAGGTGGCGATAGGCACCACCCTGGGTCCGGGCCGGCGTGGGCGCGGCGCCGCCTGCCGCAGCAGCGCCCACGGCGACACCATGCACGGCGGCTTCGGCCAGCGCCCGGGTGATCAGGCCCGAGCCGTCGCGTATGGCCGGCTTGGTGCCGCTGCGCAGCAGCGGCTTGCCCGCGAAGCGCGAGAGATCCACCTCGCGGTCGGCGGCGATGATGACCAGGTCGGCCTCGGCAATCTCCTGCGGCGTCAGCGCATCGAGCGCGCCCACCGAGCCTTGTGTCTCCACGCGCATGGCGTGGCCCAGCGCAGCCGCGCCGCGCTGCAGCCCCTCGGCCGCCATGAAGGTATGGGCGATGCCCGTGGGGCAGGAGGTGACGGCCACGATCCGCTTGCCCGTGCGCTTGCCCATGTTCTCGCCCATGCGCTCGCCAGCGGGACTGGCGGCAGCGCAGCGTGCCAGCACGCCGGCCGGATCGTCGAGCGCCTCGCGCAGGCTGCAGCGCTCGACGGCGGCCTGCACGAAGCGGGAGGCATCGGCGTCGGTATCTGCATCGTCATCGGTGCCGGCATCCCCCACGATCAGCAATTGCCCGGCCTGCGCGGCGGCATCGGCTGCATGCAGCCCGATCACACCGCCGCTGGCGCGCACTTCCACGGCCAAGGGACGCTGTCCGGCCGCATGGCGCAGGGCTTCGGCGGCCAGCAGCGCTTCGGCGTCGTGCCCGGCGGCTGCGATCACCACAAAAAGAGGGTTCATGAGAGCTCCTGAAGAATGGGGGATCACGGCCACTGGCATGGCTCCAGCAGCACGCTGGCAGCCAGGGCCTGGACGCGGTTGGCATCGACTTCGCGCGCGGGCGCGGCCTGCAGCCAGGCCAGCGCGCTGGCCGTGGACAGGCGTGCGGTGTCCGCCAGATCCAGTCCGCGCAGTCGCGCGGCCACCATGCCCGCGACCATGGCATCGCCCGCGCCCACGGAGCTGCCGCGTGCCCGCTGCGGCGGCCGCGCGATCACCGCGCCTTGCGCGGTGGCGAACAGCGCGCCCTCCTCGCCCATGGACACGACGGCCAGCCCCAGCCCCCTGTCCAGCAGGCTGCGCGCGGCGGCCAGCAGCGCGTCGCGGCCGTCCAGGCGCAGGCCGGTGGCGGCCTGCAACTCCTCCCGGTTGGGCTTGATGGCCCAGGGCATGGCCGCATGGGGTGCCGCCAGGGCAGCAGCCAGGGGGCCCTCGCTGGTGTCCAGCAGCACGTCGGCACCGGCGGCCACGGCCTGGGCCTGGAGCCGGGCCCAGCTGTCCGCAGGCAGGCCGGCCGGCAGGCTGCCCGACAGCACGACGGCCAGGCCGGGCCGCAGATACCGGGCCAGCGTGGACATGACGGCGTCCAGATGCGCTTCGGCCAAGGCCAGGCCCGGCAGGTTGATGTCCGTGGTCTGGCGTCCGCCGTCGGCCACCAGCTTGATGTTGGTGCGCGTCTGGCCCGGCACGCGCAGGCAGGCGTCGGCAATGCCGCGCTGGGCGAACAAGGCCTCGAACATGCCGGCGTTGTCACTGCCCAGCACGCCCAGCGCGGCCGTGGAAATGCCCAGGCCCGCCAAGGCGGCGGCAACATTGATGCCCTTGCCGCCCGGCGCCTGCACGCTGCCCAGCGCGCGCTGCACCTGGCCGGGCAGCAGCGCGTCCAGGGTCACAAGCTGGTCTATGGCCGGGTTCAGGGTCACGGTAATGGCTTGCGGGGCGTTCATGCCGTCACCTCCTTGGCCAGTGCCCGCACCTGCGCGGCATCCTCGCAGCCGAGCGCCCTGTCTGCGAGCGCCTGCAGCTGCCGCAGGCTGGCCGCGCGCAGGCCGGCCTTGACACCGGCGATGTCGTTGGGCGTCATCGACAGCTCGCCCACCCCCAGCCCGGCCAGCAGCAGCGCACCGAACGGGTCGCCGGCCAGTCCGCCGCAGACGCCCACGGGGCGCGCGCAGGTGGCAGCGCCCTGCACGGTGGCACGCACCATCCGCAGCACGGCCGGATGCAGGCTGTCGGCCTCGGCCGCCAGTTGCGGGTTCTGGCGGTCCATGGCCAGCACGTACTGGGTCAGGTCGTTCGTGCCGATGGAGAAGAAATCGGCATGGCGGGCCAGTGCGTCGGCCTGCACGGCGGCGGCGGGCACCTCGATCATGATGCCCAGCGGCAGGACCGGGGCGTCCAGTTCGGCGCGCAGCCGTTCGCAGGCCGCGCGCAGCGCCAGCAGTTCCTGCACGCTGGTGACCATGGGAAACATCACGGACAGCCTTGCGCCATCGCGGGCCGCCCGGTACAGGGCGCGCATCTGGGGCTCCAGCAGGTCGGGGCGGCGCAGCAGCAGCCGCGCGCCGCGCACGCCCAGGAAGGGGTTGTCCTCGCGCGGCAGCTCCAGGTGGGCGACCTGCTTGTCGCCGCCGATGTCCAGCGCGCGAACGATCAGCGGCCGGCCCTCCAGCGCCTGCGCCATGGCGCGGTAGGTTTCGTACTGCTCGTCCTCGCCGGGCGTGCTGCCGCGCTCCAGGAACAGGAATTCCGTGCGCATCAGGCCCACGCCCTCGGCGCCCTGGGACAGGGCCAGCGGCACCTGCTCGGGCAGGTTGACGTTGGCGCAGACTTCGATGCGCACGCCATCGGTGGTGATGGCAGGCAGGCTGCGCTGCGCGGCCACGCGTTCCTGCAGTGCCTGCTGCTCGGCCATGTGGGCACGCGCCGAAGCCAGGTCCTGCTCCGAGGGATCAAGGTAGATGCGGCCGTTGGCGCCATCGACGATGGCCAGGGCCCCATCGGCCATGCCCAGCACGCCGCCGCCTGCCGCCACGGCGGCCGGCAGCCCCAGCGTGCGCGCGAGTATGGCCGTGTGCGAGGTGGGGCTGCCCTGCGCCGTGACCAGCGCGGCCACGCGCGCCGTGTCCAGCTGGGCGGTTTCCGAGGGAGAAAGATCGGCCGCGACCAGGATGCAGCCGCCTTCCGGCAGGCCCTCCGGCCCCGCCGCTGCCAGCGAGGGCTGCAGTTGCACGAGCACGCGCCGGCCCACGTCGCGCAGGTCGGCGGCACGCGCGGCCAGCGCGGGGTTGTCCAGCGCCTGGAGACGGGCAGCGCCCTCCTCCACGGCCTGGTCCCAGGCCCAGGCCACGCCGTGGCCCTGGACCATGAACTGGCAGGCGCGCGTGAGGAGACCGGTGTCGCCCAGCCACTCGGCCTGCGCGCTGAAGATGGCCGCATCGCCTGCGCCCAGGCGGCGGCGGGTGTCGTCATGCAGGGCGCGCAGCTGGCCCTGCGTCTCGGCCAGCGCCGCATGCAGCCGCGCACCGCCCACGCTGAGCGGCTCGGGCAGGTCGGGGATCTCGGCGGCCTCCACACGCCACTGGTGGATGCGGGCCACGGCCAGCCCCGGGCTGGCGCCCAGGCCCACAAAGGCAGGCCGCGCCAGCGGCGGCAGCCAGCCCGTGGCGGGCGATTCGGCCGCCTTGCGCGCAGCGGCGTCGGCATCGGCACGTTCCTGGGCCACCAGGGCCTGGGCCACGGCGCACAGGCGCTGGACCGCGGCCCTGGCGTCAGGGCCCTCTGCCGAGATGGTGACCTTGTCGCCTTCGCGCAGTCCCAACTGCAGCAGGCTGGCCATCTGCCGCGCATCGGCCACCTCGCCGCCATGGCGCACCTGCATGCGCGAGGCAAAGCCGCGCGCCGCCTCCGCCCAGCGCGTGGCAGGCCGCGCATGCAGGCCGTTGGGATAGGCAATGGTCCATTCGCACGCCTCGGCCAGGTCCACTGCCGCCGGGCGGGCGGCAGGCGGCGCCGGGTCCGCCTGCCCCTGGAGTGCATCGATGACCTGCTGCGCGTCGCCGGTGGTGAACAGCGCCTGCAGCCGGGGTGTCTGCAGCAGGCCGGCCAGGCGGCGCAGCAAGGTGATGTGGGCATCGGAGCGTGCCGCCACCGCCACGACCAGATGCACGTTCTGGCCGGCATTCCAATCCAGGCCCTCGCGCACCTGGAGCACGGCCACCGCGTCGCGCAGCACCAGGGCCCGGTCTTCGGCGCGGCCGTGGGGAATGGCCACGCCGTGGCCCAGAAAGGTTTCGGCCTGGGCCTCGCGCGCCTGCATGCCGGCGGCATAGCCAGGGGCCACGCTGCCGCTGTCCTGGAGCAGCCGGGCGGCCTGGTCAATGGCGTCGGCCTTGTCGCGCACCCTGGCGCCCAGGCGCACGGCGATCTGCAGGCCCGCAGGAGCGGTGGGTGCAACCGCCGGGAGGGATGAATGGGCATTGTTCATGGCGCGGATTGTGGGAACGTTCCCAACCATCGGTCAATCTGCACTGCAACATAACCTGGCAACAATCCGGCCATACCACGGCATTTCTTTGGAGTTATCCTCTGCGGCACACCACAACCAACGGGAACGATTGCATTGAGCATCAGCATCAACGATGTGGCCCGTGCGGCCGGGGTTTCCAAATCGACGGTATCGCGCGCGCTGGCGGGCGGCTCGGTCAGCGAAGAAGTCCGGGCGCGGGTCGCGGCCGCCGTGCAGGCCACGGGCTACCGGCCCAATCTGATGGCGCGCCGGCTGCGTGCGCGCGACGCTGGCCCCATGGGGGTGCTGGTGGCCGACATACGCAACCCGTTTTTCACGGCCCTGATCCGCGCGGTCGAGGCCGAGGCCTATCGCCAGGGCCGGCGCGTGCTGTTGTGCAATACCGACGAAGACCCGCAGCGCGAAGCCATGTACCTGCAGCTCATGCAGGAAGAGCGCATCGCGGGGCTGATCTTTGCGCCCACCCAGGCCAGCCTGCACAAGCTCGAGCGCATGCAGCTGGAGTTTCCCGTTGTCCTGGTGGACCGGGCGGGCGCCCCGGCCTGCCATGACAGCGTGGTGCTGGACAACGCCCAGGCCTGCGCCACCCTGGTCAGGCATCTGGTGGAACAGGGCCGCCGCCGCATTGCAGGCGTCTTCGGCAGCACCAGCAGCACGGCGCGCGAGCGCTGCGACGGCTATCTGGCCGCCATGCGCGATGCAGGCCTGGAGCCCGACTTGCGCCAATTGCCCCCGACCAGCGATGCCGCCGAGGCCGAAGTCACGCAATGGCTGCGCCAGCCGCAGCGGCCCGACGCCTTCGTGGCCAGCAACGGCCTGCTGCTGGAAGGCTGCCTGCGCGCGATACGCGCCGCAGGCCTGCGCATCCCCGGCGATGTGGCGCTCGCCGGCTTCGACAACGAGCGCTGGACGGAGCTGGTGGCCCCCGCCATCACCGTGATCGAGCAGCCGATCGACGCCATGGGCCGAACGGCCTTCAGCCTGCTGATGGAGCGACTGCATGCGCCCGAGCTGCCCGTGCGCAAGGTGGTCATGCAGGGGCGCTGCATAGTGCGCGAGTCCACGCAGGCGATTCGCTGAGCGCGGCTTTCGGGGCCGCCTGCCAAGCCCCGCCCCAGGAGGGGGCACATTGGACTTTCAATGTTACAAACAGTCGCAAACAACGGACTTGCACCCATAATCGCTCACAATTTTGTCCCGTTGACCTCATGAACAAGCCCCAACATCCCATCGTCCATGGCACGGAAGACGTGCTGATCAGCCTCTGCAACTCCGTCTCGCGCGTGCTCCAGGTGGCCACGCAGTGCCAGATCCAGTATTCGGGCATGGTGCAGCGCATCACCAAGACCAGCCTCAAGCCCGACATCGGCTGCTTTGTCCTGGTGGACGGCGGCTTCTCGGGCCTGGTGATCATCAACTTCTCGGCCGCCGCCGCCATGGAGCTGTACCGCAGCTACATGCTGAGCATGGGCATGGGTGAAGAGGACCTTGCCAGCTCCTACACCTCCGACGATGTCAGCAACGTCATGGGCGAGCTGATGAACCAGGTGGTGGGCGACTTCACCAGCAAGGTCCAGCGCGAGCTTCAGACCTACATCACCCAGAGCCAGCCCAAGATGATCCGCCTGAACAAGCAGGTCAACCTCAGCGTGGACGCCAACCTCGACTCCCCCGAGGCGCGCCGCGTGACCTTCTACACGGGCAACAACAACATCTTCTATCTCGAGCTGGCCATGGACCGCACGGAGTTCATCAAGGTGGTGGATTTCGAACCGCAGGAGCGTCCCGACCCGGACGCCCTCATGGCGCAGGCCAACGCCAGCGCCCCCGCCGCAGCGCCTGAACCGGCCGGCAGCACGGACACCGACGAACTGCTCAAGTCCCTGGGCATGTAGGCCCCGCCTCCCCTGCGGGGGCCAAAACCCTGACGCCTGCGGATGTATCAGGCGGCTCCGGGAAACGATATCGTTGACATGCAGATAATTGGAATGCCAACTATTTGAATGCCACGATGTCTTCCCTTCCCGACCAGTCCCCGCCCGCGCAAGCCGATGCCGCCAGCGTGCAGCGGCATTTCATGTTCACGCTGGGCCAGGTCAACAAGCAATGGCGCCGCACGCTGGACAGGCTGCTGGCGCCCATGGGCCTGACCCAGGCGCTATGGATGCCGCTGATGCATCTGGCGCGTTCGCCTGAAGCCATGCGCCAGAAGGATCTGGCCCATTCCCTGGCGCTGGACAGCTCCTCGGTCGTGCGCCTGGTGGACGGCCTGGCCGCCCAGGGCTGGATAGAGCGCGTGGACGACAGCGACCGCCGCGTCAGGAAAATCCAGCTCACGCCAGCCGGCCATGCCCAGGTCGAAGCCGTGCAGGGCCTGCTGCAGCAGGCCCGCGCCCAGGTGCTGGGCGCCGTGCCGCCCGAGGAACTGGGTGCGGCCTATGCCACGCTGCAGCGCCTGCTGGAGGCCATGGCCGCCGAGCCCGCCTGCGACACGGACCTGCCCGACGAGCAGGCTGCCTGAGATGGCGGCCGAGCACTCTTCGCTGCCACCCGCCCAGGACCATACAGCGGCCAGCCGCAAGGCGCCGCTGTGGCTGCTGGTGGTCGTGACCATCGTCGGCACGCTGGCCATGCACATGTTCCTGCCCGCCCTGCCCGATGCGGCACACCAGCTCCAGGCCGGTGCCAGCCAGATGCAGCTGACCATCACGGTCTACATCCTGGGCCTGGGCGTGGGCCAGTTGATCTATGGCCCGCTGTCGGACAGCCTGGGGCGCCGGCCCATGCTGCTGGCCGGACTCATCCTCTATGCGCTGGCCAGCCTGGCGGCCTTTCTCGCCCCGTCCGCCCCCTGGCTGATCGGCGCGCGCCTGCTCCAGGCGCTGGGCGGCTGCGCGGGCCTGGCCCTGGGCCGCGCCATTGCGCGCGATTCGAGCACGCCCGAGAACGCCGTGGGCAGCCTGGCGCTGCTCAACCTGATGATGATGATCGGCCCCGGCATCGCGCCGGCCATCGGCTCGGCCATAGACGACGCCCTGGGCTGGCGCGCCATCTTCGGCACGCTGGCCGTGGTCGGCGGCGTGACGGCCTTCGCCATCTGGAAGCTGCTGCCCGAAACCGGCCAGCCCACGGGCCGCCTGCACCTGGGCACCATCCGCGACGACTACCGCAGCCTGCTGCGCTCGCCGGCCTTTGTGGGCTTTGCCGTGGGCGGCGGCTGCGCCACCACGTCCATCTATGCCTTCCTGGCGGCGGCGCCCTTCGTGTTCATCGAGCAGCTGCATTCCACCAAGCATGAGGTGGCCATCTACCTGGGCCTGCTCATGGGCGGCATGGCCGTGGGCAATGCGCTGGCCCGCCAGCTGATACGCCACTGGCCCCTGGAGCGGCTGATGCTCAACGGCAATCTGCTGAGCCTGGCCAGCGCGGCCATGCTGCTGTTGCTGGCCCTGTTCAACCAGCTCACGCCGGCCATTGTGGTGGGGCTGATGGTGCTGTTCGCGCTGGGTTCGGGCCTGACCAGCCCTGCGGCGCTGGCCAGCGCGCTGAGCGTGCATCCGCGCCTCACGGGCTCGGCCGCCGGTGTCTACGGCAGCACGCAAATGGCCGTGGGCGGCCTGTGCACCTTGGGCGCCAGCCTGGGCAGCAACCCCGCGCTGTCGGCCGCGCTGGCCCTGGTCGTGGCGTGCGTGGTGGGGCAACTGGGCTTTCGCAGCGCGCTGCGCCACGCGCAGCGTGCGCCCGGCTGAGGACCATGGTCCCCGAGGCGACGGCCCGGCCGCGCGGAGCGCAGGCGGGGCCAGGGCCTCGATTACATTGGCGCAGCCGTGGGCCCTTGCCACGGACCACAGGAGACAAAAAACATGCGCCAACTTTCCTTTTCCATCGTCCTGCGCCAGGCCGCCTCCGGCACGCTGGCGGCCGCCGCGATTCTGGCCGGCCCGGCCGCCCAGGCCGGCTCCATCGAGGCCGCCGAGTTCAAGAGCGCCACGCTGCAGCGCAGCTGGACCTACAACGTCTACCTGCCCACGGGCTACGACGCCCAGTCCAGGCTGCGCTACCCCGTCATGTACCTGCTGCACGGCAACGACGGCCAGCGCAACGACTGGCCCGTCAAGGGCAATCTGCTGCGCACGGTGGACCAGCTGATCCAGAACGGGGAGATCCCGCCCGCCATCATCGTCATGCCCGACGCGGGAACGACCTGGTACGTGGACCTCAAGGAGCCCATGGAGACGGCCTTCTTCCAGGACCTCGTCCCCCATGTCGAGAAGAAGTACCGCACCCTCACCAGCCGCGATGGCCGCGTCATCGGCGGCCTGTCCATGGGCGGCTACGGCGCGCTGCGCTACGTGCTCAAGTACCCCGAGAAATTCCAGGCCGCCGCCCTGCTGAGCCCCGCCATCTACAACCCCGAGCCGCCCGCCGATTCCTCGGCACGCTCGGTCAAGGTCTTTGCCGAACCCAACACGGGCGGCCAGTACAGCACCACGGTCTGGAAGAGCTACAACTACCCTGTGCTGTGGGACAGCTTTCTCGCCCGCAAGATCAGCGTGCCCATGTACATCAATTCGGGCGACGACGATGAATTCATGATCGAGTCCGACGCCGCCCAGCTCTACGCCCAGCTGCGCAGGAACAAGCAGCCTGCCGAGCTGCGCATCGTCAACGGCAAGCATGAATGGCCGGTCTGGGAAAGCACCATCGGCGACGCGCTCAAGTACGTGTTCCGCACCGTGCGCCGCCCGCAGGCGGACAACTGAGCCAGGCCATGAAGCAAAAAAAGGGGAGCCGGCCGGCTCCCCTTTTTGATGGCATCAGCAGGTCCTACAGGTTGCCGACCATCTTGGCAGGGATCACCCAGGCGTCGAACTGTTCGCCAGTCAGGTGGCCGGAAGCCACGGCCGCTTCGCGCAGGCTGGAGCCTTCCTTGTGCGCCTTCTTGGCGATGTAGGCCGCCTTGTCGTAGCCGATGTGCGGATTCAGCGCCGTCACCAGCATCAGCGAGCGCTGCACCAGCTCGGTGATGCGCTCGCGGTTGGGCTCGATGCCCACGGCGCAGTGGTCGTTGAAGCTCTTCATGCCATCGGCCAGCAGGCGCACGCTCTGCAGGAAGTTGTGCGAGACCATGGGGCGGAACACGTTCAGCTCGAAGTTGCCCGAGGCGCCGCCGAAGTTGATGGCCACGTCGTTGCCGAAGACCTGGGCCGCCAGCATGGTCACCGCCTCGCTCTGCGTGGGGTTGACCTTGCCGGGCATGATGGACGAGCCGGGCTCGTTCTCGGGGATGGAGATCTCGCCCAGGCCGCTGCGCGGGCCGGAGGCCAGCCAGCGCACGTCGTTGGCGATCTTCATCATGCTGGCGGCCAGCGTCTTGAGCGCGCCGTGGGCGTGGACCAGCCCATCGCACGAGGCCAGGGCCTCGAACTTGCTGGGCGCCGTCACGAACGGGTAGCCGGTGAGCTGGGACAGCTCGGCCGCCACGCCCTCGGCATAGCCCTTGGGTGCATTCAGGCCCGTGCCCACGGCCGTGCCGCCCAGCGCCAGCTCGTACAGATGCGGTAGCGCGGCGCGCACATGCTTTTCGCCATGGGCCAGCTGAGCCACCCAGCCCGAGATTTCCTGGCCCAGCGTCAGCGGCGTGGCGTCCTGCAGATGGGTGCGGCCGATCTTGACGATGTCGGCATAGGCCTCGCTCTTGGCCTGCAGCGTATTGCGCAGCAGGGCAATGGCGGGCAGCAGCTTTTGCTCGATGGCCGTGACGGCAGCCACGTGCATGGCGGTCGGGAATACGTCGTTGCTCGACTGGCTCTTGTTCACGTCGTCATTGGGGTGGACCAGGCGCGACTCGCCCCGCTCGCCACCGAGGATTTCGCTGGCGCGGTTGGCCAGCACCTCGTTGACGTTCATGTTGGTCTGCGTGCCCGAGCCGGTCTGCCAGACCACCAGCGGGAACTCGTCCGGGTGCTTGCCGGCGATCACCTCGTCGGCGGCGGCCAGGATGGCCCGGGTCTTCTTCTCGTCGAGCAGGCCCAGCTTGTGGTTGACGGTGGCCGAGGCCTTCTTGACCTGGGCCAGCGCGTGGATGATCTCGCGCGGCTGCTGCTCGCCGCTGATGTCGAAGTTCTGCAGCGAACGCTGCGTCTGCGCACCCCAAAGCTTGTCTGCGGGGACGGCTATGGGTCCGAAAGTGTCTTTTTCCTGGCGGGTCGCGGTCATTGGTGTGGACTCCTTGGTGAAAACAACGCGGCGCAGTTGGCTGGAGGCAGGTCGGCGGGCCGCGCGCTGCGTGGCTCGGGGATGTCTGGCTGGCGGGGCCGCAATGGCAAAAACCCGCCCATGGTAACTCCGCAAATGGGAACCTCTCGCATCCATCCCCCACTGAGGTGTCGCCGAGGCGGGCTTGTCCAGGCAAACCCCTCGACTCTTGTACAAGACTGCACCCCTTGCGTGCACTTTCCGCCGCGCAGCGCCGATAATCGCCCCCGGGATTCCCCTCCCCTGTTCCCCCGATCAAAAAGACACCCCACCGATGACCACCACGATCCGCCAGCAGGACCTGATCGATTCGATCGCAGGCGCCCTGCAGTACATCAGCTACTACCACCCCGCCGACTACATCGCCCACCTGGCCCGCGCCTACGAGCGCGAGCAGAGCCCGGCGGCCAAGGACGCGATGGCCCAGATCCTGACCAACTCCAAGATGTCGGCCACCGGCCACCGCCCGATCTGCCAGGACACCGGCATCGTCAACGTGTTCCTGAAGGTGGGCATGGACGTGCGCTGGGAAGGCTTCACGGGCGGCCTGGAAGACGCCATCAACGAAGGCGTGCGCCGCGGCTACAACCACCCCGACAACACGCTGCGTGCCTCGGTCGTGGCCGATCCGCTGTTCGCGCGCAAGAACACCAAGGACAACACGCCTGCCGTCATCAACGTGCAGATCGTGCCCGGCGACAAGCTGGACGTGACCGTGGCCGCCAAGGGCGGCGGCTCGGAGAACAAGTCCAAGATGATCATGATGAACCCCAGCGACAACCTGGTGGACTGGGTTCTCAAGACCGTTCCGACCATGGGCGCGGGCTGGTGCCCGCCGGGCATGCTGGGCATCGGCATCGGCGGCACCGCCGAGAAGGCCGTGCTGCTGGCCAAGGAAAGCCTGATGGAAGACCTGGACATGTACGAGCTGCAGGCCAAGGCCGCGCGCGGCGAGAAGCTCGACCAGGTCGAGGAACTGCGCCTGGAGCTGTACGAGAAGGTCAACGCCCTGGGCATTGGCGCGCAAGGCCTGGGCGGCCTGGCCACCGTGCTGGACATCAAGATCAAGATGTACCCCACGCATGCGGCCTCCAAGCCCGTGGCCATGATCCCCAACTGCGCGGCCACGCGCCACGCGCACTTCGTGATGGACGGCTCCGGCGCGGTCTACATGGACGCCCCCTCGCTGGACCTGTGGCCCAAGATCGACTGGGAGCCCGACTACAACAAGTCGCGCCGAGTGGACCTCAACGCCCTGACCAAGGAAGAAGTGGCCAGCTGGAAGCCCGGCGACACACTGCTGCTCAACGGCAAGATGCTCACGGGCCGCGATGCCGCCCACAAGCGCATCCAGGACATGCTGGCCAAGGGCGAGAAGCTGCCCGTGGACTTCACCAACCGCGTGATCTACTACGTCGGCCCGGTGGACCCGGTCAAGGACGAAGCCGTGGGCCCCGCAGGCCCGACCACGGCCACCCGCATGGACAAGTTCACCGACATGATGCTGGAGCAGACCGGCCTGATCGCCATGATCGGCAAGGCCGAGCGCGGCCCGGTGGCCATCGAGTCCATCAAGAACCACAAGTCGGCCTACCTGATGGCCGTGGGCGGCGCCGCCTACCTGGTGTCCAAGGCCATCAAGAACGCCAAGGTCGTGGGCTTCGAGGACCTGGGCATGGAAGCCATCTACGAATTCGACGTGGTGGACATGCCCGTGACCGTGGCCGTGGATGCCGGCGGCACCAGCGCCCACATCACCGGCCCTGCCGAATGGCAAAAGCGCATCGCATCCGGCGAGTTCAAGACCATTGAGATTGCCTCGGCCTGACGCCGGCGCCAAGCGCAAAGAGGCCGCCTTCGGGCGGTCTTTTCATTGGCGCGGGCATTTGTGACAGACTGCCCGCTGCCTGCAACACTGCCCATTCAACATGACCATCGCGCTCGTCCTCATCGCCCTGCTGGCCGTGACCAGCCTGGCCTGGCGCCTGTCCTCCCGCCGCCATGTCCTGCCCTGCCCGTCCTGGCTGCGCTGGATGGTCGAGCTCGACAATCCCTTCGCGGCCAGCAACAAGGCCGCCTTCATCGTCGGGCAACTGCAGATCCAGCCAGGCATGAAAGTGCTGGACGCGGGCTGCGGCCCAGGCCGCGTCACCCTGCCGTTGGCACGTGCCGTCGGTGCGCAGGGACAGGTGCTGGCCGTGGACCTGCAGCCGGCCATGCTCGAACAGGTGGCGGCCAAGGCGCGCGCGCAGGGGCTGGAGAATGTGCGCACCCAGGCGGCGGCGCTGGGCCAGGGGCAGCTGGCAGCCGAGCAGCACGACCGCGCCGTGATGGCCGCCGTGCTGGGAGAGATCCCGGACCGCCAGGCCGCGCTGGCCGACGTGTTCCAGAGCCTACGCCCCGGCGGCCTGCTGGCCGTGGCCGAGCTGGTCTTCGACCCGCATTTCCAGCGCCGCACCAGCGTGGAAAAGCTGGCAGGCAAGGCAGGCTTCATCCCCCACTCCTTCCACGGCCATGCGGCCGCCTATCTGCTGGTGCTGCAGCGCCCTCTCCAACCATGACCACCACACATGCTCCTGTAGCGACCCTGCGGACCCCGCGCCTGATACTGCGCCAGTGGCAGGCCGGCGACCGGCAGCCCTTTGCCGCGCTGAATGCCGACCCACAGGTCATGGAGCACTTTCCGGCACTGCTCAGCCGTGAACAAAGCGATGCCATGGCAGACAGGATCCAGGCACTGATCGAGGAACGCGGCTGGGGCTTCTGGGCGGCAGAGCACCTTGCCAGTGGCGAATTCATGGGCTTCATCGGGCTGCACACTCCCGCCGCGTCTTTGCCGTTCTCGCCCTGCGTGGAAATCGGCTGGCGGCTCGCCCGGCCTTTCTGGGGCCAGGGCCTGGCCAGCGAAGGCGCGCGGGCGGCGCTGGAGCACGGCTTCGGCGCGTTGCATCTGGAGTCCATCGTCTCGTTCACCGCGCTGTCCAACCTGCGTTCGCAGGCCGTGATGCAGCGCCTGGGCATGGAGCGCGACGCCCATGACTTCGACCATCCGGAGGTGCCGGCAGGCCATGCGCTGCGCAGGCATTGCCTGTACCGCCTGACACATGCCCAATGGCTGCAGCAGCAAGCCATGGCCCGAGCATGAACGCGCCCGAGCGGGCATACTGGGCGCCGCCTCCAAAAGCCTTTATCCGCATCTCCACATGACCTCCCCGGCCTCTCCCATCGGCGTCTTCGACAGCGGCATCGGCGGCCTCAGCGTGCTGCAGGCGCTGCGCCATGAGCTGCCGCATGAGCGCTTCATCTACCTGGCCGACAGCGGCTATGCACCGTATGGCGATGCACGCGGCGACGCCTTCGTGCAGCAGCGCACGCGCACCATTGCGCGCCACCTGTGCGAGCAGCACCAGATCAAGGTACTGGTGATCGCCTGCAATACGGCCACGGCCGCTGCCGTGGACATGCTGCGCGCTGAAATTCCCGAACTGCCCCTGATCGGCGTGGAGCCCGCCATCAAGCCTGCTTCGCTATCGAGCCAGACCGGCCACGTGGGCGTGATGGCCACGCGCGGCACGGTGAGCAGTGCGCGCTTTGCCCGGTTGGTGGCCGACCATGGCCAGCGCGTGCAATTCCATGTCCAGCCCTGCGACGGTCTGGCCAAGGCCATCGAGGAAAGCACGGAGCAGCCCGTTCCCGCCGACCCCATGGCCACCGAGGTCGCGCGCCTGTGCGCCAGGTATGTGAATGCCCTGGGCAGCTTCGGACAGAAGACGGGCGAGATGGATTCCCTGGTGCTGGGCTGCACCCACTACATATTCGCCCGCGAGCAGTTGCGCACGCTGCTGGGGCCGGACATCCAGTTCATCGACACCGGTGCCCCGGTGGCACGCCAGACGCGGCGCGTACTGGAACGACTGGGCACCCTGGCCAGCGAATCAGGCCCCTTGCCCGCGGCAGAGGGCCAGGTCCAGCTGATGACCACGGGATCGCTGCAGGCCCTGCAGGCTGCGGCATCGCGCTGGCTGGATCTGCCCGCGCAATGCTGCTCGTCCGTTCAGGTCGGCGAATCCAGCGCCATCCCCACGGCCGCTTGAATCACGGCTGCGCCTGCCACAGGCGCCGGCCCGAGTGGTCCATCCAACTCAGGTACAGCCGCAGCTCGAACTCCAGCTGGTGGTAGTCGGGCTCCATGTGGGTGCACAGCTGGTAGAAGGCCTTGTCGTGGTCGGGCTCGCGCAGATGGGCCAGCTCGTGGACGACGATCATGCGCAAGAAAGCCTCGGGCGCCTGCTTGAACAGTGCACCGATGCGGATCTCATGCCGTGCATTGAGGCGACTTCCCTGCACCACGGCGCGGCGCGTGTGCAGGCCCAGGGCGTTGTGGACCACATGGATGCGGCCGTCGTAAGCCACTTTGTTCAGCGTGCCGGCATTGCGCAGGTGCCGGCCCTTGAGGGCATCCACGTAGTCATAGAGGCTCTTGTCCGTGCGCACGGCATGGGCCTCGGGATGCTTGCGCAGCAGCCAGGCCTCGGCCTTGTCATCGGCCAGCCAGCCACGCACCTGTGACTGCAGCGCGGCCGGGTAGGCGGACAGGTAGGGAAGCGGCAGCGCGCCACCGGCCACCTCGCGCCGCTGCTCGCGCTGGCGGCGCACGGTCTCGGTGACTGCTCCGGAATACTTGGGCGTGCTGGCCTGTGCCGCCATGGCTGTACGCTGCGCGGGGCAGCGCCTTGCGCTCAATGCAGGTGGCGGGGCCGGCGGTTGCCGCCGTGGCCCGAACCCGATCCACCCATGCCGCGCGGCGGCTTGCCGATCTCCAGCGAGCTGACCAGGGCGTCGAAGCGCTGGGAGAACAGCTTGTCGATCTCCTGCACCACGCCACCCAGCTCGGAGCCGTCGAAATGGCGCTCCATCAGGTTGACCACGTCCTGCACCAGCAGGTCGCGCTGCACTTGCATGATGGCCGCGGGCGTCGGGCCCACGAAGAGCATGACGAAGTCGTCGCGCGACTCGGCCTCTTCGGACTCCTCTTCCTCGTCGAACTCGGTGTCGTAGAAGGTCACCTCGATGGCAGCGCCCTGCTCGGCCAGCTCGTTGATGCCCATGCACATGTCGTCCAGCGACTGGCGGAAGTCCTCATCGCCGCGCACCGTCCAGCACACCTGGAGCAGGCGCTCCTTGGTATCGAACTGGATGCCGGGCTCTTCTTCGTAGACGCTGCCAGCGCCATCGGCCAGGGAGCGGGCACCCGCATACTTCCACAGCGGGCCCAGCGCTTCCTGCAACTGCTCGTAGGTCGTGTCGGGGCGCAGCAGCACCTGGCCGTGCACGTGGATTTCAAATGGAGCGTTGTAATTCGACATGTTCTCGTCTGGGATGAGTTTGGCCACACCTGTCACGCCGCACCATGTGCCACGATCAATGTCAACGGAACGCATGCAGGCATCGCCATCACTGTCTGCCCGAGCCGCGCCATCCAGGCAAGCAGCCCGGGGCCTGATGAAGGGATTCTCGCACGTAATGCAGCCGGCAAGGACTTGGCGGCGCATGGCCACAATGCGGTGCTGCAAGAGCACGACGCCAGCAACATGCACTGCGCAGCACCGCGAAACATTGCGCAACCGCAGCATTCGCCTCAACGCAAAATTGCTACAAAGATTGCAGCATCAGAACGCTGCTGCACATAGCTCATGGTGCCCCGAGCCGGGATCGAACCGGCACGCCCCTGTTCGGAAGCGGCGGATTTTAAGTCCGCAGTGTCTACCAATTTCACCATCGGGGCCCTGCGCCGCAGCGTCACAGGCCAACGCAAGCTGCTCATGCCTGCGAACTGCAGCACCAACGAAAAAGGGAAGCGTTACCGCTTCCCTTTTTTCTGAATTGGAGCGGGAAAACGGGTTCGAACCGTCGACCTCAACCTTGGCAAGGTTGCGCTCTACCAACTGAGCTATTCCCGCA
>NZ_JAQOTI010000040.1:0-7311 GCF_028401915.1 Delftia sp. DT-2
GGAGTGGTAGTTCAGTTGGTTAGAATACCGGCCTGTCACGCCGGGGGTCGCGGGTTCGAGTCCCGTCCACTCCGCCAGATTCCTTGTGCAGACCCTCGTGTTTGCGCAGACAAGAAGCCACCGCAAGGTGGCTTTTTTGTTTCTGGTTGTTGCAGTTTTCGGTGTGACTTCTTCACATGGAAAGCCTTTGTGCACAAAACACGATCTATTGCCCAGATTTTTTAAGGGCAAACCCGGAACTTTCCCTCAACATTCGTAACAATAGACGGTGTCCTGTTTGCAGGGCGTCCATCTTTCACCGACTCGTCTGCCCCGCTCCATGCGCCTTGCGCCATCGTTTGTCTTTTCGTTGCTGATGCTGCTGTCCATCTTCTGTGGGCAGGTGGCAGCTTCGGCATCTTCCGATGGGTTGGAAGGCGATGGCCTGCTGGCGCACCATCCCGTCGTGACCATCGATGAGGAATTCCTCGAGGAACTCGCGGAAGTGGAGGAAGACGACGAGACCGAGTTTGCCGAGCTGACGGCACACAGCGGCAACAAGCGCCAGCTGCTGGCCCTGCTGGCCTGCGGCGAGGACCGTTCCGCCGAGATGTACTGGCCGCCCGAGCCCATCGCCGTGCAGGTGGTGTCGCTGTGGGCCCCGCCTTCGACCTATTCCCAGGCGCACCTGTCGCCCGCCCCGGGCCAGCTGCTGCGCCCTCCAAGACCTTCCCTGCTCGGCTGACCGCATATTGCGGCGCAGGCATGCCTTGTGCCCCTTGCGCCCCTTGTCGGCTGACGCATCCCACTGCCTGATCACTGCTCGTGCGCGCCTTGCTGGCGTGCACGCCATGCCGTCGTCCGCGCGCTGACTGCGCACGGCGCGGCCATGCCCGTTCCTGCGTGGTCCGCAGGGAAGGGCCCATCTCTTACTCAACCCCTCGACTGTCGCTTTGCGGCAGATGCATGCCATGGTGAATCCAACGGTATTGGCGGGAATGGCCCCCGCCCGTTTTCCATCCTGTTCGCGCAAGGTCCTGCAAGGCGCGATCTGCAGCCTGCTGGTGGGCTGGGGTGCTGGCGCTTCGGCGCAGGCCCATCCCCCTGGCAAGCCCCAGGCGTCCCAGGCGCCCCTGACGCAGGCGGCTCCGGCCGCCGCCGAGGCCGCCGAGGCCGCGGCGTCCCGTACGCCGATCGTGCCGAAGGCCGGTTCGGCCGCAGAGGCGCCTTCGGTGGCTTCGGCCGCCGCACAGCGCCTGCCCCAGCTGAGCCTGAACGAGGTCGTTCGCGCCGTGCTGGACCACAACCCCGATCTGCGCGCTGTCGAGCAGTCCCGGACCACGGCGCGCGCAGGTGTGGTCAGCGCCTCGGCGCTGCCCAATCCCAAGCTCGAATGGAACCAGGGCCGCAACAGCGCCCGCGTTCCGGGCGCGGCAGCCGGCACGGTGCAGGGCTGGGCCGTGGCCTTGCCCATCGAGAACCCCGCCGTGCGAGGTGCGCGCGTGGAGGCCGCGAGGGCAGGCGAGCAGGGCTCGGTGCACTTCGTGGCGACCACGCGCAATGCGCTGGTGGCCCAGGTGCGGCTGCGCGCCTACGAGATGGTGCTGCGCGAGGCGGAGGTCGAGGCCGCCAAGGAGGCGGTGCGCCTTCTGGAGCAGGCCCATGAGCGCGTCCGCGTCCGCGTGGACAGCGGCGAGGCGGCACGCTACGAAATCATCAAGGCCGATGCCGAAATCATCCAGGCGCGCCAGCAGGAGCAGACCGCGCGGCTGCGTGCCGAGCAGGCGCAGCTGGCGCTGGGCCGCCTGGCCGCAGGCCAGCTGCCCGTGCGCTTCCGCCTGGATGTGTCGCTGGAGGATCCGCTGCGCATCGAGGACATGGGCGAGATCGATCCCATGGAGCATCCCGAACTGCGCCAGCTCAAGGCGGAGGTCGAGCGTGCCCAGGCGCGGCTTGACGGTGCCAAGGCCTCGCGCTGGCCGGGCGTGGAGCTGCGCTACGGCCAGACGCGCGAGCCCGATGTGCGCCTGAACACGGTGGGCGTGAGCATCCAGATCCCCTTGCTCGACCAGCACCGCGGCCCCATCGACGAGGCGGCCTCCGAGCTGGAGCGCGCGCGTCTGCAGCTGGAAGGCCGGCAGATCGAGCTGCGCCAGCAGACGCTGCAGGCCTGGAAGGAGCTGGAGATGGCACGACTGCGCACCCAGGCACTGAGCCAGGGTTCGGTGCGCGAGGCCGAGTCGGCCCTGCGCGTGGCCGAGGCCGCCTACCGCTTCGGCGAGCGCGGCATTCTCGATGTGCTCGATGCGCAGCGCGTGCTGCGCTCCATCCGTGCAGACCTGCTCGACGCGCGCTACCAGCTGCAGGCGGCGCGCATACAGCTCGAATACCTGGCGGGCCGCTACGACGATCCGTCCGCGCTGTGAAGCGCGCCGTCCCTGCCTCACACCCGAAATCAGAAACGAACATGTCCTTGAATATGCATCCGCAACCCATCGCCGCCCGCGCAGGCAGCAGCACCTTGGTGAACTCCCTGGCCCTGGCCGGCCTGCTGGCCGCAACGCTGGCGCTGAGCGCCTGCGGCAAGAACGAAGAGGCCGAAGCCAAGGCGGCGCCCGCAGCGGCCGCTGCGCAGGAGCAGGACCCGATGGAGGTCCGCGTCACCGCCGAGATGGCGCCCAACTTCGCCGTCAAGCCCGTGGCGCAGGCGCAGATCGCGCTGCTGCAGGAGGTGTCCGGCCGCATCGAGGCCAATGAGCGCCAGGTCACCCGCATTGGCGCGGCCGCCACGGGACGCGTGACCGAAGTGCTGGTCGAAGTGGGCGACCGCGTGCGCGCGGGCCAGGTGCTGGCCCGCGTGGCCAGCCCCGAGCTGACCACCGCCCAGCTGGCCTATCTGCGTGCACACTCCGCCGCCACGCTGGCCGAGCGCGGCGTGGAGCGCGCGCGCCAGCTGATCGCCGCCGATGTCATCGGCTCGGCCGAGCTGCAGCGCCGCGAGTCCGAGCTGTCGATTGCGCGCGCCGAGCAGCGCGCTGCCGGCGACCAGTTGCGCCTGATCGGCATTCCCGACAGCGCCATCGCCCAGCTGCGCGACAAGGGCACGCTGCAGTCGCATGCGGCCGTGCTGTCCACAGGGGCCGGCGTGGTGATCGAGCGCAAGGTCAGCTCCGGCCAGGTGACCCAGCCCGGCGATCCGCTGTTCACCGTGGCCGACCTGAGCAGCGTCTGGGTGGTGGGCGCGATCCCCGAGCAGATGGCCAGCGGCGTGCGTGCCGGCCAGGCCGTGGAGATCGCCGTGCCCGCCCTGGGCGAGCGGGTGCTGTCGGGCCAGATCGTGCATGTGGGCGACACCGTCACGCCCGAGACCCGCACCGTCACCATCCGCACCCAGGTGGACAACCCCGAGCGCGACCTCAAGCCCCAGATGCTGGCCACCATGCGCATCCAGGGCGAGGTGCGCCAGCTGCTGGCCGTGCCGGCCGAGGCCGTGGTGCGCGAGAACGACCGCGACCATGTCTTCGTCAAGAAGGGCGAGAACCACTACCGCCTCACGCCCGTCGAGCTGGGCACCGCCAGCGGCGGCATGCGCCCCGTGAACAAGGGCGTGGCCGATGGCACGGTCATCGTCACCACGGGTGCCTTCCACCTGAACAACGAGCGCAAGCGCGCAGAGCTGGAGTAAGCCCATGATCGCTTCCATGATCCGGGCCGCACTGAGCCAGCGGCTCATCGTGATCGTGCTCTCGCTGGTGCTGTGCGGCTTCGGCCTGCGCGCCGCCATGAATCTGTCGGTGGATGCCTTTCCTGACGTGACCAACGTCCAGGTCCAGGTGGCCACCGAGGCGCCAGGCCGTTCGCCCGAGGAAATCGAGCGCTTCGTGACCGTGCCGCTGGAAATCGCCATGACCGGCATGCCGGGCCTGGTGGAGATGCGCTCGCTCAACAAGAGCGGCCTGTCCATCATCACCCTGGTCTTCACCGATGCCACCGACGTGTACTTTGCACGCCAGCTCGTCACCGAGCGGCTGATGGAGGTCACGCCGCGCATGCCCGCAGGCATCATCCCCGTGCTGGGGCCGGTGTCCACGGGCCTGGGCGAGGTCTACCAGTACACGCTGGACCATCCCGACGACGGCAAGCGGGCCCTCACGCCCGAGGAGCTGACCGAGCGCCGCACCATCCAGGACTGGGTGGCGCGCCCGCTGCTGCGCTCCATTCCCGGCGTGGCCGAAATCAACTCGCAGGGCGGCTACGTCAAGCAGTACCAGGTGGAGGTCGATCCCGGCCGGCTGCGCCACTACGGCCTGTCCGTGCGCCATGTGGTCCAGGCCATCGCCGACAACAACGCCAATGCCAGCGGCGGCATCCTGCCCCAGGTCACCGAGCAGTACCTGATCCGCGCCGTGGGCCTGGTCCAGTCGCTGGATGACATCGGCAACATCGTTCTCAAGCAGGAAGGCGGCGTGCCGGTCTTCGTGCGCGATGTGGCCGAGGTCCAGCTGGGCCAGGAAGTGCGCCAGGGCGCCATCATCAAGGGCGGCTATACCGAAGGCGTCTCCGGCATCGTGCTGATGATGCGTGGCGGCAATGCCAAGGAGGTGGTCACCCGCGTGAAGGAGCGCGTGCAGGAGATCAACTCCAAGGGCATGCTCCCCGGCGGCCTGCAGATCGTTCCCTACTACGACCGTACCGACCTGGTCGACTCGGCGCTGTGGACCGTGGGCAAGGTGCTGATCGAGGGCATCCTGCTCGTGGTCGTGGTGCTCTTCATCTTCCTGGGTGACGTGCGCTCCAGCCTGATCGTGGTGGCCACGCTGATCATCACGCCGCTGACCACCTTCATCATGATGAACCGCTGGGGCATCTCGGCCAACCTCATGTCGCTGGGGGGGCTGGCGATCGCCATCGGCCTCATGGTCGATGCCACCGTGGTGGTGGTGGAGAACGTGTTCCACAAGCTCGGCCAGGCCGGCGACAGCATGGGCGCACGCGTGCGCACCGTGCTGTCGGCCACCACCGAGGTGGCCACGCCCACCATCTTCGGCATCGCCATCATCATCCTGGTGTTCCTGCCGCTGATGACGCTGCAAGGCATCGAAGGCAAGATGTTCGGCCCGCTGGCGCTGACCATCGCGATCTCGCTGGCGGTCTCGCTGGCCGTGTCGCTGTTCCTGTCGCCCGTGCTGTGCTCGTACTTCCTCAAGGGCGGCGCGGACCATGACACGCGCCTGATCGCCTTCCTCAAGCGCCACTACCTGCGCCTGCTGGACCTGGCCACCGCGCGCAACCGCGCCACGCTGGCCGTGGCCGTGGCGCTGCTGCTGGGCTCGCTGGGGCTGTTCCCGCTGCTGGGCAAGTCCTTCATGCCCACGATGAAGGAGGGGGCGCTGACGCCGCAGATCAACCGCGTGCCCAGCATCTCGCTGGACGAATCCATCCGCATGGAAATGGCGGCGATGAAGGCCGTGGCCGAAGTGCCCGGCGTGCTCAGCGTGGTCTCCAAGCTGGGACGTGGCGAATCGCCGGCCGATCCCGCAGGCCCCAACGAGTCCGACCCCATCGTGCTGCTGGACCCCAAGTCCGAGCGCACGCAGGACGAGATCGACGAGGACATCCGCCAGCGCCTGTCCTCGATCCCGGGCGTGCAGATCGTGCTGTCCCAGCCGATCTCCGAGCGCGTGGACGAAATGGTCACGGGCGTGCGCTCGCAACTGGCCATCAAGGTCTTCGGCGACGAGCTGAGCGAGCTGCGCGACGTGTCCGAGCAGGTCGCACGCATCCTCAAGAGCGTGCCGGGCAGCACGGACATCCGCGTCGAGCGCCTGTCAGGCCAGCAGGCTCTGACCGTGGATATCGACCGCAAGGCGATCGCCCGCCACGGCCTGAACGTCACCGACGTGCAGGGCGTGATCGAGTCGGCCATCGGCGGCAAGGACGTCACCACGGTCTACGAGGGAGAACGCCGCTACAACGTGGTGGTTCGCTTCCCCGAGCCGTTCCGCGGCTCGCCCGCCGCCATCGGCGCCACCTTGCTGACCACGGCCACGGGCGCCCAGGTGCCGCTGAGCAGCGTGGCCCGCATCGAGCTGGTGGACGGCCCCGCGCAGATCAGCCGCGAAGGCGGCAAGCGCCGCGTGGTGGTGGGAGCCAACGTGGAAGGGCGCGACCTGGGCGGCTTCGTGACCGAAGTGCAGCAGCGCATCGACAGTGAAGTGCAGTTGCCCGATGGCTACTACTTCAAGTACGGTGGCCAGTTCGAGAACATGGAGCGCGCCATGGGCACGCTGCAGGTCATCGTGCCGCTGACCATCGTGGCCATCTTCTTCCTGCTGTTCCTGCTGTTCAACTCGGTCAAGCTGGCCGGGTTGATCATCCTGGTGCTGCCCTTCGCCTCCATCGGCGGCCTGCTGGGCCTGTTCGTCACGGGCGAATACGTGAGCGTGCCGGCCTCGGTGGGCTTCATCGCGCTGTGGGGCATTGCGGTGCTCAACGGCGTGGTGCTGGTCACCTGCATCCGCAAGCTGCGCGAAGACGGCATGGACGTGGCCGATGCCGTGCGCGAAGGCTGCGTGCAGCGCTTCCGCCCCGTGATGATGACGGCCACCGTGGCCCTGCTGGGCCTGGTGCCCTTCCTGTTCGCCACCGGCCCCGGCTCGGAGGTGCAACGCCCGCTGGCCATCGTCGTGATCGGCGGACTGATCTCGTCCACCCTGCTCACGCTGGTGGTGTTGCCGACCCTGTACCGCTGGTTTGACGAAAAACCGCTGGAAGCCTGATGAAGGAGACACTGCAATGACCATGAAGGAAATCCGGGCCATCGTGCGCCCCAGTCGCCTGGAGCGCCTGCGCGACGCGCTGCGCGCCATTCCCAACTTCCCCGGCGTGACGCTGTTCCGTGCCGAGGGCTTCACGGCCCCGGCGGCCATCGACAAGCGCAGCGTGAAGGAGGAGTTGACCGACTTTTCCGACAAGATCATGGTCTGCGTGCTGGCCGAGGCATCCATGGTCGAGCCCATCCGCGCGGCCATCACCTCGGCCTGTCACTCGGGCCAGGTCGGCGACGGCCTGGTCTGGGTGGTGGACATCGCCGAGATCCACCGCATACGCGACGGGCAAAGCCTGGCCTGACCCGGGCTGCAGCAGGGCGCCGGAATGCAGGGCGACATAAAAAAGTCATGCATTCCGGAATTGCCCCAAAAACGCTGTGCTACAATTTTTGAATCGCAGCAACGAAGCAGTGCAACGTTGCAGCAAGGGGGTATAGCTCAGCTGGGAGAGCGCTTGCATGGCATGCAAGAGGTCATCGGTTCGATCCCGTTTACCTCCACC
>NZ_JAQOTI010000041.1:0-6144 GCF_028401915.1 Delftia sp. DT-2
ACGAGAGCCCGCAGCTCATCAACATGTACGGCATCACCGAGACCACGGTGCATGTGACGTACCGGGAGATCACCAAGACGGATCTGGAGGGCGGACGCAGCCCCGTGGGCGTGGCGATTCCGGACCTGGGCCTGTATGTGCTCGACGGCAGCCTGAACCTGCTGCCGCAGGGCGTGGCCGGGGAGCTGTACGTGGCGGGCGAAGGACTGGCACGCGGCTATCTCAACAGGCAAGGGCTGACGGCAGAGCGCTTCGTTGCCAACCCGTTCAGCGAGACGGGCGAGCGCCTGTACCGCACGGGCGACCTGGTGCGCTGGAACGCTCAGGGCGAACTCGAATACCTGGGCCGTGCCGACCAGCAGGTCAAGATCCGGGGCTTCCGCATCGAGCTGGGCGAGGTGCAGTCGCAACTGCTGGCCCAGCCCGAGGTGCGCGAGGCAGTGGTGCTGGCCAAGGAGGGGGCGGGCGGTGCCAGACTGATCGCCTATGTGTCGCTGAATGCAGAAATCGCAGAGGGTCTGCTCAAGGGACGACTGGGCCAGGTGCTGCCCGACTACATGGTGCCCTCGGCCATCGTCGTGCTCGACGCCCTGCCTTTGACGGCCAACGGCAAGGTGGACCGCAAGGCGCTGCCCGAGCCGGAGATGGTCAGCGCCCAGCAATACGAGGCACCGCAGGGAGAGCTGGAGGAAACGCTGGCGCAGATCTGGGCCGAGGTGCTGGGCGTGGAGCGCGTGGGCCGGCAGGACGGCTTCTTCGAGCTGGGCGGGCATTCGCTGCTCGCCCTGGGCCTGCTGGAGCGCGTGCGCGCCCGGGGCCTGCGCGTGCAGGTGCGCACGCTGTTCCAGCACCCGAGGCTGGCAGAGTTTGCGCAGGCGGTGCGGCAGGATCAGCAGGGTGAGCAAGGGGCGCAGGTGGCCGGCGAGATCGATGTGCCGCCCAACGGCATCCCCGAAGGCTGCATGGCGATCACGCCGGACATGCTGACCCTGGTGGCGCTGGATGAAGATGAGATTGCTCGCATCGCCGCTGCGGTGCCCGGTGGCGCAGCCAACATCCAGGACATCTATCCGCTGGCGCCGTTGCAGGAGGGAATTCTGTTCCACCACCTGCTGCAGTCCGGGGGCGATGTGTTCGTCTCGCCCAACCTGCTGAGCTTCGGGACGCGCGAGCAGCTGCAATCCTTCGTGCACAGCCTCAACCAGGTGATTGCGCGCCATGACATCCTGCGCACGGCCGTGCTCTGGGAGGGGCTGTCCGAGCCCGTGCAGGTGGTGCTGCGCCAGGCACCGCTGCAGCTGCAGTGGCCTGATGCGGATGAGGCACATGAGGCACTGGTGCCGCAGATGCTGGAGCAACTGCGCAGCCACGACCTGCGCCTGGACGTGCGGCAGGCGCCGATGATAGGGGCGCGGGCCGCGCACGATGCCGGGCAAGGCCGCTGGCTGCTGCAGCTGCTGAGTCACCACCTGGTGATGGACCGCATCACGCTGGACCTGCTGCTGCAGGAAGTGCTGCGGCTCCAGCAGGGCCGCGTGGCCGAGCTGCCGGTGCCCGTGCCCTTCCGGCGCTTTGTGGCGCAGGCGCGCCAGGGCGTGGCGGCCGAGGCGCACGAGCGGTTCTTCCGCCGCATGCTGGCCGATGTGCAGGAGCCCACGGCCGCCTTCGGCCTGCTGGACGTGCAAGGCGATGGCCGTGGCATGGAGGAGGCCCGTCTGCGGTTGGACGCCCCACTGGCCCAGGGCATGCGCGGCCAGGCGCGTGCGCACGGGGTCAGCCCCGCCGCGCTCTGCCACCTGGCCTGGGCGCTGGTGCTGGCCCGCACCAGCGGCAGGCAGGAGCCGGTCTTCGGCACCGTGCTGATGGGCCGCATGGACGGCGGCGCCGGTGCGCAGCAGGCGCTGGGCATGTTCATCAACACCTTGCCGCTGCGCCTGCCGCTGGGCGAAGGCAGCGTGCTCCAGGGCCTGCGCAGCACGGCGGCGGCGCTTGCGGCGCTGCTGCAGCACGAGCATGCCAGCCTGTCGCTGGCCCAGCGCTGTAGCGGCCTGCCTGCGGGAACGCCGCTGTTCGGCGCATTGCTGAACTACCGGCATGGCGCGGCAGAGGGCGCTGCGCAAGAGCTGGCCCGGGCCGGCGTGCAGGTGCTGGGCCGCCCCGAGCGCAGCAACTATCCCGTGGGCATGGCCGTGGATGACGACGGCCAGGGCTTTGTGCTCGTCGCCCAGGTGGTGCGCAGCGTAGGGGCCGGGCGTGTCTGCGCCTACATGCAGCAGGCCCTGCAGGCGCTGGTGCAGGCGCTGCAGCAGCAGCCCGGCCGCGACCTGCGCACGCTGGACGTGGTGCCCCCGGCCGAGCGCCAGGCGCTGCTGGCGCAGGCCTGCAACCCCCGGTCCTGGCCGCAGGCCTTGCCGGTGCACCGCATGTTCGAGGCGCAGGCAAGGCAGCGGCCCCAGGCCCTGGCCCTGGCCGCGGACGGGCAGGTGTTCAGCTACGGCGATCTGGACCGGCGGGCCAGCCGCCTGGCGCAGGCCATGATCGCCCAGGGGCTGCGGCCCGGGCAGCGCGTGGGCCTGGTGGCCGAGCGCGGGGCCGCCATGGTGGCCGGCCTGCTGGCCATCCTCAAGGCGGGCGCTGCCTACGTGCCCGTCGATCCAGCCCTGCCCGATGAGCGCATGCAGTACATGCTGCAGGACAGCGGGGCCTGCCTGGCGCTGGCCTCGGGCCTGGCGCCGGGCCGGCTGGCCTTGCTCGCCGCCAGCGTGCCGAAGGTGCTGGAACTGGAGGCGCTGGAGGTACCGGAGGCAGTGGAGGCAGTGGAGGCAACGGAGCCAGGGCCGCAGGCAGGCACGGAACGCGCGCCCCGCGTCGAGGTGCATGGCGACCAGGCCGCCTATGTGATCTACACCTCGGGCTCCACCGGCCGGCCCAAGGGCGTGGTGGTGCGGCATGCGGCCTTCTCCAACTTCCTGCAGTCCATGGCGGCACAGCCGGGCCTGCAGGCGCAGGACGTGGTGCTGGCCACGACCTCCGTGTCCTTCGACATTGCGGGCCTGGAGATCTTCCTGCCCCTGGCCGTGGGCGCGCAGCTGGTGGTGGCCGGGCGCGAACAGGTGCGCGACGCGGCCGCGCTGGCGGCGCTGCTGGAGCGCAGCCGCGCCAGCGTGATGCAGGCCACGCCCTCGGGCTGGCGCCTGCTGCTGGCCGGTGGCTGGAAGGCGGCACGGCCGCTGAAGGCGCTGTGCGGCGGCGAGGCGCTTGCGCCGGACCTGATCGCCCTGCTGCGCGCGGCGGGCGTGGACCTCTGGAACCTCTACGGCCCGACCGAGACCACGATCTGGTCCAGCCTGCAGCAGGTGCAGGGCGATGCCGCCACCCTGGGCCAGGCCATCGCGGCCACCCGGCTGCTGGTGCTTGACGAAGGGCTGCGCTGCGTGCCGCAAGGCGTGGCCGGGGAGCTGTTCATTGGCGGCCAGGGCCTGGCGCGCGGCTACTGGCAGCGGCCGGGCCTGAGCGCAGAGCGTTTTGTGGCCGACCCTTTCGCGGGACCGGGCGCGGCTGGCGAACGCCTGTACCGCACGGGCGACCTGGTGCGCCGCAATGCCGATGGCGCGCTCGAATACCTGGGCCGGCTGGACCATCAGGTCAAGATCCGCGGCCACCGCATCGAGCTGGGCGAGGTGGAGGCCGCGCTGCTGGCCCAGCCCGAGGTGCGCGAGGCCGTGGTCACGGCAGCGGGGTCCGGCAGCGATACGCGCCTTGTGGCGCATGTATCTCTGCATGCACCGCTACATGCACCGCTGCATGCAGGCCCGCCCCTGGACGCTGCGGCACTGCGCGCAAGACTGGCCAGCGGCCTGCCCGACTACATGCTGCCGTCCGCCATCGTGGTGCTGGACACGCTGCCGCTGAACAACAGCGGCAAGGTGGACCGTGCCGCGCTGCCTGCGGCGCAGGCGCCGGCCGACCCGTCCTACGAGGCGCCTTCGGGGCAGGCCGAGGAAATGCTGGCCGGGCTCTGGTCCGAGCTGCTGGGCGGTGGCCGCGTGGACCGCCGCGACAGCTTCTTCGAGCGCGGCGGGCACTCGCTCAAGGTGGTGCAACTGCTGGCGCGGCTGCAGGGGGCAGGCGCTGCGGGGCTGACCGCCCAGGACATTTTCCGCACCCCGGTGCTGCAGGACATGGCGGGCCTGGTGCGCCTGCCGGCCCATGGCGGCGCGGATGCTGCGGGTGCTGCGGGTGCAACAGGCACGACAGGCGCGGATGCGCAGGCGCTCGATGCGCTGGATTCCTTTCTCGAAACTCTGGGAGATATCTGATGGACCGTGGCCGCCTGCGCCAAATCGCCGAGCGCTTTGCAAGCCTGAGCCCTGCCCAGCGCACGCTGGCATTGCAAAAGATCCGGGCCGAGGGACTGGATCTCTCGCACTTCCCCATCCCGGTGCGCGCACCATCGCCCGACCAGACCGAAGCCCTGTCCCATGCGCAGCTGCGCCAGTGGTTCCTGTGGAAGCTGGACCCGCAAAGCTCGGCCTACCACATCGCCCAGGCCTCGTGGATGCATGGCGAGCTGGATCTGGCGGCCTTGCGGCAGGCGTTCGGCGTGCTGCTGGAGCGCCACGGCGGACTGCGCACGGTGTTCGAGGAAAGCCCCGACGGCCTGGCGCGGCAGCGCATCGTGCCGCAGCTGGCCCTGGAGCTGCCGCTGATCGACCTGACCCCCTTGCCTGCCGCACAGCGGCGCGAACGGGCCCTGGCCGAAGCCGAGCGCCTGTGCCTCACGCCCTTTGACCTGACGCGCGGACCGCTGCTGCGCGTGGCCGCCGTCCGCCTGGACAGCCGCCAGCACCTGCTGGTGGTGGTGATGCACCACATCATCTCCGACGGCCGCTCCATGCAGATCCTGCTGGAGGAGTTCGCCGGCCTGTACGCGGCACTGGTGCAGCAGCGCCCGACCCGCCTGCCGCCGCTGCCCATTGCCTACACCGACTACGCCGCCTGGCAGCGCGACTGGCTGGAGGCCGGGGAAAGGCAGCGCCTGCTGGACTACTGGCTGCCCGAGCTGGCCGGGGGGCAGGGCCTGCATCTGGAGCTGCCCGCCGACCATGCCCGCGCGCCGGGCGCCGAGACCCGCTGGCATGCCGCCTGGCACCGTCTCGATCTGCCCGCCAGCCTGGTGGCCGGACTGGAGCAGCGTGCCCGCGAGCAGGGCACCTCCCTCTTCGTGGCGCTGCTGGCCGGGTTCCAGGCCCTGCTGCACCGCTATACCGCCGAGACCGATATCCGCGTGGGCGTGCCCGTGGCCAACCGCAACCAGCCCGAGGCCGAGCCGCTGGTCGGCTTCTTCGTCAACACGCTGGTGATGCGTGGCCGGCTCGATCCCCGCATGCGCCTGCACGAGCTGCTGGCCCAGCTGGCCGAGCGGGTCCGCCTGGGACTGGCCCACCAGGACCTGCCCTATGAGCAACTGGTCGAGGCACTGCAGCCGCGCCGCAGCCTGGACGGCAGCTCGCTGTTCCAGGTGATGCTGAACTACCAGCACGAAGAGGCGGCCGGCCTGGCGGGCCTGGAGATCCAGAAGCTGGAGCTGGACGGCCTGGCCGCCCAGTTCGAGCTGACCCTGCACGCCAGCCGCCGCGCCGACGGCAGCCTGCAACTGGGCTTTGCCTATGCGCGCGAGCGCTTCGAGCCGGCCACGGTGCAGCGCATGGGCGCGCATCTGTCGCTGCTGCTGCAGGCGCTGGCGCATGCGCCGCAGTGCGCGCTGGACCAGGTGCAGCTGCTGCCCGGCGATGAGCAGGCGCAGCTTCTGGACCGCAGTGCGCGCCGCAGTACACGCAATGGACCTGCCCTCAACCCTGCGCAGCCCGCCTGCCTGCACCAGCGCTTTGCGGCAAGCGCGCAGCAACGGCCGGATGCGATGGCGTTGACCTGCGAGTCCGCACGACTGACCTACGCAGAACTCGACGCCCAAGCCAACCGCCTGGCCCACTGCCTCATCACCCTGGGTGTGCGTCCCGAGACACGCGTGGGCATTGCCATGCAGCGCTCGCTGGAGATGGTGGTCGGCCTGCTGGCCATCCTCAAGGCCGGTGGCGCCTATGTGCCGCTGGACCCGGATTACCCGGCGGACCGGCTGGCGCA
>NZ_JAQOTI010000042.1:2500-5484 GCF_028401915.1 Delftia sp. DT-2
GTATCGCATACTGAATACATAGGTATGCGAGGCGAACCTGGAGAACTGAAACATCTAAGTACCCAGAGGAAAAGACATCAACCGAGATTCCGAAAGTAGTGGCGAGCGAAATCGGAACAGCCTTCTAGTGATAGTCAGACGGTTAACAAAACGGAATGGAAAGTCCGGCCATAGTAGGTGATAGCCCTGTATGTGAAAACCGACTGGTGGTACTGAGCTAGAGAAAAGTAGGGCGGGGCACGAGAAACCCTGTCTGAATATGGGGGGACCATCCTCCAAGGCTAAATACTCATCATCGACCGATAGTGAACCAGTACCGTGAGGGAAAGGCGAAAAGAACCCCGGGAGGGGAGTGAAATAGATCCTGAAACCGCATGCTTACAAAAAGTAGGAGCCCGCAAGGGTGACTGCGTACCTTTTGTATAATGGGTCAGCGACTTACATTCAGTGGCAAGGTTAACCGAATAGGGGAGCCGTAGAGAAATCGAGTCCGAATAGGGCGTCCAGTCGCTGGGTGTAGACCCGAAACCAAGTGATCTATCCATGGCCAGGATGAAGGTGCCGTAACAGGTACTGGAGGTCCGAACCGACTAGTGTTGCAAAACTAGCGGATGAGCTGTGGATAGGGGTGAAAGGCTAAACAAACTTGGAAATAGCTGGTTCTCTCCGAAAACTATTTAGGTAGTGCCTCAAGTATTACCTGCGGGGGTAGAGCACTGTTTAGGCTAGGGGGTCATGGCGACTTACCAAACCTATGCAAACTCCGAATACCGCAGAGTACAGCTTGGGAGACAGAGCACCGGGTGCTAACGTCCGGACTCAAGAGGGAAACAACCCAGACCGCCAGCTAAGGTCCCTAAAATTGGCTAAGTGGGAAACGAAGTGGGAAGGCTAAAACAGTCAGGATGTTGGCTTAGAAGCAGCCATCATTTAAAGAAAGCGTAATAGCTCACTGATCGAGTCGTCCTGCGCGGAAGATGTAACGGGGCTAAGCCAGTTACCGAAGCTGCGGATTTGCAATTTATTGCAAGTGGTAGGAGAGCGTTCTGTAAGCCTGTGAAGGTGCCTGGTAACGGGTGCTGGAGGTATCAGAAGTGCGAATGCTGACATGAGTAGCGTTAAAGGGGGTGAAAAGCCCCCTCGCCGTAAGCGCAAGGTTTCCTACGCAACGTTCATCGGCGTAGGGTGAGTCGGCCCCTAAGGCGAGGCAGAGATGCGTAGCTGATGGGAAACAGGTCAATATTCCTGTACCGATGTGTAGTGCGATGTGGGGACGGAGAAGGTTAGCTCAGCCAACTGTTGGATATGTTGGTTCAAGCCTGTAGTCGTGCCTGGTAGGCAAATCCGCCGGGCTTAGATGAGGGGTGATAACGAGTCTGCTTGCAGACGAAGTGAGTGATACCCTGCTTCCAGGAAAAGCCACTAAGCTTCAGCTACACACGACCGTACCGCAAACCGACACTGGTGCGCGAGATGAGTATTCTAAGGCGCTTGAGAGAACTCTGGAGAAGGAACTCGGCAAATTGATACCGTAACTTCGGGAGAAGGTATGCCGCAAGTAGGTGAACTTGTACAAAGGGAGCCCAAAGCGGTTGCAAAAAATCGGTGGCTGCGACTGTTTAATAAAAACACAGCACTCTGCAAACACGAAAGTGGACGTATAGGGTGTGACGCCTGCCCGGTGCTGGAAGATTAAATGATGGGGTGCAAGCTCTTGATTGAAGTCCCAGTAAACGGCGGCCGTAACTATAACGGTCCTAAGGTAGCGAAATTCCTTGTCGGGTAAGTTCCGACCTGCACGAATGGCGTAACGATGGCCACACTGTCTCCTCCAGAGACTCAGCGAAGTTGAAATGTTTGTGATGATGCAATCTCCCCGCGGAAAGACGGAAAGACCCCATGAACCTTTACTGTAGCTTTGTATTGGATTTTGAACGGATCTGTGTAGGATAGGTGGGAGGCTTTGAAGTGAGGACGCTAGTTCTCATGGAGCCGACGTTGAAATACCACCCTGGTGCGTTTGAGGTTCTAACCCAGGTCCCTTATCGGGATCGGGGACAGTGCATGGTAGGCAGTTTGACTGGGGCGGTCTCCTCCCAAAGCGTAACGGAGGAGTTCGAAGGTACGCTAGTTACGGTCGGACATCGTGACGATAGTGCAATGGCATAAGCGTGCTTAACTGCGAGACTGACAAGTCGAGCAGATGCGAAAGCAGGACATAGTGATCCGGTGGTTCTGTATGGAAGGGCCATCGCTCAACGGATAAAAGGTACTCTGGGGATAACAGGCTGATACCGCCCAAGAGTTCATATCGACGGCGGTGTTTGGCACCTCGATGTCGGCTCATCTCATCCTGGGGCTGTAGTCGGTCCCAAGGGTATGGCTGTTCGCCATTTAAAGAGGTACGTGAGCTGGGTTTAAAACGTCGTGAGACAGTTTGGTCCCTATCTTCCGTGGGCGCTGCAGATTTGAGGAAGCCTGCTCCTAGTACGAGAGGACCGGAGTGGACACACCTCTGGTGTATCGGTTGTCACGCCAGTGGCATTGCCGAGTAGCTAAGTGTGGAAGAGATAACCGCTGAAAGCATCTAAGCGGGAAACTCGTTTCAAGATGAGATCTGCCGGGGCCTTGAGCCCCCTGAAGAGTCGTTCAAGACCAGGACGTTGATAGGCTGGGTGTGGAAGCGCAGTAATGCGTTAAGCTAACCAGTACTAATTGCTCGTGAGGCTTGACCCTATAACTTTGATGACGTTTCATCGAAGGTGGTTATGCCAGGTAAGGCGCAGTCAAAATACAAAGCTGATTACAGACTCTATGAATTCGTTGTGTTGCTCACAAGAGCAGCATGACAACAAGTTATGCCTGATGACCATAGCAAGTTGGTACCACTCCTTCCCATCCCGAACAGGACAGTGAAACGACTTTGCGCCGATGATAGTGCGGGTTCCCGTGTGAAAGTAGGTCATCGTCAGGCTCTTACAGCC
>NZ_JAQOTI010000043.1:0-4809 GCF_028401915.1 Delftia sp. DT-2
GCAGGCCATGAAAGATTGGTACCAGACCCACCCGCACCTGTTTCACAAGCGACCATATGATCGTACGGGATGCGACAGGTACTCTCGGATCCAGCGGTGAACCATATACGCGTTGATGCTGTGGCTGAGCGCCACGCCTGAAACCGACGCACCTTCCTGAGAGCACTGCTACAGGACCTGGGCCCTCAACTGCGCGCTGTATGCCCAACGCTTCGGGAGTTCGAGTGTCGACTCTCTTAGTATCGTGCCCACAATCTCCTTCGCATACCCGATGCCTTATCAAGATAACCGGCCCAAGAGGGGATCACCGTCCGCTTACGAATAGGTGGCTCCCCAAGGGATCCGGAGCATCAAACCTCCCTGCTCGCACGAGCTACATGCGGCCTAGCCGCAGGAGCAACTGGCGCCCGGCCTCGCGCGTAAACCCCGTCCGTCCATCTACCAACAAAAGTGCTGGGCAAAATGGCTTGAACAGCCACGGCCGGTCATCAATCGCTAGCCAAGGCAAGTGTGATCTTTGCGTTGACGACAGCCAAGCCCAGCATTCCGCGTGACGTGAAAAACTCACCAAAGTGGGAGGGACATCAAGCAGGTCGCAATAGCGCGGCGTGACGCCTACCACTTTGCTTGCCAACTTCACCGGCAAGATCGAACGAAGGTCTTCCAACGACCTTCCTAGGCGCCATGTGCTAGTGATCACGATCTCGCAATCTTGGACTTGCTCCAACGTCTCAGCAAGGGCCGGAAGGCAGCAAAAGTGCTTGGACTCATGGCAAAACTCGGGGTGCAGCACCCCATCGAAGTCAAGAAAAAGTGTTCGCATAGCTTCAAGACCTCACGCAAGCAACAAGGCGAAAGTAGCTTTAGAGAAGCTTATGAGACCATTTGGTCGTGGTCTTTTTAGTCTCATTGCGAGGAAATCGGGGCGATGTCTCCCGAGAACGTTCCTCTTCAAGCCGACTTTGGCCGTGCGCTCCGGCACCTGCGCGCGGCCAAGGGCTTGACCCAAGAGGACCTGCTCTTGGCCACAAGCCGCAGGCACATGAGCCGCATCGAACAAGGCCATCAACAGCCCAGCATCCAGACTGTCGAAAACTTGGCTGCCGCTCTTCGGATTCACCCTTTGACCTTGCTCGTTGCAGCCTACTGTCCAGGCGTCGACGCCAAGTCTGTTCAAAGTCTCCTGCAAGCGATTGAAAGAGACTTGGGAGACTTGGCAACCCGCTAAACCCTACGGACCGACCTCACGGACGCTGCCGAACCAGCTCTCGCAGCCCCTGTACCAAATTTGGTTCCTTTTCGACCCGCCTTCGCTGCAGCATGCGGCTCACGATTTCGTGGTCCACGTTAATGCAGAAGATGGTCATCGCCTCATGCAAGGTAGCCATAGCTAAGTCTGTGAGGGCCTTACCAGGTATCCCGGCCTTTGAGAGCAGCAACAAGGTCACCGACAGCGCGGCCTTGGGAGGGCATCCAACGCCACCGCTGACCTCACCAGTCAAAAGGTCTCGGAGTTGGTCTGCAACGAGCAGAAGCTGTTGATCGGTCAGTGCTGATGGCAAGACTGATCTCCACCCCCGGGACTGAACAAGGGTGGCCAGCTCTGCTTCTCCAAACTGTCCAAGGCTCGTTTTTTCTACACTCAGCATGTTCCGACATCCAACTTGTTATGAGACTACTTGGTCCCACAGGATCCAAGGCGTGCGAAGATAACTGACAAGCGGGCCGAATCAGCGCCTGGGGTCGTATGGCCGTGCAAATGGCAACTTCTCCGTTGCTCGGAGGCTTGATCTTGGCAACCTATCGGTTGCCCAAATCGAACAGGTACTTGCATTGAAGAACCGCCTTGACCTTCACCGACTGGCAGAGCTGGACCGTCAGCTATCCGAGTTCGCCAAACTACAGCGGCACCCCATCCCACGATGTGGATGGACAAAAACTGTCCGGCTTGCGCTTGGAATGAGTTCCAAGGTGCTGGGTATACGAGTTGCGATATCCGCTCAGGGGGTTCGCAAACTTGAGCAGGCCGAGGCTGATGGCTCTATTACCTTAAAGACCCTTGCGAAGCTTGCACATGGACTGGACTGCGAGGTCCGCTACGTCTTCGTTCCGCGCACTAGCTTGATGAATCAAGTGCTGTCACGGGCTCATGAACTTAGTGATCCACCCGGACTCAACCAGGAGCATCAACCAACGCTATTTTCTGAGGAAATATCTGCGACATCCGCATTGGTTGAGCAGATAAACAGACGTGATTTTTGGTAGTCTTACAGGAAGACACAGATCAACACTAAATTCCAATCCATCTCACCACCAAAAATAAAGAAAATACTCATAGAAATAGCAATAACTAGCGCGACATCTTGTTATTACAGATCAATTGATTCGCAGCAGACACCAAAATATGAGATGAATGCCAAAACCCGTTAAACTTAACTACATCCTCTATTCTTTTCAAGTAAACCGAATCATTCTGCAAACCTACTGAGCCGACCCTCTCCATGTGTGGAGGCTGATTTTTATCAAAATTTCCCAGATTTTCCGGCTTACCAATGACTTTTAAGTACTTTCTGTAACTCACCCTCAATACGGTAATTGCCATCTTTGGTGACTTCCCATATGCTTGAAGAGGAAATTCACGAAATCTGGCTACGAACATATTTTGAAGTGGATATAACCAAAACCTTGGCCTATAGGGGCGAATGAACAACCGGTGTTCTTTAAATACTGTAGTCTCCGGCAACAAATTAGTTTCAACCAACCATCTTCCGCGCAGCGCTCTAGTCAAACACGGCCCCTTAGTCTCAGAAAGGAATTTCTGCCTCTTCATTTCCACCTGAGAAGAATGAATTAAACACCTTTCCTGCTTAGAAATGGCGATTTTCTCAACCAACCCCGGTGCGGCACGTTTCATGGTCATATTTATACATACCGAGGCATCGTGATTACGTCTAAGAAATGTCTCCGGCAGAGTAATTCCATCCAATCTTATTGCAGACCAATCGGCCACTCCACTGGCGCGAGCTTCCTGAGACCTACTTAGAGCCTCGCACCAAATACACCATAGCAACTCCAAAATATGATGGGACTCCTCCCAATTTGGATCTTTTGAAACACTTGATTTATTTATTCTCCCGCGCTCCCGCACATAAAGCATGCCTTTACGCTCAGGCCACATTTGCTCACTATTTGTCACCTTGAGCCATAGCATGTACGCAAATGCCAAATAAGCCTCGGAGTCATAATTTATAGTTTTAGCAATAAATATTGGATCCGCACTATCTCGAAAAATGCGGATCCACTTTACGTGATTCCGCACAACGTGCTTCCGCAGATATCGAGAAAGTGAATGATACAAGGCACCCGCTCTAATTCTCAAATTATCGCCCCACTGCTCTTCCCAGTGATTCCAATTTATCCATTCAAAAAGATAAAGTTGTTGTCTTTTCTCTTTTTTTACAAGAGCTGGCCGAATGTATGAGGTACATTGATAATTAAAATTAGAGCCTGACTCCAAGAGCTCTAACGGGTACTTTAAACCTAGAGCATCACTACAGCCAAAAATCGAAAACGGAAAATCCCACTGCCTATATCCTATTTTTGATCTAGCGCCACCGAGTCTTCTAAACATCGTTATACGATCGTAATTTGCGAGTCCTTCCAACCATTCTGCGATTGGATCCAAAAATTTGGTCTCAGACTTACTAATTGACGGAACTCGACAGGTCTCAGAAGTAAACAATCCCAAACGCCCACAACGACATCCACCTGCAGCAACACAATCGATTCTCGTTATCCTGTAATTAAACGGAGCACCACAATGACAAGTTCTTCTAAGTTCACACCGATGTATGGGGCATATTTCCAGCAATTTTAGCGAAAATAAATCAGTATGGTATCCCAGCTGCAAACACTGCAGGCATATTCCTGGGACCCCATAAAAAAAAGGGCGCATCCAAAGAGGAAACGAATTTCTATGACTTAATCGGAAAACAGCAGGATCTTCTCCGAGCAGTAGAGCCAATTTTTCAATAGGTACAAATGATTCTGTTTCTGCTGTAAAGCCCTTTGGCACATCAGACCTTTTTTCATAAAAAAGATCACCAATCTCACTGGCGCGTAGTGAGTTCAGGACTACTACTCTATTAAGGGTATACCATAGCGATGCGTAGTCCGCTATGGTTCCAGGGACCCACGAAAGTGGAGGTATTTGCATTATCTTAGGCGAGCTCTGGGAGCCAATGCACCGACCAAAGCCATCAGCTGCTTGTGCCCGCTGGCCGCAACGATTGAGCGCAATGCTGACTCTTTGCACAAATAATCCCAATCCGCACCACCACCCACTCTCAACAAGATGTTTCTGCAAACCTGCGCGATTGTCTTCATCGGAAATTCTATAGATCCTTGATAATTTTCAGGCAACTCCCGATTTAAGACCGTCCAAAGAGTATCGGCGTGATCCTGTAGACGGAATCCACAGATCCACGCCTTTTCAGCGACACTTGCTGTAAATGAAACGCCAGAGTTCTGCGGCCACTCAGATCCCTCGTCATATCCTCTCATGACAAATCTGAGTTCCTCACAGCTACGTATGCCATTAAATCTTTCTGACACCAGCATGAACCTAGCAGCGACATGCGCACCACCAGAAAGCGACATGCTTACTGGCTCATCAAAAAATTGCAGCGATGCAATTGAAATAACGCATAACCTGATTCGATGTTGAGCTAGTTGTCGCATCCCGGACGATTGCATAGACTCTAAACGCTATCCACTCTTCATGGCCCGAGCCGTTCTAAAGGAGTTGAT
>NZ_JAQOTI010000044.1:0-4710 GCF_028401915.1 Delftia sp. DT-2
GGGGGCAGCCCTGCGGTTTCCACGCGCAGCAGGGGAACGTGGCTGTGCGGTTCGTAGAGGGTGTGGATGCGCCGCATGGGCCGGCTGTCCCGGGGCGGCAATTGGGTGAGGGTGAGCCGGTCGCCGTCCCAGCCGTAGAAGACCAGGGTTGCGTGGTCGTCGCCCTCGGCTGCACTGGCATCGGCATCGGCCGGGTGGCTGGCGGGACGGGCGATGCGGCGCGCGATGCGGCGGCCGAAGACGTCGTAGAAGTACTGGCTGGTGGGAGCGTCATCCGTGCGGGCGGATGCCTCGCGCTGCTTGTCCGCATCGTTCGTTTGAACGGCATGGCCGATGAGGCGATTGGCGTGGTCCCATTGGTAGCGATGGGTTTGCCGCGGTCCCCTTTTTTCCAGCAGGTTGCCCGCTCTGTCATGGCGGTATTGGTGCTGGTCGTCCTGCAGGATGCGGTTGCCGGGCCAGCAGGGCGGGTGGCTGCGGTCCCGGTCGCTGTGGTCTGCCTGCAGGAGGTTGAAGTCCGGGTCATGCAGGTTCTGCCGGACTTCGTCGTTCCATTGGCGGGCGGCATGATGGCTCTGCTGGTGCGCAAACAGCCGGTTGCCTGCGGGGTCGTACTGCCAGTGCTGGTCCAGGCCCGGGCCCTTGGCCTGGACCAGCCGGCCTGCAGGGTCATACCCGTAGGCCCAGGGGCCTTGTGCCGTGCCTGTGCCGCACAACTGGCCCAATGCGTTGTACTGGTGGCTGCGGTTGAGTTGGCCCAGCGCGGGGCCTGACGGGGTTTCGCCGGCAGCCTGGGCGGCGGCAGCGCCGGGGCCGCGCAGATGGGTCGCGTCCCTGATCAGGCGGGTGGTGGTCAGGCGCGAGAGGCTGTCATAGGCGCGCTGCACGGTCGTGGCTCCGCAGCGCCGTTGGATCTCCCGGTGGCGGGCATCGCGTTCCAGCTCCAGCACGTTGCGCCCGCTCAGTAAAAGGCCGTGCAGGTGGCCCGGGCCGTAGTGCAGCCATTGCAGTGGAGGCAGTCCGGTGATGGTGCTTTGCGTGACCTGTCCCATCTCGTCCAGTTGCCGCTGGCTTCGGTGCTGCCACAGCAGCTCGCCCTGCGGGCCATGCATTTGCTGGGTCTCCGCAAGCGTGCGGCCCAGCAGGTCGCGTTCGAACAGGGTGCCCAGCCGGTAGCCGCCGTGCACCACGTGGTGGGCACCGGTCAGGGTGCCCGCGCTGTCGTAGTCGAAGTGCTCCGTGGCGATGGGGGCCGGCTCCTGCCCTTCGGCGGGCAGCGCCGAGATGCTGCGCGCCAGCAACTGGCCATTGCGCTCGTCGTAGTGGTGCAGGGTCTGGTGCAGGGCGTCGCTGCTGGCGGTGACCTGGCCGGCCGCGTTGTATTGGTAGTGCCTGGGGCTGGCGTCAAACCCGGTCTCTTCGACCACCCGGTCCTGGCTGTCGTAGCGAAGGCGGTGGATGCTGGCGTTTTCGTTGTGCAGTTCGACCAGGCGGCCGGCCTTGTCCCGCAGGTAGCGTTGGTGGAAGAAGCTGTCCTGCGCTCCGTAGCGGTAGCCGATGGTGCGGCCCCAGGCATCGAAGGCAAATTGCTCCAGGTGGCCGTCAGGGTGTTCGATGCGTTCGAGGTCGCCGCCGGCGTTGTAGCCATAGCGCGTGACCTCGCCCAGCGCGTCGATGCTGGCCGTCAGCCGGGCGGCGTCATCGTAGGTGAACGACAGCTTGCCGCCTTCCTCGCCGTAGATGGCCACCAGGTTTCCCCAGGCGTCATGGGCCTGGCGCGTGCTGCGGCCGGAGCAGTCCTGGCGGCGCAGCAGCAGGCCTCGGGCGTCCCATTGGAGTTCCTGGCGTCCGCCCTTGGCATCGGTGACGGCGATGGGCAAGTGGCGAAGGGGGGCGGGCTCGGCGCCGGCAGACGGGGCATCGGAGGCGGGCTCCGGGTAGTGATAGCGGGTGCTGTGGCCCAGAGGGTCGATGTGCTCCTGCAGCAGTCCCAGCGGGTCGTAGCGCCATTGGTGGACAGCGGATTCGTTGCCTGCGGCCGGGGTGCTGCTGCGGGTGACCTGTCCGTGCAGGTTGTACTGCAGCTCGGTTGTGCGCCCGGCGCTGTCGGTGATGCCGGTGACGTCGCCGCTGGCGGTATCCAGCCGGTAGGTGGTCTGCCGTCCCAGCGGGTCGGTGGCCTCGACCAGCCGGCCCGCGCTGTCATGGCGATAGCTGTGCCGGCTGCCATCGGCCTCGATGATGCAGGCAATGCGACGCAGGCCGCCTTCGCCGGTGAAGAGGTAGCGGCGCTGGCGTCCCAGACCGTCAGTGACCAGGGTGCTGGCCTGGGGCGGGCTGGCTGGGTCGGCGCCGGGCTCCTGGTGGGCGCTGTAGTCGAAGCGGTAGTCCAGTCCCTCGGGGTTGTGCTGCTCGATGACCCGGCCCTGGTCGTCGTAGGTGTAGCGGCTGGTGGGGCGGCCCGCATGGCTGTGGCCCACCATGCGGCCCGGGTGCCGCGGGTCATAGAGAAAGCGCCGCATGATCCGGCCATCGCGCCCATGGACTGCCTGCAGTTCCCCGCGCGGGCTGTACTCGTAGCGCACCAGGGGCTCCGGGGGCGGTTGCCTGCCGAAAGCCGGGTCGTGCTTCAGGTGCACGGCCATCAGGCGGATGCCGGCGTCCGCCCCCCAGCCGTGCGCCGCCTCCTGCGCAGGCCTGCAGCGCTGCAGCTCCAGCTGATAGCGCCGGCCCGCGCCGTCATCAATGAAGTTCACCAGTCCCTTGAACTCGCCCTTGGCGTGGCGAAACAGCCGCAGCTGGTTGCCGAATCGGTCCACAAGGCCCAGCAGCACATGGCGCTTGTCCGGGCCGGGCGGGTCTTCGCTGGCGGCTGTATCCGGATCGGTGGATTCAGCGGCTTCGGTGCCAGCCGCCATGCCGCGCTCGGGGCCCAGCACCCACCACGGCCCCAAGGCAGAAGAGGTGGCCAGGATGAAGTCGCGGCCCTGGCGCAGTTCCAAAGGCAGGGCCAGGTAGGAATGCGCCACGCGCTGAGGATGGCCTTCGCCCAGCAGCCGCTCCCTGCCGCCGCGTACCAGCCAAAGATGCTCGCTGGCGCTGTAGGCGACTTCGCCGGGCGCCAGCGGGTCGAAGCAGATGCTGCGGCCCTGGCCGTCGTGAACGATGAGCTGCTCGCGGCTTGCCTGCAGGCCAAGTTCGCCGGGCATCCACCAGCCCGGACCCAGCAGGCCCACGGGGGCTGGCGTGGGCGTCTGGTAGCTGGAGTAGTCGCGCGAGAGGTGCAGCGGCAGCGGTCCTGGCAGGGCCAGATCGACTTCTGCGGTCAGGACCTTGGCGCCCAGCACGGGGTTCACAGGGTTGCCTTCGGCGCGTCCGCCCGGGCATGCCGAGCAGGCGACGCCGCCACTGGAGCCAATGAAGACGGTGGACGAGCCCTGGATGACAGGGCCGCCCTTCTTGGTCATGTCGCCCTGGCGGGCTGCGGGTTTGTTCATGCCGGTTCCTCCCTTGAAAGATGCTCAGCGCCCGACGGTTCCGTTGATTCCCACAAGCTCGGGCAGCGGCTGCGCGTCGGCTGCGGCGGGTGATGAGGAGGGCCCTGGCGGAGCGGACGGTGCGGACCGGCTGGCGCCGCAGTTCCAGTGGATGCGGCCGGCGTCGCCGTTGATGGCGCCTTCGCCCTGCAATTGGATGTGCACGCCCTGCAGGTAGATGCCACCATTGCTCTGGAGGACGATCCTGGCCTTGCCGCAGGCCAGCTCCAGGTGCTCTCCGCTGGAGTGCACGCTGATCTGGCCCACGGTCACCGATTGGCGCTCGCCCACGCTGAGGTCCATGCGCTTGCCGATGTCTGCGCTATAGGTCTGGCCTACCTTCAGCGACTGGGTTCCGCCCACCTGGCTGGCCTTCATGAGCCCGACGAAGGAGTTCATCGCCATGCCGACATTGCGGCTGTAAGCCATGCCGACGTTCATCATCTTGGCGATGCCCGTGCTCTGCGTATAGCTCAGGGCCACGGTCTCGGACTTGCTGGAGCCTATGCGCATGCGCTGGTTCTTGCCGATGGAGATGTTCTCGTCGATGCCGACATCCTCGTTGCGGTTGTCGCCGATGCTGATCTTCTCGTCGTGGTCCACCCGCTCCGTGCGGTTGTTGTGCACGGTGATGGTCTCGTCGCGGTCCACGGTCTCGGTGCGGTCGCGGTGGATGACGCTGGTCTCGTCCCGGTCGATGGTCTTGCGCCGGTCGTTGCCCACCCATTTGTCTTCGTCGTTCTCGACCTCGGTGAGCTGGTCCTTTTGCGCATGCAGCCACAGCTGTTCGGCGCCCGCCTTGTCCTCGAAGCGGATGGCGTTGGCGTCGCCCTGGCCGTTCTTCATGCCTGACCCCGGGTTGCCATCCTTGCTCGACCGGGTCTTGATGCCCGATTGCGTGGCGTTGGCCGGCAGCGCCCAGGGCGGCATGTTGGCCGCGTTGTAGACGCAGCCCGTGACGATGGGATAGTCCGGGTCGCCGTTGAGGAAGTCCACCACCACCTCGTGCCCTATGCGCGGGATGGAGATGGCGCCAAAGCCTGGTCCTGCCCAGTTGGTGGCCACGCGGATCCAGCAGCTGGAGTTCTGGTCCTTGCTGCCCAGCCGGTCCCAGTGGAACTGCACCTTGATGCGGCCGTATTCGTCGGTCCAGATTTCTTCTCCGGCCGGACCC
>NZ_JAQOTI010000045.1:0-4677 GCF_028401915.1 Delftia sp. DT-2
TTCGACCTGCGGTATCCGGGGCAGGTGTTTGATGAAGAGACGGGGCTGTCGTACAACCTGCACAGGTACTACGATGCCGCGACGGGGCGGTATATGCAGGCGGACCCGATCGGGTTGGAGGGTGGGTGGAATCGGTTTGGGTATGTAGCCAACAACCCGCTAAACGACGTGGACCCGCAAGGCCTGCACCCCGTGCTGGCAAGAATGCAAGGCCTGTACTACCGGTACGGTCCGGCGATCACGGAGTTCATTGCCGGGGCGTCGGGGGTCAACGGGGCGTTGGCATCGCCTGCGGCGATCAGCCCGCTGGTGGCGCAGATTCCGACTACGGTCTCGCGCATGGCACCGATCGCCCAAGCTATTAATCAAGGAATTGATACTGGCGCATACTGTTCAGCAAAGAGTATTGATGAGTTGGTTATACAATTTGGCAAGGTCGAGAATCAAATATCCCATACTTTTCGGCATGTAGAGAGAGCTGGATTTAATCGACAGCTTGTGCAAGATGCTATAAGAGAAGATATCTTAAGAACCGCTGATTCGTTAATTGATGGTCAGTATAGTGGAAGTGTGATATTGAATGGGGCCAAGCTTGACTACAGCGCTTTTAAACTACCTAATGGAATTATAAATGTCGGAAGAATTACCCCTCCACGATAACTCAGCCCGACTTTTGCGCGCTGAAGAAAAAGCACTTTTAAGTGCCATGCTGTCTCAGCAAAAAAAAATTCCAGACGTCGAAAATAGAATTGCTTTAGCCAGAGTTTACGACATGTCAGATGGCGGTATGGGAAGTATAAAATTCGTTGGATCCGATGAAAATACTTTGGGTGAAAATCTGGCTGAAGCAAGTTATTTTGATGATGATGGTGTTCAGGTGATAATTACGGTATATGGAGACGAAGCAGGTAATCTGTATGAGGTTGATTTTTGGAGGGTTGATTTTTTGCCCCTCAAAAAATATCCACAACCAGACTCTTTGAAATTAGTTGGTTGAATTCGGGTTGCGTAAATTATCTAATAGGGTTCAATACTTGCAATTTTGTAAAAATCAACAATGATCTCATCTAAGAGGGGGTAACGCTACTGATTCACGAAATGCGCTGAGACGGTTGCTGCTGCCAAATTCAGTAGCGCGTCTTGAATATCTAGTCCTCGCTCCAGGCAGATACGAAGCCTTCCAAGGTCTGCAAACCTGCCGTGCGGGACATCGGACCACCTGACCCCCAGGCGGCTGACCAACCGGCACGGGCAGGTGGCTTGGCAGTGGCTGATCTCGGGATTTGGTGAGGTGCGGCCCACCACGGGCGAACGCGGCTATGGACAGACGGTCAGCGGGCCCAGCTACGCGCAGGCCGTGAAGTTCGACTTGCGGTACCCGGGGCAGGTGTTTGATGAAGAGACGGGGCTGTCGTACAACCTGCACAGGTACTACGATGCGGCGACGGGTCGGTACATGCAGGCGGATCCGATTGGGTTGGCGGGGATAATCGGTTTGGGTATGTGGGAAGCAACTCACGATTATACGTTGATCTGCTTAAATTATGTATTTGAAAAAATATTGTGGATTAATTTCAAAACTTGCCTGTATCTACGTTTGCATCCGCCGCAAATTGCTACTTGCTTGGGTAGAAGCGGCTACAGTAGTCATGAATTTAACTCTTCAAGAGTAAGTAATTTATGAGGTCGGTCTGAAGATTTCTGCCTCGTATGTGCGATGTACAACGTTTCCTCCCGTTGAGCGAGCGGCGGCGATAGTTGATAAGCTTGGCTGGCGGTATGCTCTAGCCGCTGAGGCTAGAGGTTATGAGTAAATAGGGTGTATGAAGATTATTAATTGTCTAGCGATGCGTATAAATTGTGGGATTGCGTTGTGAAAAATATTGTCCTGTTTCATCTGTGCTTTGTATTTTTATATCTTTTAACGCCTAAAGTACATGCGCAAGTAACATATCAAAGTGTTTGTGTTGAAAATAGGCAAAATTCGGATGGCGTGAATGTGTGTAAGCTATCGCCAATATATACATCTGAATGGACCCAAGCAGGTAGGAATGGCGTGCGTGGATCTGTTTCGGAAGTAATTGATGAAGAAATAAAGAGATTGACGGATCCTCCTAGTGCTATTTGTAATCTTAAGTACGAGGTAATGCCCGCAGAGGTAATTGCAACTGATGGTTTTATTCATTCGGAACAGCCTATTGAAATGAAAACGCTGGTTCTCTATGATTACTCTGTGCGAGGTCCTGCTGGAGAGTGCAATGACACTCGTTACAAAGGCGGGTTTAGCGTGATAAGCCGGAGAACGGCAGATTGTTCAAGCCAACAGTCAGGCGATTTGATCTGGCAGAGTAAGTGGTTTTCTGATATCAGAAGCAAAGCCTGTGTTCGCCAAGAAGACTTTTCCCTGCATTCATCTGCTACAGAAGGGCATTGTGCTGCGAGCCTATATGGATTTCCTGGTGGAGCTTTTCCAACTTACATTGGTAACCCTGTAGAGGTGTCAACGGGGAATAAGGTGGAATATGAACTGGAATTTTCTGACGAGAGACCTGCTCCTCTGAGTATTAGCCGATTGTATAACAGCGCTTGGGCAAATGGGCGTGCACCACATCCGCCGTCATCATTCGGACTTGGTTGGTCTCATAGTCACGAAATATGGTTGGATTTCGATAGGAATAATGTCAACCCTTTGACAGGTAATCGTTCGGTAAAACTAAAATCTGGAGATCATGAGTCTGTCTCGATAAATACAAGTTTTGGCGATGTTGCTGTATTTCATAGATTTATCCCTGATTCCACATCTGGTGGAGCTGGTGGTAGCTATATTCCTGGAGCTTTTGTTGGGGACCTTAAAGCAAGAGTTTTTTTAAGAATAGATAATGGTTGGTTCTATAAAAATGAATACCAGGATGAGTTCTTTTTTGATAATGATGGATTTATTTCGAAAAAAACCCTTTCTAATGGCGATTACTATTTGTATCATTATTCTCAGGAAAAGAAACTATCGAGAATTGAGAATAATTATTCCAGATATATCGACTTTGTATATGGGGCTGATGGTTTTTTGTCAAAAATAGTTCCAAGTCATGGAGACGAAATTTCATATCGGTATGGCGATGGCCTTCTACGATCGGTGGTTTTTATTGATGGAGCAGAGATAAAATATCTGTATGAAGATGAGAGGATGCTGACCGGGAAAATTGATGAAAATGGGGTGCGGGTGGGATTTTACTCTTATAAAGACAAGAAGGTTGTGTCATCCGCGAAGACGGCGGGGGTCGGTGAATATAAATTCACATATCAAAAACGAATTACCAGAATTACTCCTCCAGTGGGTGATCCATTCTATGTTTGGCATTCGTCACTTCCAGGCTCGAAATTGTATAGCTCAAATTCAGGGCGATTTTCCGATCTGCAAAATTTTCCAATAAAATCCGTATATTATGATAAAGATGGGTTTGTTGAAGGTTATTATGATTACCTTGGGTATGGCAGTGGGTTGTTCTGGGATAAGGGTCGTTATCTTCCAGTAGAGCTTGTGGAGGCTAAAGGCGCTGGCAAGGCTGAAAGAAAGACCAGCATTTCATGGCATCCTGTTTTGAGGGTGCCTGTTAGAATTTCGGTGGGTGGTGTTGTACGGGAAATGGAGTATGATGATCGCGGTAAATTGATAAGTCTGAACTCAAATGGCAGTGATGTATCGCGAGTATTTCAATGGGGATGGGATAATCGTGGAAATTTGCTTTCATTAAGAGACTCCATTGGTTTTATATACCGTAATGCTTACGATGAATTTAATAACAAAAAAAGCATGGAGAATTCAATCGGACATGTGACGCAATACACGGCATATGATCATCGTGGTCGATTGCTATCGTTTTTCGATCCCAATGGAAGCAGGCATGAAATTACCTATGATTTAAGGGGGCGTATTACAGGCGTTGGTTCTGCGGGTTTGTATCATAAGTATGAGTACATGAGTAATGGCAGTCTTGGCCGTGTTTGGTATGCGAATGGATATTCGGTTGATTATCGGTATGATGAGGCGCAGCGCTTGATTGGGTGGTCTGATAATCGTGGTGACTTCGGAATTTATAGGCTGGATGGTGCGGGTAATAGAGTCGAGGAGAGGGTTGGGAATGAGGTATTGGGTGCTACTTATAAGGTTGTTAGAGATATAAATAACATCAATCTTACTTCAAGCATTACAGTTGGTGATTATGCAAGGAGCGGATTCAGGTATGACGAAAATGGTGATTTGACTGCGGTCGCTGATGGTTTGGGGAAGTCTGTCAAGTTGACTCTGGATAGGTTGCGCAGAGTTGAAGCGATCACCAACGAAAGAGGGGGGAGTAGCTTCAGCTATGACTCGTCAGGTCTTATCAGCCAAGTCAAGGATTTCAAGGGTGTAGTTACAGAGTATGGCCGTGACGGCCTGGGCAATATGACCCAGGAAAAATCACCGGACATAGGTGCCAACTCCCTGACCTACGACCAGCGCGGTCTGGTCGCCACCGCCAAGGACGCCGCAGGCCGCACCCTCGCCGTGCAGCGCGACGCCCTGGGCCGTCCCACCCAACTCCAGTACGGCAGCACCGCAACCTCCACGCTGCGCTACGACCTGCCCGGCACCACCTACAACGGCCCCGGTGCCCCCAAGGCCAGCACGGGCCACCT
>NZ_JAQOTI010000046.1:0-3008 GCF_028401915.1 Delftia sp. DT-2
CGGCCCAGCGTCGTGCCCGGGCGCGAACACCAGATCCGCATCCGCTACAACAGCAGCCGCCAGCCGCTGCAGATCACGGAGACGGGCTTCAGTCCGCTGAACGCCCAGGGCCAGCCCGCAGGCAATGCGGACGGCGCCACGCCCATCGAACGCAGCACGCGCTACCGCTACACCGAGATCAACGGCCGCAGCGTGCTGGTGGACATCGATGGGCCGCTGCCCACCTCGCTGGCAGGCTATGACGACGGAAGCCCGGCGCAGAACGATCTCACGCGGCTGCGCTGGGATCGCAGCGGCAGCCACGTCACGCGCGTGCTGCAGCCCGATGGCACGACCGTGGCGCTGGAGCATGACCAGGCCGGGCGCATCACGACCCGCACCGAAGACGACGGCGTGCGGCGCCTTCAGCGCCAGATGCGCTACAGCGCCCTGTCCGCCAACGCCCTGCAGGCCGAAGAAATCACCACCAGCGGCTGGCTGCTCGATGCTGATGGCCAGCCCCAGGGCAGCAGCCGGCTGAGCCTAAACCCGCAGCGTATCCTCCACGACGCCCTGGGCCGCCCCAGCCAGGGCATCGACACGGCAGGGCGCAGCACCACCTGGAGCCATGACGGCAGCACCCAGGCAAGGCTCGACAGCCAGGGCAACCGCAGCCAGATCGAACGCGACAGCGAAGGCCGCATCACGCGGCTGGGCCTGTACCGCGAAGGCCAGGACCTCCCCGAACGTGCGGCCTACTACGGCTGGAATGCGCAAGGGCGCCTGAGCCACCGCCTGCTGCCCGATGGGCGCCTGGACAGCTACACCTACGGCGACGCGGGCGAGCTGCTCCAGCACACCGATGGCGACGACACCCGCACGCGCTGGCTGGACAACGGCAGTCTCCATGCCAGCCTGTCGCAAACGCCTGATGGGGCGGTGCGGCTGGCATTGCAAGGCCCGGCCAGCGCGGCGATGGAGCAGATCACCAGCAAATCCCGGAGCACCCAACCCGCCGAACGCCGCCAGGCCCTGCGCGACGACTTCGGCCGCACCGTCTGGCTCCAGCTTGCCGATCATGGCCGCCAAAGCGCGCGCTACAACGAAGCCGATCAATTGCAGGTGCACACCCGCGCCGACGGCAGCAGCACCCACTACCAGTACGCCCCCAGCGGGCGTCTGCTGGCCAAGCGCTACGAAGCGGCGCCCGGCGCAGATCGTCGCTCTTCCTCGCAAACCCGGCTGCACTACCAGGGCCGGCTGCTGCAGACCATCGACAGCAACTGGCAGCGCGAGTCCATCGAATACGACGCCCTGGGCCGCCCCTTGGCACGCACCATTGCGCTGGCCACGCCCGACGGCCAGGCCGAGCATACCTACCGCACCGCCACGCGCTATGGCCCGGACGGCCGGGTCCACAGCCGCACCCTGGCCGATGGCCGCGTGCTCGTCACCCGGCGCAGCCCCGCCAGCGACGGCGCCAGCGTGCAAGGGCTGCAACTGCAAAGCGCTTGGGTGGCCGGCCTGCTGCAGGCCAGCGACCACTGGCTGGGCGCCGGCGCCACAGGCTTGCTCGAACGCCTGCTGCCCGCGCAGACGGTGGTCGGCGACATCCAAACGGACGCCTTCAACGGCCTGCAGCACTACACGGCAGGCAATGGCCTGGTCACCTCGCGCCAATACGACATTGCCGGGCGCCTCACGCAGCAGACCACCGGGCAAGGCACATCACAAGGCACATCACAAGGCACATCACAAGGCACATCGCAAGGCAGCGCACCCATCCTCAGCCAGCGCTACCGCTACGGCGTGGGCCCGCGCATCCGCGCCATCGAGCAGGAGGGGCCACCAGCGGGCCTGCACAAGACCGACTACCGCTACCAGGGCTTCGGCAGGCTGGTGCAGGACAACGCACCGTCAGCACCAGCGCCCGTGCAGCGCGACAGCCAGGGCCGCACCGTCCAGGATGCGCTGCACCGCTACACCTACACCGAGGCAGGACAGCTCCAGGGCATCAGCGACCACCAGGACCGGCCCATCGCCAGCTACCGCTACAACAGCCTGGGCCAGCGCGTGGGCAAGACCGTGCACCAAGGCGACAGGCAAACGCACAGCCACTACCTGTGGCAGGACAACCGGCTCGTCGCGGAAATGGATGGCGAAGGCCGCATCACCAGCCAGTACCTGTACCTGAACGAGGGGACTCGCACCCTGCCCATCGCCAAGCTGGAATCCGCGCACAACCGGGACAACGCCAGCGGCAAGGCGCGCATGCTGCACATCCACAACGACCACCGGGGCAGTCCGCAGGCCATGACGGACGCAGGCCAGCGCGTGGTCTGGCGTGCCCGCCAAACCCCCTGGGGAGCGCCGGCCATGCATCAGGCCGGCCACACAAGCCTGCCCCGGCAGCAGGCCGTGCTCAACCTGCGCCTGCCGGGCCAGTACTTCGACGAGGAAAGCGGACTGCACGACAACTGGCACCGCAGCTACGACCCGGCCAGCGGCCGCTACCTGCAGCCGGACCCGCTGGGCTACCCGGACGGACCCAATGCCTACCTGTATGCCGGCGGCGACCCGCTCAACCGCATCGACCCCACCGGGCTATACCAAGAGGACATGCACTACTACATGGTCTTCTTCCTGGCCCTGGCCGCCGGCCTGGACTACGAACCTGCGCGCGTCACGGCGCTGGCTTCGCAGTACGTGGATGACAACCCCATCACCAAGCCGCTGGACGATGCCAACACCCTCACCACGGTGGGCTCGATCTTCAAGAACCACCGGCAACTGCTGTGGTACCACTTCACGCTGTCCGACGACAAGGGCACCACGCTGCCCCAGTACGCCAACGACAACGTCAACAGCGTGGTGGGCAACCTGAGCCCGCAACTGAACAACCTGCTCAACGCCAGCCGGCTGGGCAACCCGGCCCAGCCCTGTGCCGAATACCAGTTCCTGGGCGAATTCCTGCACTCCTACCTGGACACCTTCAGCCACCGGGACAAGGACAACCGGCCGTTCGATGC
>NZ_JAQOTI010000047.1:0-2586 GCF_028401915.1 Delftia sp. DT-2
GGGGGCAGCCCTGCGGTTTCCACGCGCAGCAGGGGAACGTGGCTGTGCGGTTCGTAGAGGGTGTGGATGCGCCGCATTGGCCTGCTGTCCCGGGGCGGCAATTGGATGAGCGTGAGCCGGTCCCCGGCCCGGCCGTAGAAGATCAGGAGCGAGCTGCCGATGCGGCAGAAGACATCGTAGAAGTATTGGTTAGCCAGCACTTGACCTGTTCCGGCTTGGTTTTTTTGTGGTTTGTGCCTTCGAACTCAATGCACTCTATTTGATGATCTCAATCGCTGGATAACATGTATAGGATTCGTCTTTTCCTGGAAGAGTGGCAGTTAACTTCATATGAGTCGGGTTTCCCATTTTTGCCATATTTGCTGCCTCTTTATTCACGGTCATAACCCCAATTGACTCACCATCCATCACTTTCGCAGCTACTATGGTTTCAAATTGAATTTGCTCTTTTTTTATATTATCGAAATAATACTTTGATTCCTTTGTTAAAAATGCTCCTTTTGACGAGAATGAAATAAGATCTTCAATTTTCCCCTGCTGTACTGGATTGTCCTCAAGATTGGCTGTGCCGACTATTGCGACAAATCCGAAACCGTTACCCTTAAATTTTCCCGTACTATAAAAACCTGTTTCAGCAACCCACGAGTATTCAGGGCGAATTTTCTTATGCCACTCCCATGTAGGTCTTTTCTTTAAAATTGGAAAAGTCGCAACAACGCCATTTTTTATGAAAAACGCACCACAATCGTCTGCGCTTGCAAATGCCTTAGCATAAAGTACTCCCATTAAAACAAAAGAACACATCCATTTTTTCATCGTCTCACTCCTCTACGACCTTGCAGTATTCTTCCTGTAACATCAGCTACATCGCTTAAGTCAGCAGTAGCGGCAGATCCAGCGCCGTTAGTCTCTGGGAAATAATATGGCGAGTCACATGTGAAATTTTTAGGAAGATGAGATGTCCTCCAAGGAGAGTCATTGGGCAAATAATCACTCGGAACTCTGACATCTCTTCCAGGCTCACGATCTCCCGCAGTACACGTCAAATTCGCCTTGCTCCATTTCTTGCAATACTGCGTGTAGTCAAACGGGCTGAACTGCTGCGCCGCACTCTGCCAAGGCGTCTTTCCCGCAACCAGCCCCCCAGAACCATAGTCAGTAAGCTGGAACATTACTACCTCTTTTGCATCCAGTGCTTTTGCAACTCAAGCTGAGAAGGCTCTGCTTCCGAAGGACGGCTGCGCTGAGTGCTTGTACTCGCTTATGGTTTATATATTAAAATAAATACTTACTATTTTAGTGTCTCAATCTCTGGATAACATGTATAAGATTCTTCCTTTTCTGGAAGAATTGCAGTTAATCTCATGTGGCTTGGATTACCTATCTTGGCTAACTCTAATGCTTCCAAATCTGCAATTACCAATCCTATTGATTTGTTATCAATCACATCTGCACGGACAATTGTTTTTAATTTAATTCTATCTCTCTTTGTATTGTCTGAATAATATTCGGAGTCCTTGGTTAAAAATGCTCCTTTTGATGCGAATTTAACAAGATCATCAATCTTTCCTTTTTGAGAATGGTTTTTGCTAAGATCGGCGGCGCCTATTATTACAACAAAGCCGAAGCCATTGCTTTTGAATTCTCTTCCTGCATAATTTCCTGTTTCGGCACTCCAAACATATTCTGGGCGAACTTTTTTGTACCACTCCCATGTGTCTCTCTGCTTTAATATTGGGAAATTTGCCATGATTCCTTTTGGGGTAAAAAAGCCGGCACACTCATCATCAAAGGATAATGCGTTGCTGGTAATGGAAATATTCATTGCAATAAGAAAAATCAGTTTCTTCATTTTCTCATGCCCCTTCGTTTTTGGATCATGTTTTTTAGTAAATCAGCGAGATCACCTGTATCTGCAGTTGCAGCAGATCCAGCACCCTGGATATCAAGAAAATAATATGGCATATCACATGAGTAGCCTTCAGGAAGTTCAGATGTTTTCCAAGGGAAGTCGTTGGGTATATAGTCGCCCGGGACCTTCACATCTCTCCCAGGCTCGCGATCTTTTCGACTACATGTGAGATTCATCTTGCTCCATTGATTGCAATACTGCGTGTAGTCATGCGGGCTGAACTGCTGCGCCGCACTCTGCCAAGGCTTCTTTCCCGCCACCAATCCACCTGAACCATAGTCAGGAAGCTGGAGCATTCCTGCAGTCTGCGTATCCAGTTCAGCCTGTGGAACCTGGTGATCAAAGAGCGCGGGTTGCCTCACGCCAGTTCTATTTCTTCCAGAAGATATCTTCTGCAGACCCAGCGGATCAAACCAGTGGTTGGGATCGCCTGAATAGAGATACGAATTCATTCCCCCCATCAACCCAATCGGATCGCGGCTGATATACCTCCCCAGCGCCGGGTCGTAATACCGATGCCTGTTGTAGAAAAGCCCCGATTCCTCATCCAGATGCTGTCCCTGCATCCGAATAGGCTGGTGGAGATGGCTGGGGTTATATTCCCTGATGCAGTTGCCCCAGGGATCGAGTTCGATATGCCAGTCGATCTTTCCCAGCGGGTCGATCAGGGCCAG
>NZ_JAQOTI010000048.1:0-1782 GCF_028401915.1 Delftia sp. DT-2
GCCTATGCCGTCTTCGGCATACAGGGTCTGCAGCGTGGCCGGTTGACCTGCGCCCCGCGCATCGCTCTTGAGCACGCTCTGGCCCAGGGCGTTGTAGACGTAGCTGACGGCCCGTGCATCGGCAGCGTCTGCGTACTCGCCGGCCTTGGCGATGCGGCCATCTGCGCCGTAGTGCAGGTGGTTGTCGCCCTTCTTGACCAGGCCGCCCGCAGCGTCGTAGCTGAAGGTCACGTTGCTGGTCTGCGCCGCGCTGCCCGGGCGCTGCAGCGTCTGGGCATAGCTTTGCAGGCGGTTGGTGCCCGCAGCGGTCTGGTAGGTGCGCTGCAGCGTGGAGGTGCCCGATGCCAGGGCATTGCTGTAGTGCACCTGGGTGCGGTTGCCGTTGGCGTCCCAGGCGTAGCCGGAGGCGCTGAGCTCGATGGTGTCGGCCAGGCTCCAGCCCGTGGGGAATATTTAGGGTGCTGTATGCATGAATTACGACCTTTCGTCACGACGGTCATGCCTATCTATCGACAATTCATTTCTAATAATCCTCTATATTTCATCAAAGTCTCATTTATATGATTCTCGTCATTTTTGTCTAGTTTATTCATAGATATGGAAAATGATATTTCTATATTTGAATTTGGCAAAATACTAGTCAATGTTGAGCTTTTTTCAGATTTATTGTTTAACTCAATCATAGTCACGTAAACACCGTCCACTCCAGCTTCAATTACTTCATTGCCGCCAACATCAACAACTGATTTTTTTATGCAATCCATTGTTGGATTTACAACATAGAACCGATAAGCTTTCTTCCACAAAAATTTATCATCATTTCTTTCCAAGAACTGGTAAATTGCATAAGAAATCACAAACACACAGAAAATAATACTTAGAATTATTTTTTTATTTTTTACCATGCAATCTCTCCAGAGATTCTATAAAACTCAATGGAATAACAGAGTGAGGTACATTTTTAAAATTCGACAACCGAAGGCCATCCGAAACGAAGGTCGTGCAATTATTAAAGGGAAGCGAATAAACTCCTGGATCGATGCTCATTTCTTTTATATATTTTTTCAACAAATCAACACTTTCTTGACTTCCTTCAATCCAAATCGATTTATCTGGTTGCTTCTGATGGAATGCATCTAACTCTACTGTACCAGGAACCCCCGGAAATATAAGCTCATAATTTGTCTTTGATGGGCTCGTGGGGTAGTATCCAAAAGATCCACTTCCATTTATCCCAACACCGACGTGACCAGAGCCGCCTCCATAGTAATAGACCATAACACCGCTTGAGTAGGGGCCCATACCTGGATTATCTAACCCTCGCGAGTCAGACCAATTTAACGGATTCCCACCCACATACCCAAACCGATTCCACCCACCCTCCAACCCGATCGGATCCGCCTGGATGTATCTCCCCGTCGCCGCATCGTAGTACCGGTGCAGGTTGTACGACAGCCCCGTCTCTTCATCAAACACCTGCCCCGGATACCGCAGGTCGAACTTCACCGCCTGCGCGTAGCTGGGGCCGCTGACCGTCTGGCCGTAGCCACGGTCGCCCGTGGTGGGCCGCACTTCGCCAAACCCTGAGATCAGCCATTGCCAGGCCACCTGCCCTTGCTGGTTGGTCAGGCGCCGGGGCGTGTTCAGGTGGTCCGTGTGGATGGCGTACAGCCGGCCGTTGATTTCTGCCGCAATGGGCATGGGGCCGCTGGCCGTGGGCAGGTAGATGATTTCCGTGCTGTCGCTCTGGCCTGCGGGCGCTGCGCTGTTGGCGCTGCGCTG
>NZ_JAQOTI010000049.1:0-1777 GCF_028401915.1 Delftia sp. DT-2
ATCAACTCCTTTAGAACGGCTCGGGCCATGAAGAGTGGATAGCGTTTAGAGTCTATGCAATCGTCCGGGATGCGACACCTAGATGGTCACAGTGGTAGCGGTGAATGGCGATGCGCGACTGCTACGCTTTGGCCTGCTCCTGCTCCTGCTCCTGCTCCTGCTCCTGCTCCTGCTCCTGCTCCTGCTCCTGCTGTTGGGCCTGCATGCATACCGAACATGCGTGCGCCGCCCTCGGCCTATTCGCTCAGCATGGCCTGGGCGCCGGGCGGCAGGCCGTGCTCAAGGGTGTGGCGCAGGTGCCAGGTAGGCTCTTGCTGCATCTCGCACGGCATGGCGCTGAGCATCGTTTTCATGAGGACTAGGGCTGGCGTGTGGCTGGGGTCGTCCTGGAGGAAGTGCATCGACGGTGCAGCACCACATTTTCTTGTATCGGCGTGAGGACGAACTGCAGGTCATGAGCAATGTGAGAAAAATCTACAGAGATATTGCGCTTCTTTCATTTGTTGGCGAGTTTACCGGCAACATTGACATAAATCACCTTTTTGCAGAATCAAACCACTTTCTTGCCTCATTTGAATCTTGAGGAGTACCGCGCCCCAGCCCATACATCAAACCTAGCTGAAATTGTGCATCTCTATTTCCCTGCGCCGCAGCGAGATGAAACCATCTCATTGATTCTTTGTAATCTCTCTTAACCTTTTCGCCTTCTTTGTAAATTAATCCCATCATTAACTGAGATTTTTGATTTCCGTTCTCGGCAGATAATGTATACCACTTCAATGCCTCTTTAAAATTTCGAGGGACACCTTTCCCGTCATCATTCAAAACACCCACGATATACTGAGCATTCGCATCGCCGTTACTCGCGGCCAAAAAAAACCATTTAAAAGCTTCTTTATAGTCTCGATAACTGCCTTCATCATTTAAATAAATTTCACCAAGGCATAGTTGAGAATGGATATCCCCGTCAGAGGCCGCTCTTTTCAGTTCCTCTATTGATCTTGCATATTTTTGACATAAGGCTTCTTTCTTCTGCGCAAACGACGGCAAAACAAACAAAAAAGGGAAAAGTGAAGAAATTACTAGTAACAATATTCTTCTTTGAAACGGCATAAATCTCCATGAAATAAATTTATTTCCAATGAAATTGTCTTACTTTAATGAGATACTATCACCAAGGGAATTTAATTGGTATCTTAGGATTTGAGACAGGTCCAGTCGCTGTGGTTCCAGGCGTATTCTCTATAGCGTCTTTTGCGACTTTCCCGACATCCTTAACGCCTTCCTTCATTAGAGTATCAATCTCTTTCTCCATAGCAGACAAATCCTCACACCCCTTTGGAACATCAGGGACAGCAAGTATGCATTTCGATATCTTATCTTGAAGCTCTCTGCGTCGACGCCCTTTATTCCCGATCTCTTTCACTAGATCCGCCGTTTCTTTTGCATCATTTATTTGATCACCCTTTTCCTTTACTTCCCACATTTTCTTTGCATCTTCAAAAATATTTCCAAACCCGAACAAGCCAAATGGATCAATATCCGCATTTGGATTAAATGGATATTTAATCAAGTTTACCCCGCCCATCAACCCGATCGGATCCTGATTGATATAACTGCCCACCACCGGATCGTAATACCGATGCCGGTTGTAATACAGCCCTGTTTCCCTGTCATGGTGCTGCCCTGGCAGCCGGATCGCCTGGTGGATGCCTTGCGGGTTGTATTCCTGCAGCACATTGCCCCAGGGGTCCAGCTTGGCCGCCCAGGCGACTAG
>NZ_JAQOTI010000005.1:0-444535 GCF_028401915.1 Delftia sp. DT-2
CAGCGCGGCCTGCGCCGCTACATTCATTACTACAACCACCAACGCATCAAGCTCAAACTAAAAGGCCTGAGCCCGGTGCAGTACCGAACTCAGGCCTTGAGCCGCTAGCTTCCAACCGTCCAACTTCTTGGGGTCAGTTCACAACTGCGGGCCTTTCCTTTGTCCGGGCGTCTACAGGCGGCGCGCGGCGATCAGCAGGCGCTCGGCCAGGGTGGGCTTTGCAGCCAATCGTCCTGCCGTTCCCAATACACCGTCGCGGCCCGTGGCCGCGCGCGCTATCAGTGCCGTGCCCAGCGCACCACTCACAAGGCGGCCCATGCCACTTTCCGCGCGCCGGGCATGGCGCAGCGCCAAGAGGCCGGCACCGAGCACAAGCCAATGCTCTCCCGTGAATCCCTTGCGAGAGTCATCCCACTTGCGCAGGTCCTGGATCTTTTCTGAAATCGCCATTCATTACTCCTGTTGCTTCAGAGCTGTCATGGTGTGCCAGCAACAGGCTGCAGGCTGTCGGTCCCTGGGCAAGATTCCGGTGGCGAGAGTCCTACGGACGCGCAGCGAGGACCGGCTCCAGCAATCCCGCTTGATGCGCTCCCACTGCGGCGCCTGCATGTGTTCCTTGCTCATCCTGCCGAAGGTGGCAGCCTTGGTAGGCACGACGTCGAGATTTACGCCAAGTGACCATCCGTGTTTCCACGTATATCCAGATACTACTCTTGCCAAGCGTGATTTTGATAATAAATTATCAAAATCAATTACTTTGTCAAATTTTGCATCAATTGAAATATCGAGCGGCTTTCATAATAACATTTCATGCTCAAGAATTGGCATGGTGGCGCCAATAATAAATCACAGCACAGCGAGGCATAAAATGATCGAAGGCGGATGGTGGAAAGCCTATACAAAAAAATGGCCGGTATATAGGAATAATCGAAGGAGATGAATTCATAGTCGGAAAAACGAGGATTTTATATAGAATAAGCAAAAACAAGCTGTATTCAACAGAAGTACCGCCTTCACTTATAGCTGACATATCAGAAAAACAAGCAATTACAACCAATGGAGAAATTCTACTCAAATTCTCAAAAACAACCAGAGAGCGAAGGCCATAAAAAACTGGACCAAGTCCAGACCAAAATAATTACTCAATCCAATCAAACAGCCGTCGCTACAGCACGAATTGGAAACTTTCGACCAAGATCAACACGCAATTGCATTCTGCGTATCAACTCTTGCGTCAAAACTCGACCTGCTGTAAGCAAGATCAAGCCTTCCCTCGATACGAAGTCTTGAGCCAAAATCATCCCTAGCCTCAGTTCTGAACAGGGAACATTAATTGGAGCCGGGTCGGTAGCAGGGGTCGCCTGAATCACAATTTGCAAGAAAGCATCCACCACCTCTGGATCAAATTGTGCTCCTCTACTATGCGAAATGAGCGTTCTTGCCTCTGCGCAAGTTAGCGGCTTACTGCTCAAATGCCCCACCATCAGGTCATCGTAAAAATCAGCAACCGCAATTATGCGAGCACCTATTGGAATATCCTTCCCCTTTAGGCCATCAGGGTAACCTGCTCCATCGAATCGCTCATGGTGAGACCTGACTAGAGTAGCGACAAGATGCGCATCATCTATCGACAGAAGCAGCTGCTCCCCCAAACTGCTATGGTTTCTATACTTATCCAGTTCCTCATGACTTAAACTTGGGACGGGCTTGCTTAACATCCCATCGGGAAGAGTAATATGAGCGATATCATGAATGAGCGCAGCGACAAAAGCATTCTGCTGCTCTGCTTCACTTAGCTGCATAATACTTGCGGTTCGGCGGGTTAGATCCGCAACGCGTCTTGAATGTCCGGCAAGTATCCCCCCTCGCCACTCAAGCAGATTTGAAAACATTCGGATCGATGCGACGAAGCTTTTTTTAAGTTTCCTATGCGCCTCCAACAATTCGTCGTCATGCTCATGGGCAGTCAGCTCAACAGCTGCATTTAGTTCTGCCAACTCCTTCGTCAGCGCTCTATTTTTTTGCTCTAGCCGAATATTCTCATAGCGTGTAATTTTTTGATCATTCAGTTGCTCAATGACAGCCAAAAATTGCTCACTATTCCAAGGTTTGACTATATGGCGGTGCAAGCCCAGCAACCGACCAAGGCCTTTCGTAATTGCCACGGGACTGCATTCCGAAAGAAAAATCACGAACAGATCAGGGGACTGCCCAACGAGATTTTCCAGCCACTGCCCACCATCCTTGTCAATTACACGCGTATTGCATATCAACAAATCAATTCGTCCACCAGCAAACTCAGCCAACGCTTCCGGCGCACTTGCCGCCATTCGCGTATCATATCCAGCCTGACCGAGCAACAGGCCCAACCCTGAAAAATCTTCCACCTCGCAATCAACCATCAATGCTTGCAACCGCGATTGCGGCGCGAATGATTCTTGCCTCTCTCTAACATTCATTTGGCGTGCCTCCATTTGTCTTATTCGATGCATGGCCTCGTCAATATGCCATCGAAAAGCAATGTGCAGATAGAAATTCTTTACCAACACCAAATGAATGAAGATCAAATTTATCCGCTTCTCGCCACTCACTTACATCTAGCTACCATTACCCCAGTTTCGCGCAATGGATGAAATTTGCTCCAGGGAGAGCTCTCACTTGGATTCAAGGCAGTCTTGTCGGCCACGCTTGAAGCCCTGCCGCGTAGGCGGGCACCCGCGTGCGCAGCAGCTTGAGCCTGGCGCGATCCAGCACCTGCAGCGGCGCATCAATGCCGCGCGCGGCCGAAGCATGCAGGAAGACCTGGCGCAGCCACACCATGTCATTGAGCACGGCGGCGGGCCGGCCTCGTCCTCCGTGCACCGCTTCTTGGTGTGGCCCATCAGATCCTGCACCGTGAGCTTGGCGGCCTGGAGGTCGGCCCGACCAGAGGCCTGCAGTCGCGCGATGCCGGCCTTTTTGCAACGGCCCCACTCAGTCACGTTTTTGACCGCACTGACATAATCCCGCAGTGGCTCCCCCACTGAAATTTTCTTGTGCACGGCCTGGCGCCTGGCCAAAAGCGTGCTCCCGGTCCATCTCGTGCTCGCGCCTGCGCAGCCACCCATTGGCCAGCACTTTCCGACGATAGGCCTGGCTTTCGCGGTGGACAAACGTGCCGTTCTCCATCAGCCGGATCTGTGCGGTGCAGGCAAGCGAGCAAGCAAGCCGTGTGCGCGCTTGCGTGAAGTGATGGTTCCATCTGTTTTGCGACAGGTGAAGGATGTGGCAAAGCCAGCGAGAAAGTCAGCAAAAACGGGGTTGGATGGCGAAGAACCAGGCAACGACGCCAGAGCAAAAAACCCAATCAGATCAATGACAAACGTAGAAAACCAAGCACCTGCCAGCATGTGGCGCATGTCCGTTGCACCCATGATGGACTGGACTGACAAGCACTGCCGCTACCTGCACCGACTGCTGAGCCGCCATACCCTGCTGTATACCGAGATGGTGACCACGGGCGCACTGCTGCACGGTGATGTGCCACGGCATCTGCGGTTCGAGGCCGAGGAGCATCCGGTGGCGTTGCAGCTCGGCGGCAGCGAGCCGTCGGATCTGGCGCAGGCTGCGCGGTTGGGAGCGCAGTGGGGATATGACGAGATCAATCTGAACTGCGGCTGCCCCAGCGAGCGGGTGCAGCGCGGCGCGTTTGGCGCATGCCTGATGAACGAGGCGCCGCTGGTGGCCGATTGCGTGAAGGCGATGGTGGATGTGGTGGATGTGCCCGTCACGGTGAAGCACCGCATTGGCATCGACAAGGATGAGAGCTACGAGTTCGTGCGCGATTTCGTTGGCACGGTGGCGGATGCGGGCTGCCGCGTGTTCATAGTTCACGCGCGTAATGCCTGGCTCAAGGGCCTGTCGCCCAAGGAAAACCGCGAGATCCCGCCGCTGCGCTACGAGATCGTGGCCCGGCTCAAGCAGGATTTTCCGGAACTGACCATTGCCATCAACGGCGGCATCAAGGCAGATGCCACGGTGCAGGAACTGCTGCAGCAGGTCGATGGCGTGATGGTGGGCCGCGAGGCCTATCACAACCCCTGGTGGCTGGCCTCGTGGGATGCGCTGTACTACGGCGATGCGAGCATGGAGCACACGCGCGAGTCCATCGAGGAGCAGATGGTGGCCTACATGGAGCGAGAGGCGCGCACGCATGGCACGCACTGGTACTCCATCGCACGGCATATGTTGGGGTTGCGCAACGGGCTGGCGGGGGCGCGCCGCTGGCGCCAGGTGTGGAGCAATCACCAGCTCAAGCAATTGCCGCCTTCAGAGGTGATGCGGCTTGCGCGCACCAAACCGGCCGAGGCGGCGCTTGCCGCCTAGCGCGGGGGACTGCATTGCAGGATGGCCAGGGCTGAGGCGGCCGCTCGCCCAGGCCTATCGGTAGAAACTATCACTTACGCGACAGCATCAAAGGGGTTTTACTACCAATTTTCTTAGCTTGCTGCTGATATATTGCACTGCAACATATCCAAACAACCCCTTGTATCCATGCTCTATCAGCTCTACGAAATCCAGCGCGCCATGGTCGAGCCCTTTGCCGATTTCGCGCAAGCTGCAGCCAAGCTCTACAGCAACCCCCACTCGTTGCTGAGCCAAGGTCCGATGTCCCAGCGCATGGCCGCCGGGTTCGATCTGTTCTACCGCCTTGGCAAGGATTACGAGAAGCCCGAATTCAACCTGCACAGTGTGGATGTGGGCGGCGTTGACGTGACCATCCGCGAGCGCGTCGAAGTGGACAAGCCGTTTTGCGAGCTGCGCCGCTTCAAGCGCTTCTCCGACGACACCGATACGCTGCAGACCATGCTGAGCCAGCCCGTGGTGCTGATCGTGGCGCCGCTGTCGGGCCACTACGCCACGCTGCTGCGCGATACGGTGCAAAGCATGCTGGGCGACCATAAGGTCTACATCACCGACTGGAAGAACGCCCGCCTGGTGCCGCTGGCCGATGGCGAGTTCCACCTCGACGACTACGTGAACTATGTGCAGGAGTTCATCCGCTACCTGCAGGGCAAGTACGGCCAGTGCCACGTGGTCAGCGTGTGCCAGCCCACGGTGCCGGTGCTGGCTGCCGTGTCGCTGATGGCCAGCCGTGGCGAGACGCCTCCGCTGTCCATGACCATGATGGGCGGCCCCATCGATGCGCGCCGCTCGCCGACCTCGGTGAACAACCTGGCGCAGAACCGCAGCTTCGAGTGGTTCGAGAACAACGTGATCTACCGCGTGCCCGAAGGCTATCCGGGCGTAGGCCGCCGCGTGTACCCGGGCTTCCTGCAGTACTCGGGCTTCGTGGCCATGAATCCGGACCGCCACGCCAAGAGCCACTACGACTACTTCAAGGACCTGATCAAGGGTGACGACGCCAGCGCCGAGCATCACCGCAAGTTCTATGACGAGTACAACGCCGTGCTCGACATGGATGCCGACTACTACCTCGAGACCATCGCCACGGTGTTCCAGGACTACAAGCTGGTCCATGGCACCTGGGAAGTGCGTTCGCCCGAGGACAAGGTTGAACTGGTGCGCCCGCAGGACATCAAGGGCAGCGCCCTGCTGACCGTCGAAGGCGAGCTGGACGACATCTCCGGCTCGGGCCAGACGCGCGCAGCGCACGATCTGTGCACGGGCATCGCAGCCGAGCAGCGCAAGCACCTTGAAGTGCCGGGCGCCGGCCACTACGGGATTTTCAGCGGCAGGCGCTGGAGAGAGATCGTCTACCCGCAGGTGCGCGAGTTCATCAGTGCCCACCAGCCCGAAAGCGCCACGGCCGCCAGCGCGGCAGGTCACACCAGCAGCCTGAGCGATGACGCGCCCTCGGCCACCGAGCAGCCGCGCAAGCGCGGTGCCAAGGTGCAGGCAGGCTGAGCACCGAGCAAGCCCGGCACGCCATGCCCGCCTTCGCAATCCTTGCCCGCGACGATCTGGCAGCACGCATAGACGCGGCGCTGCCGCAGACACAGTGCACGCGTTGCGGCTACCCTGACTGCGCCAGCTACGCCCAGGCCGTGGCCTCGGGCGAGGCTGGCATCAACCAGTGCCCACCGGGCGGCGCTGCGGGCGTGGAGCGGCTGGCCGCATTGACGGGCCGGCCCGTTGTTGCGCTGAGCGCCGAGCACGGCATGGAAGCCCCGCGCACCGTGGCCGTGATCGACGAGGCCTGGTGCATCGGTTGCACCCTGTGCATCAAGGCCTGCCCCACGGATGCCATCCTGGGGGCCAACAAGTTCATGCACACGGTGATCGCAGCCCACTGCACGGGATGCGAACTGTGCATTCCCGTGTGTCCGGTCGATTGCATCGAACTGCACAATGCCAGCGGCCCGGCCACAGGCTGGTCTGCCTGGAGCCCCCAGCAGGCCGAGCATGCGCGCCAGCGCTATGTGCTGCGCCGAGAGCGTGAAGTGGAGCGCGAGCGTTTGAGTGCAAGCCGGGCACCGACGCCTCGTGCGCAGGCAGAGCAGGCAGCCGACGACGACGCCAGCCCTCACGCACCCTGCCCCGCACCTCCCGTGGCCGAGAGCAAGCAGGCCACCATCGCCGCCATCCTGGCCCGCGCTCGTGCCCAGCGCGCGGGCGGCGGTTCATCGCCGAACGCGTGCCAGTGAAGCCCGCCAGGCGGCAGTCTGCCTTCCAGGCCAAGGCTATGCCGCCAGCGCCAGACTCTTGTAGACCCCGCATCCCCAGTACAGCCCGCCATGCTTGCAGACGAAGGACATCTTGGTCTGCACCTGCTGCGTGGCCGGGTTTCTGAAGTCGTACTCCACCCAGCCCGGCCCGCGCTCGGCCTGGGCAATGATGTCGGTCAGCAGCTGTTCGCCACGCACGCCGGGCAATTCCTGGACTCGCACGCCCACGCGCGCAGGGTTGCCGCCAAAGGCACGGTAGCTGCCGTCGGCTGCCAGGGCGAAGACGTACATGTCACGGTCATGGAAGGGCTGGGCCGGATCGTTCACAGCGGCCAGCAGTGCCTCGGTGGCCACTCCGCGCCGCGCCAGGCCCAGGGCCGACTCGACCAGGGCCACGGCCTCCTCCGCCGTGCCCTGCTGCAGCCGAAAGCGCGACACCGCCCCTGACAGCATCTGCGCGCGGTGCTGCAGCGCCCGGGCCTGGTCCAGCGCGTGGCCCACCATCTGCGCGTTGTGCTGGGTGATCTCGTCGATCTGGTGAACGGCGCGGCTGATCTCGGCCAGACCCGTGCTCTGGCTGCCGGTGGACTGCGACAGCTCTCCCATGTGCTCGGCCACCTGGCGAATGCCTTCGGTCACGCGCTCCATGCCACGTCCGGCCGTGCGGATCAGTTCGGTGCTGTGCTCCACCTGGGCCAGCGCATCGCCGATCAGGTGGCGGATCTCGCGCGCCGCCTCGGCCGAGCGGCCGGCCAGGGAGCGCACCTCGCTGGCCACCACGGCAAAGCCGCGGCCCTGCTCGCCCGCACGCGCCGCTTCCACGGCAGCGTTGAGGGCCAGGATGTTGGTCTGAAACGCAATGCCGTCGATCACACCGATGATCTCGCGCATGCGGCCGGCGCTGCTTTCAATGGTCTCCACCGACTCCACGGCGCGGCCCATGGCCACCACGCCTTCATCGGCGGCGCCGCGCACGGCGCTGGCCTGGTGATGGACCACGCCCACCACATCGGCGTTGTGCTGCACGGCGCTGCTCAACTGCTCCACGCTGACCACGGTCTGGGCCAGGTTGGTGGCCTGCAGTTCGGTGCGATCGGACAGTGCCTGGTGCTCGTTCACCAGTTGTTGCCCGGCCTGCGCCACCAGGGCCGCATTGCTGCGCACATCGGCCACCATGCCAGACAGCGAGGTCACCATGCCGCCCAGCAAGGCCTTGGGCGTCTGGACGGCGCCTGCGCCCTCCTGGGAGGCCGCAGCCTCCACGGCCACGCGCTGGCTCAGGTCTCCCTGGGCGATGCCCTGCATGGCCTGCTGCAGCAATTCGCGCTCGCCGATCACCCGCGACCAGAGCCTGTGCAGGCCGCCCAGCAGCAGCCCGGCCCACAGCAGCAAGGCTGCCCAAACCCAGGGCCCCAGGCCCATCGAATCGGCCACCAACGCCAGCGCCGGTCCCGCCAATGCCCACACCGTGCATACGAGGAAGCCGGCACCTGGGCCGGATGTATGCTTACGATGCCTGCTTCCATCTTTTTCCATGCCAGCGCCTGCCTGCATAGCTGTCTGCCTCTCTTGTCATTGGTATCTGGAATTCACCGTTTGCGAGGCCCCGCCACACGAGTTGGCATGGCCCCAGTCGAGACCATGCCAGAATAGGTAACAGAATGCAAAAAAGCCAGCGTGCAGACCCGCAGTCCCCTGTGACAACGGCATGCCGAAAGCGCATCAATCCATAATGCGAGCCCATGAATCCCCTGCTCTCCCGACTCCAGCCCTACCCGTTTGAGCGTCTTCGCAAACTGTTCGCCGGGGTCCAGCCACCGGCGGGCGTGCGCCCCATCAGCCTTGGCATCGGAGAGCCCCGCCATGCCACGCCGCCCTTCATCGAACAGGCGCTGAGCGCCGACCTGGGCGGCCTAGCCAAGTACCCGGCCACAGCCGGCGAGCCCGCGCTGCGCGAAGCCTGCGCCCAGTGGGCGCGCCAGCGCTACGGCATTGCGCTGGACGCCGCCGCCCAGTTGCTGCCGGTCAACGGCTCGCGCGAGGCCCTGTTCTCCTTCACCCAGGTCGTGGTGGACGCCAGCCAGGACGGCGCGCGCGTGATCTGCCCCAACCCGTTCTATCAAATCTACGAAGGCGCCACCCTGCTGGCCGGCGCCCAGCCGTACTACGCCCCCAGCGATGCTGCGCGCAATTTCGCGGTGGACTGGGACAGCGTTCCCGCCGACGTGTGGGAAAAGACCCAGCTGATCTTCGTGTGCTCTCCCGGCAACCCCACGGGCGCGGTGATGCCGCTGGCCGAATGGGAAAAGCTGTTTGCGCTGTCCGACCGCCATGGCTTCGTGATTGCCAGCGACGAGTGCTATAGCGAGATCTACTTCGACGGCACGCCTCCCCTGGGCGGACTGGAAGCCGCGCAGCGCCTGGGCCGCACGGACTACAAGAACCTGCTGATGTTCACCAGCCTGTCCAAGCGCAGCAACGTGCCTGGCCTGCGCAGCGGTTTCGTGGCGGGCGATGCGGCCCTGATCAAGGCCTTTTTGCTGTACCGCACCTACCACGGCGGCGCCATGAGCCCCGTGGTGCAGACGGCCAGCATGGCGGCCTGGGCCGACGAGGCCCATGTCGAGGAAAACCGCCGCCTGTATCGCGAAAAATTCAATCAGGTCACGCCCGTGCTGGCGCGCGTGATGGATGTGCGCCTGCCCGACGCAAGCTTCTACCTGTGGGCCGGCATTCCCGAATCGCTGGGCCTGGACGACGCCGACTTTGCACGCGAGTTGTATGCCGCCACCGGCGTGACCGTGCTGCCTGGCAGCTACTTGGCGCGCGAGGCCAATGGCCGCAACCCCGGCGCCGGGCGCGTGCGCATGGCCCTGGTGGCCGAGACCGCAGAATGCCTGGAAGCCGCCCAGCGCATTGCACAGTTCATAGAATCGCGCCAGCGCTGAGACAGCCCTGCACTCCCCTTTCCTCACAAACCCTTTGATCACCAAAGCCATATGACGCAACAGCTGCAATCCATCATCGACACCGCCTGGGACAACCGTGCCAGCCTCTCCCCCGCTGCCGCCCCCAAGGAAGTGACCGAGGCCGTGGACCACGTGATCGAAGCCCTGAACAACGGCCAGCTGCGCGTGGCCACGCGCGAAGGCGTGGGCCAGTGGACCGTGCACCAGTGGATCAAGAAGGCCGTGCTGCTGTCCTTCCGCCTCAAGGACAACGTGCTGATGCAGTCCGGCGACCTGAACTTCTTCGACAAGGTCCCCACCAAGTTCGCCGGCATGACCGAGGCCGAGATCGCCGCCACCGGCGTGCGCGTCGTGCCTCCGGCCGTGGCCCGCCGTGGCAGCTTCGTCGCCAAGGGCGCCATCCTGATGCCCTCCTACGTGAACATCGGCGCCTACGTGGACGAAGGCACCATGGTCGACACTTGGGCCACCGTGGGCTCCTGCGCCCAGGTCGGCAAGAACGTGCACCTGTCCGGCGGCGTGGGCCTGGGCGGCGTGCTGGAGCCGCTGCAGGCCAACCCGACCATCATCGAAGACAACTGCTTCATCGGCGCGCGTTCCGAAATCGTCGAAGGCGTGATCGTGGAAGAGAACTCCGTGATCTCCATGGGCGTGTACATCGGCCAGTCCACTCCCATCTATGACCGTGCGACCGGCGAGACCAGCTATGGCCGCGTGCCTGCCGGCTCGGTGGTGGTGTCGGGCAACCTGCCCAAGGACAACGGCCGCTACAGCATGTACGCCGCCATCATCGTCAAGAAGGTCGATGCCAAGACACGCTCCACCACGAGCCTGAACGACCTGCTGCGCGATTGACCTGCATCCGGACCGCGCCAAAGGCGTGGTTGCGGCGCCAAAACATCCCCTGTTCAGGGGATGGACCAAGGCATACTCTCTAGGGCGTCCCCGGCCACCAGGCAGCGGACGCCCGTTTCACGTCAAAAGCGCGTGACAACGATCCAAGAACAGCGACAGCACACGAATTTGGGGGAACACATGGGCACGATGGAGAGGATTTTGCGCCTGATGGGCGAGAAGCAGGCGTCCGACGTCTACCTGGCGGTCAACGCGCCGGCGCTGATCAAGATCAACGGCGAATGCGTCCCCATCAACAACCAGCTGCTGCCGCCCGATGCGCCGCGCAGCCTGCTGGCCGAGATCGTGCCGGCCGAGCGCCTGCAGGAGCTGGACGAGACGGGCGAGCTCAACATGGGCGTGCCGCTGCGCGGCGTGGGGCGTTTCCGCGTCAGCGCCATGCACCAGCGCGGCAGCTGCGCCGTGGTGATCCGCTTCATCGCCCAGCACATCCCGCCCATGGACACGCTGAACCTGCCGCCCGTGCTGGGCGAGCTGATCATGCAAAAGCGCGGCCTGCTGCTGGTCGTGGGCTCCACGGGCTCGGGCAAGAGCACGACCCTGGCCTCGATGATCGATGCACGCAATGAAAAGCTCACGGGCCACATCCTCACCATCGAGGACCCCATCGAATACCAGTTCCGCAACAAGCGCTCCATCGTCAACCAGCGCGAAGTGGGATCCGACACGGCATCGCTGCAGGTTGCGCTCAAGAATGCGCTGCGCCAGGCGCCCGACGTGATCCTGATCGGCGAGATCCGCGACCGCGAGACCATGTCCTCGGCCATGGGCTTTGCGCAGTCGGGCCATTTGTGCCTTGCCACGCTGCACGCCAACAACAGCTACCACGCGCTCAACCGCATCCTGTCCTTCTTCCCCGAGGAAATCCGGCCGACCATGCTGGGCGAGCTGTCGGCAGCGCTCAAGGGCGTGATCTCCCAGCGCCTGGTGCGCACCGTGGATGGCGGCCGCATGCCGGCCGTCGAGGTGATGCTCAACACCAAGCTGATCGCCGACCTCATCGAGCGCGGCAACTTCTCGGGCGTCAAGGAGGCCATGGAGAAATCCATGGCCGAAGGCTCGCAGACCTTTGAAGAGGCGCTGGCCCAGCTGATCCGCTCGGGCCGCATCGACCGCGCCGAGGGACTGGCCTTTGCCGACTCGCCCACCAACCTGATGTGGCGCCTGGAAAACGACGTGGTCAAGGCCGGCCATGCCGCGCCGTCCAGCCAGTTCGCCGAACTGGCCACGCCCGGCGAGGACGACATGCCCTCGTTCACCGAAATCATGCTGGAAGTCAAGCCGAACTGAACAGCCGGGCCTGCAGCGTTCACAATGTCGGAGCACGCTGGCGCCAGCCAGCCCTCCGACTTTTTTGTTTTTTTGACCTTCCCACCATGTCCCGCACCTTGCAACTGACCGAGCAGCTGATCAGCCTGCCCTCCGTCACTCCCGAAGACGCCGGCTGCCTTGAACTCCTGGCCGATGCCCTGCTGCCCATGGGCTTTGCCTGCGAGCGCATCGATAGCGGCCCAGACAGCTTTCGCGTGCGCAATCTCTGGGCCAGGCGCTCCGGCGCAGGCACCGACCGGCCCGTGCTGGTCTTTGCCGGTCATACCGACGTGGTGCCCACCGGCCCCCTGGAGCAGTGGAACAGCCCGCCCTTCGTGCCCACGCACCGCGACGGCAAGCTGTACGGCCGCGGCGCCAGCGACATGAAGACCTCCATCGCCGCCTTTGTCGTGGCACTGGAGGAGTTCCTGGCCGAGACGCCAACTCCCTCCTTCGACATTGCCCTGCTGCTGACCAGCGACGAGGAAGGCCCTTCGGTGGACGGCACCAAGGTCGTGGTCGAGCTGCTGCGCGAGCGCGGCGAGCGCTTGGACTGGTGCATCGTGGGCGAGCCCACCTCCGTGGACCGCACGGGCGACATGATCAAGAACGGCCGCCGGGGCACCATGAGCGGACGCCTCACCGTCAAGGGCATCCAGGGCCACATCGCCTACCCGCAGCTGGCGCGCAACCCCATCCACCAGGCCCTGCCGGCCCTGGCCGAACTGGCCGCCACGCGCTGGGACGAGGGCAACGCCTTCTTCCCGCCCACCAGCTGGCAGATCAGCAACATGCATGGCGGCACGGGCGCATCCAACGTCATCCCCGGCCATGTGACCATCGACTTCAACTTCCGTTTCTGCACCGAGTCCACGGCCGAATCGCTGCAGCAGCGCGTGCACGCCGTGCTGGACCGCCATGGACTGGAGTACGAGCTGGCCTGGACCATCGGCGGCCAGCCCTTCCTGACCACGCCGGGCACGCTGGTGAATGCCGTGCAGGCGGCCATCCGCGCCGAGACCGGCCTGGAGACCGAGCTGTCCACCACGGGCGGCACCAGCGACGGCCGCTTCATCGCCCAGATCTGCAGCCAGGTCGTGGAAGTGGGCCCGCCCAACGCCAGCATCCACAAGATCGACGAGCACATCGTGGTGGCCGACATCGAGCCCCTCAAGAACATTTACCGCCGCACGCTCCAGGAGCTGCAGCGCCAGCAGGCCGCCTGAACGCGCGCCCAAGGAGCCGACGATGACATCCGCCCCCACCCCTGCCAATATTCCCGCCATCTCGGGCAGCACCATCGCCGACCTCGTGGCCTCGGGCGCCGCAGCGCTCACGGCGGCCGGCGTGGCCTTTGGCCACGGCACGGCCACGGCCGAAGACGAATCGGCCTGGCTCACGCTCTGGAAGCTGGGCCTGCCACTGGACAGCGAACTGGCGCCGGGCGCGCCCGAATCCCTGGCCAGCCAGCCGGTGAGCGCCGAGCAGCAGGCCGAAGTGGCCGAGCTGTTCGCCGAGCGCATCCGCACACGCAAGCCCGCCGCCTACCTCACGCGCGAGGCCTGGCTGCAGGGCGTGCCCTTCTACGTGGACGAGCGCGCCATCGTGCCGCGCAGCTTCATTGCCGAACTGCTGGCCGACGGCAGCATCGACGGCTGGCTGTCCGACCGCACGCGCCGCGTGCTGGACCTGTGCACGGGCAACGGCAGCCTGGCCTGCCTGGCGGCCATGGCCTGGCCCGAGGTCGAGGTCACGGGCGCCGACATCTCGGCCGACGCGCTGGCCGTGGCGCGCATCAACGTGGACCGCCATGAACTCGCCGAGCGCGTGCAACTGCTGGAGAGCGACGGCCTGGCCGCCCTGCCCGGCCCCTGGGACCTGGTGCTGTGCAACCCGCCCTATGTGAACGCCGACAGCATGTCGCGCCTGCCCGCCGAGTACCAGGCCGAGCCCGAGCTTGCGCTGGCCGGCGGCGCCGACGGCATGGACTTCATCCGCCGCCTGCTGCAGGACCTGCCCTCGCGCCTGGCCAAGGAAGGCGTGGTCGTGCTGGAGATCGGCAATGAAAAGGACTTCTTCGAAGCCGCCTTCCCCGACCTGCCCGTGTTCTGGCTGGACACCAGCTCGGGCGACGAGCAGGTGCTGCTGATCACCCAGGAGGCACTGCGCGCCTGGACCGAAGGCGATATCGAGGCCCTGCGCCCGCAATACCGCCCCCTGGGCTGAGATGGACCTGCGGGCGCTGCGCTACTTCATCGCCGTGCTGGAGGCTGGCAGCCTCTCGCGCGCCGCGCACTCGCTGTACGTGGCCCAGCCTGCGCTCACGGCGCAGATCAAGAAGCTGGAAGGCGAGCTGGGTGCGCAACTGCTGGAGCGCAGCCACGCCGGCGTGACCCCCACCCCGGCCGGCGCGCAGCTGTACGAGGACGCCCGCCGCCTGCTGTCCGACGCCGATGCCATGCGCGAGCGCATACAGCGCCTGCCCCAAGGCCCCGAAGGCTCGGTCACCATCGCCCTGCCCTTTTTGCTGACCAGCCTGCTGGCAGGCCCCCTGATTGCCAGCCTGCGCCACAGCCACCCGCGCATACGCATCTTCGTGCTCGACGACCTGAGCCTGATGGTGCAAAAGGCCATGCTGGACCGGCGCGCCGACTTGGCCATTCTTGTGGACACGGCCAGCCTGCATGACCTGCAGGTGCAGCCCATGGCAGAGGAATCCATCTACGTCTGCGGCCAGGATGTCGATGGCAGCGTGGCCCCGCTGCTGCGCCCGGCGCCGGACGGCGGCCTGCCGCACATGGACTTTGCCCATGCCTGCCAGCTGCCGCTGGTGCTGCAGTCGCGCCGCTTTTCCATCCGCCAGACCGTGGAGGCCGCCGCCGATGCGCGGGAGCTGCGGCTGAACATCGTCCACGAACACGATTCCGCGCGCGTCATCCGCTCGCTCTACCACTGCGGCGCGGGCTTCACCTTCACGCCCGCCTGCTCGCTGAGCGATGCGCCCGCCTGGCTGCGCGAGGGCGCCAAGGCGGCGCCCACGGGCCTCCAGCCCGGCTGGATCGTGGCCCAGGTCGCGGCGCCCGCGCTGCTGCGCCGCTACTTCCTGGCCGTGCAGGCCAACCGCGGCGGTGACCCGGCACTGCAGGTAGTCCGGCAGGCACTGCTGGACCAGGCCCGGCAACTGATCACGGCGGGCCTCTGGCAGGCGCGCTGGCAGCATCCGCAGCAGATGTGATGCAGCAGCCCAGCGTAGTGCGGCAGTCCGATGGTCATCAGCAAAAACGGCAAGGGTTGGTCTGGACATCAATTTTTCTGATGCAACTGAATCACTAATCGGTATTTCCCGGCCCGGTCCTCTTCTGCAACAGTGCATGGCACGCCGCGCAAAACGCGCGGCTTCAGCCAAGGAATGCCATGCACGAGACATCCCGGCCCACCGCAGGCCACCCCCATTCCCTCCCCATACCCAACGTCGGCGAACTCGTCGCACGCAGCTGCAGGGCCCATGCCGAGCAACCTGCGGTGACCAGCGCCACACGCAGCATCAGCTACGCAGAGCTTGAGCAGCGCTCCAACCGCCTGGCGAACGCCCTGCTTGCCCAGGGGCTGGCCCGCGGCGACCGCGTGGGCATCTACCTGCCCAATTGCGTGGAAATCGTGGAGATCGAGATCGCCTGCTACAAGGCCGGGCTCATCAAGGCGCCCTTCAACGCACGCCTGTCTCCACGCGAAGTAGGCGATATCGCGGCCAACAGCGATGCTTCCATCATCGTGACCACGGCCGCGCGCGCCGAGGCCTTCAAGCCGCACCTGCAGTCTGCCGACGTGCGCCTGCTGCTGCTGGACGGCCCTGCCGACAGCAACTACGAAGCGCTGCTCGCCCGCGCCAGCGACCGCTTCCAGCCCGTGGACGTGCACGAGCATGAGGTGGCCGTGCTGCACTACACCTCGGGCTCGTCGGGCGTGCTCAAGGCCGCCATGCAGACCTTCGGCAACCGCCTGGCCCAGCTGCGCAAATTCCTGATGCGCGGCGAGGGCATGCAGGCCGGCCATGTGCTGGGACTGGTGGGGCCGGTCACCCACGCCTCGGGCATGCAGATGGTGCCGGCGCTGTGCACGGGCGCCACCATCCACCTGTTCTCGGGCTTCGAGCCTGGCGCCTTCATGGCCGAGATGCAGGCGCGGCGCGTCACCCATACCTTCATGGTGCCCACCATGATCAACATGCTGCTGGCCGAGATCGGCGGCCGCTACCGCCCGCTGCCCGACCTGCAACGCCTGGGCTACGGCGCAGCGCCCATGGCGCCCGCGCGCATCCTGCAGGCCATGGACGTGTTCGGCCCCGTCCTGTCCCAGGGCTACGGCGCGGGCGAGACCACCTCCGGCGTCTGCGGCCTGACGGTGCAGGACCACCTGCAGGCGCGCGCATCGCGCCCCGAGCGGCTGGCATCCTGCGGCCGGCCCTTTCTGGAATCCCTGGTGGAGGTGGTGGACGACGAAGGCCGCCGCGTGCCCGAGGGCGAGATCGGCGAGATCGTGGTCAGCGGCGCCGATGTCTTCGCAGGCTACTGGCGCGCGCCCGAGCTGACGGCCGAGGTGCTCAAAAACGGCCGCTACCACACGGGCGACCTGGCCCGCATGGACGAGCAGGGCTTTGTCTACATCGTGGACCGCAAGAAGGACATGGTCATCAGCGGTGGCTTCAACGTCTATCCGTCCGAGGTGGAGTCCGTGCTCTACGAACATGCCTCGGTGGCCGATGCCTGCGTGTTCGCCATTCCCGACGACAAATGGGGCGAGGCCGTGGCCGCCCACATCGTGCTCAAGCCCGGCCTGGCCGGCGACAGTGCCGCGCTGGACAGCTTTTGCGCCGAGCGCCTGGGCGGCTTCAAGCGCCCGCGCCACATCGAATTCGTGCAGCAGCTGCCCAAGAACCCCAACGGCAAGGTCATGCGCCGCGCCGTGCAGGCGCCCTACTGGGCCAACCACGCCCGCAAGGTGAACTGAGATGAACGCCAAAGACACACTCCCCGCCGCCAACGCTGCCCTGCTGGAAATGCCCTTTGAAGGCTCAGAGCGCGCAGCCGGCCTGATCGACGCGCTCAACGCCTTCATCCACGGCGAACTGGCCGACCTCGCCCGCGCGCATGGCGTGGACCATGAAAACAGCGCCTCCACCGAGCTGCTGCGCCAGGTCTGGAAGCTGTCGCATGCGCGCGGCTTCTACGGCATGACCCTGCCCGAGGCCATGGGCGGCGCCGGCCTGTCCGTGCTCGACCAGGTGCTGGTCAAGGAGGCCATCTACGCCACTGGATCGCCCTTCGCGCCCCATGTGCTGGGCGAACTCAGCGGCCCGCCGCGCATAGGCGCGCTGATCCGCAAGGCCACGCCCTTGCAGATGGAGCAGTTCATCCTGCCCGTGGCACGCGCCGAAAAGTCCATCTGCTTTGCGCTGACCGAGGCGGCGGCCGGCTCGGACGCGGGCGCGCTGGAGACGCGCGCCGTGCTGGAAGGCGACCATTACGTGCTCCACGGCCGCAAGCGCTTCATCTCGGGCTCGCCGTTTGCCGACTTCGCCGTGCTCATGGCCTCGACCGCGCCCGAGGGCAGCCCGCAGCGCGAGATCAGCGCCTTCTTCGTGGACCTGCATGCACCGGGCGTGCAGGTGGTCAGCGGCTACAAGACCATGGCCGGTCAATCGAGCACGGGCGACATCGTGCTCGACGGCTGCCGCGTGCCCGCTGCCCAGTTGATCGGCGAGCCGGGCCGGGGCCTGGCCCTGGCGCTGGGCCGCATCACCGTCAACCGCCTGCTGCACTGCCCGGCCATGCTGGGGCTGGCGCAGGTGGCGCTGCGCGATGCGCGTGACTATGCGCTGGGGCGCCAGCAATTCGGCCGCAGCATTGCCCAGTTCCAGTCCATACAGCACATGCTGGCCGACATGGCCACCGAATGGATGGCCGCGCGCGCGCTGATGGTGCAGACGGCCCGCGCCATAGACGCCGGCATCGACGCGCGCGCCCAGGCCTCGATGAGCAAGCTGTTCTGCTCGGAGACGGCGTTCCGCATTGCCGACCGCGCCGTGCAGATCCATGGCGGCGAAGGCATCGTCCAGGGCCGGCGCGTGGAATTCCTGTTCCGCATGCTGCGCATGTACCGCGTGCTCACGGGCACCAGCGAGATACAGCGCAACACCATCGCCAAGGAGCTGCTGGAGCGGGCCGGCGCCTGAGGCTGGCCGGCAGCCCCAGCACTCCCCCAGCAAACAGAAAAGACAAAAGACCAGGAGACAAAGCCATGCCACACATCACCAGCAGCGGCCAGGACCGCCGCCAATTCCTGCGGGCTGCAGGCGCCGCATCGCTTGCGGCAGGCCTGCCCTGGGCCGCCACAGCCTCAGCGCACGACAGCGCCTGGCCCACGCGCCCCATCAAATGGGTGGTGCCCTACCTGGCCGGCACCAGCCCCGACACGGCCGCGCGCATCGTGGCCGAGGCGCTGTCGGCCCAGCTGGGCCAGCCCGTGGTGATAGACAACCGCGCCGGCGCGGGCGGCAACATCGGCGCCCGCCAGGTGGCCAAGGCGCCGGCGGACGGCTACACCCTGCTGTACTCGGGCTCGCCCATGGCCGCCGCCATGCGCATGTACAAAAGCCCGGGCTACGACGTGTTCAAGGACTTCCGCCATGTGCTGGGCATGTCGCGCTCGGACATCCTGGTCGTCGTGCATGCCGACTCCGGCATGCGCACGCTGGACGACCTGGCCGCCCGCGCCAAGGCCAGGCCGGGCGCGCTGGACTATGCCTCGGGCGGCGTGGGCACGCCATCGCACCTGGGCGTGGAGATGCTGGCCTCCAGCATGGGCCTGCAGGTCAACCATGTGCCCTACAAGGGCGCGTCCGAGCTGGTCAATGCCGTGCTGGGCCAGCAGGTGGCCTTCGGCGCCCCGCTGTTTTCCGTGGCCTATCCCCAGGTGCTGGCGGGCAGGCTGGTGCCGCTGGCCATTGCCGGCCCCCAGCGCAACGCCAAGCTGCCCCAGGTGCAGACCCTGGCCGAGCTGGGCGTGCCCGACGTCAACCTCACGTCCTGGGGCGGTGTGTCCGTGCCGGCCGCCACGCCCGATGCCATCGTCCAGCGGCTGCGCACGGCGCTGGAGGAGGTGCTCAGGCAGCCCAAGGTCATCGCCTCGCTGGAGCAGGAAGGCGGCAAGGTCGCCATCACCAGCGCCGACGCCTATGCCAAGGGCTTCGAGCGCGAGATCCAGTTCACCCAGTCCATGATGCAGCGCGTGGGCATACAGCCGATCTAGGGCCTGGTACCAGGGCTTTGCACCGTGGCCGGGCACGGGCATGGCGGGCGGCAATCCTGCCCTGGCGCAATCGCTGGGATAATCCTGCCCATTCATGATCAGCCTTCGCAACATTACCCTGCGCCGCGGCACCCGCGTGCTGCTGGACAGCACCTCCGTCTCCATCAACCCCGGTGAAAAAGTCGGCCTTGTCGGACGCAATGGCGCCGGCAAGTCCAGTCTGTTCGCCCTGCTCAACGGCAGCCTGGCCGAGGACGGCGGAGAGTTCTCCATCCCCTCGCAATGGCGCCTGGGCCAGGTCGCGCAGAACATGCCCGAGACCTCGGAGACGGCCACCCAGTTCGTGCTGGACGGCGACACCCGCTTGAGCGAGCTCAACGCCCAGCTCGCGGCCGCCGAGGCCAGCGAGGACGGCATGGCCATTGCCCACGCCCACGTGGACCTGGCCGATGCCGGCGCGCACGACGCCGTGCCGCGCGCACAGGCCCTGATCCTGGGCCTGGGCTTCAAGGTCTCCGAGCTGGAGCACCCCGTCAACAGCTTCTCGGGCGGCTGGCGCATGCGCCTGCAGCTGGCGCGCGCGCTGATGTGCCCCTCCGACCTGCTGCTGCTGGACGAGCCCACCAACCACTTGGACCTGGACGCCCTGGTCTGGCTGGAAGCCTGGCTCAAGCGCTACCCCGGCACCCTGGTCGTGATCAGCCATGACCGCGAATTCCTGGACGCCATCACCAACACCACGCTGCACATCGAAAACGCGCAGGTCACGCGCTATGGCGGGAACTACAGCAAGTTCGAGGAACTGCGCGCCCAGCAGATGCTGCTGCAGCAGGCTTCGTTCGAGCGCCAGCAGGAAAAGATCGCCCACCTGCAAAAATTCATCGACCGCTTCAAGGCCAAGGCCTCCAAGGCCAAGCAGGCGCAAAGCCGCGTCAAGCAGATCGAGCGCATGGAAAAGGTCGCGCCCATGCTGGCCAGCGCCGATTTCACCTTCGAGTTCAAGCCGCCCGCCAACCTGCCCAACCCCATGCTGGCGATCACGGACGCCGCATTCGGCTACCTGGACGACGAAGGCCAGGCGACCACCATCCTGCGCGGCGTCAACCGCTCGGTGCTGGCGGGCCAGCGCATCGGCATCCTGGGCGCCAACGGCCAGGGCAAGTCCACCCTGGTCAAGACCATCGCGCGCGAGATGAAGGCCCTGGCCGGCACCGTGACCGAAGGCAAGGGCCTGAACATCGGCTACTTCGCCCAGCAGGAACTGGACGTGCTGCGCCCCGGCGAAAACCCGATGGAGCACATGATCCGCCTGGCACGGGACACCGGCGCCACCGGCCCGCAGGCGCGCGAGCAGGACCTGCGCAGCTACCTGGGTACGTTCAACTTCAGCGGCGACATGGTCAAGCAGGCCGTGGGCAGCATGAGCGGCGGCGAGAAGGCGCGCCTGGTGCTGGCCATGATCGTCTGGCAGCGCCCCAACCTGCTGCTGCTGGACGAGCCCACCAACCACCTGGACCTGGCCACGCGCGAGGCCCTGGCCATGGCCATCAACGACTTCGACGGCACCGTCATGCTGGTCAGCCACGACCGCGCCCTGCTGCGCTCGGTCTGCGAGGACTTCTGGCTGGTCGGCCGTGGCGTGGTCGGCCCCTTCGACGGCGACCTGGACGACTACCAGCGCTACCTGCTGGAAGAATCCCGCCGCCTGCGCGAGGAAGCCCGCAAGGCCGAACAGGCGGCTGCGGCCACCAGCAAGGCGGCAGCGCAGGTGGAGCCCGCAGCAGGTGCAGCAGCTGCAGCACCTGCAGTGCAGGCCCCCGTGGCTGCTGCGCTGGCACCGGCTCCCGCTGCCCCGCCCACGCCGCCGGCCGCCAGCGCCGGAGACCAGCGCGAGCAACGGCGCCTGGCCGCCCTGGCCCGCCAGCAGATGGCCGAGAAGACCCGGCCGTTCAAGAAGGAACTGGAACAGCTGGACAAGCGCCTGCCCCAGCTGCAGGCCGAACGCACGCGGCTGGAGGGCCTGCTGAGCCAGCCCATCTCGCCCGCCGAGATGGCCGAAGCAGGCCGCAGCCTCAAGGCCTGCAACGACGAGATCGACAGCCTGGAAGAACGCTGGCTGGAACTGAGCGAGCAGATCGAGCAGCTGTCGGCCGCGATGTCCGACTGATTCCAGTCGTTCTCGAAAATCAGGCGGCCCCATGGGTGCGAGGCCCTTGCTCGCACCCATGACCGTCTGCCACAAGCGTCGTCCCGCGTGAAGACGGCGCTCCACTTCGGCTCCGCCCAAGTGCGGCCCTGAGGCCCCGCCCTCCCCCCCACTCCCCTCACGCCCTCGCACTCCCCCGCAGCCAGCGGAACGCATGGATCGTTCGGTTCAGGGTTTCCCCTGAATGAAAGATTTCACTCCTAAAAAATAATGAATGAAAGATACCATTCAATTTCATTCATTCATGGAACTCCACCCCCACCCCGCCGTACAGGAACTGCTGCGCGCCAGCGTCGATGGCTCGCCCGCCGTCGCCCGGGTAGGCCGCTGGATGGCCGCGCATCCGGTCCTGGCCGTCACGCTGAGCGCCGAGGAAGTGGCCAATGCCTGCGGAGGCTCCCTGGCAGCCGTCAACCGCTTCGCCAAACATGCCGGCTACGAAGGCTTTGCCGATCTGCGCCTGCACCTGGGCCGCCAGCTGCAACAGGCCCTGGAGCCCGTGAACAAGCTGCGCGCGGCGCACGAGCCTGCCGCAAGCGCCGTGGGAGCGCAGGCCTTCGAGCACACGCAGCGCAATCTGCAGGCGGCCGCACAGGCCTGCGACCCCGGCCTGCTCGACCAACTGGCCCAGCGCATCTGCCGCGCGCGGCGCGTCCTGTTCATGGGCTTTGGCAGCTCCCACCATGTGGCAGCCTTTGGCGCCGACGCGCTGCAGCCCTATCTGCCACAGGTGCTGGAAGTGGCCTGCGCAGGCGGCACGGAGCAAGCCGTCCGGCGCATGACGGGGCTGACGGAGCAGGACGTGCTGATCGCGATCTCGCTGCCGCGCTACTCACGCGAAGCGGTGGAGCTGACGGCGCATGCGCGCCAGCGGGGCGCCCTGACCATCGCCATCACCGACGAGGCCACCAGCCCGCTGGCCGGCCAGGCCGACTACGTGCTGCTGGCCCCTGCCGCCCACCCTCTGCTCCCATCGTCGGTGCTGGCGGCCATGGCCATGGTCGAAGCGCTGGCCACCCAGGTCATCCGCGCCACGCCCCAGGCCGTGCGCAGCCTGGTCGAACTGTCCGAGTCGGTGCTTCCCTACCTGACACCGGACAGCAGCCCCGCTTCACCTGCGGCGAGCAAGCCGCAACCCCAGGCCCCCCATCCCGCCGCAAAGGACTCCGCATGAATGCCCCTGCCCGTTTCCGCTTTCTTTTCGCCTCGATGGCCGCCGCGGCCACGCTCGCTGCCGCGCCGGCCCACGCAGGCAAGACGCTGGATGGCATCAAGCAGCGCGGCGCCGTGGCCTGCGGTGTGCACACGGGGCGCGCAGGCTTTGCACTGGCCGACGGCAGCGGCAACTGGTCCGGGCTGGACGTGGATCTGTGCCGCGCCGTGGCGGCCGCCACCCTGGGCGACGCCACCAAGGTGAAATTCATCCCCACCAGCAGCCAGACACGCATCACGGCGCTGCAGTCCGGCGAGATCGATCTGCTGGCACGCAACACCACCTGGACCTTCACGCGCGACAACGGCCTGGGCCTGATGTGGGCGGGCATCAATTTCCACGACGGCCAGGGCTTCATGGCCAGGAAGAAGCCCGGCCTGAACAGCGTCAAGCAGCTCTCTGGCGCCACCATCTGCGTGATCAGCGGATCCACCACGGAAAAGACCCTGTCGGAGTACTTTCGCGCCCACAAGCTCAACTACAAGGCGGTGGTGTTCGACAACCCCGAAGCCGCCCTGCAGGCCTTCAGCAGCGGGCGCTGCCAGGCGTATACCGGCGACCTCGGCGCCCTGGCCGTGCTGCGCGGCAAGGAACTGGCCAACCCCGACGACTACGTGATCCTGCCCGAAGTCATCTCCAAGGAGCCGGCCGGCCCGGCCGTGCGCCGCGGTGACGACGAATGGTTCGCCGTCGTGCGCTGGACACTCAACGCCATGATCGAGGCCGAGGAACTGGGCATCACCCAGGCCAATGCCGACGAGCTCAAGACCCGCTCCGACAGCATTCAGGTCAAGCGTTTCCTGGGCCAGAGCGACGACCTGGGCAAGCAGCTGGGGCTGGACAAGGAATGGGCGCTGCGCATCGTCAAGGCCGTGGGCAACTATGGCGAGAGCTATGAGCGCAACCTGGGCGCCAGGTCGGGCCTGAACGTGCCGCGCGGCAAGAACGCGCTGTTCACCAAGGGCGGCCTGATGATGTCGCCGCCGATGAACTGACGCGCCGAGGGCACCCTGCCATGAATGCCGCGAACGCTGTAGATGCTGTGAAAGCCGTGAATGCCATCGACACCGGGGCACGGCAGCCACCGGCCCCCACCCGGCCACGCTGGGGCCGGCTGGCCTTGCAGCTCGCCATCGGCTGGCTGCTGATCTTGCTGCTGGGCTGGCTGGCGCACAACGCCAGCCGCAACATGGCCGCACGCGGCATTGCCGGGGGCTTCGGCTTTCTGGAGCAGACGGCCGGCTTTTCCATCTCCGAAGGGCTGCTGCCCTACGAGCCCGGCGACAGCTACCTGCGTGCGGTCGCGGCCGGCGTGGCCAACACGGTTCGCGCCGCCGTGCCCGCGCTCGTGCTGGCCACCGTGCTGGGCCTGCTGCTGGGCGTGGCCGCAGTGGCAAGGCATCCGCTGCTGCGCGGCGCCGTGCGCCTCTATGTCGATGTGGCGCGCAACATCCCGCTGCTGGTGCAGGTGCTGCTGTGGTATTTCGCGCTGACTTCGCTGCTGCCCGACGTGGACCGGCCTCTGGCCATCGGCCCCCTGGGCTTTCTGAGCAAGGCGGGGCTGGCCCTACACGGCCCGGTGTACGACAGCGCGGCGGGCTGGCACTGGAGTTCCCCGCAACCGGGCATGTTCGGCATCGACGGAGGACTGGCGCTGACGCCTGAATTCCTGGCCCTGGTGGGCGCCCTGGGCCTGTATGCCGCCGCCTATTGCGCTGAAATCGTGCGCGCCGGTCTGCAGGCCGTACCGCGCGGGCAATGGAATGCTGCCTCGGCCCTGGGCATGCGCCGCGGCCAGCAGCTGCGCCTGGTCGTGCTGCCGCAGGCCTTGCGGGTGATCATTCCCCCCTATACCAACCTGGCGCTCAGCACCATCAAGAACTCATCGCTGGCCGTGGCCATCGGCTACCCCGACGTGGTGATGGTCGCCAACACCGCCATGAGCCAGACCGGCCAGGCCATCGAATGCGTGACCATCATCGCGGTGGTCTACCTGGCCATCAACCTGCTGACCTCGCTGGCACTGAATGCCTTCAACCAGCGCAGTGCCTTCATCACACGCTAGCCGGGAAAGACCTGCCCATGAGTGCCGTACTCCGCGCACCGGCCCTGCCGGTGGCCCCGCCCCGGGTTCCGCTGGCACAGCGCCTGCGCGCCAGCCTGTTTCCAGATGCGCTCTCCGGGCTCATCACCGCCACGCTGCTGCTGGCCGCGCTGTGGGCAGGCTGGAAGCTGCTGGCCTGGGGCCTGCTCGACGCCGAAACCGCAGCCAACCCCGACACATGCCGCGCTGCGGCCGGCGCCTGCTGGGGCGTGGTGCGCGAGAAATACCGCCTGGTATTCCTGGGCCGCTATCCCGTGGCAGAGCAATGGCGCCCCGTCGCCGCCAGCCTTTGGCTGCTGGGCAGCGTGGGCGTGGCGGCACTGCCGCGCTTCTTCGGCCGCGCCGGCATGGCAATGCTGCTGGCCGGGTTGACCGGCTTTGGCGTGCTGATGGCGGGCGGTGTGGCCGGTCTGGCACCCGTGCCCAGCGATCTGTGGGGCGGCCTGCCGCTGACCCTGTTCCTTGCCGTGATCGCCTGCCTGGCCGGCGTTCCGCTGGGCATCCTGCTGGCACTGGGCCGGCGCTCCAGCCTGCCTTTGCTGCGCGTGCTCTGCACGTTGTTCATCGAAGCGGTGCGCGGCGTGCCCCTGATCACGCTGCTGTTCTTCGGGGCCTTCGTGCTGCCCATGCTGGTGCCCGCGCAATGGCGGGTGGACCCCATGGTCCGCATCGCCGTCTGCCTGGCGGCCTTCAGCGCGGCCTATCTTGCCGAGGTGTTTCGCGGCGGGCTGCAGGCCGTGCCCCAAGGCCAGGTCATGGCGGCCCAGGCCATGGGCTTCACCAGGGTGCAGGTGCTGCGCCACGTGGTCCTGCCGCAGGCGCTGCGCGTGACCATCGCGCCCACGGTGAGCAACTTCATCGGCGCGGTGAAGGACACCTCCCTGGTGGCGATCGTGAACATCTACGACATCACTGGCTCCCTGAAGATGGCCATGAGCGACCCCCACTGGATTGCGTACTTCGTGGAGATGTACATGGTGGTCTGTGCCGTCTACCTGCTCATCGGCCTGGGCATCGCCCGCTATGGCCGCTTCCTGGAATCGCGCTACGCACTCCAATGAACATGCCCCAGAACTCCCGAAAATTTTCCATTGCCGTGCACGGCGGCGCAGGCACCGTCATCCAGGGCCAGGCCGACGAGGCCCCCTACCACGCCGCGCTGGCCCAGGCGCTGGAGGCGGGTGCCGCCCTGCTGCGGCGCGGCGCCAGCGCGCTGGACGCCGTCCAGGCCGCGTGCCAGTCCCTGGAAGACTGCCCGCTGTTCAATGCCGGGCGCGGCTCCGTCTACACGCGCGACGCGCGCCACGAGATGGACGCCGGCCTGATGGACGGCAGCAACCTGCGGGCCGGCGCAGTCGCCTCCGTCAGCCAGGTGCGCAATCCGATTGCGCTGGCGCGGCATGTTCTTGACGATGGCCAGTGCGTGCTCCTGGTCGGCGAAGGGGCGCAGCGGTTTGCCGATGAGCGCGGGCTCGCGCGGATGGATGCAGGCTACTTCGACTCTGCCGAGCGCCTGGCACAGCTGCGCCGGGTGCAGGCGCAATCCGGCCAGACCGCGCTGCTGGACCACGACGCCAGCGGACTGGCGGCGCCCCCTGCTCCGCTGAACGAGAACGGCAAGATGGGCACGGTCGGCGCCGTGGCGCGCGATGTGCATGGCAACCTGGCCGCTGCGGCATCCACCGGCGGGCTGACCAACAAGCGCCCCGGGCGCGTGGGCGACACGCCCGTGGTGGGCGCAGGTTTCTACGCCGACAGCACCACCTGCGCCGTGGCGGCCACCGGAACCGGAGAGCATTTCCTGCGCGCAGCCATCGCGCACGACATCCATGCGCGCATGCGCTACCTGGGACAAAGCCTGGAACTCGCAGCCGACGCCGCAGTGCGGGGCACGCTGACACACATCGGCGGCCAGGGCGGCGTGGTGGCCGTGGACAGCCAGGGACGCGTGCACTGCCCCTTCAACAGCGCCGGCATGTACCGCGGCTACATCGTGGACGACGCGCCTGCCGTGACCCTGATTTTTGCCTGATGGACGTTTTCACCCCGGGTTGACCTGTGCCCACGCATTGCGGGCAACGAGGCGTAACAGCATCGACATTGGCCCGCCCCGCCCGTAAGCCTCTGTCAGGAAACGGATTTTTTCTCACCGCGCCAGAAATCTGTCTTCAAACTGACAGATCACCACCTCCGGGCTTGCAATTGCTTGCGTCCTGGGGCAATCCCTGAGTCAACCTGCCGCCACTGCCCCGCGTTGAACACGCAAAGGAGTGACTGCAATGACCGACATCTTTTCCCACACCGCCCTGCAGACCCGCTTTGCAGCCGCTGCGCTGGCCCAAGCTGTCTGGCCATGGGATGACCGTGACCGCAAGCGCGGTCCCCGCAGCGCCTGAAAACCGGGTCACAAAAAAGTTTCGACTTCCTCCGAAAATTTTTTGAAAACCTGTCAACCAGCTGAATCCAGCCCGCGTTAAGAGAGCAATACAGGAGAAGTTTCCATGCAAACGAACGCCATCATGTCCATCTGGCCCGAAGACGAACGCGATCGCAAGCGCTAAGGCGCTGGCTGGCGCACACGGTGCCCCAGTCTCTGACACCACCGGTCTGACGGCCTTCCGTGCAGACCCCCTCTTCCACAGAACCCGCTTCAGCGGGTTTTGTCATTTCTGGGACATTTGCCGCGGGGCTGCCCCACAAAAAAGGAGCCCGGAGGCTCCTTTGCAGTGCGAACCCTTGCAGGTTCAATGCATGTGCAGGCCACCGTTGACCGAAAAATCGGCGCCGGTGGAGTAGCCGCCTTCCTCCGAAGCCAGCCAGGCGATGATCGATGCGATCTCGCTGGGCTCGCCCAGGCGCTTGACGGGGATGGTGCCCACGATCTTCTCCAGCACATCGGGACGGATGGCCTTGACCATGTCGGTGCCGATGTAGCCGGGGCTCACTGTGTTGACGGTCACGCCCTTGGTGGCCAGCTCCTGCGCCAGCGCCATGGTGAAGCCGTGCATGCCCGCCTTGGCGGCCGAATAGTTGGTCTGGCCGGCCTGGCCCTTGGCGCCGTTGACCGAGCTGATGTTGATGATGCGGCCCCAGCCCTTTTCCACCATGTCGCCCACGACCTGCTTGGTCACGTTGAACATGGAGTTGAGGTTGGTCTCGATCACGGCCTGCCAGTCTTCGGGCGTCATCTTGATGAACATGCGGTCACGCGTGATACCGGCGTTGTTGACCAGCACATCGATGTTGCCGTGCTCGGCCTTGGTCTTGCTGAAGGCTTCGACGGTGGAAGCCCAGTCGCCCACATTGCCCACCGATGCATGGAAGGTGAAACCCAGCGCCTTTTGCTCGTCAAGCCACTTCTGGAAGTCGCGCGACGGACCACAACCTGCGATGACCTTGAAGCCTTCCTTGTGCAGACGCTGGCAGATGGCCGTTCCGATGCCTCCCATTCCCCCTGTGACATACGCTACTTTTTGAGCCATTCTTCTCTCCTGTCAATCAATGGTTGCTTCAGATCAATCTATCCATGACAACCGGAACATTGACGCCGGTTATCGCCAAGGGTGCCTGAGCCTCTGGGCCCGGCCCCCTCGCATGGCTAGTATGCAGCGCGTGCGCTGCGCTCCTCTTCGGGCAGGCCCTAGTCAAGCCTAGGATCTACCCTGAAAGCTTGCTAACGTTTTCCCGGAGCCTTTCAGACGCGCTCCACGGTCATGGCCACGCCCATGCCGCCGCCGATGCACAGGCCGGCCAGACCCTTCCTGGCGCCGCTGCGCTGCATCTCGTGCAGCAGGGTCACCAGGATGCGGGCGCCCGATGCGCCGATGGGGTGGCCGATGGCAATGGCCCCGCCGTTGACGTTGACCTTGGCCGGATCGATGCCCAGCTCCTGGTTCACCGCACAGGCCTGTGCCGCGAAGGCTTCGTTCAGCTCGAACAGGTCCACGTCCTGCGCAGACCAGCCGGCGCGCTGCAGCGCCTTGCGCGAGGCGAACACCGGGCCCAGGCCCATGGTGGCGGGGTCCAGACCGCTGGTGGCATAGGAGACGATGCGCGCCAGCGGCGTCAGGCCCAGGGCCTTGGCCTTGGAGGCGCTCATCACCACCACGGCGGCCGCGCCATCGTTCAGGCCCGAGGCGTTGCCGGCCGTCACCGAGCCGGCCTTGTCGAAGGCCGGGCGCAGGCCTGCCAGGGCGTCGGCATTGGTCTTGCGGTTGATGTACTCATCGGCCGCGAACACCACGGGATCGCCCTTGCGCTGGGGAATGCTGACGGGAACGATTTCGTCCACGAACTTGCCTGCGTCCTGTGCGGCCGTGGCCTTTTGCTGGCTGGCCAGGGCCAGGGCATCCTGCTGCTCGCGGCTGACGCTCTTTTCCTTGGCCACGTTCTCGGCCGTGATGCCCATGTGGTACTGGTTGTAGACGTCCCACAGGCCGTCCACGATCATGGTGTCGGCCATCTTCCAGTCACCCATGCGCTGGCCGTCGCGCGAGCCCGGCAGCACGTGGGGCGACAGGCTCATGTTCTCCTGGCCGCCGGCCACGACGATCTCGCTGTCGCCCGTGGCCACGGCCTGGGCCGCCAGCATCACGGCCTTCAGGCCCGAGCCGCAGACCGCGTTGATGGTCAGGGCCGGGGTTTCCTTGGCGATGCCGGCCTTCATCATGGCCTGGCGTGCAGGGTTCTGGCCTGCGCCAGCGGCCAGCACCTGGCCCATGATGACTTCACCGACCTGGTCGGTGCCGACCTTGGCGCGGCTCAGAGCCTCGCGGATCACGATGGAGCCCAGTTCGGTGGCGGGGATCTTGGCAAGGGTGCCGCCGAACTTGCCAACGGCAGTGCGGACAGCGGAAACGATGACGATGTCTTCCATGATGACGGACCTTTCTTTGGACTCTTGAAGGGATGCCCGGGTGCGCACTGCCGAAGCTGCGGCAGCGGCACCCTGCATTCAAGCCGCAGCGTTATTGCGCTGCAGCATCGAAACGATTGTGCCTCAGGCCTTGACCAGCACGTAGCGGCCCGGGGCCGGCTCGATGGCCGTGTATTCCCTGCCCTTGCCGTACTGCTTTGGCGCCGCGACCAGCTTGCCGCCGTGCTCGGCCAGCCAGGGGCTCCAGTCGGCCCACCAGCTGCCCGGGTACTCGTCGGCGCCGGCCTGCCACTCCTTGAGCGTGGGCGGCAGCTGGCCGTCCTCGCGCAGCCAGTAGCTGCGCTTTTTCTTGGCCGGCGGATTGATCACGCCCGCGATGTGGCCGGATGCGCCCATGACGAAACGCTTGTCGCCACCCAGCACCTGGGTCGATGCATAGGAGCCGCCCACGGGCACGATGTGGTCCTCGCGCGAGCCGTAGATATAGGCCGGCAGGCGCAGCTGGTGCATGTCGATGCGCTCGCCGCAGACGGTCAGCGCACCGGGCTGGACCAGCTTGTTTTCCAGGTAGAGGTTGCGCAGGTACCAGGCGTAGTACGGGCCGGGCAGGTTGGTGCAGTCGCTGTTCCAGTACAGCAGGTCGAACGGCGGCGGTGTTTCGCCCTTGAGGTAGTTGCCCACCACGTAGTTCCAGACCAGATCGTTGGGACGCAGAAAGCTGAAGGTCGATGCCAGGTCCTGGCCCTTCATGAGGCCGCCCTCGCCCATCTGCATTTCGCGGAAGCGCACCACGGACTCGTCGATGAAGACATCGAGGATGCCGGTGTCGCTGAAGTCGATGAAGGTGGTCAGCAGCGTGACGCTGGCCACGGGAAACGGCACGCCGGCCGGCGCCGTGGCGCGGGCTGTGGATGTGCGAGCGGCGCTGCGGCTGCCAGCCGCGCGCTTGGCCGCAGGCGCCTTGGCCGCCGGAGCAGCAGCTGCGCCATGCTCGCGGTCGTGGCGTGCCTGCAGCACGGCCAGCGCGGTGGACAGCATGGTGCCGCCCACGCAAAAGCCCAGCACGTTGATCTGCTCGGCCCCCGCGATCTCGCGCGCCACGCGGATGCCGGTGAGCACGCCGTCTTCGATGTAGTTGTCCCAGGTCTTGTGCGCCAGGCTGTCGTCGGGATTGCGCCAGCTCATCACGAAGGTGCGGTGGCCCTGGCTGACGGCATAGCGGATCAGCGAGTTGTCGGGCTGCAGGTCCAGGATGTAGAACTTGTTGATGCACGGCGGCACCATGAGGAAGGGACGCTCGTGCACCTTGTCCGTCAGCGGCTTGTACTCGATGAGCTGGAACAGCTCGTTCTCGAACACCACGGCGCCTTCGGTGGTGGCGACGTTCTTGCCCACGGTGAACAGGCTCTCGTCGGTCATGGAGACATGGCCCTGGCGCATGTCGGCCAGCAGGTTGGCCACGCCCAGGGCCAGGCTCTCGCCCTGGGTTTCGATGGCCTTCTTCTGCGCCTCTGCATTGAGTGCCAGGAAGTTGCTGGGCGACATGGCCGCCAGCCACTGTTCGACAGCGAAGCGCACGCGGTTGCGGGTCTTCTCGTCGGCCTGCACGGCCTCGGCCAGGCCCATGAGCATGCGGCTGTTGAGCAGATAGGTGGCTGCGGTGGCCGCCGTCAGCGGGTTGTCGGCCCAGGATTGGGTGTTGAAGCGCTTGTCCTTGGCCAGCAGCGCCTGGGCGCCGCCCTGCTCGCACATGGCCTTGGCGCCGTCCAGGTACTGGCGCTGCAGCTCCAGCAGCTTTTCGGGGTCCAGCGACAGCGCGTTCTCGGGCAAGGCGCCGGGTTCGGGGACTGCAGCCTTCCAGGCCTGGGCCATGTCCGGCATGCCCGCGCCCTGTGCTCCCGGCATTCCCGGTGATCCCATCTGCTGCAGTATCTGCAGCGTCCGGCTCCATTGCTCGTTCCAGAATTGCTGGATGGGTTGGCCTGGCAGGCCTGCGAGTGGGTCAAAATTCATGCTGCATCCTTGTTCGCGGATGCCGTTCGCAATAGCCTGGGGCTTGCGGGGCATCCGTTTTGATTGTGACCCAGGCGAGCCCCCCGTTGCCCGGCACAGCCCTCCACAAAAACCCGTGCCCGGTGCGCCTTTTTCGAATCGACCATGTATCTCGTTGTTATCGCCTGGTTGTATGTCACGCTGATGATGGCCGTGGCCGAAGCCGCCAGCCCCACGGGCAGCATACTCGGCGCCCTGGTCACTTTCGCACTGTATGGACTGCTGCCGCTGTCCATCGTGATCTACATCATGGGTACGCCCGCGCGCAACCGAAAGCGCCATGCGCGCGAACTGGCCGAGCGCCAGGCCTGGCTGGCGCAGCAGCAGGCCTCGCAGGGCACGGCGGACGCACCGGACGCGCCCGCGCCCTCAGTCCTTCCAGATGCAGGCGGCGAATCGGCCGCTGCTGCCCAGGCGGGCAGCGTCGCGCCGGTGCGAAAAGAACCGTGAGTCGTTGAGCACCGTGCACCATGCGTCGCTGCCGTCATTGCCATGGATGGCAGTGATGCCCAGCGCCGCCAGGCGCTGGCGCGCAAGCCCGGCCAGGCTGGCCAGGTACTTGGGGGTGCCCTCGCCCGCCTGAGGTATGGCGGTGAAATGCGCGGCGGCGGCGGCGTCATGCGCGATGAAGGCAGCGCGCACCTCGGCACCGACCTCAAAGGAACGCGGACCGATGCAAGGGCCCAGCCATGCCAGGGTCTGCGGCGCCACCTGCTCGGGCGCGGTCCGGAGCTGATCGGCAAAGCGCTTGAACAGAGACTCCAGCACACCGCCTGCCAACGGCTGACCCGCATGGCCAGGCGGCATTCCGGCCAGACCGCGCCAGCCCGCATGGGCCGCGCCCACCACGGCGCCGCTGCGATGGGCCAGCAGCACGGGCAGGCAGTCGGCCACCATGATGGTGCAGACCACGCCCGAGGCGCTGGTCACGCAGGCATCGAAGGCCTGGCCCTGCGCGCTGCCTGCATCCAGTGCGATGACATCCACGCCATGCACCTGCTGCAGGAACACCGCGCAGGCATCCGGCGTATCCGCACGCACGATCTCCTGCAGGCGCTGGCGGTTGGCGCGCACGGCCTGCGGGTCGTCTCCCACATGGTCGCCCAGGTTCAGGCTGCCCCAGGGCGCCGTGCTGACGCCGCCTTCGCGCGAGGTGCACAGCGCGTGCACGCCGGGCGGCGCGGGCCAGTCGGGCACCAGCCAGGATACGGGGATGGTGCCGGGGAGGTTGCCGGGGATGGAGTCAGGCCGGGCCGCGCTCATTCCGCGTCGGGGCAGGCCGAGGGATGGGCCTTCTGGAAGGCCGGCAGCGCCTCGCAGCGATCGACGATGGCCGCCAGGCGCGGCAGGCCGTCCAGGCTCACGTTGAAGCGGCGGCCGTTGAAGATCTGCGGCACCAGGCAGCAATCGGCCAGCGTGGGCGTGTCGCCCCAGCAAAACAGCGAAGGCGGCAGGCCGGCGGCCTCGCGCTCGGCGGCCAGCAGGTCCAGCTGGCGCTCGAAGGCCTCCAGGCCCGATCGCACCCAATGCACGTACCAGCCGCTCTTGGCCTCGTCGGAGACACCCAGGTTGCGCACCAGGTACTTGAGCACGCGCAGGTTGTTGAGCGGATGGATCTCGCAGGCCACCATCTGGGCCAGTGCGCGCACATGGGCACGGCCCAGGGCGTCACGCGGCAGCAGCGGTATTTCGGCATGGGTCTCATCGAGATATTCGATGATGGCCATGGACTGGGTCAGCCAGTGGCCGTCCTCGGTCTCCAGCGCCGGCACCAGCGCATCGCCGACATGCTGGGCATAGGCCGGCGCCTTGTGGTCGCCGCGCAGCAGGTGCACGGGTACGGATTCATAGTCCAGGCCCTTGATCTGCAGCGCAATGCGCACGCGGTAGGAGGCCGACGAGCGGAAGTAGGTGTGGAGCTTCATAGACCGCAAAGCATACCGTGCAGCAGCGCCGATGCATGGCACACTTGCGGCGGCGCCCAAGAGACAAGGCGCCAGAGGAACACCGACATGAGCTACGTTTTCAACCCGCCCGCCGTGGCCAGCGTACCCGTCCTGGGCCGCCCCGAGCGCTTCCCCGTGCACCGCATCTACTGCGTGGGCCGCAACTACGAAGAACACGCCAAGGAGATGGGCTTCACCGGCCGCGAGCCGCCCTTCTTCTTCCTCAAGCCTGCCGACGCCATCGTGCCCGTCGAGGCCGGCACCACGGGCACCATGCCCTACCCCACGCTGACCTCCAACCTGCACCACGAGATCGAGCTCGTCGTGGCCATCGGCAAGGCGGGCAAGAACATCCTGGCAGCTGATGCGCTGGACTACGTCTGGGGCTACGCCGTGGGCCTGGACATGACGCGCCGCGACCTGCAAAACGACATGAAGAAGCAGGGCCGACCCTGGTGCATCGGCAAGGCCTTCGAGCATGCCGCACCCATCGGCCCCATCACCCCGGCAGCCGAGGCCGGCGACATCGCCAAGGCCGCGATCTCGCTGCAGGTCAATGGCGCCGACCGCCAGCGCAGCGACATCGGCAAGCTGATCTGGAACATTGCCGAGACCATCGAGCACCTGTCGGCGGCCTGGGAACTGCAGCCCGGCGACCTGATCATGACGGGCACGCCCGAAGGCGTGGCCGCCGTGGTGCGCGGTGACCTGCTGGAAGGCCGCATCGACGGGCTGAGCCCCTTGAGCGTCAAGATCGCCTGAGTTTTCTCTGAGCCTGGCGACAGGCCGGCAAGGCAGCAGGGAGCACGCTCCCCGGCCTGCCGGCCTTTGTGTTTGAACCCACGGTCCGCCGCACGGAATGCCTTACTGCCTTCCGTCTGGCGGCGCTTTCACTTTCATGGTGTCGGCATGATTTTTCGCAGCCCCATCAAGTTCTGCCGAGCCTGCGGCACGGCGGTGGTCTACCGCCTTCCTGACGATGGCGACACGCGCGAGCGCGCCGTGTGCCCGCACTGCCACACCATCCACTACGAGAACCCGCTGAACGTGGTGGGCACCATCCCCGTGACCGACGACGGCCGCGTGCTGCTGTGCAAGCGCAACATCGAGCCGCGCCGGGGCCTGTGGACCCTGCCCGCAGGCTTCATGGAACTGGCCGAGACCACGGCACGCGGCGCCCAGCGCGAGACCGACGAGGAAGCCGGCGCCGACATCGAGATGGGGCCGCTGTTTTCCATCGTGGACGTGCCCAAGGTCAGCCAGGTCCATCTGTTCTACCGCGCCCGTCTGCGCAGCGAGCAGTTCTATCCCGGCCCCGAGACCATGGAGGCCCGCCTGTTTGCGCAGGCCGATGTTCCCTGGGAGGAACTGGCCTTCCGCACCGTGCGCGTGACGCTGGAGCGCTACTTCGCCGACCGGGCTGCCGGCCTGCTGGACGCGCACCGGGTGCACTCCATCGACCTGAGCCTGTAGGCCTGCACGGCCGCCAGGCACCACCGTGCTGCACGGCGCCGGCGTACGCACTGCGGTGATGCCGGGCCATGCCCCGGTGTGGCACCGGACGGGCTGCGGACGGGGAGCAGGCGGCGGTCCGTCATCCCTATGTCACCTTGCAGACACATTTAGTCACAAACTGGCCTCCTTCTTGCTCTTTGCATAGAGCTTTTCCCTGAGCGGAAAAGTTGGTTTACCGAACCTGAACCTGACTGCGGAGCGCCCCATGGCCACATCCCTGCCCACCGACCTGATTCTTCCCCACCTGCGGGAACTCAACCGCAACGCCGCCGACCTGCGCGAGATCCGGCTCATGTGGCGTCTCATCGAGGCTTCGGCCCGCATGCAGGCCTCGCAGCAGGGACAGGCCCTGGTGTCCATGCTGACCGACACGCGCCAGGGGTTGGAGCAGCTGGAGCAAGGCCTGCTGCAGTCGCAACTGGCCCAGTCCGCGCAGGAAGCCATGGCCCAGTTGGGCATGCAGTCCAGCCATGCCATTGACCTGCTGGTGCGCAGCCTCTACGAGCGCACGGCCGATGTCGGCTTCCTGGCCGCCGATTCCGTGCTGTGCGAGGCCATGGCCCAGCTCGGCGATGGCGACATCCTGCTGGACATGGCCGCGGGCGGCCTGCACGCCTGGCAGGCTCCGCTGCAGCTGCACCTGCAGGCCTACCGTGCCAAGTACACGGTCTACGACGACATCCTGCTGCTGGACACCCAGGGCCAGGTCTGTGCACGCGCCCAGGCAGGCGACAAGCCGCTGCCGCCCTGCGCCGAGGGCTGGTTCCAGCAGTGCCTGCAGCAGGCCGGCCATGTCAGCCATTTCGGCGCCAGCTGCGTGCTGCCCGGCGCAGACCGCCTGATCTACGCGCAGCGCCTGCTGCATCCACGCACCATGGCGGTGCTCGGCGTGCTGTGCCTGAGCTTCGACTTCGCGGCCGAGATGCAGGCCATCTTTGCCTCGGGCGGGCCGCGCGCCCAGGTGGGGCTGCTGCTGGATGCGGCTGGAGTGGTCATTGCCAGCAGCGATGACCACTGGATCGCCCCCGGCAGCCGCGTGCCCATGCACCACGGCGATGCCGTGCAGCCGCTGATCCACGCCGGCCGCACCTATCTGGTGCGTACGGCCCGCGCCCTGCCCTACCAGGGCTATGCGGGCCCCGAGGGCTGGCAGACCCAGGTCATGGCGCCGCTGGACCTGGCCTTCGCCACCCAGCAAAGGCCGCAGGTCCTGCAGGCACTGGAGCCTGCCATCGCCGAAGGACTGATGGCCCAGTCCCGGGGCTTTTGCCCGCCCCTGCACGCCATGGCACGCGCGGCCGACGACATACGCCGCGTGGTCTGGAACGGCCAGGTGCTGGCTGCCAGCCAGGCGCCGGAGTCCCCCGTGCAGGGCACGGCCCACCCGGACCCGCTGCAGGCCGTGCTGGAGCAGATGAGCGAGACCGGCGACCTGACCCATGCCGTGTTCACGCGCGCCATCCACGGCCTGCACGAGACGGCGCTGTCCACGCGGCTGCAGGAGCACACCACGCTGAACCGGCTGCTGATGGACCTGCTGGAGCGCAATCTCTACGAACGCGCCAACGATTGCCGCTGGTGGGCCCTGACGCCAGGCCTGCAGAAAGTGCTGCAAGACAACAGCGGCTGCCTGGCCCTGTCGGTACAGGCACACGACGCCGCGCAGCGTCTGCTGGAGCAGCTCAATGCGCTGTACACCGTCTATGCGCGCATTGCGCTGTATGACGCCCAGGGCCTGGTGCTGGCCTGCAGCCATGAGGACGAACCCGGTCTGCCGCTGTCACCCGGCGTGCGCGTGCAGGCCTCGGCACTGCAGGCCACCATGGCGCTGCGCGATGCCCAGGCCTATCACGTGCAGGAGCTGGACGATGGGGGCCTGCCCGTCCACGTCTACCACGCCGCATTGCGCGCCCCCTCAACCACCAATGGACATGGGCATGGGCAGGGCGCAGATCAGGGCCCCGCCATCGGCGGCATTGCCCTGCTGTTCCACACGCGCCGAGAACTGCAGGCCATGCTGCAGGCCGCTGCACAGGAGCAGTCCGAAGACGCCGGCCCCGAAGACCACGGCCTGCCCCGTTTGCCGATGGAGGCTTTCTACGTGGCACGCGACGGCCGCATCATCGCCGCCAGCCACGGCGGTCGGCCGCTGGGCAGTTGCATAGAAGGCGTGGCCGGGCTGGCAACGCTGGCCGATGGAGAGGTACGCAGCAGCATCGAGGAAATCGAAGGCCACTACTGCATCGTCGGCATGGCCGCCGGGCGAGGCTACCGCGAGTTCCGGCTGGACCAGGGCGCGGCACGCGATGCAAAGGAAAGCGCAACGGAGGACACACTGGCCGGCCTCGTCAGCCTGAGCCTGCAGCGGCTGGGGCCTGTGCATGCCGATGCGCGCAACCGCGCCCTGCGCCTGGCGCCGGCCACGCGGCTGGATGGCTCGCGTCCTGTCGCGCGTGCGCTCGCCGCGCACGGCGGCGGCGATGCGCCGGTGGAACTGGCCAGCTTCTACGTGGGCGCCAGCCTGCTGGCCCTGCGCGCGGCCGATGTCTGCGAGGCCCTGCCCGCCAGCGCCATCTCGCCCGTGGCGGCAGGGCGGCTGCCCTTTTGCGTGGGTGCGCTGGCGCGGCGCAGCCAGGGCAGCGTCAGCGGCTATGTCTGGGTGTTCGACCTGGCCGCGCTGCTGCAGGGCCGGCCCGGCGTGGTCACCGAGCAGTCGCAGGTCATCGTGGTCCAGCACGGCGGCCTGCGCGTGGGGCTGCTGGTCAGCGCGCTGCAAGGCGTGCACCGGCTGCCGGCCAGCGCGCTGGTGGAATCGCCCATGCTCAGCGTGGCCTCCACGACGCCGGCCCTGGTGCGGGAGCTGGTGCATGCCGGCGCGGGCCTGCCGCTGATCCAGTGCCTGGATCCGGCTGCATTGATGCAACGGCTGCAGCCTTCGCGCGGCGCGGCGGCCAACGCAGACCGCAGCGCGGCAGCAGTGGAGCGCGAGGCGGCCTGGGATGCCCAGGCGGCATAGGGCGCGTTCCCCCGGGGCCTCACAGACCCCAGTGGCGCAGGCCCGGAAGCGCGGCCTGCGCCGCCTCGTAGCCTTCGTCGATGGCCTCGCGGGCGCGGTGGAAGTCCAGCAGGCCCAGGTGGGACAGGCGCGGGGCGATCACCAGCTCGGGCGGGTCACCCGCCATGCGGCTGCGCGTGATGCGCATCTGCATGATGTTGACGCTGGTCATCACCACGTCCAGCAGCGAGGGCGGCCGGGGCGGGGGCTCGGTCTCGCGGCCTGCCTCATCGCGGTGGTGGCCGGGCATCCACCCCATCACGCCGCGCTGCAGCCGGCGCATCCAGGCCGAGCCGGCCACGGCGCTGGCCTGGCCCGACAGGTCCTCGGGCGCCACGCCCTGCTCCACGGCGGGCGGGGCCTCCTCCAGCGGCGGCGCAGCGGCCATGGCGGCAGCGGGCGCCAGCGGCCGCATGTGGCGCCGCATGATGTCGGCATTGAGATCGACCGCGATCACGATGTCCGCGCCCATGGCGCGCGCCAGCGAGGCGGGCACGGGGTTGACGATGCCGCCATCGACCAGCAGCCGCCCTTCGCGCTGCACGGGCGTGAACAGGCCGGGCAGCGCGATGGAGGCGCGCACGGCATCGGCGATGGAGCCCTTGCGCAGCCAGACCTCGGCACCCGAATGCAGGTCGGTGGCCACGGCGCCGAAGGGAATCTTCAGATCCTCGATGGCCGAGTCCACGAAATGCTCGCGCCAGAACGAGATCAGCTTCTCGCCCTTGAGCATGCCGCCCGCGATGTTGAAGTCCATGAAGCCGAAGACCTTGCGCATGCCCAGGCCCAGCACCCATTCCTCGAAGCGCTGCATTTCACCGGCCGCATAGGAGGCGCCCACCAGGGCGCCGATGGACGAGCCGCAGATGATGTCGGGCCGCAGGCCCGCATCCTCCAGCGCGCGCAGCACGCCGAAATGCGCCCAGCCGCGCGCCGACCCGCTGCCCAGCGCCAGGCCGACCACGGGTTTGCGCGGACTCAGCGCCATCAGCCCTGCTCCGCTGCGGCTGCAGCAGGGGGATCACCTGCCAGCAGGGCCAGCATGCCGGCCTCGTCCAGCACGGGCACACCCAGTTCCTCGGCCTTGGCCAGCTTGCTGCCGGCCTCGGCGCCCGCCACCACGTAGCTGGTCTTTTTGCTGACCGATCCGGAGACCTTGGCGCCAGCGGCCTCCAGCATCTCCTTGGCCTGGTCGCGGCCCAGCGTGGGCAGCGTGCCGGTGAGCACCACGGTCATGCCGGCCAGGGGCTGGGCGGTCTGCTCGCGCGCCGCGCCCTCTTCCCAGTGCACGCCGCAGGCACGCAACTGCTCGACCACCTCGCGGTTGTGGGGCTGGGCGAAGAAGGTGTGGATGCTCTCGGCCACGATGGGCCCGACGTCGCGCACCTGCAGCAGTTGCTCGACGCTGGCGTCCATGATGGCGTCCAGCTGGCCGAAATGGCGGGCCAGATCCTTGGCCGTGGACTCGCCGACCTGGCGGATGCCCAGGCCGAAGAGGAATCGCGCCAGCGTGGTCTTCTTGGATTTCTCCAGCGCATCCAGCACGTTCTGGGCCGACTTCTCGGCCATGCGGTCCAGCGATGCCAGGGCCACCAGGCCCAGGCGGTAGAGGTCGGGCAGCGTGCGCACCACATGGCCGTCCACCAACTGGTCCACCAGCTTGTCGCCCAGGCCCTCGATGTCCATGGCGCGCCGCGCGGCGAAGTGCAGGATGGCCTCCTTGCGCTGCGCCGGGCAGAACAGGCCGCCCGTGCAGCGGTGGTTGGCCTCGCCCTTGGGGCGCGACACCGCGCTGCCGCAGATGGGGCATGCAGCGGGCATGCGGAAGTTGGGCACATAGGCCGGCCGGTCGCCGGGCACGCGGCCCACGACTTCGGGAATCACATCGCCGGCGCGGCGCACGACCACGGTGTCGCCGGTGCGCACGCGCTTCTTGCGGATCTCGAACAGGTTGTGCAGCGTGGCGTTGGTGACGATGACACCGCCCACGGCCACGGGCGCCAGGCGCGCCACGGGGGTGAGCTTGCCCGTGCGGCCGACCTGTATGTCGATGCCTTCCATGCGCGTGGGCATTTCCTCGGCCGGGTACTTGTGGGCCACGGCCCAGCGCGGCTCGCGCGAGACAAAGCCCAGCTGGCGCTGCTGGGCCAGGCTGTTGACCTTGTAGACCACGCCGTCGATCTCGTAGGGCAGCGTGGCGCGCTCGGCGCCCATGCGCTGGTGGAAGGCCACCAGCTCGGCCGCGCCCTTGGCAATGCAGACCTGGGGCGCCACCGGGAAGCCCCAGTCGCGCAGCGTCTGCAGCATGGCGTAGTGGGTGCCGAAGTCGGGGCCGCCCTGCGCGGCCGGCGTGATCTCGCCCAGGCCATAGGCGAAGAAGGACAGCGGGCGCTGGGCCGCAATGCCCGAGTCCAGCTGGCGCACCGAGCCTGCCGCCGCATTGCGCGGATTGGCAAAGCTCTTGCCGCCGGCGGCCTGCTGGCGTTCGTTGAGCCGGACGAAGTCGGCGCGGCCCATGTAGACCTCGCCGCGCACCTCGACCACGGGCGGCACGCCCTTGCCTTCGGGCAGGGACAGCGGAATCTTGCGGATGGTGCGGATGTTGTGTGTGACGTCCTCGCCCACCTCGCCGTCGCCGCGCGTGGTGGCCTGCACCAGGCGGCCATTCTGGTAGCGCAGGTTCATGGCCAGGCCGTCGAACTTGGGCTCGGCCACGTATTCCACAGGCGGTGCGCCTTCGGCCAGTTCCAGCTCCTTGCGGATGCGTGCGTCGAAGGCCTCGGCACCCGTGGCCTCGTTGTCGGTCTCGGTGCGGATGCTGAGCATGGGCACGGCATGGCGCACGGGCATCAGGCCGTCGAGCACGGCGCCGATCACGCGCTGCGTGGGCGAGTCCGGGGTGACCAGTTCGGGGTAGGCACCTTCCAATGCCTGCAATTGCTGGAAGACGCGGTCGTACTCGCCGTCGGGCACGGTGGGCGTGTCCAGCACGTAGTACTCATGTGCCCATTGGTTGAGCTGGGCGCGCAGCGCCTGCACCTTGGCCAGCACCTTGTCGGGGGCGGCCCCGGACTCCGGCGCCGCGGGGGCTGCGCCGGAGAAGAGATCCAGATTGTCGTTCATGGGGTTGAGGCCAGGAGCCTGTTGTGCACCAGGGGCACCGCGCCGCGTCAGCTGAACAGTCGCCGCGCCAGCATGGAGCCCGCCGACAGCTCGCGGCTGTCGAGCTTGTCATAGAGTTGTTCCAGGTCGTGCTGGATGGGGTCCAGCGCCATGGCCGGCAGCAGGTAGCCGTTCTGGTCGCAGAGCACTCCATCCATGGTCTGGCACAGACGCTCGGCCACCTGGCGCAGCTGCACGAAGGCCTGCTCGCCGCGCGGCACCTGGGGCACGTCCAGGCTCAGCAGGAACTCGCGCACCACCGAGGTGTCCAGGTCGTCGGCCATGGCCGCCTGCGGGTCGTAGTTGAGCACCAGCACCGGCGGCATGCCGGGCGTGGGCGAAGGCAGGGCCATGCGCCCGGGCATGGAGCCCGGCAGAAAGCCCTGGCGCGATGCGTTCTGCTGCACATAGCCCGCGCTCCAGGAGGCCTGGCGTGCGCGCAGCATGAAGGTGAGCTGGGCATCGTGCTCGCTGGCGAACTGGTCGAGCTCGCGCGCACGCGCCACTTCCTGCAGCATGTCGGGCACGTCGGGCGTGGCGCCCAGCGCGTCGGCAAAGCGCTGCACCTTGGCAACGAACTCGGAGAACTCGATCTCGTTGAGCGCACCCGTGCGGTTGGCCAGCTGCACGCCGGCCTGGAAACCCAGGTAGCGCTGGCCGGGCTGCAGCGGCTCCCACTGGTGGGTGGACTGGTTCATGCCTTCGATGGCAAACGGCTTGTTGCCCGCGCGCCGCGTGGCCGGCTGGGCCTGCAGCGCCAGTTCGCCAGGCACGGCCTGGCCGACCTGCACGGGGGCAATGGCATCGATCAGCGCATCCAGGCCCGGCCGGCTGGCCGCAGCGCTGGTCAGGGCCGCGTCGTTGAGGGAAGGCTCGATGGACTGCGGTGCCAACGGGGATGGCGCAGGCACTGACGCAGATGCGGGTGCCGATGCGCTGGCGTCTTCAGCCGCCTGCAGGGCATGGGCAGCCTGCGCGGTCTGCACCGCCTGGGCTGCCTTGGCCGCCAAAGCGGCCTGGGCCTCGGCCTGGCGCTGCTGCTCTTCGAGCTGGACCAGATGGGCCAGTTCGGCATCGGTTTCGGCAAAGCGGTCCACGGCGGCAGGGCTCTGGCCCGGGGCTGCCGTGCCGAAGTCGCCCAGCACGGGCTCGCGCAGGCTGTGCGTCAGGTCCGGGCCGTGGCCCACGGTGTCCATGCCGGGTTCATGGCGCGAGGGATCGCGCTGCGCCTCTTCGACGGGGTCGGCGCGCTTGGGTGCGTTGCGGCGTGCGGACCAGCTGTTGTAGGCAATGATCAGGGCCAGCACCACAAAGCCCAGGACGGCCAGACTGATTTGCAGGTTACTCATGGAATGAAGGAATGAAACGTCGTTCCAGCAAATGGGTTCGGAAGGTTGCGGACATGCTCAGGATAGCTCAGCCATGGACAGCGCGGACTCCATGTCCACGGCCACGATGCGGGACACGCCCTGCTCCTGCATGGTCACGCCGATGAGCTGCTGCGCCATTTCCATGGCGATCTTGTTGTGGCTGATGAACAGGAACTGCGTGCCCTTGCTCATGCTGGCCACCAGCTTGGCATAGCGCTCGGTGTTGGCGTCGTCCAGCGGCGCGTCCACCTCGTCCAGCAGACAGAACGGCGCCGGGTTGAGCTGGAAGATGGCGAAGACCAGGGCAATCGCCGTCAGCGCCTTCTCGCCACCGGACAGCAGGTGGATGGTCTGGTTCTTCTTGCCGGGCGGCTGCGCGATCACCTGCACGCCCGAGTCGAGGATTTCATCGCCGGTGATCACCAGCTTGGCCTGGCCACCGCCGAACAGCTCGGGGAACATGCGCCCGAAATGCCCGTTCACGGTCTCGAAGGTGCCCGACAGCAGTTCGCGCGTCTCGGCGTCGATCTTGCGGATGGCATCTTCCAGCGTGTTCATGGCCTGGGTCAGGTCCTCGGTCTGCGCATCAAGGAAGGTCTTGCGCTCGCGCGCCAGCTTCAGCTCGTCCAGCGCCGCCAGGTTGACGGCGCCCAGGGCGGCGATCTCGCGGTGCAGCCGGTCGATCTCGCCCTGCAGGCCGTGCATGCGCACATTGGCCTCGGCAATGGACTGGGAGACGGCGGCCAGGTCGGCACCGGCCTCCTCCAGCAGGGTGGAGTACTGCTCCAGGCCCAGGCGCGCGGCCTGCTCCTTGAGCTGGAATTCGGTGATGCGCTGGCGCAGCGGGTCCAGCGCCTTCTCCAGCTGCTGGCGGCGTTCGTCGCTGGCGCGCAGCTTGTTGGTCAGGTCGTCATATTCGCTGCGGCGCGCGGCCACGGCCTGCTCGCGCTGCATCTTCAGATCCAGCGCGTCCTGCAGGCCGCCCTGGGCGGCGGCATCGGTCAGGCGCGTGAGTTCGTCCTGCGCGCGCTGCTGCTCGTCGGCCAGCGAGCGGGCCTGCTGGCTGGCCGTCTCTATGGTGCGGCTGAGTTCGCCCCGGCGCGCCTCCAGGCTGCGCCGCGAGAAGGTGGCCTCCTGGGCCTGGCGCTCCAGCGTGCGCAGCTGCTCGCGCGATTCGTTCAGGCGCCGCTCGGACTCCAGCACCTTGTCGCCCAGCTGGGCATGGCGCTCCTGGCTGTCGGCCAGCTGCATGTCCAGTTCCTCGAAGCGGGCTTCGGCCGCCACGCGGCGCTCCTCGATGTCGGACAGTTGGGCCTCGACCTCGGCCAGGTCGGCACTGATCTGGGCATTGCGCGCGCGGGCCTGCTCGGCCAGCTGCGACAGGCGCAGGGTCTCGACCTGCAGCTCATGGGCGCGGCCTTGCGATTCGCTGGCCTCGCGCCGGGCGCTGACCAGGCGCTGCGAGGCCTCGGCATAGGCGCTTTCGGCACGCACCAGGGCCGTGCGCGATTCGTCGGAGATCAGCGCCTGGGCGCGCACTTCCTTTTCGAGGTGCTCGATTTCCTGGGCGCGTGCCAGCAGGCCGGATTGCTCCGAGTCCTGCGCATAAAAGCTCACGCTGTGGCTGCTGACGGCATGGCCCGTGGGCACATAGACCGTCTCGCCGGGCCGCAGCTCGCCGCGGCGCGACAGCGCCTCTTCCAGCGTGGGCGCCGTGTAGCAGTCCTGCAACCAGTCGCCGAGCACGGCGCGCAGGCCGGCATCGTTCACGCGCAGCAGATCGGACAGGTGCTGCCAGCGCCCCGGCGCGGGCGCGGGGGCGCCCTGCGGCGGGCTGAAGAAGGCCAGGCGCGCGGGGGGCGCATCGTGCCCGCCTGCGCCCAGGAAGCCGCGCACCATGTCGAGCCGGCCCACTTCCAGCGCGCCCAGGCGTTCGCGCAGCGCGGCCTCCAGCGCGTTTTCCCAGCCGGGCTCGATGGCAATGCGGCTCCACAGGCCCTGCATGCCGTCCAGGCCGTGCTTGGCCAGCCAGGGCTGGAGCTTGCCGTCGGTCTTGACCTTTTCCTGCAGGGCCTTGAGGGCTTCCAGCCGCGCCGACAGGTCGGCATGGCGCGCGGCCTCGGCATTGACGGCCTGCTGGCGCGTGCGGCGGTCCTCGTCGAGCTGGGGCACGGAGTCCTGCAGCTCGTTGAGCACGGCATCGGCCATTTCGGCCAGTTCGCGCGCCTCTTCCAGCTGGGACTGCAGATTGTTCAGGCGGGCCTCGTCGGGTGTCTCCAGCGCATTGCGGTCGGCGCGCAGTCGCTCGAAGCGGGTCTCGAACTGGCGGCGCTGCTCGTCCAGGCTGCGCTGCTCGGCGGCCAGCACCTGGATCTGCTGCTGCACCTGCACCACGCTGGCGCGCTGGTCGGCATCGGCCTTCTGGGCATTGCGCAGCGCCTCTTCCAGGTCGGGCAGGCGCATGCTCTGCTCCTCGACCTGGGCGGCCAGCATCTCGGCCTGTTCCTCGGCGTCCATGCCGGCGCCGTCGAGATTTTCGATTTCGGCTTCGGCCTCCTCGCGGCGGCTGTTCCACAGCAGCACCTGCTCGGACAGCTGCTGCAGCCGCTGCTGCACGCGCTGGCGGCCTTCGAGCACGTAGCGGATCTCGGCCTCCAGCTTGCCGACCTCGGCCGTGGATTCGTAGAGCTTGGCCTGGGCCTGGTTGACCTGGTCGCTGGCGTCGTAGTGGGCCTGGCGCAGGGTTTCGAGTCCGCTTTCGTTGTTGCGGATGTCGGCCATGCGCTCTTCCAGCTCGTTGACGGCCTTCAGGCCCTCCACGCGCACGCGGTCCTGCTCGGCCTCGGCCTCGGCGCGCTTGAGAAACCACAGCTGCTGCTGCTTGAGCGTGACCTGGGACTGCAGCGCGTTGTACTGCGCCGCCACCTCGGCCTGCTTCTCCAGCCGGTCGAGGTTGTTGTTGAGCTCGCGCAGGATGTCCTCCACGCGCGTGAGGTTCTCGGTGGTGGCCGAGAGCCGGTTCTCGGTCTCGCGCCGGCGCTCCTTGTACTTGGACACGCCTGCGGCCTCTTCCAGGAACAGGCGCAGTTCCTCGGGGCGCGACTCGATGATGCGGCTGATCGTGCCCTGGCCGATGATGGCGTAGGCGCGCGGGCCCAGGCCCGTGCCCAGGAACACGTCCTGCACATCGCGGCGGCGCACGGCCTGGTTGTTGATGAAGTAGCTGCTGTTGCCCTCGCGCGTGAGCACGCGCTTGACGGCGATTTCGCCGAACTGGCCCCACTGGCCGCCCGCGCGGTGGTCACTGTTGTCGAACACCAGCTCCACGCTGGAGCGGCTGGCCGGCTTGCGGTGCGTGGTGCCGTTGAAGATCACGTCCTGCATGGACTCGCCGCGCAACTCGCTGGCCTTGCTCTCGCCCAGCACCCAGCGCACCGCATCCATGATGTTGGACTTGCCGCAGCCGTTGGGGCCCACCACGCCCACCAGTTGCCCCGGCAGCATGAAGTTGGTGGGCTCGGCGAAGGACTTGAAGCCGGACAGCTTGATGGAATTCAGGCGCACGATGCAGGCAGATGGCGGTCCGCGGCGAACGGACGAATGAGGACGTGGGGGAACAACAGGGAAGCTCGGAATGATACCGCGCGCCACCCCTGCTCAAGAATGGAAAGCGGCCCGCGCGGGGCCGCTCCGAATGTCAAGAATGGTTTGAAGGGACCTCTGGCCCCGTGCTGGCGTCGGTGCATTCCACCACTACGGGCCGGTGTTGCGCCGGATGGGTCAGGCATGCGGGGCTCAAGGCCGGGGGGCGCTGCGCGGGGGCGGCCTCGCGCACCAGGGCCTCGAAGCTGCGCACGGGCACGGGCGGGCTGAGCAGGTAGCCCTGCCAGACGTGGCAGCTCTGGTCTTCGAGGAATTGGCGCTGCGCCTCGGTTTCCACGCCTTCGGCGATGACCTGCAGTCCCAGGCTGGTGCCCAGGGCGACGATGGTGCGCGCAATGGCCGCGTCGTTGGGGTCGCTGAGCACGTCGCGCACGAAGCTGCGGTCGATCTTGAGCTGGTCCAGCGGCAGGCGCTTGAGATAGGCCAGCGAGGAATAGCCTGTGCCGAAGTCATCCAGCGAGAAGCCGACACCGTGGGCCTTGAGCGTGGCCATCTTGGCGGCCGTGTCGTCCACGTCGGCCAGCAGCAGGCTTTCGGTCAGCTCCAGCTTGAGCAGGCGCGGGTTGGCGCCGTGCTCCTTGAGCGCCTGCAGCACCTGCTCCACGAAGCGCGCCTGGTGGAACTGGCGCGGGCTGACGTTGACGGCCAGCACCATACAGGCCATTTCGGGGTCCGCCGCCCATTGCGCCAGCTGCCTGCAGGCCTCGCCCAGCACCCATTCGCCCAGTTGCTGGATCAGGCCGGTCTCCTCGGCCAGCGAGACGAAGAGCGAGGGCGGCACCAGCCCTTCGCGCGGGTGGTTCCAGCGCAGCAGGCCTTCGGCGCCCACGATGCGTCCGTGCGCCATCTGCGGCTGGTAGTACAGGACGAACTGGCTGCGCACCAGGCCCTCGCGCATTTCCTGCTCCATGGCCGTGCGCGAGCGCAGCACGGCCTGCAACTGCGGATCGAAGAATTGCAGCGTGTTGCGCCCCATGCCCTTGGCCTGGTACATGGCCATTTCGGCGCGGCGCAGCACCTCGTCGGCGCTCAGTTCCTGCTCGCCGAACAGGCTGGCGCCAATGCTCATCGTGATGTGGCAGGACTGGCCTGCCAACTGCAGCGGCTGCTGCAGCAGCGAACGCATGCGCTGGACCTCGCCTTCCAGTTGCGAGGCCGCATGCATGGAGTCCTTGCCCAGGTCCTCCAGCAGCACGACGAAGTCATCGCCGCTGTGGCGGGCCAGCGTGGCCTCGGGCCCCAGGGACTGCGCCAGGCGCTCGGCAATCATGCGCAGCAGCACATCGCCAAGCTCCAGCCCCAGGCTGTCGTTGAAGGCCTTGAAGTTGTCCACGTCCAGCAGCATGACGGCGCCGCAGCGCCCGCGCCGGCGGCTGGAGGCCAGCGCCTGCTGCAACCGGTCCACCAGCAGGCGGCGGTTGGGCAGGCCGGTGAGCGCGTCGTGGAAGGCCAGGCGGCGGATTTCCTCTTCGGCGGTCTTGCGCTGGCTCTGGTCCTGCAGGATCAGCAGGCAGCCTTCGTCCAGCAGCATGCCGCCTATCGATACGGAACGCGTGCGGCCATCGCTGCCCATGAGCTGGTATTCCTCGCAGTTGAGGGTGCCGCAGCTGTCGGACTCGCCGCTGTGCAGGCTCTGTGCCACGCGCGCCCTCGCCTGCGCGGCCTCGAAGCGGCGCTGCATGCGCAGGCGGCGGGCTTCATCGGGACACATGTTGCACCACCAGCCATCACCATCCATGCCGGCCGTGGCACCGTGGCCCGCCAGGCGCATGAATTCCTCGTTCCAGTAGGCGAAGCGGCCATCGTCCTGAAGCATGGCCAGGCCCAGAGGCAGGCGCTGGATGACCATGCGCAGATGGCGCGATCCATCGCGCTGCATCTGCTGCAGGTGGCGCCGCGCGCTGATGTCCTGCACCAGTGCCATCAGCCGCCGGGACGGGCCATGGCCCAGCGCGGAGATATGCAGCTCCACCCAGACCAGGGTGCCGTCGCGGCGCCGCAGCTGCCGCTCGATCTGCAGCGCCCCGCGCTGGCCCGCCGTCAGTTCCTGCAGCAGCACCCGGTCGCCCTCCAGGGTTTCGGCCGCCAACAGGGCCAGCAGGGGCCGCTGGCACAGCTGCTGCGCCTCATGGCCCGTAATGTCGCAGTACCTGCGGTTCACATGCAGGACGTTGCCGCTGGCCGCATCGACCTGCACCACGCCCACGGCAGCCTGCTCGAACAGGGCCTGAAAGCGGGCATCGCTCTCGCGCATGCTGCGGGAGGAGGCGCGCAGCTGGGCCCAGCTGGAAGGATGGCGCCGCCACCAGGCTGCCGCCAGCGACGCCAGCAGGGCCGACACGAGCATGCCCAGCGCGAAAAGAACCAGGGGCTGGACACGCTCGGTCCAGGACAGGGCCGTCCCCATGGGAATGAAGTTCAACCGCCACAGCCGGTCCTGGGCCTGCAGCGTCTGCTCCAGCACCACCTGGCCGGTGTCGCCCATTCCGGCCGCCTCCTGCCCGCGCTCCGGCCAGGCCGCGCCCAGGTACAGCGGCAGCGGCGATATGCCGGCCGGCGGCAGGGGCGAGGTCGGGCCTGCGTCATGCATGGCCAGCGCAAGCCGGCGCAGAAAGCCGCGTTCATGCAGGTCCTGCACCAGGTCGTGCACGCGCACGCTGACGTCGGCAGTCCCCAGAAACAGCGGCTGCGCGGCCTCCCCGTCCGGGGACTGGTGGTCCACAAGCGCAAAGACAGGCGCGCGCACCAGCACGGCGGTGGCATGCTCGCCGGGCTGCTTCAGCGCAAACGGTGCCGAGACCACGGCGGCCGCGCTGTCGCGGCTGCGCACCATGCTGGCCATGAGGCTGGGGCGGTCGTGCATGTCCAGGCCGGCAATGGACTCGTTGCCCTCCAGCGGCCAGAGATAGTCGATGAAGAAATAGTGGGGCCCGGGCCGGGCGGTGAAGGCCTGATCCTGGCCGGGCAGACCGCGCTGCGTTGCGGCCCGTGTAAAGGACAGCGCCTGCATGCCCGGCTGCGCCTGTATGCGCAGCGCCTGCGCCATGCGCGCGAAGGCCGATTGCCCCATCTCGGGAGAGGCGGCCAGCTGGTTGGCCACATGCTGGACCATGACCGCGTAGGCATCCAGGCGCATCTCCAGCGCCTGGCGGGCCGACTGGGCCTGCTGGGTATGGCGCTGCAGGTCGATACGCTCCAGCGCCCGCTGCTGCTGCAAGGCAAGCACAGCGCTCAGGCACATGCCCACCGCCATGACGGTTGCGGCTGGCCAGGCGGCCCGGATGGCTACAAGCGTGCGCTGGGCAAAAACTGACATGGAGCGGCTAAGGCGGAATAGGCGGTCACGGGAAATCGGTCCAGGAGCACGGAACCGCTCGTTGCCAGCCCCATGGCAGGTTCACCGGAAAGGGCAGTACAGGCCATGTGGAGCAGAGCGCGAGGATAAATGGATTTCGGCACGCGGCAGGCGAACAATGGATAAGACAAATCCTACAAACACCCTTCCTCTATCGTCTGCAAGCACACTTGCTGAAGGCTGGCCCGGGCAAACCCTAGAGAGCTCCGCAGGCCGGCGTGGGACTGGGGGACCGAACCGTTGCACGCTCCCTCATCCATGAAATCAAAAGCAGCAATTTTGAAACGACAGTGAAACGAATGTTGCGGCGGCAGCCAGCACCGCAGTGCACACGCCCTGTGCTGGCGCGCTGCAAGGCTTGCACGGGTTTTCCCTTGATGCGGATGGCATGGCGCTTGCAACAAACCTGGCCTACTGACATCGCCTGACACCGCAGGGGACACCGTCCATGGGCATCAACCGCCGCCAGAGGCTGCGCGCTCCGGCGATCGGCAGACCGCAAGAACAGACACAGATACGAACAACAGCACAGGAGGCCTGAGATGGGCGCGATCCCCGAAACCTTTCTTCCCCAGTTGCGCATCCCTGCCACCTACCTGCGCGGCGGCACCAGCAAGGGCGTGTTCTTTCGCCTGCAGGATCTGCCCGAGGCGGCCCGGCACCCCGGACCCGTGCGCGACGCCATCCTGTTGCGCGCCCTGGGCAGCCCCGACCCGTACGGCAAGCAGATCGACGGCATGGGCAATGCATCGTCCAGCACCAGCAAGGCCGTGATCCTGGCTCCCAGTACGCGGGAAGGCCATGACGTGGACTATCTGTTTGGCCAGGTCGCCATCGACCAGCCGTTTGTGGACTGGAGCGGCAACTGCGGCAACCTCTCGGCCGCCGTGGGGCCCTGCGCCATCCACATGGGACTGATAGATCCCGCGCGCATTCCTCGCAACGGCACGGTCACCATCCGCATCTGGCAGGCCAACATCGCCAAGACCATCGTGGCCCATGTGCCCATCACGCAAGGCCAGGTCCAGGAGACCGGCTCCTTCGAGCTCGATGGCGTGACCTTCCCGGCCGCCGAAGTGGCGCTGGAGTTCCTGGATCCCGCCGATGAAGGAGACGATGGCGGAGCCATGTTCCCGACAGGCCACCTCGTGGACCGGCTGGACGTGCCCGGCGTGGGCAGTCTGGCGGCCACGCTGATCAACGCGGGCATTCCGACCATCTTCCTGAACGCCCAGGACCTGGGCTACACGGGCTGCGAGCTGCAGGACGCCATCAACACGGACGACGAGGCCCTGGCCCGCTTCGAGGCCATACGCGCCCACGGCGCGCTGCAGATGGGGCTGATCAAGGACCTGGCCGAGGCCGCCAGACGGCAGCACACGCCAAAGATCGCCTTTGTGGCGCCACCGGCCGCCTACACGGCATCCAGCGGCAAGCGCATTGAATCGGGTGACGTGGACCTGCTGGTGCGCGCCCTGTCCATGGGCCAACTGCACCACGCCATGATGGGCACGGCTGCCGTGGCCATCGGCACCGCAGCGGCCGTGCCGGGCACGCTGGTGAATCTGGCGGCAGGCGGCGGCGAGCGCAGCGCCGTGCGCTTTGGCCACCCCTCCGGAACGCTGCGCGTGGGCGCCGAGGCCCGTTTGGTGAACGGCCAGTGGCAGGTGACCAAGGCCCTGATGAGCCGCAGCGCACGTATCCTGATGGAAGGCTGGATCAGGGTCCCCGGCGAGGTGTTGAACGCCGCATGAATGCGCGGGCCGGGACTTCAGGCCGCAGCCGTGCTCACGCCTCGGCTGCCAGCGCCGCCCCACGCCACGCCTGGAGCTGCTCCAGCGTGTTCGTCGTGCCGCCGCAGGCCACCACCAGCACGCGCTGGAAGCCTTGCAACGCAGGAGCGCGCCCGTAGGCCAGGGCCAGCGCGGCGCCACAGGCCGGCTCCACATGCAGGCGATGGTCGTCAATGAAGCGCAGGCAGGCCTGCAGCGCCTGCGCATCCGTCACCACGGCGCTGCGCACGGGGTGCACCTGCGCCAGATCGAAGGCCCTCTGGCAGACCTGGCGCGCGCCCAGCGAAGTAGCCACGCTGGTGATGCGGTCCAGCAGTACGCGGCGGCCCTGGGCCAGGGACTGCGCCAGGGAATCGGCGCCGGCCGTCTCCGCCGCGATCACGGGCACATCGGTCCAGCCATGGCGCTCCAGGCCCTGCACCACGCCGGCCAGCAGGCCGCCGCCGCCCACGGCCAGCACCACGGCGTCGGGCTTGAAGCAGGCTGCGGCCAGTTCGTCGACGAGGGTGGAATGCCCGGCCCACAGCAGCGGATCGTCAAACGGGTGGACAAAGGCATCGTCGGCACCCAGCAGGGACTGGGCCAGCGCATTGGCCTCGTCCCAGACGGAGCCATGCACGATCAGCTCGGCGCCCTGGGCGCGGATCAATGCCCGTGCATGCTCGGTCGTGGTCTGGGGAACGACCACGGTGACGGGCATCGACAGCTGCCGTCCCGCATAGGCCACGGCAATGCCGGCATTGCCGCCCGACGAGGCCACAAAGCGCTTCTTGCCCTGGCCCGCCAGGGTCTCGCAGGCATGGCCTATGCCGCGCAGCTTGAATGATCCGCAAGGCTGCAGCGCGTCCAGCTTGAGCCAGATGTTCTGGCCGCTGGCCTGGCCCAGGGTATGGGATTCGATGAGGGGAGTGGAGGTGTGCAAAGGCATGGAGCGGCAGTGTAGAACCGGGCTGCCATCGCGATAATCCCCCGGTATTCCAAATATTCTTTGCGCCATGGGCACAAATCAAGCCCTGCATCTGTTCGGGGAAATGGCCATCTTCGTCAAGGTGGTGGACACGGGCAGCTTCTCCGAGGCCGCGCGCCAGCTGGGCAGCACGCCATCGGCCACCAGCCGGGGCGTGGCGCGGCTGGAAAAGGCGCTGGGCCTGCGCCTGCTGGAACGCACCACGCGCAAGCTGCGCCTGAGCGAGGCCGGCCGCGAAGTGCATGCGCGCTGCCTGGACATGGTGGGCGCCGCGCAGGCCGTCATGGCTGCATCCCTGCTTCAGGACGCGCAGCCGCGCGGCCTGGTGCGCATCAGCGTGCCCAAGGCCGTGGGCCATACCGTGGTCCATCCCCACATGCCCGACTTCCTGGCCCTGTATCCCGAGGTCGACGTGCAAATGCGGCTGGAAGACCGCTACATGGACCTGATCGATGACCCCGTGGACCTGGCCATACGCATCACCAACCACCCGCCGCCAGGGCTCATGGGCCGCCACCTGATGGACATCGACCATCTGCTGTGCGCCTCGCCCCAGTACCTGGCCCGGCACGGCACGCCCGTGCATCCGCTGGACCTCAAGGCCCACAGCTTCATCTACCTGGGAGAGGAGCCCGGCGACGCGCACTGGAAGCTGCGCGGCCACGGCAAGACCGTCACCGTGGCCGTGCGCGGGCGCTATGCGGCCAACCACACCGGTGTGCGGCTGGACGCCGTGCTGCAGCACATCGGCATCGCCAGCCTGCCCCGCTTCACGGCACGGCAGGCCCTGGCGGACGGGCGCATCGTGCAGGTGCTGCCGGACTGGAGCTTCCTGCCCAACTACAGCGGCCAGCTGTGGATTCTTCACCCGCCCACCAGACATCTGCCACTGAAGCTGCGCGTGCTGATGGATTTCCTGGCCGAGCGGCTGGGTGGCCATGCACCCTGATCAGTCCGGCGCCCTGAGCCTGCGCCACAGCGTGGCCCGGCTGATGCCCAGGATCTCGCAGGCGCGGCGCTGGTCGCCCTGTACCTGCTCCAGCACTTCGCGCATGCGCTGGCGCTCGGCATCGCGCCGGGCCTCGCGCAACTGCAGTTGCCGCTGCTGCGCTGGCAGGGCCTGAACGGTACCCTGCCCAGCCCCGTCGCATTCAGGAAACAGCTCCCGCAAGCGGCCCATGTCCACGCGGCCCGCGCTGTCGCGCAGGTCGTGGCGGCAGGCCAGCAGGCGTTCCACCCAGTTGTCCAGCTCTCGCGCATTGCCGGGCCAGCGGTGGCCGGATGCCAGCTCCAGCAAGGCCGCCAGCAAGGGCTCCAGCGATGGCCCTTCCGCCTGCAGCGACTGCGTGCGCAGGCGCCGCGCCAGCATGGCGCGGGCCAGGGCCTGGACATCGGCCGGGCCGCGTTCGTGCAGTCCGGGCATGGACAGGCGCAGCACGGCCAGGCGGTAGAACAGGTCACGCCGGAATTCACCGCGCTCGACCAGGGCCGCCAGATCGGCATGCGTGGCGGCGATGACGCGCAGGTCCACGGGCACGGGCGTGGTGGAGCCCACGCGCAGCACTTCGCGCTCCTGCAGCACGCGCAGCAGGCGGGACTGCAGGGCCAGCGGCATGTCGCCGATCTCGTCCAGGAACAAGGTGCCCGTATGGGCCGCCTCGATCAGCCCGGTCTTGCCGCCGCGCCGCGCGCCGGTGAAAGCGCCTTCGTCGTAGCCGAAGAGTTCGCTCTCCAGCAGGCTTTCCCCCAGGGCCGCGCAGTTCACCGCCAGGAAGGGCTGGGCCGCGCGCCGGCTGGCGCGGTGCATGCCCTGGGCCAGCAACTCCTTGCCCGTGCCGCTGTCGCCCTGGATGAGCACGGTGGCATCGCTGGCCGCGAACTGGCGCGCCAGGCGGCGCACGCGCTGGGCGGGCCCGCTGTCGCCCGCGTAGTCTTCGATGCGCCAGCGCACGCCCGCGCCGCGCAGGCTGCGGTTGGCGCGCAGGTGGCGGTCGGCACGCTGGATGGTGGCCGGGTCGCGGCACACCAGCAAGGCGCCCGTGAGCTGGCCGTTTTCCACGATGGGTGCACGCCGCACGACCAGGGTGCGCATGGCCAGCTGGACCACGTCTTCACTGCCTTCGGGCTCCAGGGACTGCGACTGCAGCGCCTGTGCCAGTGCCAGCGCGGGTGCCACCTCGTCCAGCAGCCGGCCATGCAGCGCATTGGCGGGCGCGCCCAGCAGCGCGGCCATGGTGGGGTTCAGGGCCTGGATGCGGCCTTGCGTGTCCACGGCGACCACGCCGTCCTGCAACTGGCCGAGCACGGTTTCCAGCCGCTGGTGGCGGGCGCGCTCGGCATGGCGGTGGCGGGCCAGCAGCACGGCATCACGCAGGGCCTGCAGCACGGCGCCATCGGAGTACAGCAGCACGCTGGGAATGCCGGCCTGCTCGGCCAGGTCGGCCACCAGGCCGGGCGCGACGACGGCGCCCACGCCGGCGGCCTGCAGCGCACGCACGCAGGCCTGGGCATCTTCGGGTCCGTGGTAGCTGAACTGCGCAATGCCGGCGCCGAACAGCGCGTCGAACTGGGCCAGATGCGGCGAGGGATGGTCGAACGACACCAGCCCGATGCGCGGCGTGCCGCCGGACTGGGCCAGTGCACGCGCGCTGGCCAGCGCCTGCAGCAGATCGAACCCCCGCACCTCGATCATGACGACGGGGATATCGACCCGCTCGCGCACCCAGGCGCCGCTGGCCCCTGCGGCCACCAGGGCGTCTATGGGCTCGACCGCCTGCAGCGCACGCACGGCCTGCACGGCATCGTCAAAGGCCGCGCTGACATGCTCCACGCGCACCTGGTCGCCCACGGCCAGCGACATGCGCTCCAGCACGCGGCCGATGCGGTGGCGGCCCACGGTGACGACGCGCGGCCAGGCTGCGCGGGGGCCGGCAGGGGTTGCATGCATGGAAGGCACAACTGATTCATTCATGCAACCGATTATTTCATTCATGCAACACCGCACCGGGCGAATCGGTGAATGCCTGCAGAGCAGGCTTTTCAACAATCACAAAACCCATTCACATCAACAACTTGCGAAATCAAGGGTTTACCCTTTGATCCGGTGGCATGCCACTTGCAAACAGGCCAGGCGTTTCAATCATTTCAAGCATTTCCAGGAGACCCCATGAACCAGCCATCCCGCCTGCCCCGCCGCACCGCCCTGGCCACCCTGCTTGCCGCCGCGCTGCCGCTGGCCGGCGTGACCTGCTCCGTCGCTGCACGGGCTGCCAGCGCCGCCGATGCCTGGCCCACCCGCCCCATTCGCCTGGTGGTGCCGTTCTCGGCCGGCGGCGCCAATGACCTGATGGCACGCTCGGCTGCCGAAGGCGCGTCCAGGATCCTGGGCCAGCCCGTGGTGGTCGACAACCGCGCGGGTGCGGGAGGCACGGTGGGCGCCGACATCGTGGCCAAGGCCCAGCCCGACGGCTACACCCTGCTGGTGAGCGCGGCTGGCGTGATCTCCAACAGCATGATCAAGAAGACCATGCCGTTCAAGGACGATGCGCTGGTGCCGGTGGCCATGATCGGCCTGGCGCCGTCCGTGATCGTGGTTCCCAAGAACGCGCCCTACCAGAACCTGCGCGATTTCGTCGAGGCATCGAAGAAGGGCCAGGGCTTCAATTTCGCCACGGCCGGCACAGGCAGTACGCCGCATTTCGTGGCAGAGATGCTGAACGTGAAGTACGGCGCCCAGCTGCAGCCCGTGCCCTACAAGAGCGGGGCGGAGAGCACGACGGCCGTGCTGGGCGGGCAGGTGGAGGGCACGTCGGAGGCCAGCATCATCGCCCTGCCCCACATCCTCAACGAAGGAAAGTTCAAGGCCCTGGCCACCACCTGGACGCAGCGCATCTCGGCCTATCCGCAGCTGTCCACCGCCGTGGAGCAGGGCTTTGCCGAGCTGCAGATCGCGCACTGGGCCGGCATCCATGCGCCCAAGGGGACGCCGCCCGCCATCCTGGACAAGCTGGCCGCCGCCGTGGACAAGGCCATGAAGGAGCCGGCCACGGTGGAAAAGCTCAAGGGCCTGGGCATCGAGCCCATCGGTGGCACGCGCGCCGAGTTCGTGAAATTCACCGATGCCGAACGCAAGCGCCTGGGCGAGATCGTCAAGGCCGCGAACATGCAGGAATAGTGAACCGCTTGCGCCATCACCACCGATCCCAACCGAGACAAGACACCATGAATACCCGCCGCAACACCCTCCGCCTGGGCATGGGCCTGGCCCTCAGCGCCATCGCCACCGCTGCCGCCCTGCTCGCCGCCCCCGCCGTGGCCCAGGGCGCAGATGCCTGGCCCTCGCGCCCCATCAAGCTCATCGTGCCCTATGCGGCCGGCGGCTTTGCCGATACACGGGCCCGCAAGATCGCCGACAAGATAGGCCAGAGCCTGGGCCAGCCCATCGTGATCGACAACCGCGGCGGCGCGGGCGGCGTGACGGGCACGGATGCCATCGCCAAGGCCACGGACGGCCATACCTTCGGTTTCGGCTCGCCGGGTCCGCTGGTGACCAATCCCATGCTGATGAAAAAGCTGCCCTACAACGCCGCACGCGACCTGCAGCCCATCATCCTGATCGAAGAGGCGCCGCTGATCCTGACCACGGCGCCCAACCAGCCGTTCAAGACCGTGGCCGAACTGGTCGCGGCAGCCAAGGCCAAGCCCGGCACGCTGACCTATGGATCGTCGGGCGTGGGCGGTGCCCACCACCTGTCGGGCGAGCTGCTGGCCTTCCAGACGCGCACGGAAATGGTCCATGTGCCCTACAAGGGCGGCGCGCTGGCGGCCACCGACCTGATGGGCGGCCACCTGGCCTTCATGTTCGAGATGGGCTATGCGGCCCTGCCCGCCATCCAGGGCGACAAGGTCAAGGCGCTGGCCGTGTCCAGCAAGCAGCGACTGAAGGTGCTGCCCGGCGTGCCCACGCTGGATGAGGCGGGCATCAAGGGCTTCGAGTCATACAACTGGCTGGGCATGATCGCGCCGGCCAGCACGCCGCCGGCCGTGATCGAGCGCCTGAACAAGGCCGTGAACGAGGCCCTCAAGGACGCGGAGGTGCGCGCCATGATCGAGAACACGGGCGGCATGGTCATGGGCGGCACACCCCAGGCCTACGGCAATTTCATCGAGGCCGAACGCGCCAAGTGGGGCCCGGTGATCAAGAACGCCAACATCACGCTGGACTGAGCGCCAGCCCGCGCATCGCTTTTTCCCATCCGACAGAACCCTCCATGAACACCAAGCAACAACTCAAGGCCCTGGCCGAAGCGCGCCGCGGCGTGCTCGTGCCCGGCGCATTCAACGCACTGTCCGCGCGCGTCGTGGCCGATCTCGGCTTCGAGGCCATCTATGTGACCGGCGCAGGCGTGACCAATATGTGGTTCGGCCTGCCCGACCAGGCCTTCATGGGCCTGACCGACATCGCCGACCACACGGCCCGCATCCGCGACGCCGTGGATCTGCCGCTGATCGTCGATGCCGACACCGGCTTCGGCAACGCGCTCAACACCTACCATGCGGTGCGCACGCTGGAGCGCGCGGGCGCCGACTGCATCCAGATCGAGGACCAGATCAGCCCCAAGCGCTGCGGCCATTTCAATGGCAAGGAAGTGATTTCCACCGAGGAAATGCTGGGCAAGATCAAGGCCGCCGTGGACGCGCGCCGCGACCAGGGCACGCTGATCATGGCGCGCACCGATGCCTGCGCCACGCAGGGCTTCGAGGCTGCCGTCGAGCGCGCCCAGCGCTTTGCCGAGGCGGGAGCCGACATCCTCTTCGTGGAGGCCGTGACCCAGGCCGAAGAAATCCGCGCCCTGCCCCAGCGGCTGTCCACGCCGCAGCTGATGAACATGGTGATCGGAGGCAAGACGCCCATCACCGACGCGGGCGAGCTGGCAGACCTGGGCTATGGCTTGGTGCTGTATGCCAATGCCGCGCTGCAAGGCGCCGTGGCCGGCATGCAAAAGGCGCTGGGCCAACTGCGCAACGAGCGCAGGGTGGACGAGAACCCCGCCGTGGTCGCCCCCTTTGCCGAGCGCCAGCGCCTGGTCAACAAGCCGTTCTGGGATGCGCTGGAAAAGAAGTACGAGTGAAGCACGAGCGAGGGCGCTCAGCCCCTCGCAGGCGCCTTCCACCCCTTGAGCGTCAGCTCCAGCGCCTGCAGCGCCTGCTGCAGGCGTTCGGGGGGCGCCCCTTCCTCGGCAATCCAGAATGCCGACTCCACCAGGCAGCCATTGAGCAGGCGCGACATGGCCAGCGGATTGGCCCGCACGATCACGCCGCGCTCCATGAGCTGCTCCAGGTAGCCGGCCACGAAGGCGATGCAGGCACGGTGCTGCTCGCCCTGGTCCGTGCCCGTCAGCACGGCGCGCGCATCCTGCAGCACGATGCGGCGTATCTCGCCCTCCTGCGCCATGGCCAGGTAGGCACGGCAGTAGGCAAGGAACCCCTCCCAGGGATCTGCATGGTCGGCCAGCACCTGCTCCAGGCGCGCGTCCATTTCGGCATCCATCTGCGCCACCACGGCGGCCAGCAGGCCCGGCTTGCCGCCGAAATGGTGGTACAGCGCGCCGCGCGTCAGGCCGGCCTTGGCCGTCAGTTCGTCCATGGAGGCCTGGGCATAGCCCTGGCTGCCAAAGGCCTCGCGCGCAGCCTCGATGAGCTTGGCGCGTGTCTCCTCGATCATGCTGGCCCGGCTTTTGCGCATGGCGCACTCCATTCACATACAAAACGTATGCCAATGATACGGCGCGCCATGGGCAACCCGTAGAATCGCTGACATACGCCGCGTATGTGATTGCAGCGGCCTGTCCGTTTTTCCGAGGTTTCCATGTTCCACGCCTACCGCCAGCTGTTCACCCGGCCCGGCACGGCCGCCTTTGTGCTGGCCGGTCTCCTGGCCCGCCTGCCCCTGTCGATGACGGGCATCGGCCTGATCACCATGCTGTCCCAGCAGCGCGGCGCCTACACGCTGGCCGGCGCGGTCGCGGCCTGCTTTGCGCTGTCCATTGCGGTGCTGGCGCCCCGCATCTCGGCCCTGGTGGACCGCCATGGCCAGCGCAAGGTGCTGCCCTGGGCAGCAGCCGTGAGTGCTGCCGCCATGTTTGCGCTGCTGGCCTGCGCGCATTGGCAGGGGCCGGATTGGCTGCTGCTGGTGCTGGCAGCGCTGGTGGGCGCCCTGCCCAGCATGCCGGCCATGGTGCGTGCGCGCTGGACCGTGCTGCTGCGCGGCACGCCCCAGCGCCAGACGGCCTATGCGCTGGAGGCCGTGCTGGACGATGTCTGCTTCATCGTCGGCCCGCCGCTGTCGGTCGGCCTGAGCATGGTGCTGTTCCCCGAGGCCGGGCCGCTGGCCGCCTCCTTGCTGCTGCTGGTGGGCGTGGCGCTGTTCGTGGCCCAGCGCCGTACAGAGCCACCCGTGGACACATCGCAGCGGCGCACGCGCCAGCAGTCGCTGGCCCGCCATCCCGTGGTACGCACGCTGGCGCTGTTCATGCTGGCCCAGGGCATCATCGTGGGCACCATCGACGTGGCCAGCGTGGCCTTTGCCACGCAGCAGGGCCAGCCGGCGGCGGCCAGCATCGTGCTGTCGTTCTATGCGCTGGGCTCCTGCGTGATGGGACTGGTGTTCGGCACGCTGCGCCTGAAGGCGCCGCTGCACCGCCAGATCGCCTGGGTGGGCGCCTCGGTCTGCATCACGGCCGTGCCCCTGCTGCTGGCCACCAATGTGTTCACGCTGACCCTGGCCGTGCTGCTGGCCGGCATTACCTTCGGCCCGACCATCACCGTGGCCATGGGCCTGGTGGAGCAGCAGGTGCCGCCCCAGCGCCTGACGGAGGGCATGACCTGGCTGCTGACCGGCATTGCCATGGGCGTGGCCCTGGGCGCGGCCGCCGCCGGCTGGGCCACCGACCTGTGGGGCGCGCGCATCTCCTTCGTGGTGGCGCTGCTGGCCGGTGCTGTCATGTGGGCCCTGGGCGTGCTGGCCGCACGCCAGGCACGAGCAGAGAGCCCGCCTGCCGAAGACGCAGCCGCTGCCTGCACCTGAACACGGCCCCAACGCCCGCGCCAGCCCAGACCGCTCAGGCCGCGGCCATCAAGGCCAGCAGCTCGGCCAGGCGCTGGCGCATCCACAGCGCCTCGACCCCGGGCGCCAGCCCTTCCAGCCAGAGCATGCGCACGGTCAGCGGCGGCAGCGCCAGCCCCTCGCAGGCGCGTTGCCGCAGATGCGGGCGCAGATCGCCGAACTCGGCAATATTGACCGGCAGGATGGCCCAGCCCAGGCCGTCGGCCACCATGTCGGCAATCACATAGAAGCTGTTGGAGCGCCAGACGGCGGGACTGAGCACGGTGTCCTCCACGCCCTCGATGTGCATCAGCAACTGGCGGTGCGCGGCCAGCTGCCTGCGCGTCAAGGGCTCTGCGCCATCGAGCACATGGCCCTTGGCCACGCAAATGGTCTGCGGCACGCTGCCGATATGGCGCTGGGCACAGGTGGCCGGCGCAGGCGCTCGGTCGAACTGGAAGGCGACCTGTGCACGCTGCGCCGCCACATGCTCGGCCACTTCGGAGGCCGTGCCGTTCAGCACGGTCAGTTCCATGGCCGGAAAGCGTGCCGCCAGCTCCTTGAACAGCTGGGCCAGCGGCACATAGGGCAATGCCTCGTCCAGCGCAACGGCCAGGCGCGCCTGCCCGCCTGCGGCCAGGGCGCGTGCGCGGTGGTCCATGGCCTGGGCCTGGTGCAGCAGGGACCGGGCCTCCAGCAGCATGACCTCGCCTGCGGCCGTGAGCCGCACATGGCGTCCCACACGGTCGAACAGCTCCAGCCCCAGATCGGCCTCCAGCAGGCCGATGGCCGTGCTCACGGCCGATTGCGCACGGCCCAGGCGGCGCGCAGCCTCGGTCATGGTGCCGGCCTCGGCCACCGCCACGAAATGCCTCAGTCTGTCCAGTGTCCATTCCATCCATCAATTTTATGGATTGAATCAAACTTTGATAAATCATTTTATTGATGGAAACTGCGGCTTTCATCCAAAGGAAGCTCCGGCCCACAAGGCCAGGGGCAAACAGGTGCTTTATGGCGTTCACGACGCAAACCCGGGTCCCCGCTGCGGGGCATCCCTCCAAATCTCTGGCGGCCGACCCGCGCCGCTGGCTGGTGCTGGCCATCGTCTCGGTGGCGCTGCTGCTCATCGTCATCGACATGACGGTGCTCTACACGGCACTGCCGCGCCTCACGCATGACCTGGCGGCCACGGCCTCCGCCAAGCTGTGGATCGTCAATATCTATGCCCTGGTGGTTTCCGGCCTGCTGCTGGGCATGGGCACGCTGGGCGACAGGCTCGGCCACAAGCGGCTGTTCATGGCCGGGCTGTGCGTGTTCGGCCTGGCATCGCTGTGCGCGGCCTTTGCGCTCTCGCCCACCCTGCTGATTGCGGCGCGCGCGCTGCTGGGCGTGGGCGCGGCCATGATGATGCCGGCCACGCTGTCCCTGATCCGCCTGAGCTTTGCCGATGAGCGCGAGCGCGCGCTGGCCATCGGCATCTGGGCCTCGGTGGCATCGGGCGGTGCGGCCTTCGGCCCCGTGGTGGGCGGGCTGCTGCTGGAGTATTTCTGGTGGGGCTCGGTGTTCCTGATCAACGTGCCCATCGTGCTGCTGGCCCTGCCCCTGGCCTGGTGGCTGATTCCCGCAGGCGGCGCCACCTCGCAGCGGCCCTGGGACTTTGTGGGCTCGCTGCAGGTCATGGCAGGCCTGGTGGCAAGCACCTACGCGATCAAGGAGGCTGGCAAGCAATCGCCCGACTGGGCCCTGGCCGCCGTGGCCCTGGTGCTGGGCCTGGGATTTCTTGCCCTGTTCGTGCGGCGCCAGCGGCGCAGCAGCGACCCGCTGCTGGACTTCGCCCTGTTCCGCAACCCGGCCTTTGCCACGGCCGTGGCCTCGGCCCTGGTGGCTGCGGCAGCGCTGATCGGCATGGAACTGGTCTTCAGCCAGCGCCTGCAGTTGGTGCAGGGCCTGTCTCCGCTGCAGGCGGGCCTGGCCGTGCTGCCGCTGCCGCTGGCCGCCTTTGTTGCCGGCCCCGTCGCAGGCCACTGGCTGCCGCGACTGGGTGGGGCCCGCATGCTGCCGGCCTCCCTGTTGCTGTCGGGCCTGGGCATGGGCGGCTACCTGCTGGTCCATGACATGGGCTGGTGGCCGCAGGCGGGGGCGCTGGCCCTGCTGGGCCTGGGCATAGGCGCGGCCATGACCACGGCGTCGAGCACCATCATGCAAAGCGCTCCCGCAGACCGTGCAGGCATGGCGGCTTCGGTCGAGGAGGTGTCATACGAGCTGGGCGGCGCCCTGGGCGTGACGCTGATGGGCAGCCTGCTGTCGGCCGTGTACGCAGGCTCTTTGCGCCTGCCTGAGGGGCTGGGCCTGGCCCTGCCCGATTCCGTGCGCGACAGCCTGGACGAAGCCCTGCTGGCCGCCGAACAGCTGAGGCCTCAGGCCGCGCACCAGTTGACCGAACTGGCACGCACGGCCTTCGGCCAGGGTTTCAGCGCCGTGATCGCCGGCGCCACGCTGCTGCTGGTGTGCACGGCGCTGTGGACGGGGTGGCGGCTGCGCGGTCAGCGCCGCTGAACGTCGGCACCCCGGCTTCAGCCAGAAAGCCAAAAAGCCCCTTTCGGGGCTTTTTGGGCGCTGCGTGCACGTTGCGCGTGCACATTGCTGGCAGGTGCTTCGATCAGGCGAAGTTCTGCTCGGCAAACTTCCAGTTCACCAGCTTGTCGAGGAAGGTCTCGACGAACTTGGGACGCAGGTTGCGGTAGTCGATGTAGTAGGCGTGCTCCCAGACGTCCACGGTCAGCAGGGCCTTGTCTTGCGTGGTCAGGGGCGTGCCGGCGGCGCCGGTGTTGACGATGTCCACCGAGCCATCGGCCTTCTTCACCAGCCAGGTCCAGCCGGAGCCGAAGTTGCCCACGGCCGACTTCACGAAGGCTTCCTTGAAGGCGGCATAGCTGCCCCACTTCTTGTTGATGGCGTCAGCCAGGGCACCGGTGGGCTCGCCGCCACCGTTGGGGGCCATGCAGTTCCAGAAGAAGGTGTGGTTCCAGATCTGGGCTGCGTTGTTGTAGATGCCGCCGGAAGACTTCTTGACGATCTCTTCCAGGGTCATGCTTTCGAATTCGGTGCCCTTTTGCAGGTTGTTCAGGTTCACCACATAGGCGTTGTGGTGCTTGCCATGGTGGTACTCCAGCGTTTCCTGGCTGTAGTGGGGTGCCAGCGCGTCAATCGCATAGGGCAGAGGGGGCAAGGTATGTTCCATGGTGTTTCCTTCGTGGTTGAAATCTTTTAGGACGGGCCAGCACCTGTTGCGCAGAGCGCCTGCAGCGCCTGCCGTGACCGTCGCGCGGGGCCTGCACTGCGCGCATTGCTGCGAGCCCTGGCCCTCACGCACCCGAACGGGCATTGTAGGAACAAGTTCGTGACCCTGCGGCGAAAGCGCGCTCCAAATCGGCCATCTTGGCCCGCTGCCGCGAGGGTGGATGTGAATTGACCGCAATCCGGCCAATCGGCCTACACGGATACCGCCTGCCGCCCGCCACTCCCTGCACGCCGAACGCTGCACACAGCGGGCCGCAGTTCAGAGCAGGCGCGGCTGCGTCACCACCAGGTCCAGACTGCCGTCCGCCAGTTGCGCCTGCAGCGCCGTGCCGGGTGGCGCACGGCGCGCCTCGGTCACGGGATGGCCCTCGGCATCGGTGAGCAGGGCATAGCCGCGCTGCAGCACCAGGCGCGGGTCCAGCAGTTGCAGGCGAAGCTCCATGCGCGCCAGGTGGTCCGCGCGCCTGTCCAGGCCGCGGCGCATGCCCGCAGGCAGCTGCGCCTGCAGGCCCTGCCCCGCATGGTCCATGCGCTGCAGCCTCAACTGCATGGCATGGCGCAGGCGCTGCGCCTGGCGGCTGAGCTGCAGCCGGCTGCGCGCCAGCTGTTCGCTGGGCCGGCCCAGGCGCTGCGACGCCAGGTCAAGGCGCTGCTGCTGGCGGTCCAGCAGCCGTTGCACCCCGTCCTCCAGCCGGCCCTGCATGAGCTGCAGCGCACCCAGCCAGACGTCGCGCGGTTGGCTCACCAACTCTGCCGCCGCCGTGGGCGTGGGCGCGCGCAGGTCGGCGCAGAAGTCGGCAATGGTGAAGTCGGTCTCGTGCCCCACGCCGCTGATCAGCGGCACCGGGCTTTGCACGATGGTGCGGGCCAGGCGCTCGTCATTGAAGGCCCAGAGGTCTTCGATGGAGCCGCCGCCGCGCACCAGCAAGATGGTGTCGATGTGCGGCGCGCCGGCCACCGATCCCGCGCCTTCCTGCGCCAGCCCATAAAGCCTTTGCAGCGCGTCGATCAGCGAGGCCGGTGCCTGCGCGCCCTGCACCAGGGCCGGCACCAGCACCACGGGGATGTGGGGCACGCGGCGGCGCAGCGCGGTGATCACGTCGTGCAGCGCGGCAGCCCCCGGCGAAGTCACCACGCCAATGCCGCGCGGCAGCGGCGGCAGGCTGCGCTTGCGCGTCGCATCGAAGAGGCCTTCGGCCTCCAGCTGCGCCTTCAGCCGCAGGAACTGCTCGAACAGTGCGCCCTGGCCTGCACGCTGCATGCTTTCGACGACCAGTTGCAGATCACCGCGCTGCTCGTAGACACCCAGCCGGCCCCGCAACTCGACCAGCTCGCCATCGCGCGGCGAAAAGTCCATGAGCTGGGCCGCGCGCCGGAACATGGCGCAGCGGATCTGCCCGCCGGCGTCCTTGATGCTGAAGTAGCAATGGCCGCTGGCCGCGCGCGAGAAGCCGCTGATCTCGCCGCGCACCGCCACCGGATTGAAGCGCGCCTGCAAGGCATCGCTCACGGCGCGGCACAGCGCGCCGACTTCCCAGACCAGCGGCGCCGCTGCTGGATTCATTGCGCCAAATGCACCGCTCATGCGGGCTTCCGGTCAGCATGCAGTGCAACATTCTCCACAGGCCGGCAGATGCGGCCTTGAAGAGGCACTTTGGCGATGATTTGCACAAGCAATCTCAAGAACACCTCACAAGCATTTGATTAATAATAGATTTTTTACTGAAACAAAGAATTCACATTTGTCACAGTGGTCATTCGCCGTCGCCGCCGCATCTGCGCAGGCAGCTTGATAACAAAGTTATCCACAGAAAATTGTGCTATATGAGCAAGCCCGAGGCCAGAAACCGGGACACCGCCCGTTGCCTGGATGCTGCGCCCGGTCACAGTTTTAGGCCGATCGCGCAGCCGGGACGCCTGGACCGGCCACATGGCTGGGCCATAATCGTCGGCTGCAGTTAAACGCGGGGGGAAAACAACTTGCTGTCGATCATACAAGCCGCAGGCTGGCCGATCTGGCCACTGATTGCCTGCTCCATCCTGGCTCTGGCCCTGGTCTTTGAACGCTTCGTGGCGCTGAAAACAGCCCGTGTTGCGCCGCCTGCCCTGTTGGGCGAGGCGATTTCCGTGTCCTCGCGCGGCCTGCCCAGTCAGGAAGTCGTGCAGCAACTGGCACAGAACTCCACGCTGGGCGAGGTCCTGGCCAGCGGGCTGCGCGCACTGCAGGCCCATCCGGACAGCAGCGAGGAAGAGCTGCGCGCGTCCATGGAAGGCGCCGGCCGCGCCGCCGCCCACACGCTGGAAAAGCACCTGAGCGCACTGGCCACCATCGCCTCTGCCGCCCCTTTGCTGGGCCTGCTGGGCACGGTGATCGGCATGATCGAGATCTTCGGCTCGCAAGGCGGCGCATCGGCCACCGGCGGCAGCAACCCCGCCCAGCTGGCGGCCGGCATCTCCATCGCCCTGTACAACACGGCCTTCGGCCTGATCGTCGCCATTCCGGCCCTGATCTTCTGGCGCTACTTCCGCGCCCGCGTCGACGGCTACCTGCTGGGCATGGAGCTGGCTTCCGAACAGTTCGTGCGCCACCTCACCCGCGTCGGCGGCAAGTGAACCAGCACGCGAGAGACCTGACATGAACTTCCGTCCCCGCCGCCGTGACGAACCCGAGATCAACCTGATCCCGTTCATCGACGTGCTGCTGGTGGTGCTGATCTTTCTGATGCTGTCCACCACCTACAGCAAGTTCACCGAGCTGCAGCTGACCCTTCCGGTGGCCGACGTCGAGCAGCAGCGCGACCGGCCCCGCGAAATCATCGTCGCCATCGCAGCCGATGGCCGCTATGCCATCAACAAGACCGCCGTGGAAGACCGCAGCGTCACCGACCTGACCCAGGCGCTGGCCGCAGCGGCCGTCGCCGGCAAGGACAGTGTGGTCATCATCAGCGCCGATGCCACTGCGCCGCACCAGTCCGTGGTATCGGTGATGGAAGCCTCGCGCCGCGCCGGACTGTCCCAGATCACCTTCGCCACGCAGACCTCGGCCAGCGCCGGGCGCTGAAGGCAAGGCCGCCATGCCCCGGACTGGTCCTGCCCCCGCAGCCCGGGGGCTTCGCGCGGCCTGGCGCCGCCGCGGTCCGCTGGCCTGCGCGCTCCTTCCCCTGTCCCTGCTGTACCGTGCCCTGCTGGGCCTGCATCGGCTGCCATATGCACTGGGCTTCAGGCGTGGGGGCCAGGCCGGCATTCCGGTCATCGTCGTCGGCAACGTGATTGCGGGCGGCGCCGGAAAGACCCCCGTCACGCTCGCCCTGGCCCGCCATCTGCGCGATGGCGGCTGGAGTCCCGGCATCGTCTCGCGCGGCTATGGCCGCAGCACGGACGACTGCCGCGAAGCCCGTCCTGACAGCGCCCCCGCCGACGTGGGCGATGAACCCGCGCTGCTGGCGCGTGCCAGCGGCGTGCCGGTCTTCGTGGCCCGCAAGCGCATCGAGGCCGTCCAGGCCCTGCGCGCCCGCCACCCGCAGGTGGATGTGGTCATCAGCGATGACGGCCTGCAGCACCTGGCCCTGGCCCGCGACATCGAGCTGTGCGTCTTCAATGACGACGGCATCGGCAACGGCTGGCTGCTGCCGGCCGGCCCGCTGCGCGAGCCCTGGCCGCGCCCCGTCACCGCCGTGCTGCATGCAGGCGCAGCCCCCGACACCGACGCCCCCGCGTTTGCCATGCAGCGCCAGCTGTCCAGCGAAGCCGTCAATGCCCAAGGCGAGCGCATCGCACTGTCCTCCCTGCGTGCGCAGCCCGTGGAGGCCGTGGCGGCAGTGGCCCGGCCCGAAGGCTTTTTCTCCATGCTGACCCGCGAGCAAGGCCTGACGCTGGAGCATGTCCAGGCGCTGCCGGATCACTATAATTTTGAGAGCTTCCAGCGCCTGGGGCGCAACGAAGACCCGCTGGTCTGCACCGAAAAAGATGCCGTCAAGCTGTGGCGCACCCATCCCCAGGCCTGGGCGGTTGCGCTGCAATTGCAGCTGCCGGCGGATTTCTGGGCGCTGCTAGATGAGCGGCTGCAGGCACTGCGCCCCTGCCCCGCCTGACTATCATCTCCGTCTCGGCTGGCTGCCACGGCCCGCCCTTTCCCTTCAAAACACAGGATCCGCCATGGACGCCAAACTTCTCGAACTGCTGGTCTGCCCCGTCACCAAAGGCCCGCTGCGCTTTGACCGCGAGCACCAGGAACTGGTCTCGCGCAGCGCGCGCCTGGCCTACCCGGTGCGCGACGGCATTCCCGTGCTGCTGGAAACCGAGGCCCGCACGCTGGACGACGACGAGATCGAGGACTGATTTTTCCCATCATCTGCGCCGCCCCACGCCTTCGCCTCACTCCTGCACGCACCATGTCCTCCGCGCCCTTCACGGTTCTGATTCCCGCCCGCCTGTCTTCCAGCCGCCTGCCGGGCAAGCCCCTGGCCGACATTGCAGGGCTTCCCATGGTCGTGCGCGTGGCACAGCGCGCCAGCCGCAGCGGCGCCGCACGGTGCGTGGTCGCAGCTGATGACGAAAGCATCCTCGCCGCCTGTACCGCGCATGGCGTGGCGGCCGTGCTCACGCGCAACGACCATGCCAGCGGCAGCGACCGACTGGCCGAGGCCTGCGCGCTGCTGGATCTCGATGGCGATGACATCGTGGTCAATGTCCAGGGCGACGAGCCGCTGATCGCCCCCGAACTCATCGACGCCGTGGCCGCCCTGCTGCCCCGGCAACCTTCGGCCAGCATGGGAACGGCGGCGCATGCCATTGACAGCCTTGCCGACTTCGTCAACCCGAACGTGGTCAAGGTCGTCTGCGATGCCCAGGGCATGGCCCACTATTTCAGCCGTGCGCCCATTCCCTTCGCGCGCGAGCATGCGGACCAGGCATGGTGGGAGACGGCATCGGCAGCGTTGGGCCACCCCGGCTTCGCACCGCTGCGCCACATCGGCATCTACAGCTATCGCGCTGGCTTCCTGCGCAGCTTCCCCCAGCTTTCCCAGGCACCCACCGAGGCACTGGAGGCCCTGGAGCAGTTGCGTGCGCTGTGGCACGGCCACCGCATCGCCGTCCATGTCACACCCCATGCACCCGGCCCTGGCGTGGACACGCGCGAGGATCTGGAGCGGGTGCGCGCCCAGCTGTCCAACCCGCCGGCGTGAATCGGCCGGCCGCTGAAAACGCACAAATGGCGATGCCGGGCATCGCCATTTGCAGCAACACCGCCCATGCGGTTTTGTCGGACAGCAAAACGCAGGTTTTGGCGATTGCACAGGCGACAGTTTTGCCCCGTGCGTGTAAGCCAGTGTTGGCCCTGTGCGTGCTATCCTTGCCCGCGACAAAAATATGACGCATGGACTGTCCGCCCCGGTGGGCCGATCCGGCAGACAAGAATTTCTACTCTCCTCAAGGACTTCCATGAAACTGATTTTGTTGGGCGCACCCGGCGCCGGCAAAGGCACGCAAGCCGCTTTCATCTGCCAGAAGTACGGCATTCCCCAGATCTCCACCGGTGACATGCTGCGTGCCGCCGTCAAGGCCGGCACGCCCCTGGGCCAGCAGGCCAAGGCCGTGATGGACGCCGGCCAACTGGTCAGCGACGACCTGATCATCAATTTGGTCAAGGAGCGCATTGCCCAGCCCGATTGCGCCAACGGTTTCCTGTTCGACGGATTTCCCCGCACCATTCCCCAGGCCGACGCCATGAAGGCCGCCGGCGTGAAGCTGGACTACGTGCTCGAGATCGATGTGCCCTTCGATGCCATCATTGAGCGCATGAGCGGCCGCCGCTCCCACCCCGCTTCGGGCCGCACCTACCACGTCACGTTCAACCCGCCCAAGGTCGAAGGCCTGGACGACGTGACCGGCGAGCCGCTGGTGCAGCGCGAGGACGACAAGGAAGAAACGGTCAAGAAGCGCCTGGACGTCTACAGCAGCCAGACCCGCCCGCTGGTGGACTACTACCGCGCCTGGGCCGAGAAGGAAGCCGCAGCAGCCCCCAAGTACCGCGCCATCAGCGGCCTGGGCTCGGTGGAAGACATCACCCAGCGCGCCCTCGCAGCACTGGCTGAATGACGCAGGCCATGCGCCAGACCCCAGAAAAGCACCCGCCCGCCGGGTGCTTTTTTGTTGCCCGCCTGCATCTGAAGCGCCGGCGACGCCCGGAGGATCAGTCGCGCGGCTGCGCGGCCAGCGCCAGCATCATGGCAATCCGCGCCTTGGCCACGGGCAGTTGGACCAGATCGGCCTCTGCGGGGTCCGTGCCAAGCCCCGAGGCAACGGGCAGGCCTTCGGCGCAGCGCGTGCCCCGCCAGATCCAGACGCCTTTGTCGCGCGCACGCAGCAAGGCCGCTTCCATGCTTTCGTGAACGGTCGCATTGCCCGTGCCGGCCACCACGATGCCGCGCACGCCTGCGGCCACCAGCGCATCCACGCCGCAGGCACGCGCCAGGGCACTGCTGAACACCACCTCGACCCAGGGCAGCTCATCCAGCGCCAGCAGGTCAGACAGAGCGGGAGCGGAAGTCACCATCCGCGCAACGGGGGCAACCGGCGTGACCGGCGTGACCGGCGTGACCGGCGCATCATGCACCAGCCAGCGCACGCGCCCTTCCTCCACCAGGGCCTGCGGGCCACCTTCCATGGAGCGCATGGCCTGCAGTCGGTAAGGGTGGACTTTTTGCACCTGGGCCGCCGCATGTACTTCGCCGCCGGCCACCACCCACACACCGCTGCGCCCGCCGCTGGCGGCCACGGTCACGGCATCGCGCAGATTCTGCGGTCCGTCGGCCAGCAGGGCCGTGGCCGGGCGCATGGCGCAAGTGAGCACTATGGGCTTGGCGGCAGGCAGCAGGCTGTGCAGCAGCCAGGCCGTCTCTTCCAGCGTGTCCGTTCCATGCGTGATCACCACGGCGCGTGTGTCCGCATCCTCCAGCGCCTGCGTGCAGGCACGCAGCAACGCGCGCCACACGGGCCAGTCCATATCCTTGCTGTCCACCTGCGCGATCTGCTGCGTCTGCACAGGCCCCAGCGCCTGCTGCTCCAGATCCGGCACGGCATCGAGCAGCGACTGCACCGTGATCTGTCCGGCCTTGTATCCCACTGCCTGCGACTGCGAATCCGCCCGGCCGGCGATGGTGCCGCCCGTGCCAAGAATCACCAACTTTGACTGCCCCACTTGCACCTCTTGGAAAACTGGTTAAAAATACAGATACTGTATAAATCATCAGATGACTTCTCTGCCTGCCATCTGAATTCAAGGACCGGACGCACGCCATGCTCGACCATCCCAAGCTCACCGCCCGCCAGCAACAGATCCTGGACCTGATCCAGGCCGCCATCTCCCGCACGGGCGCGCCCCCCACCCGCGCGGAAATCGCCAACACGCTGGGCTTCAAGTCCGCCAACGCAGCAGAGGAACATCTGCAGGCCCTGGCCCGCAAAGGCGTGATCGAACTGGTCAGCGGCACCTCCCGCGGCATTCGCCTGCGTACCGACACCGTGCGCAACATCAATGCCGCACGCGGCACCAGCTTCGGGCTGCCGCTGTCGGCCCTGGCGCCGCTGATGCTGCCGCTGGTGGGCCGCGTTGCGGCGGGCTCGCCCATTCTCGCCCAGGAACATATCGACCAGACCTATTCCGTCGAACCCAGCCTGTTCCAGGTCCGCCCGGACTATCTGCTGCGCGTGCGCGGCATGTCCATGCGCGACGCGGGCATCATGGACGGCGATCTGCTGGCCGTGCAGTCCGCGCATGAAGCCCGCAACGGGCAGATCGTCGTGGCACGCCTGGGAGATGAAGTCACCGTCAAGCGCCTGCGCCGCACCACGCAGGGCGTGGAGCTCCTGCCGGAAAACCCCGATTACCCGGTGATCCGCGTCGCTCCCGAAGAGGCCTTTGCCATTGAAGGCCTGGCCGTGGGGCTGATCCGCAACAGCATGTCCATGTAAGCCGGACGGGCAGCCCTGCACGGGTTGCCCCCCCCTATTTCATGCACCGCCCAGGTGGTAGGCGCGAAGCCTTGCAGCTTCGCCCTGGGCGGAGCTTTGCCCGCAAACCGCAATCCTGCCTGTGTCCATGCCTCTTTGAAATACGCCAACAGGAGTCGTCACATGGGATTCGCTCTGCCAACACTGTCTTCTCTGTCCTTCCTGCGCCTGGCACAGGGCATTCGCCTGCCCGCCGCCGCCATGGAGCCCGCCATGCGCACCATCCAGCCCGAATCGCCTGTGCAATCCGAGCAGGCGACCATCCTGTCCTTCAGCAAGGCCCGCCGCCGCAGCCAGCAACGGCGCAGCAAGTCAGCACGGCTGCCAGAACACAGGGATGCGCAGCTGCTGCTGCCCCTGCAACCCGAACTGCCCTCCCTTCCGGCAGATCAGGCCCTGCCTTCGGGTCTGCGCATCATCCAGCGCTCGCCGCAGGAGCAGCCCGAATGCCTGTTCATCTCGGGCCGCATGGCCGATGTCTGTGCCGCCCTGGAACGCATGGAAGCGCACGGCGCGCAGACACCGGCCTGAGGTCGCCCTGAGACCAACCCGTCCACCCGGTCTGCGAGAGCCCGGGCCTGTCTCTTGCCTTGCCCAGCGGCAGGGGCTGCGCATCAGGCCCTGACAGCCGCCGGTGCAGCACTCCCCTCGCTGCGCCGATTGCGCATGCACCACGCCTGCGCCGCGGCAACGCACAGAATGCACAGCACGACGCTCAACGAAAAACGCAGTCCGCGCGCATCGGACAGCATGCCGAACAACGGCGCCACCATGCCGCCTATCGACATGGCCAGCCCCAGGGTCAGCCCGCTGGCCGTGGCCTGGTTGCGCGGCAGATAGTCCTGGGCCAGCGTGACCTGGGCGGCAAACGGAAGAAACATGCACACGCCCAGGGCCATGGTGCAGGCCAGCGCCATCCATGGCGTGGAGGCCAGGGCCAGGGCCGCCAGAGCAGGCAATGCCAGCAGGTAGCCGGCGCGGATGGCCTGCATGCGCCCCCGGCGATCTGCAAGCGTGCCCCCCAGCAAAGTGCCCACCGCCGCAGCGGCTGTGAATGAGGTCAGCGTGGCCGCTCCCATGAAGTCCGAGCCGCCCAGCTCGCGCGTCACGAACATGGGCAGGGTGGACAGCACCGTCACATAGGGAATCGACCAGCAGACGATGACCCCGCACAGCAGGAAGAAGGCGCGCCAGTGGTTGGCCGGCAATTCGCCCTGAGCCACGGCCGGGCGCCGGGTGGCGCAATGGTCCTTGGCTCCATCCCGCCAGGTACAGGCATACCAGAGCACCAGCATGGCCGCTGCAGGCAGGGCCAGCATCCAGCTGCGGTGCAAGGCGCCTGCGCCCACCACGGCCGCAGCCAGCATGGGAGCGAACGATGCCCCCGCCGTTCCGCCCACCGAAAATACGCTCATCGCCTTCTGCGAGCTGCCGCCCGCCATGCGGGCCGCCACCGTTGCGGACGGATGGTAGGCCGCGATCCCCAGGCCGCACAGCACGGCAGCCAACCAGCTGACCCAGTAGTCCGGGCTCATGCCCACCAGGGCCAGGCCCAGGGCGGCCACCACAAAGCCGGCCGGCACCATCCAGGGCCGTGGCGACCGGTCGGCATACAGGCCGAACAGCGGCTGGACCATGCTCGACAGGCCCGTGGCCGCCAGCATCAGGCCGCTGGCTTCCGTATAGCTGTAGCCGCGCTCCAGCACCATGAAGGGCAACAGCGCAGGAACCAGTCCCTGGTAGAGGTCGTTGATGGCATGCGTGCCCGTAAGCAGCCCCAGACGTGCGCGGTTCATGCCCTGCCTCCTGTCACGTCCGTCATTCTCGAAAGGGAAATCATCTCCATACCTGCCACTTTCCTGCGGATTGAAAGTGGGTCATCGTAGAAAGTGCATGATCTGCATTCCTGCTACGAAGCAACAACAATCGTCGAGAAAATGACAACCCGGCAAAGTGGCCCACTTTCCCATGCCCGCACCCGCGCCTGCCTGGATGACGTGCCTGCGGCCGCTCCATTGCCCCCGCACGGCGAGCACACGGCCCGCCCGGTCGTGGCCTTTGCCACAGACATGGCGGCCGGCGCGGCCATCGCACCGCATGCCCACCGCCGCGGCCAGCTGCTGCATGCCACCGAGGGAGTGATGCTGATCCGCGCGGATTCGGGCAGTTGGGTCGTCCCCCCGGGATGCGCCGTCTGGGTTCCACCACAGGCCCTGCACGCCATCCACATGGCCGCCGGCCCCGTGGCCATGCGCACCGTGTTCGTGGAGCCGGGGCTGCGGCCCGGCCTGTGGCAAGACTGCCGAGTGATGCAGGTCACGCCCCTGCTGCGCGAACTCGTGCTGGAGGCCATCGAGCTGCCCATGGACTACCCGCTGGGCGGCAGGGAGGAGCGTGTCATGCAGTTGATCCTCGACGAAATGGAGCGCGCCCGCGCCCTGTCCTTGCACGTGCCCATGCCCCGGCATGGCGCCCTGGCCGCCTGCTGCCGCAGCTTTGTGGACGACCCATCGCAGGACGCCGGCCTGGCCAGTTGGGCACAGCGGCTGCACATGCATCCCCGCACGCTGGCACGCCTGTTCCTGCGCGAGACCGGCATGAACTTCGGCGCATGGTGCCGCCAGGCCCGTCTTCTGCTCAGCCTGCCCCGGCTGGCCGCTGGCGCCTCGGTCCTGGAAGTGGCGCTCTCCCATGGATACGACAGTCCCAGCGCCTTCACTGCCGTCTTCCGGCGCAGCTTTGGCGCTCCGCCCAGCGCCTACCAGCGCAATCGCCCGGCGCAGGGCCGGCGTGGAAGTTCCGCCAGCATCTCCCTGTAGCGCACATGCAACAGAAAGATACCCAGTCCTCAGGAGTAAAGCTCGCGTGAAAGATAATTGATAAGCATTCTTATTATCTTTTGCAACCGAAACCGACACGTTGCCCACCTCGGCTTCTACGCCCGGCCTCCCCGCTTCTTTCGCACAAGCCCTCTCCGTGCACAGCCTCTACCAGAATCACCATCCCTGGCTGGAAAGCCTGCTGCGCAAGCGCCTGGGCAACCGTGACGATGCGGCCGACCTGGCCCAGGACACCTTCGTGCGCCTGCTGCGCTCGCCAGTGCCGCAGCAGGACATCCGCGAGCCCAGGCGCTACCTGGCCACCATCGCCCGCGGCCTGGTCACCGACTTGTTTCGCCGCCGCACGCTGGAGCAGTCCTATCTGGACTATCTTGCCCAGCTGCCGCAGTCGCTGGCGCCTTCGCCCGAGGAGCAGGCCATCGTCCAGCAGACCCTGCTCGACGTGGACCGCATGCTCCAGGGCCTTGCACCCAAGGTGCGCGAAGCCTTCGTCCTGTCCCATTTCGAGGAACTGAGCTACCCCGAGATCGCCGAGCGCCTGGGCGTGTCGCTGCGCACCGTCAGCAACTACCTGACCCGGGCGATGGAGCATTGCTGCCTGGTCCTGGCATAGCCACATGGGCGAGGGATCTTTGGAAAGCAACGACCGACGGGCCTTGCATGAGGCCGCTGCCTGGCACGTGAAACTGCGCGGCACCGCGGTGACGCCAAGCCTGCAGCAGGCATGGACGGACTGGCACGAGGCCGACCCCGCCCACCAGCGCGCCTGGCTGCGCGTGCAATCCGTCACCGCACAGCTGTCGCATCTGCCCGCACCCTTGGCGCGCCAGGCGCTGGGCCGCCGCTCCGACCCCAATCGCCGTTCTGCGGTGCGTGCTGTGGCCCTTGGCCTGGGCAGCGGTGCCACGGCCTGGCTCGCCTGGAAAGGCGCGCCGCTCGAGCACTGGCAGGCAGCTCATCGCACCGCCACTGGCGAGCGCCGCGACCTGACGCTGCCCGACGGCTCCCTGGTGGCCCTGGATACAGCCACCTCCGTGGACGTGGCTTTCGACGACCGCCAGCGCCTGCTGCGCCTTTACCGCGGCCGCATCCTCGTCGCCACCGGGCCAGACGCACTGGGCCGCCCCTTCAGTGTGCAAACCCTGCAAGGCCATGTACTGGCCCTGGGAACGCGCTTCACGGTCCATGTCGCGGACGACGGCCTGTGCCATGTCAACGTGCAGGAAAAGACCGTGCGCCTGCAGCCCCTGGACAGCGAAGCCACCTCCACCGAGCTGCAGGCCGGGCAACACGCCGCCTTCTCGGCCAGCGCCGCCCAGCCACCCGCGTCTGCCGATCCCTTTGCCGCCAGCTGGCACGAAGGCGGACTGATCGCGCTGGACATGCCGCTGGGCCAGCTGATCGACGCCCTCGCCCGCTACCGGCCCGGCTACCTGGGCTGCACGCCCGAGGTGGCAGGCCTGCGTGTCTCGGGCGCCTTTCCCGTGGACGACACCGATCGCGCCCTGGCCGCGCTCGTCAGCCGCTTCCCCTTGCAGTTGAGCACCCGTACACGCTATTGGGTGCAAGTGCAGGCACGGTCTGGCGGGGATTGAGTAGGCGATCGAGGAGGCGTTCCAGTGGGCGAGCCGGCGGCCGCACGGCCTTTGTGGTCAGGCCCGCACATACGGGTGATGCACCACGTCGAAGCCCTCCTGTGCGCAAGGCGCGACAAAGTAGCCGGTGATCAGGTCGAACTGCTCATCGCTGGCCTGAAAGGGATGATCCCCCGCCGCATTGCGCGCACGCAGGCGCTGCTTGCAGACCTCATCGGGCACATCCAGGAAATGCAGGCGGTGGGAGGCACCCACCCTCTCGAACACGCTGCGCGCCCAACCTCTGCCTTCCAGCGTGTTGGCAGGAAAGTCCAGCACCACTGAAACGCCGGCATCCAGCAGCGCCTGCACATGTGCCCCCATCAATCCCTTGAGCCGCGCGCTGCAGCGCACATAGTCGGCCACCGACTGCATCTCGCCAGGATACAAACCGGCCAGCCAGGAATCCTCGCTGACCAGCACCGTGCCGGGCTGCGCCGCCAGTTGCCGTGCCAGCGTCGACTTGCCCGAGCCGATCTTGCCGCAGACCATGTGCAGCGTGGCCGGCCGCGCAGTACGGGAATCGGCCTGGGCGTCGTCCGCATGGCGGGACGGTTCGAGAACCTGCATATCCATCTCCTGAAAGGCTTGTGAAAACCCTGGAGGCGGAATGAAAAAACCCGCCTCTTCTGGGCGGGTTGCATGGCGCTGAAGGCCTCTGGCTAACCCACCATCCAATGGATGGTGCGAATAATCTGCGATGCGTTCAGGCGGGCCATGGCGCACAGCATAGCGCAATCAGGGCGCCTCAATGGGCCACCATCCGAACCAGCCCTAGCCCCGCAAACAGCGCGGCAACGCCCAGCACCAGCGAACCCAGCGCATACAGCACGGAAGCGAGCCAGTCGCCGCGCTCGTACAGCATGCCGATCTCCAGTGCGTAGGTCGAAAACGTGGTGAAGCCGCCCAGAATGCCCGTGGTGATGAACAGCCTCGCACTCTGCGGCAGCGAAGTCTTGAGCGCAAACCACTCCACCACCACCCCCATCACGAAAGCGCCCAGCACATTGATCGCCAAGGTGCCCAGTGGATAGGCACTGCCCACCAGCCGCAGTGCAAGCAGGTTCGAACCATGCCGGAGCGCGGAGCCGAGGCCGCCGCCCACGAACACCAAAATGAAACCGTAGATACCCATGACCGTCCTTTCATCAAACAACCGGGACGGGCGCGCCGGGCAGGATCAAGACACGGCCCTGCCACCGGCAGGACACGCCCCACCAAGGCAGGAGCCATCAGCCCCTTGCAGGGCGGTTTCGGGAAGCTCCATTCCCATCGTGCAGCCATTGCTGCGGTGGTCGAGTTTACTCCGGGCAAGCGAGCACAGGCAGCCATCCCGTGGCGGCAATACCGACCCTGCATCCCTTGCAGCGGCCTATTGGAATAACTTAACCTCAACCGATTCACCGTACCGGGATACCATCACTCCCATTCATTCACCGAGATGCATATGCGCCTATTGACTCTGACAATCGTTGCGACATTTCTGGCTTTACCTGCCGCCGCCCAGGTCTATCAATGCAAGGATGTTTCTGGAAAACTGATTTTTTCAGACAGCCCCTGCAGCAGCGACCAATCCGGCGCACTGATACAGCGCAAAAAAATCGGACGATGAAATCTACCGCGAACGGGCCGAGGCCGCAGAGGCCAATGAGCGAAAGCAGCAGCGCCAGATGAACGAAATGCAGCAGCGCCAGATCGAGAGCCAGCAGCGCGTCATCGAACAGCAGGCCCGCAAGGCGAATGCTCCTGCACCGGAGCAGCTCGGCGCATCCTCCCAGTGCAAGGAGGCGCGCAAGGAGCTGGAATTCGTATCCAGCATTCGCACCCTTTCCCTGGATGAAAAACGGATACGCACCAATGCAGCAATCACCAGCGTCAATGCTGCATGCGGCTCCAATACGCCGCTGATGCAGGAACCACCGAAGCCGGTTTTCACACCGCGGGCGGCCCAGCCTGTTCCTCTATCCAGTTGCAAGGGTGCACTTTGCTACGACAGCAATGGCGGAATCTACAACCGCAACGGCCAATTCATCAGTGACAGTCAAGGGCGGAGCTGCCGAATACTGGGTGGAACCATGATTGAGTGCGACTGAGCGCGGTCCATCATACTCTCGGCCTTCACCGGCTTCGCCGGCAGATGGCAACCCCCAAGTCCCGTCCGACACAGGGTCCGCAAGGCGTTGCAGGGTGTAATTCGCTGATACAGCTGCGCGGGCGACAGAGCGTGCCAGTGATCGGCTTCACCTGCCAGGGCTTGCTGGCATCTGCGCGGCTTGTGTAACCACGGCTGCGCGATCTGGCGCGGGCCGAAGCCTTCAGCCTCAAGCCCGGGGCTGCTTGAACGACAATGTGACCGTCGGGCCTCGGGGCCCTGGCTGCGCAAGCGTCACACAATAGTCAGGCAGGCCGGTTCAGGTAGGCGTTGATGATGCCCAGGGCAAAGCGCAAAAGCGGATCAGAACATTTGCCGACAACCTCTTGCGCGGCAACCCAGAGATAAATCAAAGGCTTATGAGAGATTCACAGGCAATGAACATCATCATTCTTGACGACTACCAGGACGCCGTACGCAAGCTGGACTGTGCGCGGCTGCTGGAGCCGTTCAACGCCAAGGTCTTCACCAATACCGTCAAGGGTGTGGGCCAGCTGTCGGTGCGGTTGCGCGATGCGGACATCATCGTGCTGATCCGCGAACGCACGCAGATCAGCCGGCAGTTGCTGGAAAAACTCCCGCGCCTGAAGCTGATCGCGCAGACCGGCAAGGCCGGCGCCCATATCGATGTGCAGGCCTGCACCGACCAGGGCGTTGCGATTGCCGAGGGCGTGGGCTCGCCCATCGCACCGGCCGAGCTGACCTGGTCGCTGATCATGGCGGCCACGCGGCGGCTGCCGCAGTACATCGCCAACCTCAAGCACGGCGCATGGCAGCAATCGGGGTTCAAGGCGGCGTCCATGCCCGCCAATTTCGGGCTGGGCAGCGTGCTGCACGGGCGCACGCTGGGCATCTGGGGGTATGGCCGCATTGGCAGGCTGGTGGCCCACTATGGCCATGCCTTCGGCATGAAGGTTCTGGTCTGGGGCAGCGAGTCCTCGCGCCAGAAGGCCCAGGCCGACGGCTTTTCGGCCGCTGCTTCGCGCGAGGATTTCTTTGCCGAATCCGATGTGCTGTCCATGCATCTTCGCCTGCATGAGGCCACACGCGGCATCGTCACGGCGCAGGATCTGGCGCGCATGAGACCCACAGCCCTGTTCGTGAACACCTCGCGCGCCGAACTGGTGGAGGCCGATGCGCTGCTGGGCGCGCTCAACCGTGGCCGCCCTGGCCTGGCGGCCGTGGATGTCTTCGAGAGCGAGCCCATTCTCCAGGGCCACGCACTGCTGCGGCTGGAGAACTGCATCTGCACGCCGCACATCGGCTATGTGGAGCAAGACAGCTATGAGCTGTATTTCCGCGCCGCCTTCGACAATGTGGTGAACTTCGCTGCAGGCCAGCCCAGCAACATCCTCAATCCCGAGGTGTTCTCAGGCCCGGCACGCGCAGGCTGAAGGCCGGGTTAGGCGGGCACCTCACCCTTCACCCGCCTACCCGATCATGGATCAACGCCCCCCGCCCTGTACAGCATCGCCGCGTGCGGCACTCGCCCGGTGGGCCAGTTCGTCGGCCACGGCCTCGTAGACGGCTTGGCGCACCACCGACTCCACCTCTTCGCGCAGGCGCACGACGATGGATCGCGTCTGCTGCTGCACCACCGTGGCGATGGCATCGCGCAGGCGCTGGTCCAGCACCAGGTCCACGCGCTGCATGAGGCGATGGACCAGATACTCCTCAGTGACCTGCTGCGCGTGGCTGTCCCAGATGGACTCCATGGTGGGCAATGCACAGGCGGGTGATGCCCCAAGTGCTCCAGGTGCCGCAGATGCCGGATCCGGCTCGACCCCTTGCGTGGCAGCGTCGGCCTGCACCACCGGCGCGGCAGGAATGGCATCCTCGATCGGTGCGGCCGGGGCCACCTCTGGCACATCGGCCGGTTCGGCAACTTCGGCCACTTCGAGCAGACGGCTCTCCTGGGCCAGCTGCATTTCCACGGACGGCGCAATGGGCGGCAGATAGTCGGAATGCACGGGCTGCACTGCAGGCCGCGGGCCCTGTCCAGGCGGCGCAGGCTCGGCGACCATGGACCGCTGGGGTTGCAGATCCAGGGGCAGCGGCGGCAGGGACGCGGGCATGGAAACCAGGCCGCGGCGTGGCGCAAGCATGCCTTCGCTCGCCCAGGAATCGGTCTCGCCGCTGTGCGGCAGTTCGGAAGCAGCGACAGCGGGCGGTTCTGCCACCGGCGACTGCACTGCATCGACCGGCACGACATCGGTGAGCGTGGGAACAAAGCGTGGCGGGGTTTTGGAGGGAGCACTCATGGCTTACTCCTTGAGGACCAGGTCATGGCGCTTGATGGAAATCCCCTGCGCCATGTAGTGCTTCCAGCGCAGCCGGGCCAGATGCCGGTCCTCCTCATCGGTGGCAGACACCACTTCAACGACACGCGCAAAGCGCTCGAATCCTTCTGGCACATCGCCGCCCAGATTCACCAGCATGTCGTGGTGCGGCGCGCTGTCCAGCCGCTCCAGCAGCACAATGGGCGAGAAGGCCACAATGCCGGCCCCATCGCCTTCGACGGCGTGGGCAAGAAAATCGGTGGGCGAGACACTCCAGAGCCTGGGCGACAAGGCCTTGAGCGACGCGGAAGATCCCAGCACCACCAGTTGCGTGCGATGCCGCAGCGCCTTGCGCGCAAGACGGCACACATAGGCCAGCTTGTCGGGCGCGTTGAAATGGAACGCCACTTCAGTCAAGCGACGCTCCTTTCGCGCAGGCCCGTGCGGATGGGGGCGATGCCATCAGGCCTGCTCCGGCTGGACTGCAGCGGCTGCCTTGCGGCGGCTGGCAGAGCCGGCCTTGGGCGCCGCAACCGACTTGGGCGCGCCGGTCCTGGAGGGCGCCTTGCCGGCATCGACGCAGGCCAGCAGGTAGTGCAGCAGCAGGCCCACGGGGCGGCCCGTGCCGCCCTTGGCGGCGCCGCTCTTCCAGGCCGTGCCGGCGATGTCCAGATGAGCCCAGGGAATGTCTCCCACGAAGCGCTGCAGGAACTTGGCCGCCGTGACTGCGCCACCTGCGCGGCCTGCCACATTGCCCATGTCGGCGAAATTGCTCTTGAGGCCTTCGCCATACTCCTCGTCCAGCGGCATGCGCCAGCACGGGTCGAGCGCGGCATCGCCCGCCTGCTCCAGCGCACGGGCCAGCTCGTCGCTGGGCGAGAACATGCCGCTGCGCAACCCGCCCAGGGCGATGACGCAGGCACCGGTCAGCGTGGCGATGTCCACCATGGCGCGGGGCTTGAAGCGGGCGGCGTAGGTCAGCGCATCGCAGAGCACGAGGCGGCCTTCGGCATCGGTGTTGAGGATTTCTATGGTCTGGCCACTCATGCTGGTGACCACGTCGCCCGGCTTGACGGCTGCGCCTCCGGGCATGTTCTCGGAGGCCGGAATGAGCCCGACCACGTTGATGGCAGGCTGCAGCTGGGCCAGCGCCTGGAACACGCCCAGCACGCTGGCGGCACCGCCCATGTCGAACTTCATTTCGTCCATTTCGGCGGCAGGCTTGAGCGAGATGCCGCCGGTATCGAAGGTAATGCCCTTGCCCACCAGCACCACGGGCGCGGCGCCCTTGGCGCCGCCGTTGTAGTGCAGCTCGATGAAGCGCAGCGGCTGCTCCGACCCCTGGGCCACGGCCATGAAGGCGCCCATGCCGAGCTTGGCGACTTCGGCGGGGCCGTGGATCTTGCAGCTGATGCCGGGCAGCTTGGCCAGGGCACGGGCTGCGTCGGCCAGCAGCATGGGAGTGGCGTGGTTGGCCGGGCGATTGGCCCATTCGCGCGCCAGGGCCATGCCTTCGGCCTGGGCCACGGCGATCTTGAAAGCGGCGGCGATGCCGCCCTTGTCCCCGCCCTTGTCGCCGGACTTGCCGGACGCGGCACTGGCGCCCGTCGCCGCGATCACCAGCTTCTTGAGCGCCACAGGCTTGGCCTGGGGCTTGGTGTGGGTATAGCTGTAGCAGGCATCGGCCGCTGCCACCACCGCTGCTGCAACAGCGCCACCCGTGGCCTCGAAGCCGAAGCACAGCACGGCCTTGCCAACGCCGCTTGCCTTGAGGGCCGAGCCTGCGCCTGCCACGGCCTGGCGTACGTCGCGGGCCGAGCCGCTGCCCGCGCCCAGCAGCACGACCCGGCGGGCGGCCACGGCCGGCAGGCCGTACAGTGCCAACTGCTTGCCGGCTGCCGTTTCGAAATCTCCGGCCTTGACCGCGTGAGCGACCAGGGTGGACAGCGCGTCGCTGCCCGTGGCCGTGGCTTCGGTCACCAGCACCAACAACAGGTCACACTTTTCACGTACTGCTGCGGCAGTCGTCAACGGCTTCAGTTCAAAGTTCATAATCGGCGTTTTCCTTTCAGCCAATGTTATTCGATTCATCCATACGCAAAGAGCTGGCCCGCAGCTTCGGTGCCACGGTCGTGGTGCTGATCACGGTCGTCATGACCATGATGCTGATCCGCACGCTGGGTCAGGCTTACAAGGGCAATGTCAGCCCTTCCGACGTTCTGCTGGTCATGGGATATACGGTGCTTGGCCAGTTGCCCACCATCCTGGGCCTGGGACTTTTCGTGGCCGTGGTCGGTTCGCTGTCGCGCATGTACCGCGACAGCGAGATGGTGATCTGGTTCGCCGCAGGCCAGGGACTGGCCAGCCTGCTGCGCCCGCTGCTGCGCTTTGCCTGGCCGGTGCTGGCCGTGATCGCCGTGCTGGGCCTGGGCATCCTGCCCTGGGCCAATCAGCAGATCGAGCAGATCAAGACCCAGTTCGAGCAGCGCAGCGACATCGACCGCATCGCTCCCGGTGAGTTCCAGGAGTCTGCCGGCGGCTCGCGCGTGTTCTTCATCGACAAGGACGTGCCCAGCGCCACCGCTGCCAACAATGTGTTCATCGTGGCCAATGAGCGCGGGCGCGAGTCCGTGACCTCGGCGCGCGGGGCGCGGCTGGAAGTGGTCAAGGGCGAACGCATGGCCGTGCTGACCGACGGCCAGCGCATGGAGACGCAGACCAGCGACGGCTCGGTGAAGATCAGCGAGTTCAAGGAATACGGCACGCAGCTCGGCAGCGGCAACAATCTGGCCGCCGCCGAGGAAATGGCCGCGCGCAGCACGTACACGCATGAGCTGCTGCCGCGCACCGAACCCATCTACCGCGCCGAACTGGGCTGGCGCATAGGCCTGCCTCTGGCGGCGCTGAACTTCGTGATCCTGGGCCTGGCCGTGGCCAGCGTAAACCCGCGTGCCGGTGGCAGCGGCAGCCTCATGCTCGCGCTGTTCGCCTTCATCGTGTACTACAACCTCATGACGCTGGGCGAGAACTGGGTGGCCTCGGGCAAGCTGAGCATGCCCGCCATGACGGCCCTGCTGCACGGCGGCACGTTGCTGCTGGTGCTGCTGGTGCTGCTGGTGCGGCACAGGCGCTGGTCGCCGCGCGATCTGTGGCGCAGGCCCTGCAAGCCGACTGCCCTGGACGACGCGAAGGCGGTGCCATGATGAGAGTTCTCAGAAACCTGCTGTACCGCGACATCATCGCGGCCGTCGGCTATGTGACGCTGGCCTTCCTGGCGCTGTTCTTCTTCTTCGATCTGGTCGATGAGCTGCGATGGGTCGGGCGCGGCGGCGACAACGGCTACAAGATCACGCACGCGCTGCTTTTCGTGGTGCTGCGCATTCCCAGCCACCTGTACGAGCTGATGCCCATCACCGTGCTGATCGGCACCATCTACGTGATGGCGCGCTTTGCCCAGAGTTCGGAATTCACCATCATGCGCACCAGCGGCATGGGCCCCTGGCTGGCGCTGCGCACGCTGATGGTGCTGGGCCTGGGCTTTGTGCTGGTCACCTTCGGCACGGGCGACTACCTGGCACCTGCGGCCGAGAACGCGGGCCAGAACATACGCGCCATCCACCTGGCCCAGCTGTCACGCGGGGCCACGGGTGCCTGGCTCAAGGAGCGCCAGGGCGATCATTCCATTGCCATCAACGTGCGTGCCATTCGCGGGCCGGGTGATTTCTCGAATGTGCGCATCTTCGACTTTGACGGCCAGGGCCGCATCTCTGCCCAGATCCATGCGGAATCGGCGCAGGTGAGCGAAGACGGAGAATCATGGATGCTCCAGGGCGTGCAGGCCAGCCGCCTGACGGCCAAGCCCGACGGCGGCATGGTGCTGCAGCGCGAGAAAGAAGACAGCATGAACTGGAAGACGGGCATCAGCGCCGAGATGGTCTCGGCCGCTTTGCTCAAGCCCGATCGCATGTCCACCATCTCGCTGTTCCAGTATGTGCGCCACCTGGAAGCCAACGGCCAGGCTGCGCAGAAGTACGAGATCGAGTTCTGGCGCAAGGTCTTCTACCCGATGAGCTGCCTGGTGATGGTGGTGCTGGCCCTGCCTTTCGCCTACCTGCATTTCCGCTCGGGCGGCATCGCGGCCTATGTGTTCGGCGGCGTCATGGCCGGCATCAGCTTCTTCCTGCTGAACAACGTGTTCGGCTACATCGGCACGCTGCAGACCTGGTCGCCCTGGCTGACAGCTGCGGCGCCGGGCCTGCTCTACAGCCTTCTTTCATTGACGGCCTTCACCTGGCTGGTGCTGCGCCGCTAGGACCGTTGCCATGCAAAACGAGACAACATCTGCCGGCAGGACCGGACTGATCCTGCTGGCACACGGCTCGCGCGACGCCTTGTGGCGCCAACCCATCGAGGCCGTGCTGAAGGCCGTTCAGCAGACGCATCCCCAATCCCTGGCCGCCTGCGCCTACCTGGAAGCCTGCGCGCCCGACCTGCCCACCGCCGCGCGCGGGCTGGTCGAGGCCGGCGCCACGCACATCACCGTGCTGCCCCTGTTCCTTGGCACGGGCAAGCATGCGCGCGAGGACATCCCGAAGCTGGTGCAGGAGATAAGCGATACCCATCCGCAGGTGGCCGTGGACCTGCAGCCGGCCGTGGGCGAGCATCCGCGTGTCACAGCCCTGCTGGCAGAACTGGCACTGGTGGCCACGGAGCCCCGTGGCGCACCGGGAAGCTGAAATAACGAATCGCTTCTTTATATAAATGCAGCATAATGGCGCGCAGCACCCTGCTGTCACCGCCATGAACCTGCACCAATTCCGATTCGTCCAAGAAGCGGCGCGCCGCAACCTCAACCTCACCGAGGCGGCCAAGGCCCTGCATACCTCGCAGCCCGGCGTCTCCAAGGCCATCATCGAGCTGGAGGAGGAGCTGGGTATCGACATCTTTGCGCGCCACGGCAAGCGCCTCAAGCGCATCACCGAACCCGGCCTGGAGGTGCTCAAGAGCATCGAGCTCATCATGCGCGAGATCGGAAATCTCAAGCGCATCGGCGAGCAGTACAGCGCCCAGGACAGCGGCACGCTGTCGATTGCCACCACCCACACACAGGCCCGTTACGTGCTTCCGCCTGCCGTGGCACGGCTGCGCGACCTGTATCCCAAGGTCACGATCAGCCTGCACCAGGCCACTCCGGCAGAGGTGGCGCGCATGGTCATCGACGAGGTGGCCGACATCGGCATGGCCACCGAATCCCTGGCCGACTACCCCGATCTCGTCACCCTGCCCTGCTACGAATGGCAGCATGTGCTGGTCATGCCCACAGGCCACCCGCTGGCGCAGAAAGAGCGCATCACGCTGGACGACATCGCCCACGAATCGCTGATCACCTACCACCCTTCGTTCACGGGTCGCGGCAAGATCGACCAGGCCTTTGCCACGCGCCGCCTGCGTCCGCGCATCGTGCTGGAGGCCATTGACTCCGACGTGATCAAGACCTATGTGCGCCTGGGCCTGGGCATCGGCATCGTGGCCGAAATGGCCATGCGCGACGACCCGGTCAATGACCTGGTCGTGCGCCCCATGGGCCACCTGTTCGGCCAGAGCGTGGCACGCGTGGCCATCAAGCGAGGTGCCTACCTGCGCAATTTCGTCTACCGATTCGCCGAACTGCTCAGCGACCGCCTGACGCGCGATCTCATCATGCGCGCCATGAACGGCCACGTGCACGACTACGAACTCTGATCCTCCGCCCCACCGGACCTGCAGTGCGGGTCCGCTCCCGCTGTCCGCTGTTTCCGCCATGACTTCTGCCACGCCCCGCACGCCCGCCTTCCCCAGCCGCCTGCCCCATGTGGGCACGACCATCTTCACCACCATGTCGGCCCTGGCCGCCGAGCACCAGGCGGTGAACCTGGGCCAGGGCTTTCCCGATTTCGGCTGCGACCCCAGGCTGGTCGATGCCGTCACGGCCGCCATGCAGGCTGGCCACAACCAGTACCCGCCCATGCCCGGCCTGCCCCAGCTGCGCCAGGCCATGGCCGACAAGATGCAGGCGCTGTACGGCCGCAGCTACGATGCGGGCACCGAGATCACGGTCACGGCCGGCGCCACGCAGGCCATCCTCACCGCCATCCTGGCCACCGTGCATGCTGGCGACGAGGTCATCGTGCTCGACCCCTGCTACGACAGCTACGTGCCCAACATTGAGCTGGCCGGCGGCGTGCCCGTGCGCGTACCGTTGACGCCGGGCAGCTTCAAGCCCGACTTCGCCAAAATTGCCGCCGCCATCACGCCGCGCACCCGGCTGCTGATCATCAACAGCCCGCACAACCCCAGCGCCACCATCTGGAGCGATGCGGAGATGCTGCAGCTGCAGGAGCTGCTGGCCCCCACCGACGTGCTGCTGATCAGCGACGAGGTCTACGAGCACATGGTCTACGACGGCCGCCAGCACCAGAGCGCCGCGCGCTTTGCCGGCCTGGCGGCGCGCGCCTTCATCGTCTCCAGCTTCGGCAAGACCTACCATGTCACGGGCTGGAAGGTGGGCACCGTCGCCGCGCCGGCTGCACTCACGGCCGAGTTCCGCAAGGTCCACCAGTTCAACGTCTTCACCGTCAACACGCCCATGCAGGCGGGCCTGGCCAGCTACATGGCCGACCCCGCGCCCTATCTTCAGCTGCCCGCCTTCTACCAGGCCAAACGCGATCTTTTCCGCCAGGGCCTGGAAGGCTCGCGCCTGCGCCTGCTGCCCACGGCGGGGACCTATTTCGTCTGCGCCGACATCTCGGCCGTGTCGGACCTGGACGAAGCCGCGTTCTGCCAGTGGCTGGTCAAGGAACACGGCGTGGCCGCCATCCCGCTGTCGGCCTTCTATGGCGACGGCTTCGACCAGCGCGTGGTGCGATTTTGCTTTGCCAAGCAGGACAGCACGCTGCGCGCGGCACTGGATCGGCTGCGCAAACTCTGAGGTTTGTGGGCGAGCGGGCCTGCAGCCCCGGATAATGAGAAGCATTCTCGAATCCGATTGCGGGCCTTCTATTCCGCTCACCCATGCCCTCCTCCTCCCAGCGCTACACCACGGCGCAGCTCGACGCCATGCGCCAGCGCCACGGTTTCAGCGTGCGCTTTCTCTCTGCCGTCTCCGAAAGCGATTGCATCTTCGAGGGGCAGGTGCAGGAGCACCAGCTGCCCTCGGGCCTGCAACTGGTCAGCTCCGACATCCGCATCGACCACGGCTATGAATCCACATCCGAGCACCCGCGGCGCTTCACCGCCGTGGTCCTGCTGGACGGCCAGGCCGAGCTGCAGTTGCCGGGCGCCCGCCGTGCACTGAGCGTGACGCGCCATGCGGCGGCGGCATTCTCGTGCGGCGACACCGAGATTCTCAAGGCCACACATGCCGCAGGCCAGACGGTGCGCGGCTTCAACCTGTCCATCGAGGCGCCCGAGGCCTGCGCCGATGCCGAACTGGCCGAGCTGCTGCACCAGGCCATGCGGCAACCCGGCCCGCCACTGCATGCCTGGTCGCTGCCCGAGCACCTGGCCGTCTCGCTGCGCCAGCTGCTCGATGGCGTCTGGAGCGGCAGCCTGGCCCGGCTGCACCGCGAAGGCATTGCGCTGCAGGTGCTGGCCTGCGCGCTGCAGGCACATGCGCAGCCGCGGCCTGCGCCCTTGCCGCGCATCCATCCCCGGGACAGGCGCGGCCTGGAGCGCGTGCGCGAGTGTATGGATGCAGCGCCGGGCCGGGCGCACAGCCTGGACGACCTGGCGCGCCTGGCCTGCATGAGCCCGACCACGCTGCGTGAGAAATTCCAGGCCGCCTACGGCCAGACCGTGTTCGGCTGGCTGCGCGAGCGCCGCATGCAGTTGGCGCGCGAGCGGCTGGCACAGGGCTGGAGCGTGCAGGAAGCGGCCGACTGCGTGGGCTTTCAGCACGCCAGCAATTTCGCCACGGCCTTTCGCCAGCGCTTCGGCCACGCGCCCAGCCAAGGCAGCCTGCGTCGCAAGCCATAGGACTGGCGTCGCCGGGAACAGGCGGCGGCGGTGCACATTTCCCACAATCCGGGCTCACGCCCAGGACCATGGAAATGATGAGCATTCGCATCCAAAACCCCGCCCCGCGACACCCCCAAGGCGCGCGGACCCCACTGTCCCTGCTGATCTGTGCCCTGTGTGCCGCCCCTGCGTCAGCAGTCTGGGCCGCCGACGAGGACAGGCCCCCTGCCAGGAAAGGCGACACCGAACTAGGCACCGTCACCGTGCGCGCCGCCACCGATGCCGGCACCACCGAAGGCACGGCCCGCTATACCAGCGGCTCCACAGGCACGGCCACGGGCCTGCAACTGTCGGCGCGCGAGACACCGCAGTCGGTCAGCGTGATCACGCGCCAGCTCATGAACGATGCAGGCCAGCTCACGGTCTCGCAGACGCTGGAGGCCTCCGCGCCCGGCCTGTCGGTGAGCCGGAGCGACAGCAACCGCTACCAGTTTTCCTCGCGCGGCTTCGGCGTCAGCAACTTCCAGTTCGACGGGCTGGCCTCGCCCATCAACAGCCTGTGGAACTTCGGCGCCACCGACATGGACACGGCCTTCTACGACCGCGTGGAAATCGTGCGCGGCGCCACGGGCCTGCTCAATGGCTCGGGCGATCCGTCGGCCACGGTGAACTTCGTGCGCAAGCAGCCGCGCGAGACGGCGGGCGGCCATGCCTCGCTGACGCTGGGCCGCTGGAACCTGCGCCGCGCCGAGGCCGATCTGTCCCTGCCGCTGGACCGCGAAGGCCGCGTGCATGGCCGCGTCGTGGCCGTGCAATCGGACAGCGACAGCTACGTCAGCCACTTCGGCCAGCGCAGGCAGGGCCTGTACGCCGTGGTGAGCGCGGCCCTGACGCCCGCCACCCGGCTCGTGACCAGCCTCGAATACCAGAAGAACACCAGCCCCGGCATGGGCGCCGGCTTTCCGCTGTTCCATGCGGACGGCAGCCGCACGGACTTCGACCGCTCGGTGTCCAACAACACGCGCTGGTCGCATTTCGGCACCGAGAACACCACGGCCACGCTGGACCTGACGCACCGGCTGGACAACCGCTGGCTGCTGCGCGCCGCCTACAGCCGCAACGACGGCAACTACGACATGCGCTACGTCTACCGGGGCGGCGCGCCGGACGCCAGCACCGGCCTGGGCATGGCCAACTCCTTCATCAAGTACCGGGGCGACCGCTCGCGCGACAGCCTGCACCTCACGGCCAGCGGCCCGGTCGCGCTCTTCGGGCGCCAGCACGAGATTGCCGTGGGCTTGAACCATGTGCGCGACGACATCGACATCCGCCGCTACGCACCGCTGGGCACGCCGCCCGCCACGGACAACTTCCTCGACTGGCGCAACGGCAGCCTGGCCGAGCCCGGCTGGTCCGATGTCTCCAACGGCGGCGACGACAGCCGCATGCGCCAAAGCGGCGGCTATGCCGTGGGGCGCCTGTCGCTGGCCGATGGCTGGACGGCCGTGGCCGGTGCCCGGCTGAGCCGCTGGTCCACGCGCCAGAACTACTTCGGCAGCCTGCGCGACTACCGCTACAGCAACGAAATCACGCCCTACGCCGGCCTGCTGTGGGACATCGATGCCCGGCACACGGCCTACCTGAGCTACACGGAAATCTTCACACCCCAGAACTACCGCGACAAGCAAGGCAGCATCCTGGACCCCGTCACCGGCCAGGCCTTCGAGCTGGGCCTCAAGGGCTCCTGGCTGCAGGACCGGCTGCAGGGTTCTGCCGCGCTGTTCCAGACCCGCCAGGACAACCTGGCGCAGGACACGGGCGAATTCATCGACGGCACCACGGACCAGAAGGCCTACCGGGGAGTCAAGGGCGCCCAGGTGCGCGGCATCGATCTGGAACTCAGCGGCGAGCCGGCCCGGGGCTGGCGCCTGGGCGCCAGCTACACGCACTACACGGCACGCAGCGCCAGCGGCGCCGCCTTCAACACAACGCACCCGCGCAGCCTGGTCAAGCTCACGGCCATGCGCAGCTTCGAGGGTGCGCTGCAAGGCCTGAGCCTGGGCGGCAACCTGCGCTGGCAAAGCCGCATCTGGCAGAACGTGACCAACCCGCTGCGCCAGAGCGTGCAGGTCGGCCAGGGCAGCTACCTGGTGGTCAACCTCTCGGCCCACTACCGCATCGACCCCACCTGGTCGGCCAGCGTGCAGCTCAACAACCTGCTGGACCGCCAGTACTACAGCCAGATCGGCTTCTACAACCAGGGCTGGTGGGGCGAGCCGCGCAACATGACGGTGAGCCTGAGGGCGGATTTCTGAGCTGCATCGGCATTGGCGTCGGCATGGACATCGGCAATGCCCGCCCCAACCCCGGCGCCGTAACGGGCGCCGGCCCATGCCATGGGGCGCATCGTGCACGTCCACGCAGGCGCCGCAAAGCCGCATGTTCGCGGGCAGTTGCACGGCAGCGCCGGAGGCGGATTCAGCAGCGGTGCGGTCCTTGCCACAGGCGAGTCCAGGAGCCTTGCGCCGTGATGGCAGGCGCAATGACGGGCGCATGTCAACGCAATCCTTCTCATTTGCCGAGCAAGGCCGGACAGGTCATTCGCCCGCCGCATGACGTCCTGCCAAAACATTGATTGACGTCAAGACAGCCACCGCCCAGCATTGGCCCGCCTGAAAAATCCGCCGCTGGCCCCAGCCGCTGCGCCACCAGAACATCGACAAGGAGACATCCCCCATGCCCCGTACCCTTTCACGCAAGCAATTCCTGCGCGCTGCCGCGCTGCTTGGCGCCACTACGCTGCTGCCCCAGGCCTGGGCGGATGCCTACCCGGCCCGGCCCGTCAAGCTGGTCGTGCCCTTCGCCCCTGGCGGCAATACCGATGTGCTGGCGCGCATGGTGGCACAGGGCCTGTCCGAGTCGCTGGGCCAGCCCGTGATCGTGGAAAACATCTCCGGCGCCAACGGCTCCATCGGCGCCAGCCGCGTGGCTTCGGCGGCCAATGATGGCTATACGCTGCTGTTCGGCACGGCCGGCACCCAGGCCATCAACCAGAGCCTGTACAAGAACCTGAGCGAGAAGAACCTGGGCGATTTCGAATACGTGGCCCTGGTCACCACCATCCCCAACGTGCTGGTGGTCAACGAGGCGCGCACGCCCGCCAGGACGGTGAAGGACCTGGTGGCACGCGCCGCCGCGCAAAAGACCGGCATGAGCTATGGCTCGCCGGGCAGCGGCTCCACGGTCCACCTGTCGGGCGAGCTGTTCAAGAGCGCCACCCAGCTGGACATGGTGCATGTGCCCTACAAGGGCAGCGCGCCGGCCCTGACCGACCTGCTGGGCGGCCAGATCGATTTCATCTTCGAGAACGTCACGCCCGCCCTGCCCTTCGTGCAGTCGGGCAAGCTCAAGGCCCTGGCCGTGACCTCGGAGCAGCGCCTGCCCGCCCTGCCCGATGTGCCGACCATGAAGGAAAGCGGCTACCCCGCCTTCGTGACCGGCACCTGGAACGGCGTGCTGGCGCCCAAGGGCACGCCGGCCGCCATCGTCAAGCGGCTGGAGGATGCCACGCTCAAGGTGGCGGGCCATGCCGACTTCAAGTCCAAGGTGACGGCGCTGGGCGGCGAAGTGCGCCTGCTGGACTCCAAGGCCTTCCGCGAATTCACGCGGGCCGAGTACCAGCGCTGGAATGCCATCGTTCAGACGGCGAAGCTGGAGCGGCAATAACGCCGGCTCCGTTCCCCGCCTCCGGCGCCCGCTGGCGGCGGGCCCAGAACGTCTCGTTCGCCCAGCGCGGCTCCAGCGCATAGTAGTGCTCGTGATGGCTGCGGTACGCGGCGCGTATCGGCCGGATCCACGCATCCCAGGCAGGCAACGCACCGGCGTCGCCCGCCAGGCTGCGGCGCACGGCCAGGGCGGCCTCGCTGCCGGTGACCAGGCTATTGAGGAGGCCCTGCGATGCCAGCGGATCGAAGGACAGGCAGGCATCGCCCACGGCCAGCCAATCCGCCCCGCTGGCTGCATCCAGCCATTGCTCGTGGGCGGCGGCCACCCGCAACGGCTCCAGCACCTGGCTGCCCACGCTGCGCGCGCCCACCAGGGCCGTGCGATCGGCCATGTCCAGCAGATCCGCCGTGCTGCGCAGGCGGCGGGCTTCGGGCAGGTCGATATCGGTCTGCCAGGCAATCACGCAACTGCCATCAGGCAGATCGGCGCTGTACCACCAGCCTTCGGCATCCGACTCGATCATGGTGGTGCCTGCATGCTCATGCGATGGCGGCTCCACCCAGGCGTGAAAACAGACCAGGCGGCCGTCGCGGCGGACCTCGGCACCCGCCTGCCGGGCCACCCGGGCCGCGCGGCCCGTGGCATCGACCACGATGCGGCAGGACAGCTCCAACGGGCCGTGCGCCGGGTCGCCCTGCGCCCTATCGATCAGGCAGCGCCAGCGCATGGGTGCGCCCGGTGGCTGGCGCTGCAGGCTGCGCAGCGTGGCGGGCACCAGGCAGGGCACGCCACGGCTGCGCGCAGCCTCCAGCAGCATGGCGTCGAAGCGCTTGCGGTCCAGGTGCCAGCCCGCGCCATGCGGGTCGAACAGTGCGTCCTGAAAGATGACCTCGGAGCTTCCCCACAGTGACCGCCGCGACCAGGCAGGACGGTGGCCCTGTGCCGCGAACGCATCCCACACGCCCAGGTCGGACAGAATCACCCGGGCCGCAGCGGGCAGGGTTTCGCCAATGGCCCGCCCAGCCTGCACGGCGCGTCCTACCAGCGCCACGCGGCAATGCCCTGCCAGCTGCGCGGCAACGGCCGCGCCCGCCGGTCCCGCGCCCACGACGAGCACATCCAGTTCATCCGGCAGCGGCGCGGTGGCCATGGCATGCGCAGACATAGACATGGCCGCCATTCAGCGCGGCAGCACCGGGCCGCGCTGCGTCAGGGCGCGCAGCTGCTCTTCGTTGTCTGCATCGAAGGGCTCGATGCGGGGAGGCGCTTCCTGCCCGGCCGGTTGCACGGCAGTCTTGAGCATGTGCGACGGCGCCGGGGCGATGCGGTTTTCCACCTGCATCACCGGCGGGAAGTCCTTGTCGCCACGCGGGCCCGGCCGATTCTCGATGACGCCCATGTCACCGAAGTGGCTGATCATGCGGTTGATCTCGCTCTCATAGCCTCCCTCGCCCAGCGTGCGGAACCACGACTCGCGCCGGTTGAAGGCGGCGACACGCTGCTCGCGCGGCAGCTCGGTATCAATGACCTTTTCATAGGCCTCCTGCGTCAGCACCTGATTGGGCACGCGGGCCGGCCAGAACGTGGGCAGGTAGGGGTCGTAGCGCGGGCCGTAGCCGGCGTAGTAGCCGCTGCGGCAGCTGGCGGTGTCGGTCTGCCAGGGAACGGCCATCCAGCGCGTGAGGTCGCCGGCCACCTGCGCATACAGCGGCCCGCTCTCGGACAGCGCCACGGCGGGGGTGAGCCGCGAGCCGTAGAGCTGCAGCTCGGGCGGGTTCTCGGCCGCCTCGCGGATGCGAAATGGCGCCCGGTACATGCTGGCGTGGCGCATGGGCCAGGTGATCTCGCAACCCGGGTGAAAGGCATCGGCCAGGCAGTCGTCCATGGCGGCATGGTCGAGCATGGTGGGCTGCTCCTGCAGCGGCACATCGGACAGCTGGGCCGGGTACTTCTGGCCGGGCGTCCAGTCGGAGAGAAAGTGGCCTGCGGCCCACAGGTCCAGCATCCTCAGCTGCGTGGCCGTCAGCGCCGCATGCTGGCGCGGCGTGTCGGCCGGCGGCACGGCCATGGCGTCGCCATACAGCCAGGGCCAGGGCTGGGGGGATGCGCCGTCCCGGTCAAAGCGCCGGAAGGCATTGGCCACCTGCTGGCGCAGCTCGGCCCAGGTCGTGCCCGGGCTGTTGAGCCTGGCGATCCACGCCTCGTCATCCGCACTGGCGGCGGCACCCCAGCCGAACTGGGCGGCAAAGCCCTTGTTCGCCCACTGCAGGCTGCTCTGGCGCTGGAGTATGGGCAGGATGTGCCGGCTGAAGGAGACCTGCAGCGGAAACGCAGCCATGCCCGAGCGGATGAAAACATCCTCCATCAGGTCCTTCATGGTGCGCACCGACTTCATCTGCGGGCCGTAGTTGGGCGGCGCAACCGTGACCCATGCCGCATCCACCGGCACGGAAACGCCGGCCACGACGACCTTCGCGCGCACCGGGCCATCGGCCACATCGTCATGCCAGCCCTCGTTGTTCGCAAACGTGGTGGCCTTGGAGCCATCCACGGAGGCAGAGACGCCCCGGCCTCCCAGCACGAGAAGCTGGCCCGTCTTTTCAATGCGCAATTCGCCCAGATACACCGGCTTGCCGCAGAAACTGCCGCTATCGAATGCCACCGGGGCCGAGCCTTTGGCAATTCGGCGGGCTCCGGGCCGAATGGCCAGGCTTTTCCGGTCCTTCACCGTGGCATTGCGCAAAATCGTGGGATCGGCCGCTGCGGCTTCAGGCACGTCCAGCGCCAATTGGAATTGATACCAGGCGGCCTTGGTATTGGCCAGTTCGACTTCCCATTCGATTTCGTCCTGGTCGGCCGTGAGTTCACGCACCACCTCGCCTGCGGCGTTGTAGCCGTAGATGCGAAAGCGCGCAGCCTGGCGCTTGAGCGCGCCCTGCGCATCACGCAGGCTGCCCGGCGCCATGGGCGGCACATGCATCAGCTCGGGGCCGACATAGTACTCATCCGGGCTATTGCCAATACGCGCCACACCAATTCCCGGGTGTATGGCAGCACGCACAATGGTGGAGTCGATTCCCATTTGTCGCCCTTTCAGTTGCTGAGGCACTGATTGCAACAAACGGTATCAAAAATGCCGAGACAAAGTTAATTATCGGGAATCGACAATCCATAGCAACGCGCAAATCGATTCATATGAACCCATTGGCGCGAAAGATGCCGAATCGCTATTGATAATGAATTGGCAAGATAAATACCGGTTCACAGCAGCACGATGTCGTACTGCTCCTGTGCCATGGCGGTCTCGGCCTGCAGCGAGATGGGTTTCTTGATGAAGTCGGACAGGCCGGCCAGGTGCTGGCTTTCCTCGTCCAGGAACATCTCGACCACCTTGGGCGAGGCCACGATGCGGAACTCGCGCGGGTTGAACTGGCGCGCCTCGCGCAGGATTTCGCGCAGCACCTCGTAGCAGACGCTGCGCACGGTCTTCACATGGCCCTTGCCCTGGCAGACCGGGCAGGATTCGCACAGCATGTGGGCCAGCGATTCGCGCGTGCGCTTGCGCGTCATCTCCACCAGGCCCAGCTGCGAGAAGCCACCTGCCATGGTCTTGACCCGGTCGCGCCCGAGCTGGCGCTTGAATTCGGACAGCACCTCGGCCTGGTGGTCGTCGCGCACCATGTCGATGAAATCCACGATGATGATGCCGCCCAGGTTGCGCAGGCGCAGCTGGCGCGCGATCTGGTGGGCGGCTTCCAGGTTGGTCTTGAAGATGGTGTCGTCGAAGTTGCGCGCGCCCACGTAGCCGCCGGTATTGACGTCCACCGTGGTCAGCGCCTCGGTCTGGTCCACGATCAAGTAGCCGCCCGACTTGAGGTCCACCCGCCGGCCCAGCGCGCGGGCGATTTCCTCGTCGATGGCGAACAGATCGAAGATGGGCCGCTCGCCGCGGTAATGCTGCAGCTTGGGCACGGCCGCCGGCATGTACTCCTGCCCGAAGGTCATGAGCAGGGCGAACTGCTCCTTGGAGTCGATGCGGATGCTCTGGGTGCCTTCGCCCACCAGATCGCGCAGCACGCGCTGCAGCAGGTTCAGGTCCTGGTGCAGCAGCGACATGGGCGGCAGGCGCACCGAGGCCTCCTTGATGCGGCTCCAGGTCTTGCGCAGGTAGCGGATGTCGTCGGCCAGCTCGGCGTCGCTGGAGTCCTCGCCATTGGTGCGCAGGATGAAGCCGCCGCCCCCGCCGGTTTCCTTGGTGCCGACCAGGCCCTGCAGCCGGGCGCGCAGCGCGTCGCGCTCGCCCTGCGGGATTTTCTGCGAGATGCCGATGTGGTCGTCCTGCGGCAGCAGCACCAGCAGGCGTCCCGCAATGCTGATCTGCGTGGACAGGCGCGCGCCCTTGGTGCCGATCGGATCCTTGATGACCTGCACCATGATGGTCTGGCCCTCGAAAACCTGCTTTTCGATGGGCACGACAGGCATGTCCTTGCGCGCGAACATGGGGGCCTCGCCCCCTTCCTGCCGCTGCCAGACATCGGCCACGTGCAGGAAGGCCGCGCGCTCCAGGCCGATGTCGATGAAGGCCGACTGCATGCCCGGCAGCACACGCGAGACCTTGCCCAGGTACACGTTGCCGACCAGGCCGCGCTCCAGCGGGCGCTCCATGTGCAGTTCCTGGACGGCGCCGTTCTCGATGATGGCCACGCGCGTTTCCTGTGGCGACCAATTGATCAGAATGTCTTGCTGCATGCTGTGCCTGTGGTGTGCTTTGTCGTTTGTATTTCTCGGCCGGAGCGGCCCGGCAGACATCTTGCCGTGCCGCGCGCTGCCGTCGGCCGTGCGCGCCTGCCTGCACGCCCCTCGGGGCCCAGGTCGGGGAGCTGGCCTACAGCGCCCAGCCCAGCTCGCGCAACAGCGCCGCCGTCTCGAACAGCGGCAGGCCCATGATGCCCGAGTAGCTGCCTTGCAGCCACTGCACATGGGCCGCCGCACGGCCCTGTATGCCATAGGCACCGGCCTTGCCCATGGGCTCGCCCGAGGCCACGTAGGCATCGATCTGCTGAGCGCTCATGGCCGCAAAGCGAACCCGGGAGACCGACAGCGCAGCCAGGCGCCGCGCGCCATGCTGTATGGCCACGGCCGTCAGCACCTCATGCTCTCGGCCCGCAAGCCCCGTCAGCATGCGGCGTGCATCGTCGGCATCGGCGGGCTTGCCCAGAATGCGGCCGTCGAGCGCCACCGTGGTGTCCGAGCAGAGCACGGGAGCGGCAGCCAGCGCACGGCGCGCGTGGCGGGCCACGGCAGCGTCGAGCTTGAGTGCGGTCACGCGCTGCACGTAGTCGCGCGCTGCCTCGCCGGCCAGCTCGGCTTCCATGGCCTCGGCATCTTCGGCGATGTCGCCATCCGCATTGGGCAGCAAAAGCTCATGGGCCACGCCCAGCTGCTCCAGCAGTTGGCGGCGGCGGGGGCTTTGGGAGGCTAGGTAGATGAAGGGCGGCATGATGAAAATGAGAAATGCCTTCAGCCCTTTGTATCAAAGCGCCGAAGGCTATCAAAATCATAGTATCACGAGATCTTCCGATCCGCATGACACCGCCGCTGCCGCTATTCCCGGTGGTAGGGATGGCCGGCGTTGACCGACCAGGCACGGTACAGCTGCTCGATAAGGAGCACCCGCACCATGGCATGCGGCAGGGTCAGGTCCGACAGGCGTATGCGCTCGTGTGCGGCCTGCCTGAAGGCGGGGTCCAGACCGTCCGGGCCTCCGATGATGAGGGCCACGTCATCGCCCTCCAGCTGCCAGCCCTGCAGGCGCTGGGCCAGGGCTTTGGTCGTCAGATTGGTGCCGCGCTCATCGAGCACCACGATGCGCGTGCCGCGCGGAATGGCGGCCTCGATGCGCTTGCGCTCGGCCGCGTACAGGGTCTCGACCGTCTTGGAGCCGCGTGGCTCCGTCTTGACGGCCTTGAGCTCCACCTTGAGTTCCGGAGGAAAACGCTTGGCGTAGTCGTCGTAGGCTGTCTGCGCCCAGTCGGGCACATGCTGGCCCACGGCCACGATCAACAGCTTCATGCAGCGTCAGCCCTGAACCGCTCAGGCCTTGGCGCGGGGAGCGCGCTTGGCTGCCGGCTTGGCGACAGGCTTGGCAGCGGCGCCAGCCTTGGCCTTGGCGGGGGCGCGGTTGACCACCACGGTCTTGATGGCCTTGGGCGCCGCCGTCTTGCCGGCCGGCGACTTGGCTGCGGCCGACTTCACAGCAGCCGACTTTGCGGCAGCCGGCTTTGCCGCTGCGGAACGGGGTGCAGCGGCCTTGGCAGGGGCCGCCTTCTTGGCAGCGGGCTTCTTGGCGGCGGCGGAGGCTGCGCCAGAAGCGGCCTTCTTGGCTGCAGGCTTGGCAGCGGTTGCCGCCGCCTTCTTGGTTGCAGCCTTCTTGGCCTTTTCTTCCGCCTTGTCGGTGGCAGCCGAGCGCGTGGGCTTGGGAGCGCCCAGCTTCAGGCGCACAGGCGTCTCGCCCCAGATCTCTTCCAGGCGGTAGTACTGGCGGATGGCCGGCTGCATGACATGGACCACGGCCTGGCCGCAGTCCACGATGATCCACTCGCCGTTTTCTTCGCCTTCCTGGCGCGGCACGGGGAACCCGGCCTGCTTGACGGCGTCGCGCACGCTGGAGGCCAGCGCCTTGGTCTGGCGGTTGGAGGTGCCCGCAGCCACGATCACGCGCTCGAACAGCGGCGAGAGCTTTTCGGTATTGAAGACCTGGATGTCTTGGGCCTTGACGTTTTCGAGGCCGTCAACAATGGCGCGTTGCAGCTTGGTCACGTCGCGCTTGGCTGCGGAATCCGATTTGGTGGAAGTGGTCATCAGGCGGTGATCAATGGAATAGGAATGGGATCAATATAGCGCGAGCGCCGTGCGGCCCGTAGAGGGCTGGGCTGTAGCGGCGCTCCAAAATGCATGGAGTTCGCCCACAGATCGCCGGAAGATTTCGCGCCGAAGAAAGTGGAGAACGCAGCCAACGCTGCGCCTCAAGCTATTGAAATTATAGTTTTGCCGCCTATTCCCTTGCACGCGCGGATTTCGCCACGCCGCTCGGGATGGTGGCTTTCGGGCTCAAAGCCAGTCGCGAGGCACCAGGAATTGCTCCAGCAAAGCGCGCTCGGGGGTGCCGGGCGCGTCCTCGCGCTGGTAGCTCCAGCTCGCATGCGGTGGCATGGACAGCAAGATGGACTCCGTGCGCCCGCCGGACTGCAGGCCGAAGTGCGTGCCCCGGTCCCAGACCAGGTTGAACTCCACATAGCGGCCGCGGCGGTAGCGCTGGAAATCGACCTGCTGCTGCCCGTAGTCCATGGCCTGGCGGCGCTCGACGATGGGAAGGTAGGACTCCAGAAAGGCATCGCCCACCGAGCGCAGCATGTCGAAACTGCGCGCCTGGCCCAGTTCCGAGAAGTCGTCGAAGAAGATGCCGCCGATGCCGCGCTGCTCGTTGCGGTGCTTCAGGCGGAAGTACTCGTCGCACCAGGTCTTGAAGCGCGGGTAGAGCGTGTCGCCAAAAGGCGCCAGCGCATCCCGGCAGACGCGGTGAAAGTGCTGTGCATCTTCCTCGAAGCCGTAGACCGGCGTCAGGTCCATGCCGCCGCCGAACCAGCAGGTGGGTTCGTTGCCCGGCTGCCCTGCCGCACCTGAGCCGGCCGAACCTGAGCCGGCCGCACCTGAGCCGGCTGCAATCATTCGCACATTCATGTGCACCGTAGGCACAAAAGGATTGCGCGGATGGAAGACCAGGGACACGCCCATGGCCTCGAACGGCGCACCGGCCAGCTCAGGCCGGTGCTGCGTGGCCGAGGGCGGCAGCTGCGGCCCGCGCACATGCGAGAAGCCACAGCCCGCGCGCTCGAACACGCGGCCGCCTTCCATGATGCGGGTGATGCCATCGCCCTGCAGGCGCTCGCCGGGGCCCTTGCTCCAGGCGTCGGACAGAAAGCGTGCACCGCCCTCGCCTTCCACCTGTTCCAGCGCCTGCGTGATGCGGGCCTGCAGGCCCGTCAGGTACTCGCGCACCAGGGCCACGGGCAGCGCCTGCCCGGTCGATTGCTCTGCCATGGACTCAGTTCTTCACGGCACGGAAGCCGATGTCGCGGCGGTACTGGGCACCATCGAAATGGATGCCACGCGCCACGTCATAGACCTTTTGCTGGGCCTGCTTGACGCTGTCGGCCAGCACGGTGACGCACAGTACGCGGCCACCGCTGGTGACGGGCACACCGTCCTTGAGCTGGGTGCCGGCATGGAAGACCATGGCATCGGCGGCGTCCTGCGGCAGCCCGCTGATGGCATCGCCCTTGCGCGGGTCCTCGGGGTAGCCTGCTGCGGCCATGACCACGCCCAGCGCCGTGCGGCGGTCCCATTGCAGCTCGACCTGGTCGAGCTTGGCATCGGTGGCCGCCAGCATGACGTCCACCAGATCGCTCTTGAGACGCATCATGATGGGCTGGGTCTCGGGGTCGCCCATGCGGCAGTTGAACTCCAGCGTCTTGGGATGGCCGGATGCATCGATCATCAGGCCCGCATACAGGAAGCCGGTGTAGGGAATGCCGTCCTTTTCCATGCCGCGGATGGTCGGCAGGATGATCTCGCGCATGGCGCGGGCATGCACGTCGGCCGTGACCACGGGCGCGGGCGAGTAGGCGCCCATGCCACCCGTGTTCGGGCCCTGGTCGCCGTCCTTCAGGCGCTTGTGGTCCTGGCTGGTCGCCAGGGCCAGGACGTTCTTGCCGTCGCACAGCACGATGAAGCTGGCTTCCTCGCCGGCGAGGAATTCCTCGATCACCACGCGGGCGCCGCCGTCGTTGTGGGCCACGCCGTACTTGTTGTCCACGAGCATGAAGTCCACGGCGTCGTGGGCTTCCTGCAGCGTGGTCGCAACGACCACGCCCTTGCCTGCGGCCAGGCCGTCGGCCTTGACCACGATAGGCGCACCCAGGCGATCCACATAGGCGTGGGCAGCAACCGGATCGGTGAAAGTCTCGTAGAGCGCCGTGGGGATGCCGTGGCGCGCCATGAAGTCCTTGGAGAAGGCCTTGGAGCTTTCCAGCTGGGCGGCCGCCTTGGAGGGGCCGAAGATGCGCAGGCCATGGGCACGGAACTCATCGACCACGCCGGCCGCCAAAGGCGCCTCGGGGCCCACCACGGTCAGCGCGACCTTCTCGGCCTGCGCCCACTCGCGCAGCGCCTGCGGGTCGGTGATGTTGAGGTTCTCCACCTTGCCGCCGGCCAGGCCCGTGCCACCGTTGCCGGGGGCCACATAGACCTTGGTCGATTTCGGCGATTCAGCCAGTTTCCACGCCAGGGCGTGCTCGCGGCCTCCGCCACCAATCACAAGAATTTTCATAGTTCAGCGTTGTGGTAGACGTCCTGTACGTCATCCAGGTCTTCGATCATGTCCAGCAGCTTTTGCATGCGGGCTGCGTCATCGCCTTGCAGGGCGATGGTGTTTTCCGGGCGCATGGTGACTTCAGCCACCTCCGGCGTCAGGCCCTTGGCCTGCAGCGCGTCGCGCACGGTTTCGAACTCGGCGGGTGCGGTCAGCACCTCGATGGCCCCCTCATCATCGGTGATCACGTCCTCGGCACCGGCCTCCAGCGCCACTTCCATGATCTGGTCCTCGTCGCTTCCGGGAGCAAAGATCAGTTGTCCGACATGCTTGAACTGGAAGGACACGGAACCCTCCGTGCCCATGTTGCCACCGTACTTGCTGAAGGCATGACGCACATCCGCCACAGTGCGCACGCGATTGTCGGTCATGGTGTCCACGATGATCGCCGCGCCGCCAATGCCGTAGCCTTCGTAGCGGATTTCCTCGTAGGTCACGCCTTCGAGATTGCCCGTGGCCTTGTCGATGTTGCGCTTGATGTTGTCGGCCGGCATGTTGGCCGCCTTGGCCTTTTCCACCGCCAGGCGCAGGCGCGGGTTGGCGCTGAGATCGCCCCCTCCCGTGCGTGCCGCCACCATGATTTCACGGATGATGCGAGTCCAGACCTTGCCGCGCTTTTCGTCCTGGCGGCCTTTGCGGTGCTGGATATTGGCCCATTTACTGTGTCCTGCCACAGGCTGTCCTTTGATATTGATTTAACCTTGCGGCTGGGATTTTACTTTTGACCGCATGCTCCCCCGAGGAAACCCGAAATGGCCGCTCCACTTCTGATCGCCCGCCACTCTGCCACAGAATGCCTGCTGCTGCCCGCACTGGCCAATCGACATGGCCTGATCACCGGCGCCACGGGCACCGGAAAGACCGTGACGCTGCAGAAAATGGCGGAAGGCTTCTCCGAAATCGGCGTGCCGGTGTTCATGGCCGACATCAAGGGCGACCTGTCGGGCATCAGCCAAAGCGGCAGCACCGGCGCCAAGATGGCGGCTTCGCTGCAGGAGCGCGGCATCGAGATTCCTCAGCCCCTGGCCTGCCCCACCACGCTGTGGGACGTGTTCGGCGAGCTGGGCCATCCGGTGCGCGCCACGGTTTCGGACATGGGGCCGCTGCTGATCGGGCGCATGCTGGCCCTGAACGACACGCAGATGGGCGTGCTCAACCTGGTCTTCAAGATTGCCGACGACAACGGACTGCTGCTGCTGGACCTCAAGGACCTGCGGTCCATGCTCCAGCACGTGGGCGACAACGCCAAGCAGTTCACCACCGAGTACGGCAACATCAGTGCCGCCAGCGTGGGGGCCATACAGCGCGGGCTGGTGGCCATCGAGTCGCAGGGCGGCGACAAATTCTTTGGCGAGCCCATGCTCGACATCAACGACCTGATGCAGACCGATGCGGGCGGCAAGGGCGTGGTCAACATCCTGGCGGCCGAGAAGCTGATGAATTCCCCGCGCCTGTACTCCACCTTCCTGCTGTGGATGCTGTCCGAGCTGTTCGAGCGCCTGCCCGAGATCGGCGACCCCGACAAGCCCAAGCTGGTCTTCTTCTTCGACGAGGCCCACCTGCTGTTCAACGATGCGCCCAAGGTGCTGCTCGAACGCATCGAGCTGGTGGTGCGCCTGGTGCGCTCCAAGGGCGTGGGCGTGTATTTCGTCACGCAAAACCCGATGGACGTGCCCGACACCGTGCTGGCCCAACTGGGCAATCGCGTGCAGCATGCGCTGCGCGCCTTCACGCCGCGCGACCAGAAGGCCGTCAAGGCCACGGCCACCACGATGCGGCCCAAGCCGGGGCTGGACATCGAGGCCGCCATCACGGAGCTGGCCGTGGGCGAGGCCCTGGTGAGCTTCCTCGATGAAAAGGGCCGCCCCGGCATCACCGAACGCGCCTATGTCATTCCACCGGGCAGCCAGATCGGTCCGATCAGCGAGGAGCAGCGCAAGGTCTTGCTGGCGCAATCGCTGGTGGCAGGTGTCTATGAAAAGGCGGTGGACCGCGAATCGGCCTACGAAGTGCTGCGCGGACGCACGGCAGCATCCGGCGACGGGGCCTCGCCGGCAGGCCCTGCCGGAGCCGCACCCGCCGCCAGCGAAGGCGGCGGCGCCATGATGGACGGGCTCAAGGACCTTCTGTTCGGCACCACAGGCCCGCGCGGAGGCAAGCACGACGGCCTGGTTCAGACCATGGCCAAGTCCACCATGCGCACCATGGGCAATTCGCTGGGCAAGGAAATCCTGCGCGGCGTGCTCGGCGGCATCCTGGGCAACAAGAAGCGCTGAAGCGCTGGCGCACCGGCACTGCGCCGCATCAAACACCATAGCACCCAGCCGTTGCCATGCAACGGCTGGCGCATTTCAGGGCGCTGAAAGCCTGCGCATGCGGCTATGATCGAAACCGCCTCCATCCACTTTGCGGAACCGCACGCCATGACGACGAACAGCCCTCCCTCGCTGCCCACCTATGACGACGTTGCCGCCGCAGCCGGCCGGCTGGAGGGCGTGGCCCACCGCACCCCCATACTGCGCAGCCGCACCGCCGACGAGCTGCTGGGCGCCCAGCTGTTCTTCAAGTGCGAGAACCTGCAGCGCACGGGTGCCTTCAAGATACGCGGCGCCTACAACGCGCTGTCGCAGTTCACGCCCGAGCAGCGCAAGCGCGGCGCCCTGGCCTTCTCTTCGGGCAACCATGCCCAGGCCGTGGCACTGGCCGCGCAGATGCTGGACATGCCCGCGCTCATCGTCATGCCCGAGGATGCGCCTGCCTCCAAGATGGCGGCCACCCGCTCCTACGGCGCCCAGGTGGTGACCTATGACCGCTTCACCGAGGACCGCGAAGCCATCTCCCGGCGCCTGGCCGACGAGCGCGGCATGACGCTGATCCCGCCGTTCAACCACCGCGACGTGATTGCCGGCCAGGGCACGGCGGCCAAGGAATTGTTCGAGGAGGTGCCCGATCTGGACTACCTGTTCGTCTGCCTGGGCGGCGGCGGCCTGCTGTCGGGCAGCCTGCTGGCAGCCGGACAGCTCTCCCCGCGCTGCAAGGTCTACGGCGTCGAGCCCCAGGCCGGCGACGATGCCCGCCAGTCGCTGCGCGCAGGCCGGATCGTGCAGATCCCCACGCCCCACACCATTGCCGACGGCGCGCAGACCCAGTCCATCGGCGATATCACATTCGCCATCATCCGCGAGCATGTCGAAGATATCCTGGCCGTGGCGGACGAGCATCTGGTGCAGGCCATGCGCTTTTACGCGGAACGCAAGAAAATCGTGGTCGAACCCACGGGTGCGCTCTCGCTGGCGGGCGCCCTGCATGGCGGGGTTGCGCTGTCGGGCGCACGCGTGGGCATTCTCATCAGCGGCGGCAATGTGGACCTGGCGCGCTACGCGCGCTTTCTGCACGACTGAACCGACCCCTGGCGCCGGCCCCAAAATACCGGCGCCCTTTTTTCCAGAAGAAAACCATGAGTACTCTGCACCTGATCGACCACCCGCTGGTCCAACACAAGCTCACGCTGATGCGCCGCAAGGAAGCCAGCACCAACAGCTTCCGCCGCATGCTGGGCGAGCTGTCCACGCTGATGGCCTACGAGATCACGCGCGACATGCCGCTGCAGGACATCGAGATCGAGACCCCGCTGGAGACCATGACCGGCAAGGTCATCGACGGCAAGAAGCTGGTGCTGGTGTCCATCCTGCGCGCCGGCAACGGTTTCCTCGACGGCATGCTCAACGTCGTGCCCGGCGCGCGCATTGGCCACATCGGCCTGTACCGCGACCCCGAGACGCTGCAGCCCGTCGAGTACTACTTCAAGATGCCCTCCGAGATGGAAGAGCGCGACGTGCTGGTCGTCGATCCCATGCTGGCCACGGGCAATTCGGCCGCCGCCGCCGTGGCGCGCCTGAAGCAGCTGAATCCGAAGTCCATCAAGTTCATGTGCCTGCTGGCCGCGCCCGAAGGCGTGGCCACCATGCAGAAGGCCCATCCCGACGTGGACATCTACACGGCCGCCGTGGACCGCCAGCTGGACGCCCACGGCTACATCCTGCCGGGCCTGGGCGATGCGGGCGACCGAATCTTCGGCACCAAGTGAGCCGCCGGGCGCTGGGCGCCTGCACCCACAAAAAAGCCGCACGATGTGCGGCTTTTTTGCTTGGCAGCGGGGACAGCGTCATCAATCCACCAGGCCCGCGTAGACGTTCTGCACGTCATCGTCGTTCTCGATGCCGGCCAGGAAGTCCTGCACTTCCTCCTGCTGCTCAGCCGACAGGCTGGCCATGCTGACCGGCGTCTTGGCCTTGTAGCCCAGCTTGGCCGACAGCACCTTGAAGCCCTGGGCCGGCAGCGCCTTGCTCACGGTATCGAGGTCGGTGGGGTCGGTGATGAACAGCGTCGTGCCCTCTTCCTCGCCGGGCTCGAAGTCCTGTGCACCGGCCTCGATGGCGGCCAGTTCGGCATCGGCGCCGCCTTCGGGCTCGCCTTCGATCATGCCCACATGGTCGAAGTCCCAGGCCACGGCCGTCATCTGGCCCTTGCGAAAGCACACACGCATGTTGGGCGCCGTGCGGTTCACGTTGTCGGTCAGGCACTCGATCATCACCGGCACGCGGTTGGGGCCGTAGCCTTCATAGACCACGCGCTCGTAGTTGACGGCATCGGCACCCACGCCCGAGCCCTTCTTGATGGCACGCTCGAGCGTGTCCTTGGGCATGGAGGCCTTGCGTGCGGCTTCCACCGCCATGCGCAGGCGCGAGTTGCCTGCCGGATCGGCGCCGGCGCGCGCCGCGACGATGATTTCCTTGACAAGCTTGCCAAACAGCTTTCCCTTGGCGTCGGCGACCAGCGCCTTGCCCTTTGCTTTCCATTGCGCGCCCATGGCTGCTTTTCCCTTGCGGATTCTCTGGTGGGTAGGAGGCGCCGCCGCCCGCCCCCGCAGGGACCCGGCCCGGCGCCGAAAGAGCGCTGTTTATACACCCGCGCAAGTGGCTGCGCGGGCTTTTTGCGCAGTGGTTGACAGGTCGCCGCAGGCTCTGGTGGCGTCGTGCATGATGCTGGCTTGTGCGAAGCCCCCTGCCTGCGCTGCACCGCCGCCGACGTCAACGGCGGTGCATCCGGCTTCCCGTCTTGTCCCCTCATCACAGGAGCATCGGCATGCCGCCATCCCTATCCGCCGCCCTCGCCATCAGCACCCTGGGCCTGTCCGGCGCACTGTGGGCCGCCAGCCCCAACCTCTCCACAGAAATCGTCGCCGAAGGCCTGGAGCACCCCTGGGCCATGGCTTTCCTGCCGGATGGGCGCTACCTGGTGACCGAGCGGCCGGGCCGCATGCGCATCGTGCAGGGCGACGGAAGGCTGGGCGCTCCCCTGGCGGGCCTTCCGGCCGTGGAGGCCGCAGGCCAGGGCGGCCTGCTGGACGTGGTGCTGGACAGCGACTTCGCGCGCAACCGCCAGCTGTACTTCTGCTACTCCGAGCCCGGCAGCGGCGCCGACAGCGGCAAGAACAGCACGGCGCTGGCCAGCGCCCGGCTGTCCGACGATGCCAGCCGGCTGGAGCAGGTGAAAGTGCTGTTCTCGCAGCGCCCCAGGTACGCGAGCGCATTGCATTTCGGCTGCCGCATCGTGGAGCGCAGGGTGGACGGCAAGAGCGATGGCACGCTGTTCCTGGCGCTGGGCGAGCGCTCGCGCTACAAGGAAGAGGCCCAGAACCTGCAAAGCCACCTGGGCAAGATCGTGCGCATTGCCAAGGACGGCAGCGTACCCAGGGACAACCCCTTTGTCGGCCGCGCGGATGCCTGGCCCGAGATCTGGAGCTACGGCCACCGCAACGCCCAGGGCGCGGCGCTGGCGCCCGATGGCAGCCTGTGGATGCATGAGCACGGCCCGCAGGGCGGCGACGAGGTCAACCGGCCCGAGCCCGGCAAGAACTACGGCTGGCCCGTGATCACCTACGGCGAGAACTATGGCGGCGGCAAGATCGGCGCCGGCATCACGCGCAAGGAGGGCATGGAGCAGCCGCTGCACTACTGGGTGCCGTCGATCGCCCCCTCAGGCATGGCCTTTGTGACCAGTGACCGGTATGGGGCGCAATGGAAGGGATCGCTGGTCGTGGGCTCGCTCAAGTTCCAGCGGCTGGAGCGCCTGACGATCAGGTCTGGGAAGGTGACGGCCAGCGAGCAGGTGCTGCCGCGCCTGGGCCAGCGCGTGCGCGATGTGCGCCAGGGACCGGACGGCTGGCTTTACCTGCTGACGGACGCCCAGGGCGGGCAGTTGCTGCGCGTCACCGCCACGCCCTGAGTCCCGTCACGCGCGGCGGCTCACTGCACGGTGATGCCGTTGGCCTTGACCACGGCATCCCAGCGCTTGCGCTCGGCGGCCACGAAGCCCGTGAAGGCGGCGGAGGAGCTGCCCACGGGCGTCAGGCCCAGTTTCTCCAGGCTGGCGCGCGTGGCCGGCAGGGCCAGGGCCTTTTGCACCAGGTCCTGCAGCTTCTGCACGGTCTCGGGCGCGGCGCCTGCGGGCAGGAAGAAACCGTTCCACTCCGTGACCTCGAAGCCCTTGATGCCGCTTTCCGCCACCGTGGGCACGTCGGGCAGGTCCGGCATGCGCTTGGCCGAGGACACGGCCAGCGCCTTGAGCTTGCCGCCCTTGACATAGTTGATGCTGGAGGCGGCGTTGGCAAAGTACACATCGACCTGGCCGCCCATGACATCGACGATGGCGGGCGCCCCGCCCTTGTAGGGAACGTGGACGGCATCGAACTTGGCGTCTGCCTTGAGCAGTTCCGTCGCCATCTGGGCCAGGCTACCCGGGCCGTAGGAGGCATAGGTGAGCCTGCCGGGCTTTTGCCGCGCGGCATTCATGAAGTCGGCCAGGCTGTTGTAGGGCGAGGATGGCGCTGCCACGAGGATGTTGGGCACGCTGATGGCCTGGGACACCGCAATGAAATCCTTGGCCGGGTCATAGGGCAGCTTGCGCAACGCGGGGTTGATGGCGAAGGACGATGCGTCATACAGCACCGTATAGCCGTCGGCCTTGGCGCGCGCCACGAGGGCGGCACCAATGGCGCCGCTGGCGCCGGCCTTGTTGTCCACCACCACGGTCTGGCCCGAGACCTCGCCCAGCGCCTTGGCGATGATGCGCGCCGCATTGTCCGCACCGCCGCCGGCCGAGAACGGCACGACGACCGTGATGGCCTGCGCGGCCGGATAGTCGGCCGCATGCAGCGTGCCCTGGAAAAGTCCCAGTCCCAGTCCCAGCCCCAAGGCCAGCACCGTCATGGCGGGCCGCAATGTCTTGATCTTCTTCACGTTTCTGTCTCCTGTTGCTCCATGGTGAAAACCTGGGCTGCGAGGCTTGCGTGCCCCGCGCCCTCAATCGAATCCGTACAGCTCGGCGGCGTTGTCCACCAGCACGCGGGCGCGCAGCGCCGCATCGGGAATCCAGCGTGACAGCAGCGCCAGCAGCATGGGGGTCTGCGGCGGATGGGCAGCTTCGGTGACATGGGGCCAGTCGCTGCCCCAGACCAGGCGCTGCGGGGCCTCGGCCACCCAGGCCTGCGCCAGCGCGTCGCAATCGGCATAGCCTGCGGCCAGGCCCGCCCGGCTGTTCAGATACGGGCCCGAGAGCTTGACCCAGGCCCTGCCCTGCTGCACCAGCCCACGGACCACACCGAAGGCGGGCTGGTGCACGCCTGCGCCGTCAGTGCTGTCAGCCAGCCGCGCCATGTGGTCGAACACCAGGGTGCATGGCAGCCGCTGCAGCAGCGCCGCATGGGCCGCGATCTGGTTGGCCAGCCAGTGCAGCTGCACATGCCAGCCCAGCGGGGCAATGCGCTCGGCCAACGGCTCCAGCATGTCCAGCCGCACGGCTGCATCGTGCTCGGTGTGCAGCGAAAAGCGGATGCCGCGAATGCCGCCGTCATGCAGCGCCTGCAGCTGGGCGTCGGTGCTCTCGGGGTGCACTACGGCAATGCCACGCGTGCTTGCAGCGCCCAGCGACTGGATGGCGTGCAGCGTGGCCCGGTTGTCCGTGCCATGCGCACGCGGCTGGACGATGACGGCGCGCTCCAGCCCCATGGCGCCGCGCAGCTGCGCATAGTCGGCAGCCGTGGCATGGGCACCAAAACACGTATCAAAACGCGTATGAAAGCGCGGATCGAAGACATGCAGATGGGCGTCGCAGGCTCCAGCGGGCAGTGCGTGCATCAGAGGCTCTCTTGCGCGGCGGCCTTCAGCGCCTCGGTATGCTGGCCCAGCGTGGGCGCGGCAAAGGCCGGCGGGCCGGGCGTGCGGTCGAACTCCACGGCGCCGGCAAAGCCCCGGTAGCTGCCCAGGGTCGGATGCTCGAAACGGGTGACCATGCCTTCGGCCTGCACCTGCGGGTCGTCGAACATGTCTTCCACCGTGCGCGCCGCCGCGCAGGGCACTTCCTCGCCGAACAAGGCCTCCCATTCCAGCGCGCTGCGCCCCGCCAATGCCTGGCGCAGCAGGGGCACCAGCACGTCGCGGTGCTGGGCGCGCTTGCGCACGGAGTCGTAGCGCTCGTCACCGGCCAGCTCGGGCAGCCCCAGCTTGCGGCACAGCGCCTCCCAGAAATGCGCGGTATTGGCCGAGATGTAGAGATAACCTTCGCGCGTCGGGTGGATGCCCGTGATGCCGCCGGAGCGCATGTCGCGCCCCACCTCGCGCGGCTCGCCCTCGGCCCAGACCATGCGTGCGGACTGCATGGTCAGCGCCGCGCGCAGCAGCGACACGCCCACATGCTGGCCCAGCCCGCTTTTCTCGCGCTCGTACAGCGCCGACGACACGCCGCCCGCCACCAGGGCCGAGGCGTAGTAGTCCACCACGGAGCCGTAGAGAATCTCGGGCGGCCCGCCAGCCTTGCCCTGCATGGCGCACATCCCGGTCATGGTCTGCAGCACCTGGTCGTAACCCGCCTTGGCCTTGAGCGGACCCCGGCTGCCGTAGCCGGTGACGCTGCAATAGACGAGGCGTGGGTTGATGGCGGCCAACTGCGCAAAACCGATGCCCAGCCGCTCGGGCACGCCGGGCCGGAAGTTGTGGACCAGCACATCGGCCTCGCGCACCAGGCGCAGCAGCACGGCGTGGTCGGCCTCGTCCTTCAGGTCCAGCACCATGCCCCACTTGCTGCGGTTCACGCCCAGGAAGGCGCGGCTTTCGGCCTCCAGCGTGGACGGGTACTTGCGCAGGTTGTCGCCCACGGGCGGCTCGACCTTGATCACCTCGGCGCCCTGGTCCGCCAGCAGCGAGCAGCCATACGGCCCCGCGATATAGGCGCTCAGGTCCAGCACGCGCACGCCGCTGAGCGGGCCTTTCGGCCCCTGGCGTTCACCGGGCACAAAACTCATTCGTTTCTCCTGATAGGGAGGCGGGAAGGCCTGGGGCGCCTCCCGCCAAAGGCCGGGTTCAATCGGCCTGGATATTGCGGTCCTTGGCGAGCTGCTTCCAGCGCGCCACGTCGCTGCGGATCACTTGTGCGAACTGCTGCGGCGTCACGGGGTTGGCAATGGCGCCTTCGCGCAGGAAGCTGGCCTGGATGGTCGGCTTGGCCAGCACCTGGTTCACGGCCTGGTTGAGGCGGTCCACGATGTCGGCGGGCGTGCCCGCAGGCGCCAGCAGCCCCCACCACAGATCGAATTCGTAGCCCGGGATGGCCGTTGCCATGGGCGTCAGGTCCGGCGCAATGGGGCTGGGCTTGAGGCTGGTGATGCCGATGGCGCGCAGCTTGCCGTTGCGCACCATGGGCAGGATGGACGGGCCGCTGGAGACCAGCATCTGCACCTGGTTGCCGATGACATCGGTCACGGCCGGACCCTGGCCCTTGTAGGGCACATGCATGATGTCCATGCCCGGCACCATGGAGCGCATCATCTCGGTCGCGAAGTGGTTGATGCTGCCGGTGCCCGAGGTGGCGTAGTTGAACTGGCCCGGGCTGGCCTTGATGGCGCGCACCAGATCCTGCGGCGTCCTGGCCGGGAATTCGTTGTTCACGGCCACCACCAGCGGGCCCTTGGCAAACATGGCCACGGGCGCCAGGTCCTTGACGGGATCGAAGGGCATCTTGGCCTGCACCGCGGCATTCGTGGTCATGCTCGACGACACCGCCACCAGCGTGTAGCCGTCCGCCGCCGCCTTGGCCACCGAGGCCGTGCCGGTGTTGCCGCTGGCACCGGGCCGGTTGTCCACGATCACGGTCTGCTTGAGCAGATCGCCCATTTCCTTGGCCACCTGGCGTGCGAACACATCATTGGAGCCTCCCGGCGGATAGGGAACCACCATGGTGATGGCCTTGGACGGGAAGGCGCCCTGCGCCATCAATCCCGGCGAAGCCAGCCCGGTCAGCGTGGCCACCGTTGCCGTGGCCGCCAGCGCCACCAGCCTGCGCCGCGTGCGGCAATGCGAAATGCTCATGTCTTTGTCTCCTGTCCTGTTTCTTGTCGTTGTGGTGCACGGCATGCAGGACGCCGGTACACCGGAATGCCAGAACCCTATTCAGGCCACCAGCAGCCCCTGTGCATGCGCCGCAGCCACTATGGCCTGGGCACGCAGCACAAAGGGCTTGTCCACCATCTTTCCGTCCACCACATAGGCGCCCAGCGCATTGGCGTCAGCCTCACGGGCCGCCTGGACCACCTTCAGCGAGTGGGAAATCTCCTGCTCGGTCGGCTGGTAGACCGCATTGGCCAGCGCGACCTGGCTGGGGTGTATGCACGTCTTGCCCAGAAAGCCCAGGCCGCGCGACAGCCGCGCCTCGGCGCTGAAGCCGTCGCTGTCGCGGATGTCGGCAAAGGCGCCGTCATAGGCATAGATGCCTGCCTCGGCAGCGGCCATGCGCACGGCAAGCAGCACCTGGGCAATGGCGGCGGGCTCGCGCCGGTTCACGCCAAAGGGCTCGAACAGGTCGCCCAGCCCCATCTGCAGGCCGGCCACGCTGGCGTGGGCGCCGGCCAGTTCGGCAGCGCAGCGCAGGGCGCGGGGTGTTTCGATGTTGAGCAGCAGGCCAGGCGCCTGGGGCACGCCGTTGGCATCTGCCGCATCGGCAATGCGCTGTGCGGCCTCACGCACCTGCTGCACGGTCTCGGGCTTGGGCAGGTTGATGAGGTGCACGCCGTCGCGCACCATCTCGGCGATGTCAGCGCCGAAATGCGGCGTGTCCATGGCGTTGACGCGCACGATGAGCGTCTTGCCGTGGCCCCGGCTTTCAGGGCTGAGCAGAAAGCTGCGCAGCAGGCCGCGCGCCTCGTCCTTGCGGGCTTCGGCCACCGCGTCCTCCAGGTCGAAGGACAGCGCGTCGGCCTCGCCGGCCAGTGCCTTGGCGAACAGCTCGGGACGCGATGCGGGAACAAACAGTTTGCTTCTCATGGCCCGCATTGTGGGCGGCAGAAAGCCAAGAGAAACACAGGTAATATTTGTTCAAACCACACAAATTCTTTGTTTATGGAAACCAGCTACCTGCACAGCTTCCTGCTCGTGGTGGAGACCGGCTCCATGGCCGAGGCCGCGCGGCGCCTGGACATCACGGCCGCCGCCGTGGCCCAGCAGATCCGCATCCTGGAGCGCGAGTTCGACGCCCCCCTGCTGGCCCGCGCAGGCCGCACCGTGCTGCCCACCCCGGCCGGCCACCGCCTGGCCCAATCCGCGCCGCAGTTGCTGCGCGAACTGGCCAATGCCAAGACCCATGTCAGCCAGGAAGGCACGGCCGGGGAACTGGTCATAGGCACCATCAACACGGCGCTGCACAGCCTGCTGCCCGACATCCTGGCCGGCTTCGTGAAGAAGTGCCCTGACGCCAAGGTGTTCCTGCGGTCGGCTACCACGCGCGAGCTGTACGAGGCCGTGCGGCAGGGCGAGCTGGATGCGGCGGTCTGCCTGCACCCCTCGTTCGCCCTGGCCAAGACCTTCGACTGGACACTGCTGCGCGAGGAGCCGCTGGTGCTGCTGGTGCCGCGCCAGCTGGCGCACCTGGACCCGCACACGCTGCTGCGCACCCAGCCGCTGATCCGCTATGACCGCAGCTTGGGCGGCGGCCAGATGGTGGAGCGCTACCTGCGCGCCGCGCAGATCTCTCCCCAGGAGCGCTTTGAACTGAGCTCGCTGGTGGCGATTGCCATGATGGTGGACAGGGGCCTGGGCGTCTCCCTGGTGCCCGACACGGCGCTGAACCTGCCCGATGGCCAGGGCGTGGTGCGGCTGGCCCTGCCCGAGGAATCGCAGTCGCGGCGCTTCGGTGTGATGTGGCTGCGCTCTTCGGCACGCCTGCCGCTGATCCACAAGCTGGTGGAATGCGCGCGCACCGTGGTCAGGCAGCGCGGCGGTCCTCGCGCTGCCGCACGCGCAGCAACCCGGTCACCATAGTCCGCACCTTCAGGACTCCGCCACGGCCGCCATGGCAACCAGGTCCTGGAACCTGCGCAGCACCGCAGACGCATCGCCCACGCGCGTGGCCAGATGCAGCGGAGCGGCCAGCCCCGGGCATTGCGACAGCGTGCGGTAGGCAATGCCGTCGCTGCGCAGGCGCTGCATGGAGGCCGGCACGATGGACAGCCCCAGCCCTGCCGAGACCAGGCTCAGCGTCGCCGTCATGCGCGGCGCCTCCTGCACCACGCGCGGGCTGAAACCGGCCTCCAGGCAGGCCTTGAGAATGGCGTCGTACAGGCCCTGCCCCACCCTGCGCCGGTACAGCACGAAATCCTCCGAGGCGAGCTGCGGCAAAGGCACGGGCCGGCGCAATGGGCGTGCCAGCGCATGCCCTGCCGGCAGGGCCAGCAGCATGGGCTCTTCCAGAATCGGCACGGCCTGCAGCCCCTGGCTGCCATGCAGGGGCGAGCGCACAAAGGCCGCGTCCAGCCGCTCGTGCAGCAATGCATCCATGAGTTCACCCGTGCCCGCCTCCTCCAGTGCCACGGCCACGCCGGGCACCTGCTGGCGGAACATGCGCAGCACGCCCGGGACAAAGGGATGCAGCGCGGCAGAGCTGGTGAAGCCCACGGCCAGCCGGCCCGTCTCGCCCCGGGCGGCACGGCGCACCACCTCGGCCAGCACGTCACAGCGCTCCAGCAGCGCCTTGGACTCTTCCAGCAGCGCCAGCCCCGCCGCCGTGGGCCGCACGCCGCGCGGCAGGCGCTGCACCAGCTCCACGCCCAATTCGTGCTCCAGGCCCTGCAGCAACCGCGTCAGCGGCGGCTGCTGCATGCCCAGGCGCTCGGCCGCGCGGGTGATGTGGCCTTCCTCGGCGATGGCGACAAAGGCGCGCAGTTGGCGAAGCTCGGGCACATCAATACTTTCAAGGTATGGGAAGACTTCAATTGTGGCATTTGCAATCATGGATGGACGGATTTACGCTCGCGCCCCACAAACACACCTACCTGAAAGGCAACACGATGACCTGGTCCGCAAAGCAGTACACAACGTTCGAGCAGGAGCGCACGCGCCCCGTGCGCGACCTGGTGGCCGCCATTCCCGATCTGCCTGGCCGCGCCGTGCGGCTGGCCGTGGACCTGGGCTGCGGCCCCGGCAACTCCACCGAGGTCCTGGCCCAGCGCTTCCCCGGGGCCACCGTGACGGGACTGGACAATTCCGAGGACATGCTGGATGCCGCACGCAAGCGGCTGCCGGGCACGGCCTTCTCCCTGGCCGACATCGCCACCTGGCAGCCCGACCAGCCGCAGGACGTGATCCTGGCCAATGCCTCGCTGCAGTGGCTGCCCGACCACCAGCAGCTTTACCCGCGCCTCGTCAGCCACCTGGCCCCCGGTGGCAGCCTGGCCGTGCAGACGCCGGACAACCTGGAAGAACCGGCCCACCGGCTGGCACGCGAAGTGGCCGCCAGCGGCCCCTGGGCTGCCACGATTGGCGATGTGCGCCACCCCGCACGGCACAGCGCGGACTTCTACTACGCCCTGCTTCGCCCGCACTGCAGCAACGTCGATGTCTGGCGCACCACCTACTTCCACCCGCTGGCGCGCGGCCATGCCGCGGTGGTTGAGTGGTTCAAGGGATCGGCGCTGCGTCCCTTCGTCGCGCCGCTGGACGAGGAGCAAAAGGCCGGCTTCTACGCAGCGTATCTGCAGGCCATCTCCCAGGCCTACCCCGCGCTGGACGATGGCACGGTGCTGCTGCCCTTCCCCAGGCTGTTCATCGTGGCCAGCCGCTGAAGCAGCGCGCCTTAGGCCCTCAGCGCGCCGGATGCAACTCGATGAGATCCCACAGATTGCCGTAGAGGTCTTCGAACACGGCCACGGTGCCGTGGGGCTTGCGCTGGGGTTCCTGCACAAAGCGCACGCCGCGCGAGCGGTAGGCTTCGAAGTCGCGCAGGCAGTCGTCGGTCTGCAGGAACAGGAACACGCGCCCGCCCGTCTGGTTGCCCACGCGCGCGGCCTGTTCCTCATTCGTGGCGCGGGCCAGCAGCAGGCGCACACCGCCGCCACCGGGAGCCACGGTGACCCAGCGCTTGCCCTCGGACAGGGCGGTGTCCTCGATCAGCACGAAGCCCAGCGCGCCCACATAAAAGCGCAGCGCCTCGTCATAGTCGCGCACGGCGACGCTCACCTGTCCTATCACCTGGGGCATGGAATCCTTTGCAGCAATGGTGCGGTCCTCGGACCACGGGGCCGCGAGGATAACGGAGCCCTGTCAATGCCCTGCCGCCCTGGCCCGTAAGCCCTGCGGCTGGCCCCACAATGGCGGCTTGCAATTGCCTCGTGAGGGACGGGAATCCATGCTGAATGCCTTGTGGCTGGGCTTTTTTCTGGTGGCGGCCGTGGCTGCGCTGGCCCAATGGCTGGTCGGCGGCCAGGCCGGGATTTTCTCGGCCATGGTGCAGGCGCTGTTTGCCATGGCCAGGCTGTCGGTCGAGGTCATGGTGCTGCTGTTCGGCACGCTGACGCTGTGGCTGGGCTTTCTGCGCATCGCAGAGAAGGCCGGCGTGGTGGAGTGGCTGGCGCGCGTGCTGGGCCCGTTGTTCGCCAGGCTCATGCCCGAGGTGCCGCGCGGCCATCCGGCCCTGGGCCTGATCACGCTGAACTTCGCGGCCAACGGGCTGGGACTGGACAACGCGGCCACGCCCATGGGCCTGAAGGCCATGCGCTCGCTGCAGGAGCTCAATCCCCGGCCCGACACCGCCACCAATGCGCAGATCCTGTTCCTGGTGCTCAATGCGTCGTCGCTGACCTTGCTGCCCGTGACCATCTTCATGTACCGCATGCAGCAGGGTGCGCCCGATCCCACCCTGGTCTTTCTGCCGATCTTGCTGGCCACCTCGGCCTCGACCCTGGTCGGCCTGCTGGCCGTGGCCGCCGTGCAGAGGCTGCCGCTGTGGAGCCCCGTGGTTCTGGGCTATCTGCTGCCGCTGGGCCTGGCGCTGGCGGGCTTCATGGCCTTTCTGGCCACGCTGTCGGCGGCCGCACTGGCCCAGCTGTCATCGCTGCTGGGCAACCTGACGCTGTTTGCCCTGATCGTGCTGTTCGTCACCCTGGGCGCCTGGCGCAAGGTCGCGGTCTACGACAGCTTCATCGAGGGCGCCAAGGAAGGCTTTGACGTGGCCAAGGGCCTGCTGCCCTACCTGGTGGCCATGCTCTGCGCCGTGGGCGTGTTCCGCGCATCGGGCGCGCTGGAGTATGCGCTGTCGGGCATACGCTGGGTGGTCGATGCCATGGGCATGGACGCCCGCTTCGTGGACGCCCTGCCCACGGCCCTGGTCAAACCCTTCTCGGGCAGCGCGGCGCGCGCCATGCTGATCGAGACCATGCAGACCCAGGGCGTGGACAGCTTCGCCGCCCTGGTGGCCGCCACCATCCAGGGCAGCACCGAAACCACCTTCTACGTCCTGGCCGTCTACTTCGGCGCCGTGGGCATACAGCGTGCCCGCCACGCCGTTCCCTGCGCCCTCATCGCCGAACTGGCCGGCGTGGTGGCGGCCATCGTGGTCTGCTACAAGTTCTTTGGCTGAAGGCACAAATGGGCGCCGCGCCTGAAGCCGACGCGGTCCAAGGCGAGGAAGACCGAGCAAGTGCCTACGCCGGCCGCCCCGCCTCGCCCCGCCGCGAGGGTGTCGCACCTCTCGGGAGAAGCCGCGCAGCGGCTCAGGGGGAACTAAAGTTCCGGCATGATCGCCTCGGCATAGTCATACAGCGCCCCCAGGATCTCCTCGCCGCGCTCGTCGGCAGTTTCCGATAGCTGATCGACCATGGCAAACATCTGCTCGGCCGTGCGTGCGCCGCCCTTTCCTTCGATCAGGCAGGCCGCGCAGTGCTGCAGCCAGCGCTGGCGCTCGGCCGGGTTCAGGCTGGCGGGGAAATTGCGGGCGCGGTAGCGGAACAGCAGTTCGGTCAGGCGTGCATCGTCGAAGCCCGTGCGGTCCAGCGCCAGCTCCTGCGCGGACAGGCTGCGCAGGTGGCTCAGGCGGCGCCGGTCCTCGTTGCCCACAAAGCCGCCGTACAGGTCCTGGTCGGCATCCAGCCCTTCCTGCGCAGGGCGCTGGTGAACGGCACGCCACAGCGCGCTCATGTCGGGCAGGTCCCGTGCAATGGCCGCATGGCCCATGCACTGCTCCACATCGATGCCCCATTGCGCGGCCATGGCCGGGCTCAGCGTCTTGAGGCTGCCGACCACCATGGGCGACTTGTTGACGTGGATGCTCTTGATAGGCAGGCGCTGCATGCCTTCGGGCAGGTCGGCCGCGCGCGAGAACAGGCGCAGGCGCAGCGTTTCCACGTCGATGGAGGCCAGCTCGGACGGGTCCTGCGCCAGATCCCAGCAGATGATCTCGTTCTTGTTGGTGGGGTGCGTGGCCAGCGGCCACATGACGGCGATGCAGCCGCGCTCGGGCCGGATCATGCCGCTGACGTGCAGGAAGGGCCTGGCATGCGTCGGCTCGGCCGGCAGGCCCATTTCCTGCAGCACACGGTCCTTCTTGTGCAGCGAGAAGGCGAAGTCGAACAATCTGGGCTGGACCTTGCGGATCAGCCGGGCCAGCCCGATGGTGGCACGCACGTCGGACAGGGCATCGTGCGCCTTCTCGTGCAGCAGGCCGTTGGCGCGGGCCAGGTCCTCGAGCTTGAAGCTTGGAGATCCATCCTCCTTTTTCGGCCAGACAATGCCTTCGGGGCGCAACGCATAGACCATGCGCACCACGTCGAGCAGGTCCCAGCGCCCGCAGCCGTTTTGCCATTCGCGCGCATAGGGGTCGATGAGGTTGCGCCAGAACATGAAGCGCGTGATCTCGTCGTCAAAACGGATGGTGTTGTAGCCCACGCCCACGGTGCCGGCCTGGGCCAGTTCCGCCTCGATGCGGGCGGCGAACTGGGCCTCGGGCATGCCCTGCTCCAGGCATTGCTGGGGCGTGATGCCGGTGATCAGGCAGGACTGCGGATCGGGCAGGTAGTCGCCTGCCGGCTGGCAATACCACATGACGGGCTCGCCGATTTCATTGAGTTCCGCATCGGTGCGGATGCCCGCGAATTGCGCGGGCCGGTCATAGCGCGGCTGGGCGCCGAAGGTCTCGTAGTCGTGCCAGAAGAAGGTATGGGCCATCGGGCGAGTATGCCTGCGAAAAAAGTGCGTCCGGACATCACAGCAAGGGTGAGCAAAGGCGCGCGCCGGAGTCGAACAGGCGCAGTGCGAAGCCCAGGTCGCGCTTGAAATGCACGCGCTGCGCCTGCTCCAGGTCCAGCTCGAACTGGCGCGCCAGGTCGCCATTGAGCTGGGGCCCGTAGGCGATGGCGCAGACTTCGTAGTTCAGGAAGAAGCTGCGGTAGTCGAAGTTGGCCGTGCCGATGATGGAGATGCTGCCGTCCACCACCAGCGTCTTGGAGTGCAGCATGCGCGCCTTGTATTCGTAGACGCGCACGCCGCAGCGGATCAGTTCGTCGTAGTAGGAGCGCGCGGCCGCCGTGACCAGGGCCGAATCGGAGCGGCGCGGCACCAGCAGCTGCACATCCACGCCGCGCAGCGAGGCATTGGTGAGCGCGGCCAGCGCGGCCTCCGTGGGAACGAAGTACGGCGTTGTCAGCCAGACACGCTCCTCGGCCGCGTTGATGGCCGCAAGATGGGCGCGGTAGATGGCCTGCAGGCCGTTGTCGGGGCCGGAGGTGATGATCTGCACGGGCAGCGGGCCCTCGGGCGCGTCCGGCAGCAGCAGGTCGATGTCGGCGGGCTCGCTCTTGGGGTCCTTTTCGAGGGCGTAGGCCCAGTCCTCGAGGAACACGGTCTGCAGCCAGTTGACGATGGCGCCCTCCAGGCGCAGGTGCACGTCGTGGTAGGCATCGGGCATGACACGCGCGTTCTCTTCGTCGGTCACGTTGACGCCGCCCGTGAAGCCCACCTTGCCGTCGCACACCAGGATCTTGCGGTGGGTGCGGAAGTTGATGACCGGGCGCAGCCGCCGGCCGATCTTGGTGCCATGGAACAGCGCGACCTCGGCGCCCGCATCCTCCAGCGGCTGCAGAAAGCGCCGCCCCAGCTTCTTGGAGCCCAGGGCATCCACCAGCAGGCGCACCTGTATGCCTGCGCGGGCCCGCTGCATCAGCAGGTCGCGCAGGGCCGTGCCGGTCTGGTCGGGCTCGAAGATGTAGTACTCGAGGTGGATGTGGTGGCGTGCGGCATTCACCGCATCGATGATGGCGTCGAAGGTGGCCGCGCCACCGACCAGCAGCCGCAGGTCGGTGGCCGTGCTCACCGGAAAGTCGCTGGTGGCGGCCACCAGTCGCGCGACCTGGTGCAGGCGCTCGGGACTGCCGGGCATGCGCTCGCGCAGCCGCTGCACGCCCGAGCGCACGCGCGATGTCTTGCGCGCGCGCAGCCGCTTGATGCGCTGGCGCTTGAGCCGTTGCGGGCCGAAGAAATAGTAGATGGCCAGCCCGCCCACGGGAATCGCCGCCATGGACAGCAGCCAGCTCAGTGTGGCCACGGGTGCGCTGCGCTGCAAAAGGATCCACACCGCGACGATCACCACATAGACCGACCAGGTCACCGACAGCAGCAGCAGCGCATTCTCATGGGTCAGGTACTGACGAAGCCACTCCACAAAGACTCCTTCGGGCGGATCAAAGAAAAAGCCGGCAGCCCGGAGGGCTGTCGGCTTGCGCGATGGGCATCAGGCGATGCACATCAGTCGGCGGTGGCCTCTTTGGGCTCGGCCGGCTCGGAAGCCGGGTCCTGCCTGGGCTGGGGCGTGATGTCGAGCTTGACTTCGCCCTTGTCGGCATCGTCGGCGTCGGCCACCCAGTCCACTTCCAGGCGGCCACCGTCGACCAGCTGCCCGAACAGCAGCTCGTCGGCCAGCGAGCGCCGGATGGTGTCCTGGATCAGGCGCTGCATGGGACGGGCGCCCATGAGCGGATCGAAGCCCTTCCTGGCCAGGTGCTTGCGCAGCGCGTCGGTAAAGGTGACCTCCACGCGCTTTTCGGCCAGTTGCTGCTCCAGTTGCAGCAGGAACTTGTCGACCACGCGCAGGATGACCTGCTCGTCCAGCGGCTTGAAGCTGACGATGGCGTCCAGACGGTTGCGGAACTCCGGCGTGAACAGGCGCTTGATGTCGCCCATTTCGTCGCCGGCCTGGCGCGGGTTGGTGAAACCGATCGAGGCCTTGTTGATGGTCTCTGCACCCGCGTTCGTGGTCATGATGAGGATCACGTTGCGGAAGTCGGCCTTGCGCCCGTTGTTGTCCGTCAGCGTGCCGTGGTCCATGACCTGCAGCAGCACGTTGAAGATGTCTGGATGCGCCTTCTCGATTTCGTCGAGCAGCAGCACCGAATGCGGCTTCTTGGTCACGGCCTCGGTCAGCAGGCCGCCCTGGTCAAAGCCCACATAGCCCGGAGGCGCGCCGATCAGGCGGCTGACGGCATGGCGCTCCATGTACTCCGACATGTCGAAGCGGATCAGGTCCACGCCCAAAATGTAGGCCAGCTGCTTGGCCGCTTCCGTCTTGCCCACGCCGGTGGGGCCCGAGAACAGGAAGGAGCCGATCGGCTTGTCCGGCTTGCCCAGGCCCGAGCGCGCCATCTTGACCGAGGAGGCCAGCGCTTCCAGCGCCTTGTCCTGGCCGAAGACCACGCTCTTGAGGTCGCGCTCCAGCGTCTGCAGCTTGCTGCGGTCGTCGTTGGACACGTTGGCAGGCGGAATGCGCGCGATCTTGGCCACGATGGCCTCGATCTCGGCCTTGTCGATGGTCTGCTTGCGCTGCTCCACCGGAATGATGCGCTGCGCGGCGCCGGCCTCGTCGATCACGTCGATGGCCTTGTCGGGCAGGTGGCGGTCATTGATGTACTTGGCCGACAGCTCGGCCGCAGCCTGCAGGGCGGCAGCGGCGTACTGCACGCTGTGGTGTTCCTCGAAGCGCGACTTCAGGCCCTTGAGGATGTCCACGGTCTCGGCCACCGTGGGCTCGACCACATCCACCTTCTGGAAGCGCCGCGACAGGGCCGCGTCCTTCTCGAAGATGCCGCGGTACTCGGTGAACGTGGTGGCGCCAATGCACTTGAGCTGGCCGCTGGACAGCGCCGGCTTGAGCAGGTTGGACGCGTCCAGCGTGCCGCCCGAAGCGGCGCCCGCGCCGATCAGCGTGTGGATTTCGTCGATGAACAGGATGGCGTTGGGCTTGTCCTTCAGCGACTTGAGCACGCCCTTGAGGCGCTGCTCGAAATCGCCACGGTACTTGGTGCCTGCCAGCAGCGCGCCCATGTCCAGCGAATAGACCACGGCCTCGGTCAGCACCTCGGGCACCTTGCCTTCGGTGATGCGCCAGGCCAGGCCTTCGGCGATCGCCGTCTTGCCCACGCCGGCCTCGCCGACCAGCAGCGGGTTGTTCTTGCGGCGGCGGCACAGGATCTGGATGGTGCGCTCGACCTCGTAGTCGCGCCCGATCAGCGGATCGATCTTGCCGTCCTTGGCCGCCTGGTTGAGGTTCAGCGTGAACTGCTCCAGGGGCGAGGCCTTTTCGTTGCGCTCGCCACCGGCACCCTCTTCGGATTCCGCAGGGTTCTCCGCCTTCGCAGGCTCGGGCGGCTCGCCCTTCTTGATGCCGTGGGCGATGAAATTGACCACGTCCAGGCGCGTCACGCCCTGCTGGTGCAGGTAGTAGACGGCATGCGAGTCCTTTTCACCGAAGATGGCGACGAGCACGTTGGCGCCCGTGACTTCCTTCTTGCCGTTGCCGGTCGATTGCACATGCATGATGGCGCGCTGAATCACACGCTGGAAACCCAGCGTGGGCTGCGTGTCCACTTCGTCGGTGCCCGCGACCTGGGGCGTGTTGTCCTTGATGAAGTTGGACAGGGCCGAGCGCAGGTCATCGATGTTGGCTGAGCAGGCGCGCAGCACTTCCGCTGCACTGGGGTTGTCCAGCAGGGCCAGCAGCAGGTGTTCCACGGTGATGAACTCGTGGCGCTGCTGGCGTGCTTCGACAAAGGCCATGTGCAAGCTGACTTCCAGTTCCTGGGCGATCATTGATGACTCCTTTTCGCTTGCTGGGGATTATTGACTGCAACCATAAATCAGGGCGGCCCGGGTTTATTCAACAGGCTCGAACATGGCCTGCAACGGATGGCCCGCTTTCTGGGCGGCCTGCAGCACCTGCTCGACCTTGGTGGCCGCCACATCGCGCGAGTACACGCCGCAGACGCCGCGGCCGTCGAGATGGATCTTGAGCATGATCTGGGTGGCCGTTTCGCGGTCCTTGCCGAAGAGTTCCTGCAGGACGATGATGACGAATTCCATGGGCGTGAAGTCATCGTTGAGCATCACGACCTGGTACATCTGCGGCGGCTGCACGCGCTGGCGCCGCCGCTCCAGCACCACGGCGCCGTCGTCATCGGACACGGGCCGCACTGTGGGAATGGCAGGAGGGGTCGAAGGGGGTTGGGTTGCCATGAAAATCATTCTAGCCATCGGAGCCACTGTTTTCCGGAAGGGATATGCGAGGCGTGCCTGAAGAATTCAAGCGCGGCGCCTGCCCAGGCTGGCCAGCACGCACCAAAGCAGTGCCTGCTTGCCGCCACCGGACGCTGCGCCACCTTGCGCGTCATTCGTAGACCACCTTGACCTGGGCGCTGCCCGCCTGGGCATACCAGGCGGCCAGGGCCGCGTCGCTGGGATAGAAGCGGCTGCCGTCGCCCAGGGCCAGCTCGCAGCTGGCCGAGCCGCGCTCGTCCTCGCAGACCAGTCCCAGGCGCACCTTCATGCCGCGCTGCAGCTCGCCATGCTCGCCCTGCTCCACCACGGCGGGGAACTGGCGCAGCAGGCCGACCACGTCGGGCATCTTCTCGCCCACGCTGACCTGCAGGTAGCGCGCGAAACGGCAGCGCGCATCGGCCAGGTTGAACAGCTGCTGAGCCTTCATGCGCAGGCCACCGCTGAAGTGGTCCAGTTGCAGGCGCCCGGTGATGACGACGAATTCGTCGTCCTTGAGCAGATCGCGATAGGTATTGAGCGTGTTCTCGTCCACCGAGGCCTCGATCACGCCCGAGCCGTCATCGATCTTGAACAGGCCCAGCCGCCCGCGCTGGCCGTTGATGGCGCGGAAGTCGCTGATGATGCCGGCCAGGGTCTGGGGCTCGCGGCTGTCGCGCAGCTCGGCCAGCGGCGTGCGCACGAAGCGGCGCACCTCCTTTTCGACCTCGTCGAACAGATGGCCCGACAGGTAAAAGCCCACGGCGGTCTTTTCCTGGGTCAGCCTCTCCTTCACGCCCCAGGGCAACGCATCGGCCAGGGGCGGCTCCTGGGTGCTGGAGCCCACGGCGTCCTCGCCCATCATGTCGAACAGCCCGCCCTGGTTGGCATTGGCCAGCGTCTTGTTGGCGAACTCGAAGGCATGGTCGATGGAGGCCACCAGGGCCGCGCGGTTCAGTTCGATGGCATCGAAGGCACCGCCCTTGATCAGGGCTTCCAGCGTGCGCTTGTTCAGGCGCGTGCGGTCCACGCGCACGCAGAAGTCGGCCAGGCTCTTGAACGGCCCCTTGTCGGCGCCGCGCGGGCCCACGCCACGGCCTTCACGGGCCGCGATGATGGCCTCGATGGCCTGCTGGCCCGTGCCCTTGATGGCACCCAGGCCATAGCGTATGACCTTGTCGGTGACGGGCTCGAAACGGTACATGCCGCGGTTGACATCCGGCGGCTCGAAGCTGATGCCCATCTTGAGCGCGTCTTCGTACAGCACCTTGAGCTTGTCGGTGTTGTCCATTTCCACGGTCATGTTCCCGCAGTAGAACTCGGCCGTGTAGTGCACCTTCAGCCAGGCCGTGTGATAGGCCAGCAGCGAGTAGGCGGCGGCGTGCGACTTGTTGAAGCCGTAGCCCGCGAACTTCTCCATCAGGTCGAAGACCTCGTCGGCCTTTTCCTCGCTGATGCCCTGCTTGGCCGCGCCCTCGCGGAAGATCCCGCGGTGCATGACCATTTCCTCGACCTTCTTCTTGCCCATGGCACGGCGCAAGAGGTCGGCGCCGCCCAGCGAGTAGCCGCCCAGCACCTGGGCCGTCTGCATCACCTGCTCCTGGTAGACCATGATCCCGTAGGTTTCGGCCAGCACCTTTTCGACCAGCGGATGCGGATACTCCACCACTTCCTTGCCGTGCTTGCGCGCCACGAAGCTGGGAATCAGGTCCATGGGTCCCGGGCGGTACAGGGCGTTCAGGGCGATCAGATCTTCCAGCCGGCTGGGCTTGGCGTCGCGCAGCATGCCCTGCATGCCGCGCGATTCAAACTGGAACACGGCCTCGGTCTTGCCCTCGGAAAACAGCTGGTAGGTGCGCGCATCGTCCAGCGGGATGTTCTCGAATGCGAAGTTCTCCTGGCCCTTGTGGCGCTTGATGATGAACTCGCGCGCGATCTCCAGGATGGTCAGCGTGGCCAGGCCCAGAAAGTCGAACTTCACCAGGCCCACGGCCTCCACATCGTCCTTGTCGTACATGGCCACGGCCGAGTCGCTGCCCGGCTGCTGGTACAGCGGGCAGAAATCGGCCAGCTTGCCCGGGGCAATCACCACGCCGCCCGCGTGCATGCCAATGTTGCGTGTCATGCCTTCGAGCTTCTGGGCCATTTCAATCAGTGTCTTGACGTCTTCTTCTTTGTCGATGCGCTCGGCCAGCATGGGCTCGGCCTCGATGGCGTAGGTGTACTTGTCGCCCTCCTTCTTGGGATTGGGCGGGTACTTGAGCGTGACGTGCAGGCCAGGCTTGTTGGGAATGAGCTTGGAGATGCCATCGCAGAAGGTGTAGCTCATGTCCAGCACGCGGCCCACGTCGCGGATGGCCGCGCGCGCGGCCATGGTGCCGAAGGTGGCGATCTGGCTGACGGCGTCGCGGCCATACAGCTGCTTCACGTAGTCGATGACGCGGTCGCGGTTGGCCTGGCAGAAGTCCACGTCGAAGTCGGGCATGGACACACGCTCGGGATTGAGGAAACGCTCGAACAGCAGGTTGTATTCCAGCGGGTCCAGGTCCGTGATCTTGAGCACGTAGGCCACCAGCGAGCCGGCGCCCGATCCGCGGCCCGGACCCACGGGACAGCCGTTGAGCTTGGCCCACTTGATGAAGTCACCCACGATGAGGAAGTAGCCCGGAAAGCCCATCTTGAGGATGGTGCCGATCTCGAACTCCAGTCGCTCGACATAGCGCTCGCGCTGGGCCTCGCGCTTGGCGGGGTCGGGATAGAGATGGATCAGGCGTTCCTCCAGTCCCGCAAAGGACTCCTGGCGGAAGAACTCGTCCATGGTCATGCCTTCGGGCACGGGGAAGTTGGGCAGCTGCGGCTTGCCCAGCACCAGCGTCAGGCTGCAGCGACGCGCAATTTCCACGGTGTTGGCGATGGCGCTGGGAATGTCGGCAAACAGCGCCTGCATCTGCGCGACGGTCTTGAAATGCTGGTCGCGCGTGAAGCGGCGCACACGCTTGGGGTTGGCCAGGATCTCGCCCTCGGCGATGCACACGCGCGCCTCGTGCGCTTCGTAGTCGTCGGGGCCGAAGAACTGTATGGGGTGCGTGGCGACCACGGGCAGGTTCAGGCGATCGGCCAGTTGCACGGCGGCCAGCACATGGGCTTCGTCGTCAGGCCGGCCTGCGCGCTGCAGCTCGATGAAGAAGCGGTGCGGGAACATGCTCGCCAGCCGCTGGGCGACGGCTGCTGCGCCGGCCTCGTCACCGCGCATCAGTGCCTGGCCCACCGGGCCGGCCTGGGCGCCGGCCAGCACGATCAGGCCTTCGCCCAGCTCCTGCAGCCAGGCCCATGTGTGCACGGCCTGGCCCTTGACCACATTGCGGGTCCAGCCCCGGGCCAGCAGCTCGGACAGGTTGTGGTAGCCCAGCGGGCTTTGCACCAGCACGATGATGCGCGAGATCGCGGCGCCGTTTTCGCCCTCGATCTGGATTTCCGCGCCCAGCACGGGCTTGACGCCCTTGGCCCGGCCTTCGCGATAGAACTTGACGCCGCCAAACAGGTTGTTGAAGTCTGTGACGGCCAGTGCGACCTGCCCATCCTCGGCGGCGGCCTTGACGATGGCGTTGATGCGGTTGGTTCCGTCCACGACGGAAAATTCGGTGTGCAGGCGCAAATGGACAAACATATGGGCGCCATTGTAGAAAGCTCCGCAATGCCGGGACCCGTTCGCGGCCATGCCTTTGCCGCCGCCCCCGCCTGCGGGGCGGGCATCGCAGGCCGTTACAATGCCTCGGCCCGGTTGCGGGAAAATCAGGCTTCATGCGGCCCCTCAGCGCGGCCCGCGTCCCTGCCCGCCAACCCTCTCACCGCCCTTCGATTGCCCGAGAAACGTCCACCATGCAGCGTATTCCCCTGTCCATCGTTCCCGCCGTGCTGGTCGCAGGCGTCCTGACAGCCTGCTCCAGTACGCAACAAGACCCTACTGCCAAGTGGACCCCGGACCGCATCTATACCGAGGCGCGCGACGAAGCCGCGTCCGGTGCGTTCGACAAGGCCGTTCCGCTGTTCGAGAAGCTCGAAGGCCGTGCCGCCGGCACGCCCCTGGCCCAGCAGGCCCAGCTCGACAAGGCCTATGCCCAGTACAAGAGCGGCGACAAGGTCCAGGCCACGGCCACGCTGGACCGCTTCCTGAAGCTGCACCCGGCCAGCCCCGCCACCGACTACGCCCTGTACCTCAAGGGCCTGGTCAACTTCAATGACAACCTGGGCATGTTCTCCTGGCTGTCGCGCCAGGATCTGTCCGAGCGCGACCAGAAGGCCGCCAAGGACTCCTTCGAGTCATTCCGCGAGCTGGTGACGCGCTTCCCCGAGTCGCGCTACGCCGAAGACTCGCGGCTGCGCATGCAGTACATCGTCAACTCGCTGGCGCAGTACGAAGTCCATGTGGCCCGCTACTACTACGGACGCGGCGCCTACGTGGCCGCCATCGCACGTGCGCAGACCGCCGTCAAGGACTACCAGGGCGTGCCCGCCGTGCGCGAGGCCATGCAGATCCTGGTGAACTCATACGATGCACTGGGCATGACCCAGCTGCGTGACGATGCGCAGCGCGTGCTGACCGCCTCGTACGGCCAGGACTCCGATAAGGACGTCACGGCAAAGCAGAAGTCGTGGTGGAAACTGTGGTGACCTGCGGCGCAGGCTGCGCCAGCGCCTGCAGGGCCTGAACAAAGGCCGCCTCGTCCTCCAGAGTCCGCATGGGCGGCAGCGCAGCGCGCAGCCGCCGCCCATAACCCTTGGCGGTCAATCTGGGATCGCAGACCACAAGCACGCCGCGATCCGTCTCGCGCCGGATCAGGCGCCCGGCGCCCTGCTTGAGCGCCATCGCGGCCTCGGGCAGCATGTAGTCGGCAAAGGCCTGCCGGCCCACGGATTCCAGACTGCGCGACCGTGCCTCGACCAGCGGATCGTCGGGCGGCGGAAACGGCAGCTTGTCGATGACCACCAGCTGCAGCGCATCGCCAGGCAAATCCACCCCTTCCCAGAAAGTGGCCGATGCCACGAGAATGCAGCCGCGCCCCGCGCTGGCGCCCTTGCCTTCGCCCGCTGCAACAAAGCGCTCGATCAAGGTCAGCTTGGGCGCCTGCCCCTGGACCAGCACATCAAGTTCACCGAACAGCCCCAGCGACTGCTGCAGCGTGTCGCCTATGGCGTGCAGGGCACGCAGCGTGGTGGTCAGCACCAGGGTGCGGCCGCCCAGGCGCTGGGCCGCATCCAGCGCCAGGCGTGCCACCTCGGCGCTGTGGGCCGGGCTTCCTGCCTCGGCAAAAGGCCGCGGCACATAAAGCGCCGCCTGCCGCGCATAGTCGAAGGGGCTGTCCACGCGCAGCACCTGGGCCTCTCGCAGTCCGCAGGGCTCGGTGAACCAGCTCAGCCGCTCGTCGTCGCCCAGCGTGGCAGAGGTGAAGATCCAGGCGGTGCCCGCTGGCGGCTCGTACGGGGCGGTGGGTGCGTTTTCCTGCGGCTCGGCGTCTTGCCCGCTTCCTTCCTGATGCTCTTGCTCTTGCTCTTGCTCTTGCGTCGGACCCAGCAGCCGCGTGCGCATGATGTGTGCAATGGTCAGCGGAGACTCCAGCATGCGCATCTGCTGGCTGCCCAATTCCAGCCAGCGCACCGTGTCTTGCACGGCCGCCGCCGCGAAGGTGGCCAGGCGCCGCAGCAGTTCGCTGCCGCGCTCGAGCAGCCTGCGCAGTTCGGGATCGCTGACCTGCAATTGCACCAGCGGCTCCACCAGCGCCCGCAGGCTGCGCCCCAGCGTGACCAGGGCCGTGCGCCAGCTCTGGGCGTCCAGTCCCTGCGGCGTCACGCCCTGCCAGGACAGACGTCCGCCCACAGGGGGCTTGCCTGCGGCCAGGCGCAGCTCGCGCAGTGCCTGCTCCACACGCGCCGAGAGCATCATCCAGTCGGCCATGCCGCGTGCCAGTTCCTGGCCGGCGCGCAGCACATCGCGGGCATAGCCCGTCAATTGCTGGCCCGACAGGCTCAGGCCAGCGAACTGCACGCCGGTGTCGTTGAGCTGGTGGGCCTCGTCCACCACCACCACGCCCGCGCTGGGCAGCAGTTGGGCCACACCCGAATCGCGCACGTCGAGGTCGGCAAACATCAGATGGTGGTTGATGACCACCACGTCGGCGTCCAGCGCGGTGCGGCGGGCCACGTTGACATGGCAGTCCTGCCAATGCGGGCAGTCCGAGCCCAGGCAGTTGTCGCGCGTGGAGGTGACCAGGGGCAGCGCGGGCGAACGCTCGTCCAGCGCGGGCAGCTCGCCCAGGTCACCTGTGCGCGTGGTGCGCGCCCAGCGCTCGACCAGGGCCACGCTGCGCAGCACCTGCGGGTCCTGCGGCGCCGTGCGGCCCTGGCGCACGCGCTCCAGCCGCTCCAGGCACAGGTAGGCGCTGCGCCCCTTGAGGCGCGCCATGCGCAGCGGCATGCCCAGGGCGGCCACCAGACGCGGCAGATCCCGTGCGAACAATTGGTCCTGCAGCGCACGCGTGGCCGTGGACACCAGCACGCGCTGGCCGCTGAGCAGGGCCGGCACCAGATAGGCATAGGTCTTGCCCACGCCCGTGCCGGCCTCCACGACCAGGGTCTGGCGCTCTTCGATGGCCTGGGCCACGGCCAGGGCCATGCGGGTCTGGCCTTCACGCGGCAGGAACTGCGCCTCGGCGCGCGACAGCAGGCCTTGCGGGGCGAAGGCCGCCTGCACGGCGGCGGTCAGGGAATGCACAGGACAGGTCCGGTTGTTGAAAAAGACAGCGCCACGGGAGCCGGGCGAGCCGGCACCGGGGGCAGCGCTCCGATAATATGCGCCATGCCACTGGTGTGCCCATCCGCCGCCCCAAGAGCCCACCAAACCAGAGACCATGCAGCCAGCGTACCGACTCCAAGCCGCCACAGGCATCCATCGCGGTGACAGGCAATACCAGCAAGACCAGGTGATGCTCATGGCCCACCCGTATGTCCACGGCTGCCTGCTGGGCGTTCTGGCCGACGGCATGGGCGGGCGCAGCGGCGGGCGCAAGGCCTCCGACCAGGTCATGCTCACGGCGCGCCAGTTGTTCGAGCGCTTCGAGCCGGGCAAGGAGGACTGCACAGCGCTGCTGGAGAGCATCGTGCGCGAGTCGCACACGGTGATCCGTCTGACCGCCATTTCGGCCGAGCAGGAGCCGCACAGCACCATCGCCGCCTTCGTGCTGCTGCCCCAGGGCCGCTGCCACTGGGTGCATTCGGGCGATTCGCGCATCTACCACTACCAGGACGCGACCATGGTCCACCGCACCAAGGACCATTCCTATGTGCAGTCGCTGGTGGACCGGGGAGAGCTCACCGAATTCGAGGCCCACGTGCACCCCAAGTCCAACATCCTGCTGGGCTGCCTGGGCACCGAGGCCGAACCGCCCATGAGCCACCACGTGATCGAGCGCGTGTATCCGGGCACCACCCTCATGGCCTGCAGCGATGGCGTCTGGCACTACTACACGGCCGAGGAACTGGGCACCGTGCTCAACGCGCTCACTCCGCGCGAGGCCACGGAGTTCCTCATCGACAAGGCCCGCGTGCGCGCCCAGGGCGGGGGCGACAACCTGTCCTTGGTGGTGCTCAAGCTCGAGGCGCTGGAGTCGGCCCAGACGGCTTGAACCGGGGTTGGAGCATCCAGGCCCTCACGCCAGCCCCCACCCGGTTGGCCTGTTGGCGCGTGGCAGAGAAAAAAAGGATCAGGGAGCAGGCGGCGCCGGCAGCGGCGCAGCCTGGGGACCGCGCTCGCGGGCCGCTTCGGCGGCACGGGCCTTGCGCTCGGCCGCTTCCTTCTGCTTGGCTTCGAACTGCGCACGCGATGCCGCGCGCCGCTCCTGCTCCTGGGCGGACTGGCGCTGCTCCATCTGGGCCTGCCGTTCGCGCTGGTGGCTGGCCTGCTGGGCGGCGCGCTGCTGCGCCTCCTGGGCGCGCTGCGCGCGCAGGGCCTGGGTATCGCGTTGCACGGCCGGCGGCCGTTCCTTGGCCTCCATGGTGGAGGCTGCCTTCTGCGCCTTCTTGGCCTCGATGTCTTCCAGGCGCTGGACGGCGCGCTCCTTGCGCTCCTCGTCGTTGATCTGAAGCTCGCGTTCGCGCAGCGGACGATCCTGCTCACGGGCCTCTTCGCGCGCCTGCTTGAGGCAGTCTTCCACGGCAAAGCGCTGGTAGCACTCGGACTCCAGGGCCGTGCGCCGGCGCTCGATGACGGCGCGCTGGGCTGCGATGTCGGCACGCGCGGCCTTGCGTTCGGCCTGGGCCTGCCTGGCCGCCTGGCCAGGCTCCCGCGCGGCATCGGCCGCCACGGCCGGGCCCGCCAAGGCCAGGCAGGCCAGCGCGGCGCCCAAAGGAACGGGCAGTTTCTTCACAAGGGCAAAAGCAGAGGTGGGCAGTTTCAGCATGTACAGGTCCGGCAAACGACGCCAGGCGCGGCCACCTGCCTCAGGTCAGGCTGGTATCCACCACGCGGCGCTCCAGCGCCAGGAATTCCTTGGACTGCATCTCGTTCAGGCGCGAGACGGTGCGGGGGAACTCATGGGCCAGCGGGCCCTCAGTGTAAAGCTGCTCGGGCGGCACGGCGGCCGAGATGACCAGCTTGACCCTGCGGTCGTACAGCACGTCCACCAGCCAGGTGAAGCGCCGCGCGGGCGACGCCATGTTGACCGGCATATAGGGCACGTCGGACAGCAGCACGGTGTGGAACTGGCTTGCGATCTCCAGGTAGTCGTTCTGCGAGCGCGGGCCACCGCACAGCTCGCGGAAGTCGAACCAGACCACGCCGCCGGCGCGGCGGCGCGCACGGATCTCGCGCGCCTCGATGTGCAGCACCGGGTCCTCGTCCTTGACCTCGGCCAGCTTGTCGAAGGTCTCGGTCATGGCCGCATCGGCCTCGGCACCCAGCGGCGTGTGGTAGAGCCTGGCGTTTTCCAGCGTGCGGCGGCGGTAGTCCGTGCCGTTGTCCACGTTGACGACTTCCATGCGTTCGTTGAGCAGGTCGATGGCCGGCAGGATGCGGTCGCGGTGCAGGCCGCCCGGGTACAGCTCGTCGGGCTTGAAGTTGGAGGTGGTGACAAAGCCCACGCCGTTGGCGAACAGCGACACCAGCAGCCGGTGCAGGATCATCGCGTCCGTGATGTCGGCCACGTGGAATTCATCGAAGCAGATCAGCTTGTACTTCTTGGAGATGCGCGCACCCAGCACGTCCAGCGGGTTCTGGGTGCCCTGCAGCACGGCGAGTTCACGGTGGACCTCGCGCATGAATTCATGGAAATGCAGGCGCACCTTGCGCCTGAGCGGCACGGCATTGAAGAAGCAATCCATGAGAAAGCTCTTGCCGCGCCCCACCCCGCCGTACATGTAGACGCCACGGGGGATCTCGGGATGGTTGATGAGCTTCTTGAAGGCATTGGAGCGGCGCTGGCGGTAGACCGTCCAGTCGTCGGCACAGCGCTGCAGCGCCTCGACGGCGCGCAGTTGCGCAGGATCACTGTGAAAGCCCTTGGCTACCAGTTCGGCCTCGTAGGCCTCTCGCACTGAAACGCTCATGCAGCATCAACCATTTGCTATGTATTCAGAAGCTGAAAGCGCTTGCAGAGCAAGCGCTTTCAGGTCTCGGATTGGCTAGATGGCTAGCCTGGCACTCAGAAGTTCAGAGTACGCTTGTCGACTGCCAGGGCAGCCTCCTTGGTGGCTTCGGACAGCGAGGGGTGGGCATGGCAGATGCGGGCGATGTCTTCGCTCGATGCCTTGAACTCCATGGCAACAACGGCTTCGGAGATCAGCTCCGAGACCATGGGGCCGACCATGTGCACGCCCAGGATCTCGTCGGTTTCGGCATCGGCCAGGAACTTGACCATGCCCGTGGTGTCGCCCAGGGCGCGCGCACGGCCGTTGGCCAGGAAGGGGAAGCTGCCGGCCTTGTACTTGACGCCCTGCTCCTTCAGTTGCTGCTCGGTGCGGCCCACCCAGGCGATTTCGGGGCTGGTGTAGATCACCCAGGGGATGGTGCCGAAGTTCACATGGCCATGCTGGCCGGCGATGCGCTCGGCCACGGCCACGGCCTCTTCCTCGGCCTTGTGCGCCAGCATCGGGCCGCGCACCACGTCGCCCACGGCCCAGACGCCGGGCAGGCTGGTCTTGCAGTCGTCATCGACCACGATGCAGCCGCGCTCGTCCAGGGCCAGGCCCACCGCCTCGGCATTGAGGCCGGCGGTGTTGGCCGTGCGGCCAATGGAGATGATGAGCTTGTCAGCCTCCAGCGCCTGGGCTTCACCCTTGGCGTTGGTGTAGGCGATGGACACGCCCTTCTTGCCGGACTTGACTTCGCCGATCTTCACGCCCAGCTCGATCTTCAGGCCCTGCTTGTCGAAGGCCTTCTTGGCTTCCTTGGCGATCTGCTCGTCCACGGCGGGCAGGAACTTGTCCATGCCCTCGAGCACGATGACTTCGGTGCCAAGACGGCGCCAGACCGAGCCCATTTCCAGGCCGATCACGCCGGCGCCAATCAGGGCCAGCTTCTTGGGGGCCTTGCCCAGGCGCAGGGCGCCGTCGTTGGACAGGATGTTCTCTTCATCGAAGGGCACGCCGGGCAGAGCGCGGGCGTTGGAGCCGGTGGCCACCACGATCTGCTTGCCCGTCAGCACTTCCTCTTCCTTGCCGGCGACCTTGATCTCGTAGCCGCCTTCGACGGCCTTGACGAAGGAACCACGGCCGTGGAAGAACGTGACCTTGTTCTTCTTGAACAGGTACAGGATGCCGTCGTTGTTCTGCTTCACGACCGCATCCTTGCGGGCGATCATCTTGGCCACGTCCATCTCGACCTTGCCGGTGGAGATGCCATGGTCGGCAAAGTGCAGGTTGGCGTGCTCGAAGTGCTCGGACGACTGCAGCAGGGCCTTGGAGGGAATGCAGCCCACGTTGGTGCAGGTGCCGCCCGGAGCGGCGCCGCCGGCGGCGTTCTTCCACTCGTCGATACAGGCCACGTTGAAGCCCAGTTGCGCGGCACGGATGGCGGCGATGTAGCCGCCAGGGCCCGCGCCGATGACGATGACGTCGAATTGCTTGCTCATTTCAGGAATCTCTTGTCTGTGATGCATGAAAAAACCCACCGCAGGGCGCGCGGCCAAGGGTGGGTTTTCGTCGTGTCGAACCCTGTGGAATTACAGGTCGAACAGCAGGCGCGAAGGATCTTCCAGCGCGTCCTTCATGGCCACCAGGCCCAGCACGGCTTCGCGGCCGTCGATGATGCGGTGGTCATAGGACATGGCCAGATAGTTCATCGGGCGCACCACGACCTGGCCGTTCTCGACCATGGCACGGTCCTTGGTGGCGTGCACGCCCAGGATGGCCGACTGGGGCGGGTTGATGATGGGGGTGGACATCATCGAGCCGAAGGTGCCGCCATTGGAGATGGAGAAGGTGCCGCCGGTCATTTCTTCAATGCCCAGCTTGCCTTCGGCAGCCTTCTTGCCGAATTCGGCAATCTTCTTTTCGATGTCGGCGAAGCTCATCTGGTCTGCATTGCGCAGGATGGGCACCACCAGGCCACGGGGCGAACCCACGGCGATACCGATGTCGAAGTAGCCGTGGTAGACGATGTCGTTGCCGTCCACGGATGCGTTGAGCACCGGGTACTTCTTCAGGGCGTGCACGGCCGCCTTGACGAAGAAGGACATGAAGCCCAGCTTGGTGCCGTGTTCCTTGGTGAAGGCGTCCTGGAACTTCTTGCGCAGATCCATCACCGGGGCCATGTTCACTTCATTGAACGTGGTCAGGATGGCGTTGGTGGACTGCGACTGCAGCAGACGCTCGGCCACGCGGGCACGCAGGCGGCTCATGGGCACGCGCTGCTCGGGACGGCCGCTGAGGTCTTCCTTGGCGGACGGAGCCGACACCTGGGGCAGCGCCTTGGTGGGCACGCCGGTGGGAATGACGGCAGCGGTGGACTGCACGCCGCCCTTGATGGCGGCCAGCGCGTCACCCTTGGTCACGCGGCCATCCTTGCCGGAGCCAGCCACGCCGGCGGCCGACAGGTTGTTTTCGGCCAGCAGCTTGGCAGCGGCGGGCATGGCGACATCACCCTTGCTGCCACCGGTGGCGGCCGCGGCTGCGGGCGCTGCAGCGGGAGCGGCTGCAGCGGCGGGGGCGGCTGCAGGAGCGGCAGCGGCCACACCGGCCACGCCTTCGGTGTCGATCTTGGCGATCAGCTGCTCGGCCACCACGGTGGCGCCGTCACCTTGCACGATCTCGGCCAGCACGCCAGCGGCGGGCGCGGGCACTTCGAGCACGACCTTGTCGGTTTCGATCTCGATGAGGATCTCATCGACTGCAACCGCTTCGCCGGCCTTCTTCTTCCAGGTCAGCATGGTGGCCTCAGCGATGGACTCGGACAGCTGGGGAACTTTGACTTCAACGATAGCCATTTGTGATTCTTTCCAAAAGTGTTCTGTACTGATACGTAGCGGGTGGGGGCTGCCTTACTTGTTCAGGACAAAACCCTTGAGCTTGGAGAACGCGCCTTCCACCAGGGCCTTTTGCTGCTCCTGGTGCAGGTGGGCGTATCCCACGGCGGGCGATGCCGAGGCAGCGCGGCCGGAGTAGCCCAGCTTCTGGCCATCGAGCATGTTCTCGTGGATGTAGTGCTGCACGAAGAACCAAGCGCCCTGGTTCTGCGGCTCGTCCTGGCACCAGACGATGTCGGTGGCGTTGCCGAACTTCTTCAGTTCAGCGGCGAAAGCCTTGTGCGGGAAGGGGTACAGCTGCTCGACGCGGATGATGGCGACGTCCTTGCTTTCCTTCTCGGTGCGCTTCTTGACCAGGTCGTAGTAGACCTTGCCGGAGCATGCGATCACGCGCTTGACCTTGGCCGCGTTCTTCACGACGGCTTCGTCCTGCTCAGGGATCACGGTCTGGAAACCGCCGCTGGTGAACTCGGACAGCGGCGAGGTGGCGTCCTTGTTGCGCAGCAGCGACTTGGGGGTCATGATGACCAGCGGCTTGCGCAGCGGGCGCACCATCTGGCGGCGCAGCACGTGGAAGATCTGGCTGGCCGTGGTCGGCTGCACGATCTGCATGTTGGCGTCGGCGGCCAGCTGCATGAAGCGCTCCAGGCGCGCCGAGCTGTGCTCGGGGCCCTGGCCTTCGTAGCCGTGCGGCAGCATCAGCGTCAGGCCGTTGATGCGGCCCCACTTGACTTCACCGGAGGCGATGAACTGGTCGATCACGACCTGGGCGCCGTTGGCGAAGTCGCCGAACTGGGCTTCCCAGATCACCAGGGTGTTGGGGTCGTTCGACGCATAGCCGTACTCGAAGCCCAGCACGGCTTCTTCGGACAGGATGGAGTCGATGACGGTGAACGGAGCCTGGCTGTCGGCCACGTTCTGCAGCGGGATGTAGGTGCCTTCGCTCCACTTCTCGCGCTTTTGGTCATGGATGACCGAGTGGCGGTGCGTGAAGGTGCCGCGGCCGCAGTCCTCGCCCGACAGGCGCACGGGGTAGCCCGATGCGACCAGCGATGCGAAGGCCATGTGCTCGCCCATGCCCCAGTCCACGTTGACTTCGCCGCGGCCCATGGCTGCGCGGTCGTCATAGACCTTCTTGACCAGCGCGTGCGGCGTCACGGTCTCGGGGATGGTGGTGATGCGTTCGGCCAGGCGCTTCCATTCCGTCAGCGGGATGGCGGTGTCGCCGGCGTCCGTCCAGGTCTTGCCCAGGAACGGGCTCCAGTCCACGGCGTACTTGCTCTTGAAGTTGGTCAGCACCGGGTCCACGGTGTGGCGGCCTTCGTCCATGGCGGCGCGGTAGGCCTTGGCCATGTCGTCGCCCAGCGATTCGCCCAGGCCCTGTGCGGCCAGCTTGTCGGCGTACAGCTTGCGGGTGCCGGGGTGGGCGCCGATCTTCTTGTACATCAGCGGCTGGGTCAGCGCGGGGGTGTCCTGCTCGTTGTGGCCCAGCTTGCGGAAGCAGACGATGTCCACGACCACGTCCTTGGAGAATTCCATGCGGAACTCCAGGGCCAGCTGCACGGCCAGCGCCACGGCTTCCGGATCATCGCCGTTGACGTGCAGCACGGGCGACTCGATCATCTTGACGATGTCGGTGCAGTACAGCGTGGAGCGGGTGTCGCGCGGATCGGAGGTGGTGAAGCCGATCTGGTTGTTGATGATGATGTGCACCGTGCCGCCCGTGGTGTAGCCACGGGTCTGGGCCAGCGCCAGGGTTTCCTGGTTCACGCCCTGGCCGGCGAAGGCTGCATCGCCGTGCACCAGCACGGGCAGCACCTGCTTGCCGTGCGGGTCGTCGCGGCGGTCCATGCGCGAGCGCACCGAGCCTTCGACCACGGGGTTGACGATTTCCAGGTGCGAGGGGTTGAAGGCCAGCGACAGGTGGACGGGGCCGCCTGCGGTGGACACGTCGGAGCTGAAGCCCTGGTGGTACTTCACGTCACCGGCGGGCAGGTCCTCGGGGGCGGTGTGGTCGAACTCGGCGAACAGGTCCTTGGGCATCTTGCCCAGGGTGTTGACCAGCACGTTCAGGCGGCCGCGGTGGGCCATGCCGATCACGACTTCCTGCACGCCCTTCTGGCCGGCAGCGTTGATCAGCTCGTCCATGGCGACGATGAAGCTCTCGCCACCTTCCAGCGAGAAGCGCTTTTGGCCGACGTACTTGGTGTGCAGGTAGCGTTCCAGGCCTTCGGCAGCCGTCAGGCGGTCAAGGATGCGCTTTTTCCGGCTGGCATCAAAGCTGGGCTTGGTACGGCTGGTTTCCAGCTTTTGCTGCCACCAGCGCTTTTGCGTCTGGTCCGTGGCATACATGTACTCGGAGCCGATGGTGCCGCAGTAGGTTTCGCGCAGAGCGTTCATCAGCTCGCGCAGGGACATGCTTTCCTTGCCGAAGAAGGTGTTGCTCGTGTTGAACACCGTTTCCTGGTCGGCATCGGTGAAGCCGTAGAACGACGGCTCCAGCTCGGGAATTTCGGGGCGCTCGGTGCGCTTGAGGGGGTCCAGATCGGCCCAGCGTGCGCCGACATTGCGGTAGGCGGCGATCAGTTGCTGGACGGCGGTGCGCTTGCGGCCCAGCTCGGAGTCGGCGCCGGAGGCCACGACCACCTTGGTGCCGCCTTGCTTGGCGCGCTCGGCGAAAGCGTTGATGACGGGCTGGTGTGGAACGTCCTTGGCGTCGGTGCCATCGACTGCGGGCACATGTTGCAGTGCATCAAAGTACTCGCGCCAGGAATCCGGCACGCTACCGGGATTGGCCAGGTAGTTTTCGTACATTTCTTCGACGTAGGGGGCATTGCCGCCGAAGAGGTAGGTATTGCCTTGGTAGGCTTGGTAGACCGACGTCTGATCGCTCATATTGCGCTGACCTCAGCCTCCCTGAGGGAGGCATTAGCTGGTTTGTGGAACCTTCCGCGACACGGCTGTACCGATTGGCGGATGCGACTGTGGCTGGGGAAGGGCCTGGTTGCGACCGCCATTGTGCCACCGTTCAAACATCGCAGCAGGGCAGTTACCAAGTGATTACCTGAACTCTCCGGGAGTTCCCGCAGTCGCGTACATTGGCGCATCTTCCGAACGGACCGCCAGATGAACCTGCTGCCCCTACACAAACGCACTTTCATGCTGCTGCTGATTGCGGCAACCATAGGCTTCGGTGCCGTGCTCTGGGAGTTCATGGGGGCCATCTTCTGGGGCGTCGCCCTGGCCATCCTGTTTTCGCCGCTGCACCGGCGCCTGCTGGCGCGCATGCCACGGCGCACCAATCTCGCCGCCCTGTCCACCCTGCTGCTGTGCCTGGTGGTGGCCATCCTGCCGCTGGCGCTGATCGGCGCCTCGCTGGTGCGCGAGGCCTCGTTGATCTATGAGCGCGTCAACAGCGGCAACCTGGATGCAGGCACCTATGTGCAACAGATCATGGACGCCCTGCCCTCCTGGGTCACACCCTGGCTGGAGCGGTTGCACCTGGGTTCGCTGGCCGAGCTGCAGGACAAGCTGTCCAGCATCGCCATGCAGGCCTCCAAGCTGGCCGCCACCAAGGCGCTGGGCATAGGCCAGAACACCTTCGGGTTTCTGGTCGGCTTCTGCGTGATGCTGTACCTGCTGTTCTTCCTGCTGCGTGACGGCCGCGACCTGACACAGCGCATCCGCATGGCCATCCCGCTGCAGTCCGACCACAAGGCCGAGCTGTCGAGCAAGTTCACCACCGTGATCCGCGCCACCGTCAAGGGCAACCTGGCCGTGGCGGCCGCCCAGGGCGCGCTGGGCGGGCTGATCTTCTGGATTCTGGGCATCCAGGGGCCCGTGCTGTGGGGCGTGGTGATGGCGTTCCTGTCGCTGCTGCCCGCCGTGGGCGCCGGCCTGATCTGGGCACCGGTGGCCATCTACTTCCTGGCCACCGGTGACATGGGCAAGGGCCTGATCCTGATCGCCTACGGCGTGCTGGTGATCGGACTGGTGGACAACGTGCTGCGCCCGCTGCTGGTGGGCAAGGACACCAAGATGCCCGACTACATCGTGCTGATCTCGACACTGGGCGGCATGGCTCTCTTCGGACTGACGGGTTTTGTGATAGGACCCGTGATCGCGGCGCTGTTCATGGCAATCTGGGACATGTTCACGCGCATGCAGCTGCAGGATGAGGAAAGGCGCCGCCAAATGGCCCAAACGGTGAACCCATCGGTGAACAAGACGGGTTTGGCGCATGCTGAATATCAGACGTCGGATGATCTGGGCCTCAAGCATGCCCCGCGCGATCCGGGCCCGCCGGCACGCTGATCCACCCCGGCCTCCGCTCCCGGGGGAGGCCAAAAACCCCATTCGGCAATTCAATCGACGCAAATGGTTCGCATTCACCCAATAGACTGTATTGATCGATGCCATTCAGCCAGCCAATGAATACCGGATTGATATAAAACAAAATATCCGAAGCCTTCAAACCAGATAATCAATTCAACTGATGAATCAGCCGGACACCGGGCCGGCAAGCCCCGCGCAGCAAGGTGCAGCGGGGAGGCCGCGCATGAATGCCGCACAGGCCGACTCGGGATTAAGGGTTATTTCCCGGATTGTTTTCGGGGTGCACTCGTAGAATTTGCTTACAAGCGTCAATTTCTATTAGAAGGTACCCCACATGGTCCAATTCTCCAGACGCCAGTTCATGAAAGTGACTGGTTCGACTCTGGCCGGATCCAGCCTGGCGTTGATGGGCTTCTCGCCCACGGCCGCCCTGGCTGAAGTGCGCCAGTTCAAGCTGGCCGCCACCACGGTCACCCGCCAGACCTGCACCTACTGTTCGGTAGGCTGCGGCATCCTGATGTATTCGCTGAGCGATGGCGTCAAGAACGCCAAGCTGTCGGTGATCCACGTCGAGGGAGATCCCGACCACCCCGTCAACCGCGGAACGCTGTGCCCCAAGGGCGCATCGCTGCTGGACTTCGTCCACAGCCCGCACCGCCTGAAGTATCCCGAGTACCGCGCGCCCGGCTCCACCGAGTGGAAGCGCATGTCCTGGGATGAGGCGCTGACCCGCATCACCAAGCTGCTCAAGGACGACCGCGACGCGAACTTCGTCGAGCAAAACGACAAGGGCCAGACGGTGAACCGCTGGCTGACCACCGGCATGCTGGCCGCCTCGGCCTCCAGCAACGAAGCCGGCTACGTCACACACAAGGTAGCCCGCTCCTGGGGCCTGCTCGCACTCGATAACCAAGCACGTGTCTGACACGGCCCGACGGTGGCAGGTCTTGCCCCGACGTTTGGCCGTGGAGCGATGACGAACCATTGGGTCGACATCAAGAACGCGGACGTTATCCTGATCATGGGCGGCAATGCCGCTGAAGCACATCCCTGCGGTTTCAAGTGGGTGACCGAAGCGAAGGAGCACAACAGTGCGCACTTCATGGTGGTCGATCCGCGCTTCAACCGCTCCGCCTCCGTGGCCGATTTCTACGCCCCCATCCGGTCGGGCTCGGACATCGTGTTCCTGGGTGGCGTGATCAACTATCTGCTGACGAACGACAAGATCCATCACGAATACGTGAGGAACTACACCGACTTCTCGTACATCGTGAAGGAGGAGTTTGCGTTCGACGAGGGCATCTTCTCGGGCTACGACCCGCAGACCCGCAAGTACGACAAGTCCAGCTGGGACTATGAACTCGACGCCGACGGCTACGTGAAGGTGGACGCCAGCCTGCAGCATCCGCGCTGCGTGTACCAATGGCTCAAGCGCCACTACGCCAGCTATACGCCCGAGAAGGTGGAGAGCGCCTGCGGCACGCCCAAGGAAAAATTCCTGCATGTGTGCGAGAAGCTGGCTTCGACGGCAGTGCCGGGCCGCGCCGCAACCATCCTGTACGCACTGGGCTGGACACAACACACCACGGGTGCGCAGATCCTGCGCACGGGCGCCATGGTGCAACTGCTGCTGGGCAACATCGGCGTGGCCGGCGGCGGCATGAATGCGCTGCGCGGGCACTCCAACATCCAGGGCCTGACGGACCTGGGGATTCTGTCGGCCTCGCTGCCAGGCTATCTGACGCTGCCCAACGAAGGCGAGCAGGACTACCAGAAGTACATCGACGCGCGCACGCCCAAGGCCATGCGCCCGGGCCAGATGAACTACTGGTCGAACACGCCCAAGTTCCACGTGAGCCTGATGAAGGCCTGGTGGGGACCGGCGGCCACGGCCGAGAACAACTGGGCCTTCAACTACCTGCCCAAGCTGGACAAGCAGTACGACATGCTGCAGGTGTTCGACATGATGGCGCAGGGCAAGATCAACGGCTACATCGCCCAGGGCTTCAACCCGCTGGCGGCTCTTGCGAACAGCAACAATGTGCGCGAAGGCCTCAAGAAGCTGAAGTTCCTGGTGATCATGGACCCGCTGGTCACCGAAACGTCGGAGTTCTGGAAGAACCACGGCGAGTTCAACGACGTGGATTCGGCATCCATCCAGACCGAGGTGTTCCGCCTGCCCACGACCTGCTTTGCCGAGGAAGACGGCGCCGTCGTCAGTTCCTCGCGCGTGCTGCAGTGGCACTGGAAGGCGGCCGAGCCCCCGGGCGAAGCCAAGACCGACATCGCCATCATGTCGGCCCTGCACCTGCGCCTGAAGCAGGCCTACGAGAAGGACGGCGGCAAGTTCCCCGAGCCGATCACCAAGCTGTGGTGGCCGTATGCCCATGCCGATCATCCGACTTCGGAAGAGATCGCCAAGGAGTACAACGGCCGCGCGCTGGTGGACCTGTTCGACCCCAAGGACCCGACCAAGCTCATCCGCAAGGCCGGCGAGCAGCTCGCCGGCTTCGGCGAGATGCGCGACGACGGCACGACGATGGGCGGCTGCTGGATCTGGGCTGGCTGCTGGACCTCGTCCGGCAACCAGATGGCCCGACGCGACAACAGCGACCCTACGGGCATAGGCAATACGCTGAACTGGGCCTGGGCCTGGCCGGCCAACCGCCGCGTGCTCTACAACCGTGCCTCGTGCGACCGCAACGGCCAGCCGTTCAATCCTCAGCGCACGCTGATCCGCTGGAACGGCAAGACCTGGGGCGGCGCCGACGTGCCCGACATGGGTCCGACCATGCCGCCTGAGACCACCGATCCGTTCATCATGAACCCCGAGGGCGTGGCGCGCTTCTTCGCCCGCAAGGGCATGAACGAGGGACCGTTCCCCACCCACTACGAGGCCTTCGACAACCCGCTGGGATACAACCCCATGTATCCCGACAACAAGCTGGCTGTCATCAACCCGGCCGCCCGCATCTTCGACTCCGCCAAGGATTCGGCAGGCTCGCCCAGCGAGTTCCCGCATGTGGGCACGACGTACCGCCTGACCGAGCACTTCCACTATTGGACCAAGCACGTTCAGTTGAACAACATCGTTCAGCCCGAGCAGTTCGTGGAAATCGGCGAGGCGCTGGCCAAGGAACTGGGCATCGAGACGGGCCAGCATGTGAAGGTCAGCTCCAAGCGCGGCTTCGTCAAGGCCGCCGCCGTGGTGACCAAGCGCATCAAGCCCATGAAGATCGATGGCAAGACCATCCACCACGTGGGCGTGCCCATTCACTGGGGCTTCTCGTCGACGGGCCGCAAGGGCTACATGGCCAACAACCTGACGGCATCGGTGGGCGATGGCAACAGCCTTACCCCGGAATCCAAGACCTTCCTCGTGAAGGTGGAAAAGGTTTAAGGAGCAGCTGATGTCATCAACCATGTCTCTCGATATCAAGCGTCGCTCGGCCACGACGACGCCTGCTCCCAGTGCGCGCGAAACGCACAGCGGCGAGGTGGCCAAGCTCATCGATGTCTCCAAGTGCATCGGGTGCAAGGCCTGCCAGACCGCCTGCATGGAGTGGAACGACCTGCGCGACGAAATCGGCACCTGCGCGGCCGGCGTCTATGACAACCCGACCGATCTGACCGATCAGTCGTGGACCGTCATGCGCTTTACCGAGTACGAGAACGAAGCGACCGGCAACCTGGAGTGGCTGATCCGCAAGGACGGCTGCATGCACTGCGAGGACCCGGGCTGCCTGAAGGCCTGCCCCTCGCCGGGCGCCATCGTGCAGTACAGCAACGGCATCGTGGACTTCCAGCAGGACCAGTGCGTGGGCTGCGGCTACTGCGTCACGGGCTGCCCGTTCAACATCCCGCGTATCTCCAAGAAGGACCACAAGGCCTACAAGTGCACGCTGTGCTCGGACCGCGTGGCCGTCGGCCGGGAGCCTGCCTGTGTCAAGACCTGTCCCACCGGCGCCATCATGTTCGGCACCAAGGAGGCGATGAAGGACCAGGCCGAGCACCGCATCGGCGACCTCAAGCGGCGCGGCTATGCCGAGGCGGGCCTGTATGACCCGCAGGGCGTGGGCGGCACCCATGTGATGTACGTGCTGCATCACGCGGACAAGCCTTCGCTGTACAAGGGCCTGCCCGACGACCCGAAGATCAGCCCCATGGTGTCCCTGTGGAAGGGCGTGGCCAAGCCGCTGGCCATGGCCGCGCTGGGCGCAGCTGCCGTCGGCAGCCTGTTCCACTACATCACCAAGGGCCCGAACGACGTGTCCAAGGAACTGGAAGACGAAATGGACCGCAAGGACCAGGAAGCCGCTGAAAAGGAGGCCCGCCGATGAAACGCAACCCACGTGACCTGGTGCGCTACAACGCATCGGAGCGTGCCAACCACTGGGTGGTCGGCATCTGCTTCATCCTGCTGGCACTGTCGGGCCTGGCGTTCTTCCACCCGGCCTTCTTCCCGCTCACGCAGCTGTTCGGCGGCGGGCCGTGGACACGCATCCTGCACCCCTACATCGGGGTGGTGATGGCGCTGTTCTTCATCATCATGGCGCTGCGCTTCTGGCGCCTGAACGTGGTCGAGCCGCGCGACATCGAGTGGCTCAAGAACGTCAACAAGATGATCGACGGCGACGACCACGACATGCCCGAGCAGGGCAAGTACAACGGCGGCCAGAAGCTGCTGTTCTGGGGCCTGGTCATCGGCATGCTGGCGATCACCGTGACCGGCGCGCTCATGTGGCGCGCCTGGTGGACGCTGCCCGTCAACGTGGTGCGCGCCGCCTCGGTGGTGCACGCCATTGCGGGCGTGTGGATGATCGGCCTGATCATCATGCACGTGTACGCGGCCATCTGGACCCGGGGCACCATCCGCGCCATGCTGTACGGCACGGTGACACGGGCCTGGGCCAAGCAGCACCACCGGGGGTGGTATCGCAAGATGACCGGTGATAATGACTGACACCCCCTGAGCGGCTTACGCCGCTTCCCCCTCTCTACTCGCTGCGCGAGGGAGGGGGACGGCACCCTCGGTGCGGGACGGCCCTTCCTCGGTGCCCCTCGCCTTGGGCCGCGCCAGTTTTCACAGACATGGCGTCATACTAGGCATCAGCCTGAGCACCCAGCCGCCCAGCGATCCGGGCGGCTGTTTTTTTGGGATTCATTCCAATGCAACGCATTCTTCAACCCGGCGATATCGAGTCGCTGGACCACACCAGTTTTCCGCGCGTGCTGCTGCCGCAGTTGCCGGCGCTGTTCGTCGAGCGGGCGGCGCGGCTGCGGCAGCTGGCCGAGGGCAATCCGATTGCCGACTATCTGCGGTTTGTGGCGCAGATCGTGGACGCGCAGGCCAAGGCGGCCGGGCAGCTGACGCTGGCCGAGCCCGATGCGGCGCTGATCGCGCGGGCGCAGGAGCATTCCATGCCGCTGCTGCCTGCCGCCGACCATATCGATGCCGCCTGGCATGGCGTGCTGGACCGCATGCTCGATGCCCTGTCGGGCGCCGACGGCCTGCCAGCGCCGCTGCAGCCGCTGCTGCAGGAGCTGCGCGCGCTGGACACGGCCGGGCGTGACGAGATCGCGCAGCGGCTGCTGCAAAAGGAAGTGGCGGCCCGCCACGTGGGCATGGCGCCCTTTGTGATGGCTGCGCTGCAGGTGGTGTTTGCCACGCGCGCCAGCGGCCTGAACGCACGCGACGTGCCCTATACCGATCCCGCCTCGATCTGTCCCGTCTGCGCCAGCGAGCCCGTGGCCAGCGGGTTGCGCATTGGCGGCAAGGCCGCAGGCCATCGCTACCTGCACTGCGGCACCTGCTGCACGGAGTGGCACATGGTGCGCGTCAAGTGCTCCCACTGCGAGTCGACCAAGGGCGTCGAGTACCAGGGCATCGATGGCGCCGGCGATACCGTGCTGGCCGAGACCTGCGAGGAATGCGGCAGCTACCGCAAGGTGGTCAACCAGGAAAAGGACCCGATGGCCGAGCCCCTGGCCGACGACCTGGCCTCGCTGATGCTGGACCTGCTGATGGGCGAGGAGACGCGCTTTCAGCGCGCCAGCGCCAATCCCCTGCTCTACGTGGCCTTTGCCGAGGAGCAGGACGAGGCCGGCGACGCGCTGATCGACCCCGCCACGCCTGCTGCCTGACCCTTTCGCACACCATGACCGATACCGCCGCCACCTCTGCCGCTTCCTCCACCCCGTCCGCGCTGCGCCTGCCTGCCGTGGACAAGGTGCTGCTGAGCGCCGACATGCTCGCGCTGCGCGAGCGCCACGGCCTCGATGCCTGCACCCAGGCCGTGCGCGAGACACTGGCACAGATGCGGGCCGATGCGCAGGAGCGGCTGCGGTCCGGCGAGCCCGATGCAGGCGCGCCCGGCATCACTGAGGTGATCCAGGCGGCCGGCCTTCGCCTGGCGCGGCGCTTTGCACCCCGTCTGCGCACGGTCTTCAACCTCACGGGCACGGTGCTGCACACCAACCTGGGCCGCGCCCTGCTGCCGCAGGAGGCCGTGGATGCCGTGGTGGCCGCCATGACGGCGCCGGCCAACCTGGAGTACGACCTGGAGGACGGCGGCCGTGGCGACCGCGACGACCTGATCGAATCCCTGGTCTGCGAACTCACGGGCGCCGAGGCCTGCACCGTGGTCAACAACAACGCCGCCGCCGTGCTGCTGACCCTGGCCACGCTGGCGGGCGGGCGCGAGGTCATCGTCTCGCGCGGCGAGCTGGTGGAGATCGGCGGGGCCTTCCGCATCCCCGACGTGATGACGCGCGCGGGCGCCACCCTGGTCGAGGTGGGCACCACCAACCGTACCCATGCGCGCGACTACGAAGGCGCCGTCGGCGAACACACCGGCCTGCTCATGAAGGTGCACTGCAGCAACTACGCCATCACCGGCTTCACCAAGGCCGTGAGCGACGCCGAGGTGGCATCCATTGCCCACGCGCACGGCCTGCAGATGGTGGTGGACCTGGGCAGCGGCACCCTGGTCGACCTGCGCGAATGGGGCCTGCCCTACGAGGTCACGGTGCGCGAGACCATCGAGTCGGGCGCCGACATCGTCACCTTCAGTGGCGACAAGCTGCTGGGCGGTCCGCAGGCCGGCCTGATCGTGGGCCGCAAGGACCTGATCGCCCGCATCAAGAAACACCCGCTCAAGCGCGCGCTGCGCTTGAGCAAGCTCACCCTGGCCGCGCTGGAGCCCACGCTGCGCCTGTACCTGCACCCCGAAAAGCTGGCCGAGCGCCTGACCACGCTGCGCCTGTTCACGCGCCCCCAGGCCGACATGCAGGCCCGCGCGCAGGCGCTGCAGCCGCTGGTGCAGCAGGCGCTGGGCAGCCGCTATGTGGTGGAGACCGCCGAGATGAACAGTCAGATCGGCAGCGGCGCCCTGCCCGTGGAGAACCTGCCCAGCTGGGGCCTGCGCCTGCATCCGGCCGACGGTCGCCAGGCCGGCCGCCAGCTCACCCGGCTTGAAGCGGGCCTGCGCGGCCTGCCCCGCCCCGTCATCGGCCGGCTGCATGACGACGCGCTGTGGCTGGACCTGCGCTGCCTGGAGGCAGCCGACGAGCCGGCCTTCACCGAACAGCTGCCGCTGCTGCACATCGCCTGAGGACGAACGCATGATCATCGGCACCGCCGGCCACATCGACCACGGCAAGACCACCCTGGTGCGCGCGCTCACGGGCGTGGACACCGACCGCCTCAAGGAAGAGAAGGCGCGCGGCATCTCCATCGAGCTGGGCTATGCCTACACGCCGCTGCCCAATGGCGAGGTACTGGGCATCATCGACGTGCCCGGCCACGAAAAATTCGTGCACACCATGGCCGCAGGCGCCGTGGGCATAGACCACGCCCTGCTGGTGGTGGCGGCCGACGACGGCGTCATGCCGCAGACGCGCGAGCACCTGGACATCCTGCAGCTGCTGGGCGTGCGCGAAGGCACCGTGGCCCTGACCAAGGCCGACCGCGCCACGCCCGAGCGCCTGCAGCAGGTGCGTGCCGAGATCGAGTCCCTGCTGGCGCCCACGGCGCTGGCCGGCGCCCCGGTCTTTCCCACCGCCGCCGCCCAGCCCGGTGACACGGGCGTGGCGCAGCTGCGCGAGCACCTCATGGCGCGCGCCCAGTCCATTCCCGCGCGGGCCAGCGACGGACTGTTCCGCCTGGCCGTGGACCGCAGCTTCACGCTGCCCGGCCAGGGCACCGTGGTCACGGGCACCGTGTTCGGCGGCCAGGTGAAGGTGGGCGACACGCTGGTGCATTCGGCCTCGGGCACCGAGGTACGCGTGCGCAGCCTGCATGCCCAGAACCAGGCCAGCGAGCGGGGCCTTGCCGGCCAGCGCTGCGCGCTCAACCTGTCGGGCATTGCCAAGGAAGCCATCACGCGCGGCGACTGGATCGCCGACGCACGGCTGCTGCAGGCCAGCGACCGGATCGACGTGCGCCTGCAACTGCTGGCCGATGCGCCATCACTGGCCCAATGGACGCCTGTGCATGTGCACATCGGTACGGCGCGCTGCACGGCCCACGTGGCCCTGCTGCAGGACCAGCCGCTGGGTCCCGGCGAGCAGGCCATCGTCCAACTGGTGCTGGACATGCCCGTACATGCCCAACCCGGCGACCGGCTCATCGTGCGCAATGCCCAGGCCAACCGTACGATTGCGGGCGGCAGCGTCATCGACCCCTTTGCTCCCGCACGCAAGCGCCGCAGTCCCGAGCGCACGGCCTATCTGCAGGCGCTGGAATCGCTGATTGCCACCGGGGACGCCAGCGCGCTGGTGCAAGGCGCGGCGCACGGCATTGCCACGTCGCAGCTCATGCGCCTGACGGGCCGCGCATCCGTGGCCACGGACAACGTCGGGCACCGGCTGCACCGACTTCCACTGGCCGAGGGCGACACGCTGTTGCTGGGTGACGCACGCTGGACGCAGCTGCGCGGCCAGGTGCTGGACAGCATGGCGCGCTTTCACGAAAAAAACCCCGACGAGCCCGGTGTGAACGCGGCACGCCTGCGCCGCATGGCACTGTCCGGCCTGGTCCATGCAGGACATGACGCGCTGTGGAAAGGCCTGCTGCAAACGCTGCTGCAGGATGGCAGCCTGGCCTCCAGCGGCGCCTGGCTGCACCTGCCCGGCCACAGCGTGCAACTGTCGGACAGCGAAACACAGATCGCCCAGAAACTGCTGCCGGCCATCGAAGCCGGCCGCTACGACCCGCCCTGGGTGCGCGACCTGGCACGCGACAACGCCATCGGCGAGGAAACCGTGCGCCAGCTGCTGCGCAAACTCGCGCGCCAGGGACTGCTGTTTCAGGTGACCAAGGACCTGTTCTACTCCGCCGCCCGCACGGACGAACTCGCCGCCCTGGTGCGCGAACTGGCCGCCGCCACCCCCAACGGCGAAATCCAGGCCCACGCCTTTCGCGATGCCACAGGCCTGGGCCGCAAGCGCGCCATCCAGATCCTCGAATTCTTCGACCGCATCGGCTACACCCGCCGCCTGCGCGACGCCCACCTGCTGCGCCCCGATGTGCAGTGGACCACTGGCGGAAATTCGCTCACCCCACCCAAAAGCTGAGCCATGACGCTCCCATGGGACCGCTACAATAGCCGGTTTTGGGCATAGCACCTGCAATGGCGCGGCCCAACCCGGGGACGCCGAGCAAGAGCCGCCTTGCGGCGGGGGCGCCTAGCCGATGGCGTCGTCCCCCTCCCTCGCGCAGCGAGTAGAGAGGGGGAAGCGGCGCCAGCCGCTCAGGGGGTGCCTAACATCCTGGAAAGCATACGCACCCGGTGGTGCGCCCGGGCTTCAAACCCGGTCAGGGGCGTCAGCCGCTCCTGGGTAGGTTCGACTCCTGCTGCTTTCCGCCAATCCCCCGACTCTGATCCCAGCCAGGTTCCGGCTATTGCAAGGGCACGACGATGGCCACGCGGCGGTTCTCCGCCGCATCGCTGGGCACCACGGGCATGGCGCGGCCCAGGCCCTTGACCTCGATATCCTGGCGCGCCAGGCCGGCTTCGGCCAGCACATCGGCCACGGCTTCGGCGCGGCGCAGCGACAGGCGCATGTTGTAGGCATCGCTGCCGCGATCGTCCGTATGGCCTTCCACGCGCAGCCGCTCTATGCCCACGCCCTTGAGCGCCCGCCCCAGTTCCAGCACCTTGGTGCGCGCCTGGGCGCCGACTTCGGCCGAGTCAAAGCCGAACAGCAGCTTGCCCGACATCTGCAGCTCCCAGCCCTGCTCCGCCTGTGCAAAGCCCTGGCTGCGCAGCACTTGCTGCTGCTGCTCGGTCAGGCCCTGCGGCGTAGGCGGCGCCTCGGGCGCCGCCTTGCAGCCCGCCAGCGCAAGGGCCAGCACAGCGGCCGCACCTGCGCCGCACATCCGGGTCCAGCTCCGTCGTTTCAACATGTCATCCTCCTGTGACTCGTTCGGCCTGGCGCATGGCCTTGGCCTGGTACATGGCCTGGTCGGCATGGCGCATCAGCGTCTCCATGCTCTGGCCATGCTTGGGAAAAAGGGCCACGCCCGCACTGACCGAAGGCTGCAGCACCACGCCTTCGCTGACCACCAAAGGCTCATGCATGGCGGCCTCTATCTTGTCCCGCACCATCTGCGCATCGCCGCCCCCGCCCACGGGATAGAGCAGGATGGCGAACTCATCGCCGCCCAGCCGCGCGACCAGATCGCTCTCGCGCACCTGCGAGCGCAGTCTTGCGCCTACGGCCTTGAGCAGCACATCGCCCACAGCATGGCCGTACGCGTCGTTGACCTGCTTGAAGCGGTCGTTGTCCAGAAACAGCACGGCCAGCTTCTGTCCGGTTTCGGCCGCGTTGTCCAGCGCCTGCTGCAGGCGCTGCTCGAAATGCAGGCGGTTGGCCAGCCCCGTGAGGCTGTCTCGCGAAGCCTGGCGCTCCAGGGCCGAATTTTGCTGCTGCAGCCGCTCGTGGCGTGTCTGCAGCTCGGCCAGCAGGGCATTGAAGTTGTCTCCCAACTCGCGCAGTTCGGCAATGCGCGCCAGCGGCACGCGCTGGTCCATGGACCGGTCATGGCGCACGGCGTGCGCCACGCGCGCCAACTGCTGCAGCGGTTCGGCAATGTCGCGCAGCATGCGGCGCGATTGACGCAGCCCCACATAGCCGCTCACGCCGACGCACAGCACCAGCACGATGAAGCCTGCGCCCAGAAAGCGGACCAGGCCCACGCCATCGCTGGACAGCTGCACGCTCCCGACCAGGCGGCCATCCTGGCGCACATCGGCCTCGGCGCGCGGCAGGCCTATGCCTATGGCCAGCAGCTCACCCACGCTGGACAGCGCCGAGCCGCCATGGCCCGACCACTGCACGAACGGGCGCTGCTCGGCATCGAAAACCTCGGCATGGGCCACGCCTTCGCCGCGCAGCAATTGGTCCAGCACGCGGGCAGCCTCGTCACGGTCACCGAAGACCAGCGATGCCTCGACCGTATAGGCCAGCGAACGTGCCACCAGATGCAGGTTGTTGGACAGGTAAAGACGCAGGGTGGCCACGCCGACGATGAGCAGCAGCGCGCCCGCAAGCGCAATGGCCACCGCCGCCATGCGCATGTGCGCGCGGCGGATCACGTTGCGCAGGGAGGCGCTGCCGGACAGGAACAACTTCATGGCAACGTCCTGTGGCGCGCAAGCTGCAGCACCTTGGGATTGACGCGCAGGCCGCTGCGTGCCACGGAGTCGAGGCTGACCTCGAAGCCCGCGCCCTCGCCACGGCGGCGCAGGCAGAACATGGCGCCGATGCGGCACAGCTCTCCCCGCTCGCTGATGGTCAGCAGCGGCCGTCCGGCCAGTTGCTCCATGAGCTTGCGCCAGGCCGCTTCATCGAGCTGGCCGGCATAGATGCCTTCGCATTCGGCCAGGATGCGCGCATCGGAAAGCACGACGCGCCGGACTTCCAGCCGCTGGCTGCCCACGGTCTGCGGGGCACCATTGAGCAGGTCATCGGCATATTCGGTGGAGCCCACCACGCACAGCCGCAGCACCGCGCTTTCCGTGGGCCAGCGCGTGTAGCCCAGGATGCCTAAGACTGTGCGTGTCACGCCCAGCTCATGCTCGTCGGCCGATGGTTCGGCATGCGCCTGCCCCACCAGCCCCACCCAACCCGTTTGCAGCGCCAGCAGGCACACGGCCACCCAGGCCCAGGCGGGCGGCAGGCCCTTGATCCTGCCACCCATGCACCACCTGCGGGATGGGAGAAGTGAGCGCTGCGAGCGCTGTGAGCGATTTATGCGAACAGCCAACCAAGGCTCCTTGAACGGGAAATCCATGCATTGCACCACGACGGCGCATCGAAGCATTTTTTCACATATCGCCCGCCTCGGAGCACCCGGAGTGTCGCGCTGGGTCATCATCCTTTCTTAGTCGCTGCGGCACATCAAGGCGCCGCGGCAGGCAGGCGGTAGTGATAGGCGTAGAGCGGATGAAAGCCCAGGCTTTCATACAGCCCGCGCGCCACCCGGTTGGGAGCCCGCACCTGCAGCTCGGCCCATTGCGCCCCCTGCGTCCGTCCCCAGTGCAGCAGGCCGCACACCAGCGCACGGCCCAGCCCCCGCCCGCGCATTGCAGGTGCGATGACGATGTCATACAGGCCCACGCAGCCGCGCTCCAGCACGGCCAGGCCGAACCCGGCCACCTCGCCCCCGACGCGCAGCGTGGCAAAGGCGGCGGGCCAGGCAATGGACTGCAGCATGTGGTGATGCGCCTGCCTGTGACGGGGCGGCACGGCGCCGGCCTCGGCAAAGCCTTGCAGCCAGGCCGCACCGGGCCGGGCATCCATGGCGAGGGTCCAGCCTTTTTCGTCCGCCGGCTGCGCCATGTCCGCCAAGTCTGCGCGCATCACGAGCGAAGGATCGGCCAGCAGGTAGCCGGCCTGCGCCAGCTGGGCATCGGCCTCGGGGCTGGCCAGGGGCGAGAGGCGGAAGACGGGCGGCAGGCCCTGGCCTTGGTAGAAGGCTTCGATCTGCGCCAGCAAGGCGCCAAGGCGGGCGCCGGGCTGATGGGCATTGGCCGAGTTGGCCCGCTTGGTATGGCCCTGCGCGGCGCGCAGCAGCCAGTCCCCGCAGAGCACGGTGCGCTGGGCTGGCCAGGCGTTGAAGCCGCGCTGCTCCACGCCGACCACCGTCTCGGGATCGCAGTCCACGGATGCGCGGTCATGAGCGAAAGACTTGGACATGCCCGCTTGTACCATGGCCGCACGCCGTGCCCGCCCATAATATGGCGCGCCGCCGCGCCGCCGCGCTGGCGGCAGGCACTCTTTTCCACTACTGCGATCGCCCCCGTTCGCCGGATTGCTCCATGACCACAGACACCTCCCAAGCTCCCCGACTCACCTCGCTGTCCCATGGCGGCGGCTGCGGCTGCAAGATCGCGCCGGGCCTGCTGGCGGAGCTGATCGGCAAGAGCGCGCTGCCCAAGCAGTTCTTCCCGGACCTGCTGGTGGGCACGGAGACCGCTGACGACGCCGCCGTCTACCGCATCAACGACGAGCAGGCCATCGTGGCGACCACGGATTTCTTCATGCCCATCGTGGACGATCCGTATGACTTCGGCCGCATCGCCGCGACGAATGCGCTGTCCGACATCTACGCCATGGGCGGCCAGCCGCTGATGGCCCTGGCCATCGTGGGCATGCCCATCAATGTGCTGCCGCACGACACCATTGCCAAGATCCTGGGAGGCGGCGAGTCGGTCTGCCGCGATGCCGGCATTCCACTGGCCGGCGGCCACTCCATCGACTCGGTCGAGCCCATCTACGGCCTGGTGGGCATCGGCATCGTCAACCCGCGCCAGATGAAACGCAACGCCGACGCCAAGGCCGGCGATGTGCTGATCCTGGGCAAGCCGCTGGGCGTGGGCATTCTGTCGGCCGCGCTCAAGAAGAACCTGCTGGACGAAGCCGGCTACCGCGCCATGGTGGAGGCAACCACCTTGCTCAACCGCCCCGGCACGGCGCTGGGCAAGATGGACGGCGTGCACGCGCTGACCGATGTGACGGGCTTCGGCCTGCTGGGCCACGGCCTGGAACTGGCACGCGGCGCGGGCCTGACGGCGCGCATCGACAGCCGCAGCCTGCCCGTGCTGCCCACGGTGCAGGGCTTTGCCGAGCAGGGCGTCATTACGGGCGCCTCGGGCCGCAACTGGGCCTCATATGGCACGCAGGTGGTGCTGGGCGCCGGCATCACCGATGCGCAGCGCGCGCTGCTGACCGATCCGCAGACCTCGGGCGGCCTGCTCGTATCGTGCACGCCCGATGTGGCGGACCAGGTGCTTGCGTTGTTTGCCGAACAGGGCTTTGGCGATGCAGCCATCGTCGGCCGCATGGAAGCGGGCCAGGCCCGCGTCGTGGTGGACTGAGCCAGGCAACCAGTCAAGCGAAACGGGGGCCTGGGCCCCCGTTTGCATTGCATGCCGGATGCAGCCCCCTCAGGCGGGCACTGCATCACGCCGGACAGCGGATGTCACTCGCTCACGGTCTGCGTCTTGTAGGCCGGGCTGGCCTGGATGGCGCTGTCGGTGAACGGCAGCTTGAGCCACTGGCGCGCACCGTAGGCCTTGGTGTAGTCCGCATAGTGGGCCGAGGCAGGATCGTCCGACAGCGAGAAGGTCAGGAAGGTATGGGCCTCCACTCCGGCCGCCGGGAAGCTCACCACCTGCATGTAGCTGTTGCCGTGCGGCTGCCCGTCCATGCTGTAGCCGCCCTGCTCTATCTTGTTTTCCGAGCAGGTGATGGTGAAGTAGCCCACCTCGCCGCATCCGCCATACAGTGCCGTCTTCTCTCCGCCACGCTGCGAGAACAGCACGGTGCCGCGCGCCGCATCCATGGCAAAGCCGCTGGCCTGCACGGCCTTCACTGCTTCGGCGAACGCCTTTTGCAGCGCCGCCTTGGCCGTGGGCTTGATGCCACGCGGCGTGTTGACGGGGTCGGCCGCATCGAAGGGCACGGCATACAGGTCGGCCGATTTGATCTGGCTGGCCACGCGCTTCCAGAACTCGTCCCAGACATGGGAGCCCCTGGATGCCGCCGTGCCCGTGCCGTCCCAGGCCTGCAGCGCCGTGCAGGCAGCCGAGACGTCCACCGTTTCACCCGCCGAGGACACGGGGCCTGGACAGACCTGGGCCAATGCCTCGTCCTTGAAGCGCGCGCTGTAGACACGGCTGTCCAGCACCATCTGGCGCACGATGTCGCTGGTGGCCAGCTTGCCCGGATAGCCGTCCGTGCCCGCCAGCCGCTGCAGCGCCATGGTGTGGCCCAGGCGCGTGCGCAGGCTCTGGGCTGAAGAGGTGGAGCCGAAGATGGCCGGATAGCCGGTCAGCGGTGCCGAGGCATTGGACAGCCAGTAGCTGTCGTTCATGTTGCCCACGTAGTCGCCACGCAGCAGGCTGGGCATGCGTGCCGGGCCGATGGCGCCGGCCTGCACCGAATCCGCATCCGAGCCCCAGTCGCACTGGCTGCTGCCGCCGGCCAGCACCGGCACCTGGGGCAGCGCCGCGTTGATGGCTGCCGAGGCCGGCGTGGCGCAGGCCTGCAGCTGCGCGGGCGGCACGTTGGGCACGGCGCCTATGTCGGCATACCAGACCTGGGCGTTGCCGCGTCCCGCAGCGACGGTGTTGACCCAGGGAATGGCCGACTCCTCCTTCTGGATGCGGATGAACTCGTCCAGCGACTTGGCCTGGTTCCAGCGCAGCCAGTTGCGGAAGGTGCGGTAGTTGTAGGCGTTGATGTCGCGGATGGCGAACACGCTCTGCGTGGTCCAGCCCAGCGCCGGGTCCATGGCGCCGAGGTTGACCACGGGGCCGTGAACGGTCTTGTACAGCGTGCGCGTGACCTGGTCCTGCCCGCCGGAGGCATTGCGCACGCTCACCGTGATCCTGCTGGCCTGCATGGCCTCGGTCTTGCCGTCGCGCACATAGCGGGTCGGATCATTGGGCGCCAGCTGGTACATGAACAGGCCGAAGCGCCGCGCCGTGGACACGGTATGGCTCCAGGCCACGTCGTTGTTGAAGCCGATCAGCACCATCGGGATACCCAGGAAGCTGGCGCCACTGACGTCGATCTCGCCCGGAATCGTGAGCTGCGATTGGTAGAAGCGGTCCGGCCCCTTCCAGTACCAGTGCGGATTGCCGAACAGCACGCTGCTGCCGCCGCCCGTGGCCTGCTGGCCGAAGCCGTACATGTTGCTGCCTATGCCCGTGGTGCCGCCCACCTGCAATGATGGCGCCACCACCTGGCCCGGCTTGAGCGCGGCCAGCTGCGTCGCGGCCGACCGGCCCTTTGCCGGCTTGGCCGAGGCCGTTGCCGCCGCAGCCGCTGCAGGCGGCACGGCATTGGCGATCTGGGCCACGAAATTGCTGTAGCCGCCGGCCAGATTGGCCGTGTACATGCGCCGCCAGATGTCCTGGGCCGTGATGGCCTGCACCCAAGGCTGGCCCGCGCAGGCCGCATTGGCCTTGGCCCCGGCGGGGGTCTCGCGCACCACGCGGTTGTAGCCTGCCACGAAGCCATCGACCAGTTGCTTGAGCTTGTCGGGCTGGGCCTGGATCATGGCGGCCACGGCGTCATCGGAGACGACATGGCGGAAGAAGAAGTCCGAATCGATGTTGCGCGGCCGGTCGATGGTGCTGTCATAGACGGCCTGGGCATCGCCGCCGAAGTGGCGCGAACGCTCCCCGCGGTAGGTCAGGAAGGAGTCGGCCATGGTGCACAGGTTGTCCTGCGCCTGGGCATAGCCCGCACCATAGCCCAGGCCCGTCCAGTCCTTGGCCTTGATGTGCGGAATGCCCATCTCCGTGCGGCGGATCTCCGCGCTGTACTTGCTGCCGGAGCCGTCTCCCGAACCGCCGCAGGCCGCCAAGGCGGCCAGGGCTATCAATGACAAGGGTTTCCATCCACTGCGAAGCGCTGGGTGCATGCTTTGTCTCCTGGTGTTATGCGTACACAAAGGCCCCGGTCTGCCACGGGGCCCGCATCAGCATAGGAGCGAGGCAAGGCACTGCCTACCCGGCAGTTTCACTAGGAAATGTCTGATGCCCGACAGTCGATGTGGACAGCCACCCAGCTCTCCATCGGCCAGCACGGGCAGAAGACTCAGGCGGCAGATTCAGCCAGCTGGCTCAGCGCCGCCGTCATGCGCCGGTCGATCTTGCGGCTGAGCACCACCGAGGTATAGGTCTGCTGTATGCCGTCGATCAGGCCTATGCGGTCCAGCAGCGCGTCGAGCTTTTCGTTGCTCTCGCAGCGCACGAACACCATGTAGTCGTACTGGCCGCTGACGGCGGAGACTTCCTCGACCTCGGTGAAACGGTTGAGTGCCTGCATTACTGAAGTGGCCGTCTTGGGCTGCACGCGAATGCCGCAGTACGCGCGCACCGCAGACTGCTCCACGCGCGCACCCAGGCGAACGCCGTATCCGGCGATCACGCCTTCCTGCTCCAGCCGGGCAATGCGGGCCACCACCGTCGTGCGCGCCAGATTCATCTGCCGGGCCAGATGCGCGGTGGAAGCCCGCGCATTGGTCTGCAGCAGGCGCAGCAGTTGGCGGTCGGTTTCATCAAGACGGTATTCCATGCAGTTCCCTGGACGTCAACGGCAAGAGCCTATGGCGGCGGCTCGGACGTGTTCAACATTTCGGCAGATATATCCACCAATCCGGCAATTCTATGCGCTGCAAATCGTCGCTTTCATCAACAAGATCCTCGTTTCATCCGAAACCGCCGCATCTGGAGTGCATCCCCATCCCGCATCGCCCAGCAGCGACGGCACATGGGCACCACCAGGCAAGAGTAATGGCTATCAGAAACAAAAGTAACAAATTACAAATCCACCGACACACCCCGATGCTCCGCCGCTGCATGTCACCCGGCTGGGACCTCGCATAAATACTTAGCATGCATCCCATCCTTCCTTTGGCGACGCTGCTCCGCGGGCAGGGCTGCCGCCTGCGGCCGTATTGGCCGGGCTCGACGGAACACGGCAAACCGCTTGGGAAGGCGCAGCACGCATGATGGATCAGTACTTGCAAATACATGCATTTCCGCTAGATTGGCCCCGCAGGCGTAAATTTTGTGAACTCAAGTTACCCCGCATCCGTCGGCTTCCGACGCAGGGCCTGCCCGCAGTTACGCGGCTTGCCGCAGCACGCCAAAGGAGGGTTTCCGATTTCCCGCTGCCCGCCGGACCGCTCGTTCCCCATGACAAGGGCATGCCCGGCATGCCCGACGAACGCGCGCAGTGTCCGGTGCCTCCATTCAGTCTCCACAGGGGAGACATATGTCATATCGCGCCGTATCTGGAGATCCGTGGATTTCACAAGCTGCAACGCCCTGGCGGGACAGCTTTGTGCTGGGCGGGGTGCTGTTTCTGTGCTCGGCCGTGGCGCTGGGCCTGCGCTCTCCGGGGCATCTGTCATCTCTATGGCTGTCCAACGCCCTGCTCCTGGGCTGGATGCTGCGCAGCCCCGCCTACAGCCATAGACACTGCTGGACGGCGGCCGCCGTGGCCATGGCGTTGGCCGAATGGTTGTCGGGCAGCCCGCTTGACCAGACCCTGTGGCTGACTTTCGCCGATCTGGCAGCCGTGGCCTGCGGCTGGGTGATGATGCGGCGCCTGCCGCTGCGGGTGCGGCAGATGCGCTCCCCCTCATCGGTGCTGCACCTGGTGATGTGCAGCCTGCTTGTGAGCGTGGTCGGCGCCGTGCTGGGCTCGGTGGGCATGCACCAGCTGATGCATTGGCCCTGGCAGCCCATGATGGCCATGTGGTTCAGCAGCGAGCTGATGCACATGACCCTGTTGCTGCCCGTTCTGTTGAGCTTTCCCGCAAGCCTGGAGCCGCTGTCCTGGCGTGGCCAGCCGTTCAGGCAGATCGTGCAGGCCCTGCTGCCGCTGTTGGCCCTGGTGATCTCCGAGGCCATTGCCATCTACCTGGGCGGGCCGGGCGCGATGTCCCTGAGCATGCCGGCCATGCTGCTGTGTGCCATGCGCTACCGGCTGTTCGTGGTCGCCCTGCTCAACCTCGCCAGCTGTGCCATCAAGCTGGCCACATTTTCAGATGTACTGCTCACCTCGCCCAGTTCCGAACTGGAGACCACGTTCTCGTTCCGCCTGGGCCTGGCCATGCTGTCCATAGGCCCGCTGGCCGTGGCCTGCACGCTCATGGCCTTCAAGGACATGCTCAGCAAACTGCGCCATGCAGTGAACCACGATGCGCTGACCGGCCTGCTGGCACGCACCAGCTTTCTGGAGCGCGCTCAGCGCACGCTGGAGCGCCTGCAGCGCGAGCACCAGTCGGGCGCCATGCTGATGCTGGACCTGGATCACTTCAAGCACACCAACGACCGCCACGGCCATGCCGCTGGCGACCGGGTGCTGCAGGAAGTCTCGGCCCGCCTGTCGCAGGCGCTGCGCCCGCATGAACTCATAGGCCGCCTGGGCGGCGAGGAATTTGCCGTGCTGCTGCCTGGCGCCGACTGCACCACGGCCAGCGCCGTGGCCCAGCGGCTGTGCGAAGCCACGCGCGAAATCCGCATCGAGACAAGCGATGGCGCAACCATCTGCCCCACGCTGAGCATTGGCATCGCCTGCACGAACATGGCCCAGCCTCCGCTGGGTTTGAGCGCCTTGCTGCGCACGGCCGACACGGCGCTGTACCAGGCCAAGGCCAGCGGCCGGGACCGGTATTTCGTGGCGGGCGAGCGGCCGGACGAGGCCGGTACACCGGCCTTTGCCTGCGAGCATTCCGGGGGCGCCAAGGCGGCCTGACACCAGGCGCCGCCTCGGCGTTTTGCCCGCGCTCAGCGCAGGCGGCGGGCGCCGTTTCCTTCGTCGAGCTTGAAGCCCGCCACGGCCTGGGCCAGCTGCACGGCCTGTTGCTGCAGCGATTGCGCAGCCGCCGTGACCTCTTCCACCAGGGCGGCGTTCTGCTGCGTGACCTGGTCCATCTGTCCAATGGCGCTACCCACCTCGGCAATGCCACGGCTTTGCTCCTGGCTGGCGTTGCTGATCTCGGCCACCAGCGTGCTGAGCTTGCGCACGCCGTCCACGGCCTGGTCGATGGTGGTGCCCGCATTGCGCACCAGCCGGCTGCCCGTGTCGATCTGGCCCACGGAATCGTCGATCAGCGCCTTGATCTCCCGCGCCGCCGTGGCGCTGCGCTGGGCCAGCGTGCGCACCTCGCTGGCCACCACCGCAAAGCCACGGCCCTGCTCGCCGGCACGGGCCGCTTCGACGGCAGCATTGAGCGCGAGGATGTTGGTCTGGAAGGCGATGGAGTCGATCACGCCGATGATGCTTTCGATCTTGCGTGCCGACGCCTCGATGCCACCCATGGTCTGCACCACCTGGCCCACGGCCTCACCGCCCTGCGTGGCGATCTGCGAGGCGCTGGTGGCCAGCTCGCTGGCCTGGCGGGCATTGGCCGCGTTTTGCTGCACGGTTGCCGTGATCTGCTCCATGGCGGCTGCCGTCTGCTCCAGCGAGCTGGCCTGCTGCTCGGTGCGTGACGACAGGTCCTGGTTGCCGCCCGCGATCTCGGCCGACGCCATGCGCACCGATTCCGACGATTCGCGAATGCGCAGCAGCACCGTGGCGATCTTGTCCACGAACTGATTGAAGGACTGGCCGATCTGCGCCAGTTCGTCCCGGCCTGCCGCCGTGAGGCGGCGGGTCAGATCGCCCTCGCCGGAAGCAATGTCCTGCAATGCATCGCGTGCCACGGCCAGGCGCATGAGCATCCGGCGCAGCACCACGGTCAACAGCACGGCCGTACCCAGCACGGAAAGCGCGGTGATGAAGGCGGCCACCTGCAGCAGCGCGCTTACGGAATGCGTGGCCTGTGCGCGGTCGATCACTACGGCCAGCGTCCAGGGCGTGCCCTCCACCTTGGCGGCGTAGACCATCTGCGGCTCTCCATCGAGCACCAGGTCGGCACGTCCGCCCTGCTCGGCCAGGCGCTTGATCAGGGCCGCATCGAGCTCCGGTGCAATCGCCGAAGCGGGCTTGAGCGCCAGCTCGGGCCTGGCGTAGGCCAGCAGACGGCCTTCGCCGTCCATCAGAAAGGCGAAGCTCTTTTCCTGGGGGCGTATGGCCGCCACTTTCCTGGACATGGCCGCCAGCCGCACATCGGTGCCGACGACGGCCGTGATCGCGCCCGAGGCCCCGACCGGATCGACAAAGCTGATCGTCAGCTCACCCGTGCTGGCGTCCACGTAGGCCGGCGTGACGCCCGGACGGCCTTCCCGCACGGCCTGCTTGAACCAGTCGCGCTGGGTGCCGTCGTAGTTCTCCGGCATGGGATGGGTGAACACGGCACGCTTGTCCGCATGCACGAAGTAGGCGTCATCGAAGCCGCCGGCCTGCTGGCCTGCCAGCAGGAAAGGAATCGGGTCCGGCTGTTGCACCGCCGTTTTCAGCGAGCCGGTGATGCGCTGCTTGTCCTGGACCCAGTCGGTCAATGCGGCTGCATGGGCCTGCGTGAGCTGGCCGATGTTTTCGTCGATGCCGGACAGCGTGCTGCCGCGCGCCGTCCAGAAGGTGGCCATGGACAGCGCGAACAGCGCGGCCACTGTGATTGCCACGCAGATGAGGATCAGGCGGGCACGAAGTGTTTGAAACATGATGCGTAGTAAAGGCAAAAACGAGGGCTGTGGATGCCCACCGAGCCTATCCGAGACACACCGGCCGCCAGAGCTCAAAGAGTGCGTACTTGCCCTTGCAATTGCACGCTTCCTGGCTGCAGGTGATCCGCTGCACCACCCCTTCGAGCAAGCAGCGCTTTGCTCGCAACGCCACCGGGGCCTGAGTCGTCAGGTTTTTGCAAGTTATCGTCACATCCTGGACGGATGCATGCTATAGTGTCAATTTGTAACACAGACATTTCCCGCCCTGCAGGCGGGATCTTTTTGTCGCAAACGCCAGGGCCTTGCAACAGGGTCCTGCCGTTTGCGCCGCGCACCCTGTGTTTTTCCCTCCCTCATATTTTTGGGGTGCACCATGCGGCCTTTTCTTGCCCTTCCTGGACTGCCATGGATCCATGAAGGCCCCTGACCAGGATCGGCAGGGAGCAGGATACAAAATGTTTCATCTTGATGCAAAGATGCCGATAAGCAGGCAGACCTGTCATTCAAGGGGAGAGAAACATGAAGCGATGCATCATCAAAGTGGCCGGCGCCTGCTACACGGCCCTGTTTCCCAGCACCTGCGCAGCGGTGGCAGATGCGATGACCCGGTTTCCATACGCCACAAAAATCAGCGTCAGACTCGCCTAGACTCAGGCAACATGGGAACCTGTTCTCAAACAGGCTCTCTGACAATACGCCTGTCGTCATCCGGGTGTTGCGCGGCAGTGTAGGCTCACTTTGCCAAAAGCTCTCCCGGATTCCTTTATATTGGCAGATCAACATTCATTGATATACATGACCACAGACTACAAGACACTGCTGCAGCAGAAAGCCCAGCTCGAAGCCCAGATCGCCGAAGTGCTCAAGACCGAAAAGTCCGGAGCCATTGCCCAGGTGCGCACCATCATCGACCAATACGGATTGACCGAGGCCGATGTCTTTCCCTCGTCCAAAGCCAAGACTGGCGCTGGTTTTCGCGTGGTCGGCGTTCCCAAGTACCGCGATCCGGCCACCGGTGCGACCTGGACCGGCCGCGGCAAGCAGCCCCGCTGGATTGAAGGCAAGGACCGCACTCCCTTCGCCATATGAGGTCCGGCGCAGCCCGCCCCCTGGCAGCCACTAAGCTGCGACAGAGCCCGCCAAGTGCGGGCTTTTTGTTGCCAGAAGCAAGGGGTTAACCCTATTGCCCAGAAGTTACAAATTCTTCAATGTAGTGCTGATGTGTGAGCCGAGAGGTGCCTGCATGTTTCGGTACCCAAGCAATCACAACAAGGGAAACAGCAGGTATCGCACAGGGAACTGTCCTACACCTGCACTCTCCAAAATCATGATGCCCACGTCATTGCAGCACCCGCAAGCCATGGGCATCCCGTCACGCAACGGCAAGGCCCCAACGGCCACTGGAGCAATCCGCCACCACCACGAACCATTTTCCAGCCGAGCCAGGGAGACTATCTCCTCCCTCCCCTCTCACTGACTTACCCTGGCAGGCCCGCAAGGGCCACGGCTTTTCTCTGCAACAGGACCGCCCCCGGCGGTCCTTTTTTTTCTGCACGCGCTATCGCAGGGCTGGCACAGCGTTGCCAACCTTGAACACGGCCACCATGCCCGACAGGCGCTGCGCCTGGTCGCTCAGTGCAGCCGCTGCCGCTGCGGACTCCTCCACCAAGGCCGCGTTTTGCTGCGTCATCTGGTCCAGATGGCTGACGGCTTGGTTGACCTGGCCAATACCGTCGCGCTGCTCGGTGGAAGACGCCGTGATCTCGCCAATCATGTCCGAGACCTTGCGCACGCTGCCCACGATGTCATCCATCACCTGGCCGGCCTGGGCGACCTGGGCAGAGCCTTCCTGCGCGGCATCGACCGAGGTGCTGATCAGCCCCTTGATCTCCTTGGCGGCCTCTGCGCTGCGATGGGCCAGGGCCCGCACTTCGCCAGCCACGACAGCGAAGCCACGGCCCTGCTCACCCGCGCGGGCCGCTTCCACGGCGGCATTGAGCGCGAGGATGTTGGTCTGGAAAGCAATGGAGTCGATCACGCCGATGATGTCGGAGATGCGGCGTGCGCTGTCGCTGATGCGGTCCATGCTGGCCACCACATGGCCCACCACGGCGCCCCCGCGCTCGGCCGCCTGGGCGGCGCTGCCGGCCAGATGATTGGCCTGGCGCGCGGTGTCGGCGGCCTGGCCCACGGTCGCGGTCAGTTGCTCCATGCTGGCGGCCGTTTCCTCCAGGTTCGACGCCGTCTGCTCGGTGCGCGAAGACAGGTTGTGATTCCCGGCGGCAATCTCGGTGGATGCAGTGGAGATCGAGTGCACGCTGTCACGCACCTCCGTCACCAGGCCACGCAGCCGTGCCGCCATGCCCGAGACCGAGCGCAGCAGATGACCGAATTCGTCCTTGCGGCTGTCCTCGGCAGACACGGTAAGGTCGCCCTGCGCAATGGCATCGGTCAGTTGCACGGCTCGCTCCAGCGGACGCGTGATGGCACGCGTCAGCACGAAGGCCAGCGCCAGTCCGGCCAGGAGCACCACGCCCTGGACAATCCAGGCCAGCACACTGGCCTGTTGGCGCGCGGCCTGGGCCTGCTCCATGGCCGCATCGCGCTGGCTGCGCTGCAGCTGCACGAAGACTTCCAGCGAGTCCACATAGCGGCCGATGGCACCCAGGTACTGTTGCTGGACGAACTCGCGGAACGCCGCGGCATCGCCCGTCAACTTGATCTCGCGGGCCCGCTTGTTCAGCGCCAGCACCTCGGCACGGATGCTGGCGATGCGCTCCAGCGCAGCCTTGTCTGCCTCGCTGGCACCCTTGACGATCTCGGCCTGCAGCTTGGTGATCAGGCCAGAGCCCTCCTTGACCCGGCCGTCGAGCAGGCGCGTCAATTCCTCATCGGTGGAGGCATTGCTGGCCAGCACCCGCTCGCCCGTGGTTTCCGTTGCGCCCTTCCATTGAATGGCCAGACCGATGCGGTTCTCATATTCGGACAGCGTCTGCATGCCCTGGTCCATGGCGCGGGCCGCCGCAAACTGTGCCCACAGCGATACCGCAAGCATCATCGCCAGCAAGCCGCCCAGCGTGCCCCAAAGCTTGGCGGACACGCTCCATTGATCAAATTTCATTCGTAGAACTCTCGTCGGAAAAACTGAACAGAGGAAAGGTGAAACAACAGGCCACGCGCACTAGCGCCGGCCGTCTTCCGGTGAAAAGCCCCGCCATATCGACATGGCCCATCAATCCGGAAAAGATGACTTGCTTTTTCGTCAGAAATACCGGGAACTTGAGGCTGCGCGCGGGCAGACCCGATATCACCCGCTGTGCACAACGCGGAACAGTGCATATGCAGTGGCAAGCGCCGGTGACATCGGATGCAAAATGCAATGACGCTTGCGGCTGCCGCGCCATTGAATGCCTGGGCTTGGAAGCTGCCAGCCGCCGTCTTTCGCACCTGCAAGTGCATAACACGCTGTGGATGTGTCACTCGATACCGATCGCCTCTATGTACTGATTGCGCCGCTGAGCATTTTGCTGCTCAGCTGCACGCTGGCCGTGTGCTGGCTGGTGCAGCGTCGCCAGCGCTATCTGCTGTGGATTGCCGGCGGCTATGCCCTGGTTTCCCTGGCGCTTGCATGGCAGAGCATTGCCCCCCGCGAACAACTCCACCATTGGGCCGTGTACACAGGCGCCATGTACCTGTTTGGCACCTGGTGCTTTGCGCGCTGCATGGCGGGGCGTTACGGGGTCTCGGCCCATCCCGTGCTGGGTTTGCTCATAGGTGCGGTGGTTGTGGCCGCGCTGTACTACTACAGCCGGATCCAGGTCGATCTGTGGGTACGCGTGCATTGGCTCAACACAGGCCTGGGCCTGCTGCAGTTGCTGCCGGCGCCCGCCATGCTGCGGCGCCGGCCACCGCAGGATTGGCTGGAGAGAATGCTCTACTGGTCCTACGTGGTGTTTGCCGGCTACACCGCCGCCCGGCCGCTGCTGGTGCTGGCCCTGGGCAGCACCGACCTCAATGAGATTGCTCGCTCCACCTACTGGCTGGTGACTCTGGTCAGCACGCTGTCGTTTGCTCTGCTGTTCACCCTGATGCTGCTGGCCTGCACGGTGCGCGATGTCTTCACCGCGCTGCGCCAGGAGCGCAACCACGACTCGCTGACCAACCTGCTCAACCGTCGCGCCTTCCAGGAGGCCGCCGAGCTGCGCCTGGCCGATTCGCACATGGCGCCGGTTTCCGTGCTGATCGGCGACATAGACCACTTCAAGCGCATCAACGACAGCTGGGGCCATGACTGTGGCGACCGCGTTCTGCAGGCCGTGGCAAGGACCTTGCAGCAGCATGTGCGCAGCGACGATCTGGTCTCACGCTTTGGCGGCGAGGAATTCGTGCTGCTGCTGATGCGCACCACGCCCGAGGAGGCCGAGCGCGTGGCCGAGCGCATACGCGCTCAGCTCAGCGCGGACGGCTATGTGCTGGCAGCCGGCCAGCGGATCACCATCAGCTTCGGCATCGCCCCCGTGGCCGCCAACACCGCCCTGACCGATGCGCTGACGCGCGCCGACGCCCTGCTCTACTCCGCCAAGCAGGCAGGCCGTGACCGTGTGCACGTGGCCGCGGACCCCGGCCGCAAGCTGCCCCAGACCGCCTGACAAAGGAAGCAAGGAACGCCTTGCTCGGGCTTGCGCCCGTCAAAACTCGCTGAAAAGAAAAGCCCGCCGGGCAGTGGCGGGCTTGTTCGTCATCAAGGCAGCGTGGGCGCCTTACTTTTTCGCATCCTTCAGGGCTTCCTTCACATCGCCCAGCTTTTTCTGAGCCGTGCCTTCGACCTGCTTGGCAATGCCCTTGGCCTGCTGTTCGGGGCTGTCGATCAACTCGCCAGCCTTTTGCTGCACCTTGCCTGCGGCATCCTTGAGCGTGCCCTTGATCTGATCCGTGTTCATAGCTGCGTCCTTTGCTGCAAGAGCTTCTAAAAAAGGGATGGATCCTTGCAGACCCGACGCAACGATAAGCGCGCCCCGCAAGGACAGGCGCCAGCGCTCGGCAACGATGAGCGTGGTCTCAGGCCTACAGCCTCATCTCTTCCCCGGAGCGCGGCCTGCCGCCATGCCTGTTTCGGAGCGCAGGCGTTTCAGTGCCTCGTCCACCACCGCTTCCTTGTGCGCCTCGAACAGGCCTGCCGCAGCGTCCTTGTGCTCTTGCAGCAACTGGCACAGGCGCGAAATTTCCTCTCTCAATCCCGCCGCACCCTGCTCGATCTCGGCCTGGTCGGCATCGCCGGCTTCGTCCAATTCGAAGCTGCGCCGTATGCGCGCAACGATTTCTGCATTCATGGAACGGTGGCCGGCCTTTGCCGCTTCCGAGATGCGATCACGCATGCCATCCGGAAAACGGACGATGAAGCGCTCCTGGGTTTCGCTGGGAAAGGGTTTGCGTTGCATTGCGCGATGGTACCTGCCGGATGCAAATTCAGATTCATGCCTAGTTGACATGATTCCAAGTTGGCATAAAACTCGAAACGACCCGCCCGGGGGCTGTGCAAGCCCACATCCACGCCCTCGAACCACCAGCCCTGAATCCAGGACACATTGCGCAAGGACAGAACCATGCCGGACACAGACATGCCAGCCTCCGTGCATCCTGCGCAGGCCGTCGCCAGCCCGCCCGACCCGGAGACCCTGGCAACAGATGCGCTATGCCACATCAGCGCAGCGCTGAGCGTGCTGGAAATGCATGTGGAAAGATCCAGCCGCGCCATGGTGATCGGTGTCCGCGACCTGCTGCGCGGCTATCACCTCAAGGCGGACCGCGCCGCTGCCGAGCAACCGGTGGAGGCCCTGGCCAGCAGCGTGCTGCCACAGATGTCCGCCGACCTTCAAGGCCTGCTGGAAATCATTGACCGCGTGAACGACGACGAGACGGACGACCCCATCCTCTATGCCGTGAGCTACCTGCTCAGGGCGGCCAAGAGATTCTCGGATGCGGCGCCGCAGGCCTAGCAGCCTGCGCATCGCCGCTTTCCATCACTCTTCGTTGGTCCACTCCACCCGAGCGCCCAGACTGCGCAGGTTCTCCACGAAGTGCGGATGCGCACGGCGAATCGGCGTGGCGTTGCGGATCTCCGAGCGGCCCTCGATGCTGCTGGCGACCATGAACAGCGCAATCGCCACGCGGATGATGTAGGGGCTCTCCACCACGGCCGGCGTCAGCGGATTGCCGCCGAAGGTGACCACACGATGCGGGTCCGAAGAAAACACATGGGCGCCGAACTTGGACAGCTCGCCCGTCCAGCCCAGCGCGCCGTCGTAGATCTTGTTCCAGAACAGCGCATTGCCCTGCGCATGCACGCCCAGCGCAATGAAGATGGGCAGCAGATCCACCGGAAAGTACGGCCAGGGAGCGGCTTCCACCTTGGTAAGCACATTGCTGGTGAACGGCGTCTGCACCTTCAGCGGCCCCGAGCGCAGCGCGCGTGACCAGCCGTTCTTGTGCTCCACCTGCACGCCAAACTTGGCGAAGGTGCGGTCGATCAGCGGAAAGTTGTCCGGCGTGCTGTTGCGCACCTCCACATCGCCGCCCGTGATCGCGCCCAGCGCGAGAAAGGTGGTGATCTCGTGGAAGTCTTCCTCGAAGGTGAACTCGCCGCCGCTCAGCGGTGCGCCGCCACGCACCGTCAGCCGCGAGGTGCCGATGCCGTCGATGTCGGCGCCCATCATCACCATGAAGCGGCAGAACTCCTGCACATGCGGCTCGCAGGCCGCATTGGTCAGCATGGACTCGCCCTGCGCGGCCACGGCGCACAGCACGAAATTCTCTGTCGCCGTGACGGAGGCGTAGTCCAGCCAGTGGCGCACGGCCTTGAGCGGCTGTGCGCTGTGGATCAGCAGCGAGCCGCTGGCGCGCTCCACCTCACCTCCGAAGGAGCGGAAGATGTCCACGTGCGGATCGATCTCACGCACGCCCAGCGTGCAGCCCTTGACGTTGTCCTCCAGCCGCGCCACGCCAAAGCGCGCCAGCAGCGGCGGCACCAGCATGATGGAAGAGCGCATCTCCTCCGGCAGGCGATGCGACGATGCATCAAAGCGCGTATCGCGATGATGCAACTGCAGCGTGCGTGTGGTTTCGTCCAGTTCCACCTCGCTGCCCAGCGTGCGGAAGATGTCCAGGATCTTGCGCACATCGGTGATGTCCGGCACGCCATGCAGCCGCAGCGGCTGATCGGTCAATAGCGTGGCGCACAGGATCGGCAACACGGCATTCTTGTTGGCGGAAGGAACGACGCGGCCGCGCAAGGGCGTGCCGCCGTGGACGATGAGATTGGACATGGGGGTGCAGCGCAAGCAGCGAAAGGACAACGCGTGATTCTAGGGTTGCCAAGCCCCCCCGGCGGACCTGCATCGGCTGCGCGCACCCGCTGTTTCAACAGGTTTCTTCTCTGGATCGCCAACCCGACAACAAAGCGTCAGGCTCTGCCCTGGAGTTCGTGCCCGTAGACGATGAAGCCACGATGCTCGGCCACCTGGTCATACAGCGCACGGCCCGCTTCGTTGGAAGACTGCGTCTGCCAGTAGACACGGCGCGCTCCCGCCAGGGATGCCTGCTCGTAGACCGCGCGGATGAGCGACTTGCCTATGCCCTGCTTGCGCCGGCGTGCATCGGCAAACAGATCCTGCAAATAGCACACGGGCTCCAGCCGCGTGGTGCTGCGGTGGAACAGGTAGTGCGCCAGGCCCACCAGTTCACCCTCGCTCTCTGCCACCAGCGCAAACACCGGCTCCAGCGGATTGAGAAAGCGCTCCCAGGTCGCCTGCGTGATGTCCTCGGGCAGCGCCGTCTCGCCAGCGCGCCCGTAAAAGGCGTTGTAGCCCTGCCAAAGAGGAAGCCATTGCTGATGGTCCGCCTGTGCAACGGGCCGGATCTGAAGCGTGGGAACGGAGGACATGGAACTCCTGGCAAATGAGATGGGGATCCCGAATTCTAGGGACTGCCAGCCGCCGCAAAGCCGTTGCCGACGCGCTGCTCACACCTGTGAAGACCTGCGGACAGGCCGCACAGCACGTGCGCAAAACACATACGCAGCGTACAGACCCGGCCTACATGCGGCCACAAACTTGACCCGCACGGAAACGCCGCGAAACCAATTGAAATAGATCCCGTCAGACGCCACGCTCCCCAAAGGCTTCCGAAATCACATGACGGAGATACAAGATGCATCGAGTCGTTCCCACAGAAAGCTTCAACCCGGACCCGGATGCCCGCTACCACCGCAGCCTGCTGGAAGCCTTTCCCGTGCGCGGCGGCCAGCAGTTGTTGCTGCTGCGCATGGAGCCAAGGCCTCTGCTGGAACGCCTTTCAATGCTTGGGCTGCGCATTCTGAACCGCATCCGCAATTGAACTGGCAAGAACCACCAAACACTCCCGAGAGCTGCACGATGCGCCACCTCTTCCTCGTATTCCTGTGGTCTGCAATCTGCGCCATCTCCTTTGCGGTGGCGATGCTGGCCAGCCCCATGTTCAGCCACGCCATCTGACAGCGGTGCCCTCTGCACCCGCATGCGCGCAGGCCCATGCGCGGCATCTCCAATGACCGCCAGTTTGCCGGCCCGCCTTTTCACAAGGCGGCCATTTCTGACCTGGGTACGAATGACGCACTACACTGCGCCAGTCCATTTGCCTGCAAAGGAGTTGCCATGAAGAAACGCAGACTGCAGATTCACCCCGTAGTGGGCGCATTGCTGATGGGAATTGCCGGCCTTACGGCCCTGCCCAGCACCTGGGCCTGCACCCGCCTTGTCTTTCTTGGTGCGAATGGCCAGGTCGTCACCGCGCGCTCCATGGATTGGAAAAGCGACATCGTCAGCAATCTCTGGGTGCTCCCGCGTGGAATGGAGCGCTCAGGCAAGGCAGGCCCCAACTCGTTGCGCTGGACGTCCAAATACGGAAGCGTCATCACCTCGGGCTATGACGTCTCCACCACCGATGGAGTCAATGAAGCCGGCCTCAACGCCAACCTGCTCTGGCTGGTGGAGTCCCAATACCCGGCCTTCGGTGCGGGCAGCAAGCCTGGCCTGACCATTGCAGCCTGGGCGCAATACGTGCTGGACAACTTCGCCACCGTCCAGGAAGCCGTTGCGGCGCTGGAGAAAGAACCTTTCACCATCGTCTCCGACAACGTTCCCGGAGAGAACCGGCTGACGACGCTGCATCTCTCGATGTCCGACGCCAGCGGCGACAGCGCCATCGTCGAGTACATCAATGGCCGGCAGGTGATACATCACGGCCGGCAATACCAGGTCATGACCAATTCACCGACGTTTGATCAGCAGTTGGCTCTCAACACCTATTGGCAGCAAGTGGGCGGCACCACCATGCTGCCCGGCACCAATCGCGCCGCCGATCGATTTGCCCGCGCATCCTTCTACGTCAACGCCATCCCCAAAAGTCAGGACCCCAACAAGGCGCTGGCCAGCGTCTTCAGCGTGATCCGCAACGCCTCGGTGCCCTACGGCCTGAATACGCCGGAGGAGCCCAATATCTCGTCAACCCGCTGGAGAACCGTTTTCGACCACCAGCGCAAGCTCTACTTCTTCGAATCAGCGTTGACGCCAAATACCTTCTGGATAGACCTCAAGGCACTCGACTTCAGCCAGAAAACCGGCAAGGTTCTCAAGCTGGATCTGGGCCCAGACCAGAACCACACCTTCTCGGGCGATGCCACGCGGCAGTTTCAGGAATCATTACCGTTTCAATTTCTAGGCATCTAGGGAAGAGGAAAAAGCGAGCAGAAACACCAAATCAACAACGGCCGCTGGCGGCCCCCAACTTTGCACGGTGCCTGCAGGCATCACAACCATGACCGTTACCGTCATCGGCGGGGGCGGCGCGACGGAAGGACCTGTCAATGCAGGCCTCGGCACCGATCGGAGTTCTTCCTGCAAACCACGCCCGTCGGGTGCGCCCAGGCGGAAAATCATCTGGTAGCCTGCATGCAAGCGAGGCGATCAGTGCCTCTTAGAAAGGATCAGCATGCTTTCCAGAATTTGCGCAGCTGCATTTTTCGCTGCCATCACGCTTGTACAAATGCCGGCGATCGCCCAGGCGGACGTTCCGTCCACTGCGGTGACCTTCAAGAAAGGCACGTCGGACGCGACTGTCCAAGGCAAGCTCCAAGGCAACAAGGAGCAGGCGCGCGACTACATAGTGCGTGCGGTTGCCGGGCAGAAGATGACCGTGCACATGGAGACGAAATCCACCTCCACCTACTTCAACGTGCTGCCGCCCGGCAGCGAGGAAGCGCTGTACCGGGGCGAGGTGGCAGACGGCCCCACATGGACCGGTGCATTGCCCGCCAGCGGTGACTACCGTGTGCGTGTCTTCCTCAACCGCGCAGCCGCCCGCCAGGGCAAGTCATCGGCGTACGCGCTCAAGATTTCCGTAGTGGATTGACGTAGCGCGGTGTCCAGACGGTCCACAACCTGCTCGTCCCGCAGACACGCGCAACACATGCTCGGCTTGTTCGAATCCTGCTCGGCCAGCTCAACGAAGCCGGCAGCCTCTGACCAAGAACATGCTCCGCGGCCGCTTCGACGCCGCTCGGGATGCCGCCGGCATTCCCAAGGCGCAGTTCCAGCCACGGGGCCTGCGCGCCACGGCCGCCAACACGTTGGATGACGACGGCGGGATACGGCTGGAGCACACGACGGAGCGCATGACCGCCCAGTACATCCGCCACAAGGTGGGCAAGAAGGTGAAGCCCGTTCGGTGAATTGCGGAACACGCCCAGAGTTGCGGAACGCGGCCTGGAAATTTCGGCCCCATCTTGCTACTTCTTCGATAGCAAAGAAAAAAGGCCTCGTATTGCTACGAGGCCTTGTGTTCTTTGGTGGGTCCTGCGAGATTCGAACTCGCGACCAACGGATTAAAAGTCCGATCCGCCGAAATAGGAATAATAGAAAAGCCCTTTTTTATCAACAACTTGCAGCGATGGCCACGCTTCTGGTTTTTTCAAAGTTATGCCTTTTTCACACTATTTCAGCCTACTTTGGGCAGGTTTTGGTCATAGCAAAGAGCTGTATGGCTAGTCAGCTGTTTGCTCTGGGCTCGGCCAGTAATCCCGCCGTTGCCTCGTAGCAACGATGTGTGGAGGCTTCCAGCTCCGCGCTGATCAGCCTAAGCACCTTCCGTGCTGTAAGGAGCATCGTGGGCCTATGTAGGTGGCTACATCTTTCCTACGTCTTCCCCTCCGCAGGACAACATCCCAGCCTTCGGATCAACTTACACAACACCCTTCCAAAGGGTTAATCATGTGTAGGCCCGAACCCCAGCCACATCGACTTCACCCCTCCATCTTCCCTCAGACACACGCAGACCATTTGAAGACCTCGAGACTCTCCTTTATCAAAAATACGATTCTTTAGGCTACAGTCACGTAACAAAAAAAGCGAGCCTGACGCTCGCTTTTATGATAATTTAAATATACTAATCGCTTAACTTTTCCACGATTAGAGCAGCGCCGCTACCTGACTGCAAAGTCACCGCCCCAAGCATTCCAAAGAATTGAACATTCAGTATATCGCCGGCACTCAAAGTGATAATTGATTCACCATCGAATCTTGAGACGCTGGTCGCTGTATTCTCTGTAAGCGCATCAACTGCTGCACCATTCAACAGAACCCTTGCCGAAACAAGCATATTGTTAGTAATTTTAATAGAATATTTAACTCTATACCTGCCGCTCGAAGCAACCGTAAATATCGTATTTGAACCATTGACCACAAAACCAGAAAGATTCTGCGAGTTAGGTAATGGAATATCGGTCCCACCGAGAACCACAGCTATTACAGAACCGCTAGTGTTGTGAGCAGCCATTGAGGTGGCAGTAGTTCCTCCAGCCCCTGCTGGTCCGGTGGGGCCCGTTGGGCCAGGCAAGCCAATATCACCCTGCGCCCCCGTGGGACCTTGAAGGCCCGTGGCACCAATGGGGCCTTGAGCGCCTGTCTGGCCCGCTGGACCTTGAAGGCCAATCGGACCTGTGGGTCCCGCCGGGCCTGCCTGGCCAGTGGCGCCAGTCGCGCCTGCCGGTCCTGTGGCCCCGGTCGCTCCGGTGGCTCCTGTCGGGCCCGGGTTCCCCACAATCGCGCCTGCCGCGCACTTACCCAGTCGTCCCGACGCGTCGTCATAGCAGGCCACGCTGCCAGCCTCCGTTGTATTGGACAGGTTGGGCAGATATACATCGCCTGTTTCCATCACCCGGAGCCGCTCTGCATTGCCTGCATTGTTCTTGATGACGAATCCACCATTGGCCGGTGGTGTGATGGTGATGTCGGCACCGCCAGGAGCCGCCATTGCAGCGCCGCTCAAGGCGATGGCCGCGGCGAAAGAGACAGAGCGCAGCGTGAATTTCATGTTTTTCATGGTCTGGAAGTGGTGTAATCAACGTTGTGCAGTGCGGCGCTGACGCCAGAGCGTCAGTCCCATCAGCAGAGAAAGAAGTACCAACCCGTATTCGCTCAATGTGGGAATGGCCGCAGCCGATGGGCCGGGACCTGCACCGATCTGCACAGTGGGCGGAACCGTCGCATTGGTGCGTACCACCGTCGCACCGGGACCCAGGTTGATGACCGCAGTGCCGCTGGCAGCCTGCAGCACCACAGGCTGACCAGGCACTCCCTCGACGGTCAGCGTCCCGAGCACGGTGATATTTGCCCCGACAGGCAGCACAAAGGTGCGGCCCGTGCTGCTCTTGATGGTCAGGTTCTGCACGACCAGGGTGCCGCTGAGCTGGCTGGTGTTGCCCGGATCGCAGCCGTCGCGCAGCTCGATCGTGTTGTTGCCGGCATTCAGTGATCCGTTGATCTGCAGGTCACCACCCACCGACAGCGTTCCGCCACTGTTGGTGATGGCGGCGGTACTTGCGAACGTAGCCGAAGAATCGACGGTCAGCGCGCCTCCCAGGTCCAGGGTTCCTTGCATGTCCAGCGCAGAGCAGGACAGGTCCACGGCCCCGCCCGGCGGGACAACCAGAGAGCTGCCCGGTGGATAGGACCACTGGGCCGCGGCATTGGAGGAGAGTAGGAAAGCAAAGCCGACCCCTGCCAGCCATCGCGAAAGAGAAAACGTCATCAAGCAAGCTCCGCTGGGCATCAGGACCGCAGGGCACGGTCACAGTTATGCGTTAAAAGTGTCAAGCATTGTCAACTGAAACAATATGCAAAACATTGAACTCTTTAATCAAGAAGTCATTCGCGTTTGCCTTCCCACGATTGAGAGACTTTCGCTGACCCTAGCGTTCGGTGTACTTCGTGATTCAGCAGACGCATGGACAGCTCAATCTCCTGATTGATAGCCCTGACCTGATCGCGCTTGTCCGCAACCTCGCTCGCCTGTACGCTGCGGCGGAACTTGCGGAGATCCGAAATCTTCTTGTCCAGTGCCTTGGCTGCGTCATGGGCCCTGGCCAGAGGAACGTCAGCCAGCACCGCATCTGCATCCTCGCCGCGCTGAACGCGGGCCTTGAACTCGTTCTCGCTGACATTGATTCGCTTGAGGTTCTCGTAATAGGCGTTGCTCTGGCCGTTGGCGCCGCGCGTGTTCCCATAGAGCCGGCCTGCCAGAACAACCTGGTGCGGCGCCAGTTCCTCGCCAGTGAAGGCGGACGTGGCCATGGCCACGGCCTTGTTCAACTCGCGGCCCACGCCGCCAGTGATCTGTTCCACCAAGTACTCGATGGCCTCTGGCGTCGGGCTGGCAGCGCCGGGCCGCCATTCGTTGCCGCCCGTCACGGCATTGGCAAAGGTGGCCATCCAGCGGTAAGGCTCCGCAGTCGAATCCTTCACCCGGCTCGCGCCCGGCGTCGGGTCGTTTGAATTCCGGTCCTCTCGGTAGATCTCCCGTCCTGTCCAGTCCTTGTTGCGAGCCAGGGCCAGCGCGGGATCAAACCAGGTGGGCGACGCCATCTGCCCCAGATCAGCAGACCCGCCCAGCGGGTTGTAGGCATCGAGGGCCAGCACGGCCATGTCCAGGACGTGCCCCATTCGGCTCTTGGTCGGGTCGTCATGCACAGCCATCTCCACAATGGTGCGGCCGATGTTGGGGAACACATGGAACCCCAGCGGCAGCGGGATTGCTACATAGTCCTGCCTGCCCAGCGGGATGATGATCGCCCGCTCCTTCACAAACTCGGGGATCTTCTTCCATTCGTCGTCGGCACCATCGCCGCCGCCCATCATCAAGTACCCCGCCATGGCCGACGCCATGCCCAGGGCCACGCCACCCATCATGATCTTGCGCCCGGCAGGCCCCGCCAGCGTCTCCAGCATGCGCTTGTTGCCCTGGATTGCCGCGTTGAGGAACGCAAAGTGCGCCCCCACCACCGAGGTGTTGCGGCCCTTGCGGTTGAAGTTCACCGTGATGTTCTTGGCGATGCTGGCAGCTTCTTGGCGGCTGATGCCCTGGTCCAGCGCGGCCTTGTAGACACCGAGGCGCGTGGTCGCCTCCAGCGTTTCGTTGAAGTCGGACAGCCAGCCCAGCAGGGCCCGGCCGCCGGCGGCAGCTGACGTGCTCTGGCCAGCTTGGTCCAGCGCCTTTTGCAGTGCCTTGGCGCGGTCTTTGGGATCGGCATACAGGTCGCGGTAGCCTGTCGTGCCGCCATCGAGCTGCAGTTGCTCCCACAGCTGCGCCCATTGGCCAGTGGGTGCGCCCTCTTCCTTGCGCTCGCGGCGCAGTTCCTTGTAGATGGCGCGCGTGTTCCGGCGGATGTTGCGAAACACCTCGGCCTGCTTGCCGGCCAGTGGCGTAGTGGACAACTGCAGCATGGCGCCCTGTAGATCGCGCGCCAGGTTCATGACACCGAACACAGGGTTGTACTGGGTATTCACATATGCGAACCAGCGCGTGATCCAGGCTGCAATCCGAGTGAAGCGGTCCAGTTCCCTGGCGTCCAGGTTCTTCATGGCCACGGCCAACCGCACGGCCTTCTCGTTGCGCTCGTTGAAGACGATGTACCGATCCTTGCCGCCAATGCGCACCGTCACCACGTTGTCGCGCGCCTTGGCGCCCTGATCCACCATGGTCTTGACCAGGCCCGTATCCGGGTCCAGCGCCTTCTTCTTGGGCAGTTCCAGACTCCAAAGCTCTTTGTCAGGGTTCTGCGCTGCCAGCAGGTACATGCGCTTGACCACGTTGTTCTTTTCGCCGCGCGTCAGCGCCGCCTCGCGCTGCATGACGATGTGGCTCAGGATGTTGGTCACGCGCTCGTTCGAGCCCGTGCGCCTCTTCGATGCATCTCCCTTGGTGCTGAAACCCTGGCCGATGGGATGGGCCTTACTGTCCGGGTGGGCTTCGTCGCGGTGCAGAGGCACATAGTGCTGGTAGGTCTTGCGCCAGGCCGACAGCGTGTCCTGGTCCATGAGCCCGTAGCTCTCCAGAGTCTTCAGGGTGCCCTCGTTCATCCTGTCCACGCGCGCGGCTAACTCGTCCAGTACCCGGCGCTGCTCCGGGCTGTAGCCGGCCATCACCGCCGCCGCCTCGGCGTCGCTCATGCCTGACAGGGACAGGCGTTCCTCCTCGGTGCCATCGAAGGCCTCGGCGCTGTTCCAGCGGTCTTGGTCAATGAGGGCCTGGCCCAGCGCCTTCTGCACCGGGCCGGTGGCCATGCCCCGGGCCTGGGCGCGCTGCAGCTGGCGGCGTAGATCTTCCACCGTCTTGCCAGCGGCATCGCGCTGGGCCTGCAACTGCTGGGAGCCGGGGTTGCGCTCGGCCATGACGCGGTTGGCCTCGGGCGCGTGCCTGGCGTGCAGAAAGCGCTCCAGCTCCTCGATGGCCACCTTGGCCTCATTCATGCGCTTGAGCAGTGGTCGCACCTCATCGCGCAAGAAGTTGCCGGCGCGCTTGGCCACGCGCTTGTGGTACAGCTCCTCGCCCCGGTAGGCGTCGTTCGTCTCGGTGACGGTACCGTTCAGGGCCTTGATGTGTTCCTGGATGCGCTTGAGATCGATGAACTTGTCCTGCCAGGAATACAGGAAGTCATCCACCGAGCGGTAGCCGGTGAGGTCCGCCACCTTGTCCTGCAGACGGCCCAGCCTGCCCTTGGAGGGTTCCGGCGTGGCCGCGCCGGCAGCGGGGCCGCGGCTGTAGAAAACGCGCAGCTTGGGGCTGGGGTCGCCTAGAACTTGTGCGTGCCGCTCAGCAAACCTTCCCAGTACAGCGCCTCGTCCCCGTCGATTGCCTTCACCCGCGCTGCCCTCTCCGCGTAGAAGGGCACGCCAGACAGCCGCTCGCGCAACTGTTCTCCAGCCAGCTTCCGCTTCTGCCGGTCCGCTTCCAGCCACTGCACGTCTTGCTCGGAGGGATTGTCCAACCAAGCCAGCCAGTTGCTGTCTTGATAGTTGCTTCCCGGAATTGGAAAGTCGGAACGATCCACTGTCTGCGTCATATTCAATCTGGTTTGAGGTCGGGAACGCATTATCCGTGGCAGCCACGCTCGCCGCAATCATGCGCTCCACATTGCCGACGTCATCCCCATAGACCCAGCGCAAGCCCGGCACTCCGTGACCACCGCGCGTCTGGTCGGGGTGCGGCGCCAGGTGGCGCGTGGTGCCGAACTTCAACGCGCTGGACAGCATCTGCTCCAACCGGCGACGCAGCGCGGTCTTGCTCAGCCCGTGCGGGTCGCCGATAAAGATGCTGTCCGTGTTGTGCGCGAAGGTGGCGGCGATGCTGTACGCCATGGCACCCGAGTCCCCCCGGGATAACTTGGACACGTCCAGCCACACGTCCGTGGTCGGAGGCACATCCTCCGGGTTCTCGCCAGGCCTACCGGCCACGGCCTCCATGCCCTCTGCCGTGTAGAGCATGTCGTAGACCTGCTCTCCGTAGGGGTTGGGCTGGCGCACCGACAGCGTGGCCTTCTTGCCATCCGGCATCTTCAACGTGTATTCCTGCCGGCCGGCAATGCTCACCGGCTTGCTCACCTCGATGTCCGGAGCGTGCTCCTTGGCGATGGCCTTCAGATCCGTTTGCTTCGACTTCGGGAAGGTGAACAGGTCGTCCAGCTGGGACAGCTCCTGCAAGGCCCGACGGCCTGCGCCGCTGTCCAGGCTGTACTTGGGCCGTGCCGACACCGCCGATGCAGCGGCCGCCGCACCACGCTCCACCCAGCGGCGCGCAGGCAGGATGAAGTCGCGGATGATCTCCGCGTCCGTCATGGCCAGGTCGCGCAGCGCGGGCACATGGGTGCGCAGCCAGGCGCGGATGGCGGCGACGGCGCGGCGGACAAAGCCCAGCTGCGGCTGTGTCTCGGCCATCTCGGCCAGCACCTCCTCGGCCGCGTAGCGCCGGCCCACCAGGTCGTCCAGCTCGCCATACTCCTGCAGCTTGGCGCGCACCTCGCGGGGGCGGGCCACGATGATCTGGTCCAGCACCGCATCCAGCTTCTCGCCGAAGGCGCCGCGCAGGCCGTGGTGGCCCAGCGCCTCATGGTACAGCACGCGAGCCACTTCCTCGGGCGTGGCCAGCTGGCTCGCCACCAGGTAGACCTCGCCATCGAAATAGAAGCCCTTGGGCACGCCCTCCGCGCCCTCGGCCGCCTGCAGTCGCTCCGTGTCGCGCGCCTCCTGTGGCACGCGCGGGTCCTGCAGGTCGAACACCACATTGATGCGCGGCGCGTTGGCCCAGGCCTGGCGTACTTCGTCCACGACCTTCTGCACGCGCGCCATGGGTGCCTGGGGCGCATGGCGCGCGCCCGCCGGCGCCGCGCCACCAGCGATGCGCAGCAGTTCCTGCGCCAGGTCGGCCGTCATGGTGGGCGCCACGGAACTCTCCGCGCGCTTGAACGGTACTCCCGCCGGCTGCTCAGCCCCTTCCTCAAAGCGGGACAGCTCGCTGCGCGTGACGGACAAATCATCCTCGGGATACCAGTAGATGTTCACCTTGTGGGCCTGGTTGCCGGTTTTTCCGCCGCCCACATGCGCAAACCCGCGATAGCCCATGTCCTCCAAGTTGTAGCGAATGCCATCGAAGCGCTCCTGCAGCTCGTCCGCACTCACGCCTTCGTAGCGAGACTCGGCGCGCGCTTCATCGAACAGTTGGGCCAGCGTGGTGATGCGCTCGCCCGTCTCCGTGTTCTCATCGCGGGCCAGGTCGTCCAGAACGCGCTTGGCCATGGACTGCACTTCTGGCTCCATCGGAGCATCCATGTCATACAGACGGACAGGGGAGTGCTCGGCAATCTCATACAGCGTGGGCTCGCCGCCCTGCCCTTTGCGGGTGTAGCCGGCGGCGATGTCGGCGGCGTCTGTGGTGTAGAAGCCCTGGCCGTAGATGTTGAGGACGTTGCCGCGGTAGACGCCATCGTTGGTAGGGCCGCCTTCGGGCAGCGGGCGGCTGGTGCCATGCAGGCGAACGCCTGTGCCGCGCGTGTCACGCAGCTTGGGCCGCAGGCTCGCTACAGGTGCTGCAGGTGCTGCAGGTGCTGCAGGTGCTGCAGGTGCTGCAGGTGCTGCAGCAGTGTCTGGCCGCGCTGGCCCGGCGGCGGCCGGTTTGTCGAATACTCCCTGCTGGCCGCTCAGGGCATCCTTCGCGTCTTGGCCCAACTGGAAGTTTTCAGCGCTGGCGGCCTGGCGCTCGCCTACTTCCTTGCGCTCGCGCTCGGCCCGCGCCTGGGCTTCGGCCTGGGCATCCTCCCGTGCACGGCGCTGCTCGGCCTCTTGCTGCTGGGCCTGCTGGGCCTGGATTTCTTCGGGGGTGTAGCTGGAAAGCTCCAGCGCGGGCGCTACGGCGCCGCTGTCGGTGTCGGCTTCTTGCCCTGGGCGTTCTGCGCGATCTCCAGCAGCTGCTCGCCCTGCTCCGTCTGGCTCTTGTCGCCGTGCTTCTGGCCCTGCTGCATCAGCACGCTCCCCAGCAGCATCGCTGCCAGGGGGTTCTCGGCTGCCTTGCGGGGCTGTGGCTTGCTGGGAGTCTGTGCTTGTGTCATTGGTCTGTTGTCGCTGTGGGACGGGTTGGCCGCTCAGTGCGGCAAGGATCGCGGCAGGGCCAACCTGCTCGCCGAACATATCACCGCTGGCCGATGTCGCCAAGGCTGCGCCCATGTATGCGCGCAGCGACTCCACCAGGCGGTCGCGGCCCACGGGCCGGGTCAGGTAGTGGCCGCTGTACAGCAGGCGCAGCATGCCCACCGTCAGGGCATCGGGCACGTCGCCCGTCAGCATGTCCACCTGCTGCACGGCATCGTGCAGGGCCGCGCGCTCGCGCCGGGCCTTCTGCACAAGGCGGATGGCCTGCAGCAGGTTCTCGGTCACGTCCACCTCGGCGTTGATGGCGCCGCGCTCGGCCGCAAGGCGCAGGTTGGCCCACTCTCCAGCTACGGTTTTGAGGGATTCGCCGATGGCGCGGATGTCGTTGTCGGTGGAGCCGAACAGCGATTCAACAAGGTCACCATCGCCGTAGGCCTTGTGCACCAGAGCCGCCTGCAGGCGGGTGACGCCGGCCGGTGAGAGCGCGCCGCTCGCATCCATCATGCCGGCCACGTCCTGGCCCTGCTCCTGCAGCTTGCCGATGAACGCGCGGGCAAAGTCCCGGTTTGCCGCACTGTCCAGGGCGCCGCTGTCGAACACATCCAGCACGCCGCCGTCCACCAGGGCGGCGTCCGTGGCGGCCTGCTCCGTGGCGGACAGGCCCAGGGCCTGGCTCTGGCTCTTGGCGCCCATGTTGATCTGGTTGTCCTTCTCGGAATACAGGCGCACCAGCACAGGGGCTTGCATGTTCCCAATGGAGACAGGATCGATGCCGTGCATGTCGCTGTCGGCGGCCAGCTCCTGCCGGTAGGCGTCGGCAGTGCCGCGCTCGTAGGCAGCGCGCAGGCCTGCCACGCGGCCGTTGTTCAAGGCCTTGACCGTGCCCGGGTGCGCTGCGTCGAACAGCGGATTGACGGCGCCGTCCGCGAAGTTGGACGGCTGCACATCGGCCGCCTCCATCACGCCGTAGCGGAACGGCACGCGCTGGCCATCGCTCATCACGGCCACGTCGGCCCGGCCCAGCGCCTGCACGGCGTCGGCCTGGTCGCCCACGGCGAACACCATGGGCGCGCCAGATTCGGGGCTGCGCGAGACGCCCAGCCGCAGGTAGTCGGGGTTCTGGGCCATGCCCTGCATCTGCACCACGCTGGCCGGCCGGCTGCGGTCGCGGTTCTGGATCTCCTGCACGGGCGTGCCGGCGGCGCCCGTGCCCTCGGGGTTGGCGCCGGCGCGGCGTGTCTTCACTGCGGCCCATTCGTGCTGCAGCTGGTCCCAGATGGGCGTGCCCCGGCGCAGGGTGGCCACCTTCTCGCCGCGCTCGTGCACGAACTGGGGCCAGGTCTTGGACCGCACTGCACCAGGATCAAACGCCGGGGCCTGTTCGGCCGCAGCAGCTTCGGCGGCCACGGCCTGGGGCTCATCGCCCAGGGCTTCCAGCTCGGCCTCGCGCGCAGCATCCTGCTCCAGGCGCTGGGCCAGTGCTGCACGCTCCTCCTGCTGCACCGGGTTCAGGCCCGTGGTGCTGTCGATCACCTCCAGCTCGGCCAGGCGCGTGGCAGCCGTGGTGCTGTCCATGGATTCGGGCGTGCCATCGGGCTGCTGCACGCGCTGCTGCTCGGCGTGCTGCTCCGTCTGTGCCGGCGCCGGTGCCGGTGCCGGAGCAGACGCAGCTGCAGCGCCGTCGCTCTGGCCAGCATCTGCGGTCGTGGCCACGTCCGTGACCGTGTTGCCTTCGGCATCCTTGTAGGTCACGTCGATGACCGTGTTGCGCCCGCCAGCATCCGCCTGGCCGCCCCTACGATCCTTCACGCCGGCCACCACGCCCCGGGCAGCACCTGGTGCAGATCCGCCCAGCGCGCCAAGCACGAAGTTGGCGGCCGAGTCCTCGCCGATTTCTTTGCCGTGGGCAACGCTCTTGGTGCCCAGGTCCGAGGCCACGCCTTCGGCCAGCTCCTGCGTGCCCTCTTCCAGCCCCGAGATGCCAGCACCGGCCGCCGTCTTGCCCAGCACCGAGCGGCCGGCCACGCGGGCCAGCAGAGGGTCGAGCCCGCCCGTCACCAGCTTGCCGGTGAAGCGGTCGCCGAACGTGGCCACGGCGCCCTGCAGCAGCGCCGAGGCGTACTCGGCCTTGGCGCTGGTGATGCGGCGTGCCTCGTCGGGCGCCGCGCCGGCATCGATCATGCGGCGGTACAGTGGGCTGGTGTCCAGCAGCTGCTCGTGCGACTGCTTGGCGATGAACTCCCGCGCGTTCTCCACGCCCTCGCCCGCTGCCATGGCGCCGCCCACCGCGCCGGCTGCGCCCGGGCTGCGCGTGGCCAGCGCCGTGGCCACCACGGGGAACATCGAACCGAACACGTCTGCGCCCTGCATCAGGAAGCCGCGCACGGACGGGTCCTTGCCGAAGTCGATCTCGCCCTTGAGCAGGTTGCCCGTGATCTGGGAGTTGGCCACAGCGTCCTGCGTGGCCTGGCTGGTCGTGTCGTTGATGGCCTTCTGCGCATCGCGGCCGGCACGGGCCAGCGTCTCGGCGCCCGGCAGGCGCACGCCCACGGCCGCGCGCTCGGCCTGCAACTCGCGGCGGTCGCGCTGCTGCTGCGTCATGGGGCCGTTGATGGCCTCGTCTGTGTCAATGCCTGGGATGAAGGCGCCGCCGGGCATGACAGTGGCAGGGTCGCCACCGGCGCCGCTGCGCACTGTGGCGCGAATGCCCGACTGTGCAGCCTCGGGCACGGCAGCCACGCCAGAGAGGGCGGCGGCGCCCGCGCGTTTGAACACGTCGGTGACAGCATCTGCCACATAGCCGCCTATGCCCTGCGGCTTGGGCTTGGGCACATCGATGGAGATGCCGCCCAACTCGAACAGGTCCACGTCACCGGCAGGGGCCTGGGCTTCCTTCTTCGGCCTGGGATCGATACCGGCAATCTCGAACAGGTCAACACCGCCATCGGTGGTGCTTTTGGGGGTCTGGGGCATGCATTACCTCGCGGATGGAACACCGTCGAGGCTGTCAGGCTTGGTACGCCCCCCAGACACGCCTACTTGATGAGGCCTTTTGAGCGCAGCATGTCGCGCACCTGATCTTCAGACATGCTGTGTTTCTTAGCTGTCGCAGCAATTGCTTCCGGCGTCATGGCGGCCTGCACGGCCGAGGCACGTCCCGCCTTCTCGCTCCTCGTGCGCTTCACGTCAACAGCGTTGAACTTCACCAGCCCCTCGTCCACGTCCCGAATGTTCGGGTTGTCGGCCATGAACTCCTGGAAGCGCCGCTCCTTGTCCATATCGCGCTTCACGGTGTCCTTCTCTCCCGCATACCGGGCGGGGATGGTTTCCCCAAATGCCTTTTGCACCTTCACAGGGTCGTAGTCGTACTTGGCCTTGGCTTTGTCAGCCCCTGGTGCCGGCACGATGCCCGCGCGCACACCCCGGATCTTGGCTTCCGAGATGGATGGGTCTGCCTCCCTTGCCAGTGCCTCGCGGATGCTGGGCAACTCTCGCTTCTGTTTGAGATTCTCGGCTTTCTCCTGCATGGTGAGCTTGTGTGCTGCTGCAGCGCGTGCATCAGCCCCGGCTGCGATGCGGCTGGCCTGATCGGCCCGCTTGTCGGCCTTCAACTGCAGCTGATTGCGGAACTCGTCCTGGCTGTATTGGTAGAGAGCGCCGGGGTTCTCCAGGGACTGGAGCATGGCCATAGCCTCGCGCTGGTCCTTGGCACGCAGCGGCGCCAAGGGCTTGCCATCGATGCCCGTGCGGCTCATCACGAGGCCGCCGTCCTTGTCCGCCTCGATGCCCGTGACCTTCGCGCCGCTGGGCACGAAGCGGTTGTAGAACTCGGCGACGGCGCCATAGTCCCCGCTGCCCAATGCGGCCATCGCGGGGCCGAGCGCCAGTTTGCGCTCGGCCGCGTCCATCTGGATCTTGATGTGGGCGGTCGAAAGATTGTCCTTGAACGCCTTTTCCGCTTCGGCCATGTAGCCGCCCTGGGCCAGCTTGAACGCACGCTGCTGGTTGGACTGCAGGTAGTCCGTGGCCGTGGGGGCTCGGCGCTTGCCGTCCTCTCCTATCAGCGAGGACTCGAAGGCCTGGCCCAGCTCCTTGTCCAGGGCCTCGATGCCATCCTCTCTGGCCCACTGCTTTTCCTCGCGCGCCTGGCGCTTTTCAGCGTGCTGGCCCTGGCGGAACTGCTGACGCATCTGCAGGCCGCGCTCGGGGTCCGTGCGGCCGATCACGTCGGCCATGGCCAGCATGCGCGTGCTGTCCTGCTGCTCGCGGCTCAGGGAGCCGGCCGAGCGCTCGCCCATGAAATCCGTCACACCCTGCATGGCGATGGTCTTGGTGTCGCCGGCTTCATTGCGAGCGACATAGGCCTTCTGTGCGTCGTCAAAGTCGATCTTGTAACCGTTGGCGGCCAGGCCTTCAAGCTCCTTGCCCTGGTCGGCGGTGTAGCCCGTGGACTCCACGGCTGTGGCACTGGCAATGCCCTTCAACGCCTCTTTCTGCGCAGCCTGGTCGCGCGCATCGTTCATTTGCTGACCGGCGCGGTATGCATCGAATATGCCTCTGGTGAATTGCTGCCCTTGTGCCAGGCCCGCAGCGAAGCCATTTCCCAAATTCATCGTTCGCACTCCTTCAATTCGCTGTCCAATTCCTGCACCCGGCGCGCCAGCTCGGCGCGAATGGTCTGCAGGTTCGCTCGGTACTGCCCCACCTTGTCGGGGTGCAGCTGCTTGAGATAGGCGGCCTTGCCGTCGTCCCACCATGCGCTGCAGTGCAGGCACTCGGGCGCGCTGATGGCGTGGAAGGTGTCGTAGACGGCATTGCACGGGGCGCCCACGTCCTGCAGAAACTGGAACACCTGGTCATGGCTCCAGTGCAGCAGCGGCAGCAAAACCCCGTAGGCATCGCCTGGGCCGCGCGCCGGCACCTGGCCGGTGTCGGCCAACTTGGTGCCGCGAATCACCACCTCGATGCCGTCGGCCAGCATGCGCTGGTGCATGGGCTGCATCAGGTTGGCCACGCAGCAGTCCATGCGGCCCACCAGGGGCGTGTCGCTCATGCCGTAGGCGCGGCCGATCCAGCTCGATTGCGCCGTGGTCACGTCGCTCGGGATGCCATGGGCTGCTTTCCAGGCGAGCACGTCCGTCTGCACGGTGCGCAGATCTGGAATCCACGCGCGCACCTGGTCCACGACCGCGCGTGTTTCCGGGATGGTGTCGCCCGTGGAAAGCCAGTAGACCGGCAGGCCCTGCTCCACCAGAGGACGCAGCAGATACAGGCATGCCAGCGAGTCTTTGCCCCCACTGAAATGCAATGCAGCGCGCCGGCCGGTAATCGCCTGGCCCACGCTGTCGGCAATGTCTGCAGCCCGCATCAGAAGAACATGGCCGCAGCAGACAAGCCCGCGCCCACGATGGCACCCGTCCCGGCCCCCTGGGTGGCCTGCGACTGCTGGTAGGCCTGGGACTGCTGGCCCCACATGTTGGCCGCGCTGTTGCCAGCGTTGCCGGCCATGCCCGCCGCCTGGCCGTAGCCGGAATTCAGGCCAGCCAGGCCGGTATTGGCGATGTTCTGGCCCGAGGCGCCGTAGCCGGCCGTGGCCGCCGTCGTCTGCATGCCCATGGCGGGATAGCCGGCCAGCGCGTTCGAGGCCCGGTCCGTCAGCGCCCGGCCTTCCGCACGCGCGGCGGTTCGGGCCGAGTTCTTGCCTGCCGCTGTGGCCAGCGCTTCACCGGCGGCCAGCGCATTGGACGCGGCACCATACTTACCATCAGCGGGGTTGATGCCCATGCGGGCCATCTCTGCGCCCTGCGTGCGCTTGGCGCTTTCGTAGGCGTTGGAGACATCGGCAGCCGCCTGGCCCGCCAGCTCCTCACGCTTGGCCTCCGTGTCGAAGGTGCGCGCATCCTCGATCATGGTGTCCTGCAGGCCCGTCAGCTTGTCGCGGCGCCCCAGTGCATAGTCGCGGTCAGACTGCGACTGCTCCCACGCGGTGCGGGAGGAGTCCAGCGCGAACTGCGTTTGCTCCTTCTGCAACGGCGCCATGTCGTTCGCGTTGCCCATGATCTGCTGGATCATGTCGTCCTGGATGCCCAGGTTTTTCACCTGGGCTTCGACCAGCCGCGGGTCGGGGGCGGGCGTGCTGCTGCCCTTGCCGCCTTCCATGGTCATCGATCCGCCGGGACGCGGCCAGAACGCGCGCTCGGGCAGGAAATCAAATTCAGTCGTGTGCCAGCGCATGCCTGCACTCCTTTTTCCACATCACAAAAATAAGCACGTCGCCGCCGTCCGGCGCCGCTCCATGTAGCCGGGCTTCCTCTCGAAACCCCAGGTGCTCGTTGAAGCGCCGCGCCAGGGCGTTGCTCTCGTTCACGTAGCCGCTGACGCGCTCCACGCCGCACACCAGAAACGGATAGGCAAAGCAGGCGCGCAGGTAGCTGCGCACGAGCCAGCGCGCGCCGGGCTCGGCCGCGACGTGCATCCAGAGGTTGCGGCCGTTGAAGCCTTCATAGAGCACGCCAGCCACCAGTTGGCCGCCACGACGCAGGCCGATCGCGCGCATGTCCTGGGAGCGGGCCAAGCCCGGCACCAGGCCCTGCATGAAGGGCAGCACCGCGTCGAGGTCATATTCGAGGGAATGGGGCATGCCGAGCACGGTGGCAGGCTTGGCACGCATCAGGCGGGTGCCGTGGGCCACACGATGGCCAGCGGGTCGGGCTGATCGGTGATGTCGCGCAGGGCCTGCCGGTAGGCAAGCCAGGGCGCCGGCATGGGCTCGCCCGTCTCCTGGGCGCGCAGCGTCACCCAGTCGCATGCGGCCAGGCGTGCATCGCGTTGGCCACGTACAGCGCTCCATGCCAGGTTATCGTCCAGTTTCCACGCCTGCTCCTGGGGATCGAAGCGGTGAAAATGGGACGGCCTGGGCGGTTTTTCGACAAGTCCCCCGCGCCAGTAATAAGCGTCGGGATCGCCCAGGGGTCCAGGGATGCGACGGTATGAGGCATTCGCGCCGGGCATCTCACGCAAGGATTTGAAAGGCGCGTTACCGCAACGCAGTATGTTGCCCGCGCTATCGATCTGAATGAAATGAATCATCGACGGCCCCCTGTTCCGACCAGATTGGCACTGAACACTTGCAATGTGCTTCCCTCAAGGTTCTGGATTTGGAGCGAATAGACGGTAACGCCGGGTGGCGGTCCAGCGTCAAACCCCGAAATCAGGGCGGATTGCTGAAAGCCTGCGGCAGCCGAAGTTCCGGCGAAGCGCAAGGCATTGCCGCCGCGCGAAATCGTCAGCCCGATGGCTCCCGAGCCGCCATTCGGCATGAAATGGGCCATGCCGATCAGCACCACGCCCGAGGCACCACTGGCGGGGTTGTCGATCCAGATGTTGCAGATGGTTCTTGTCTCCCCTGGGGCCAGCGTGAAGGGGCTGGTCACAAGATCGCTGGTCATGGACGTGACCGAGCCGCCTGCGATCTGCAGCGTGCCAATGGCCGCCTGCCCGATATAGGCCGTACCAATGGCCGCCGTGTCCATGAACACGCCGATGTTGTTGGACGTGATGCGCTGCAGCCGGTTGATGAAGTCGCTGGTGTTCAGCGTCGTGCCGTCCGGAAACGCCACGGTGTCGCCGATGCGGGCCTTGTCCTTGGTGGCCAGCGGCCCCAGGCCATTGACCTGGGCGGCCTTGAGATTGCGCAGCCATTGCGCATCCAGGCCGTTGGCGTCCAGGATGACGTTGCCGGCGTTGTCGCGCACGGTGAGGCCGCGCGTGTCCACCTTGCGCGCCGCTACCGTGCCGTCCACCAGCAGATCGCCGTTGAGCACGGCGGCCGGGATCAGCCAGGCCGCGCCCATCCAGTGGCGCGTCTGCGTGAAGCCGGCGCCGTTGCTGATGGTCACGGCATCGCCCACGACCAGGTGGTTGGTGTTGGGCGCGCTGCCGCTGTTGCCCAGGGCCTGCCAGACGGCTTGGCGCGCGGTGGCATCGCTCCAGAAGCTGCCGCTGGCCGACAGCAGCACCGAGCCGCGCAGGCCGTCCACGAGCTTCTTGCCCAAGCCGTCGATGCGCATGTTGCCCTTGAGGTAGACGTTGCGCTGCAGGTAGATGCCGTCGCCATCGACGCCGAACACCACGTCCTCGGGCCGCGGCGTACTCATCTGGCCGGCGTTGTAGCTGGGGGAGACGATGGCGAACTTGTCGGCCATGATGATGAAGGCGCTGGAAGTCTTGCCGTTGACCTCCTCGGCCGCGATGCCGTAGCCGGCCAGGGCCCCGCCGGCCTGCACCTTGAGCGTGTACTGCGCGCGCAGCCCCTCGCTGTAGCCGGCCAGCACCGTCATCTCCTGCTCCAGCATGGCGCGGCCCGGCTTGCCGTCCTGGTAGTAGTTGCCCAGGGAGGCCTGCAGCTGCAGCACGTTGGTGGCCATGGCCCGCTGGCCGTCCGCGAACGCCGCCTGTGTGGCGCGCAGGCCTGCGCTGGCGTTGCGCAGGCTGGCTGTGACCTCGCGCACGGCCATGGCCAGGCTGCGCTCGTTGCTCTGCACCACGGTCTGCAGCTCGCGCACCTCGGCGCCGCGCTTGGCGGCCTCGTCGGCGATGGAGCGCAGCAGCTCGTCGCGGATCTCCTGCGCCAGGTGGTCGAAGCGGCTGGGGTCGTCCAGGGTCTTGGCCAGGCTCTTGAACAGGCGCGATTCGATGATGGATTGGGCGAAGCGCTCCACGGCCACCGTGGCCGACAGCCCGCCGCCCAGGTCGATGACGATCTCGCCCTCCCCCGGCGTCTTGTCGGTGGCCAGCAGCTGGGTGACGCCCTGCACCGAGCCCTGCAGGTCCAGCAGCTCGCGCAGGGTCACGCCGCGCTCGAACTCGTTGCCCCGGGCGCCGGAGCGCACTTCCAGGTGCTCGGTCACGGCCTGCATCCAGTTGGACAGGGCCTTGTCCTGGACGTTGACCCGGGCCAGGGCCGGCAGGCGGGCCGCGCCCGTGTCGATCTTCTTGCGGTTGGTCATACGCTGCGCAGCTCCTCCGTGGTCGAGCACAGCACCACGCTGGTGACGCGGGCCGCGCCCTCGATCTCCACCTGGTGCTCCAGCCAGCGCCCGGGCGGCAGGCGCTGCGGCTGCAGGTCGGTGAACCGGGCCGTGTGCTGCAGCTGGCCGTCGCCCCACAGGCGCAGCGTGATCGGGTGCTGGGCGTCCTGCAGGCCGTAGACCTTGGCCCAGGCCAGCGGCAGCTGCTGGCCCTGGGTGGCCAGGCCTGTGCGCCAGCGCGCCGAGCGCAGGGCATCGCCCGTGAAGCATTCCAGGATGTCCTGGCCGCGCGCCACGTACATGAGGTCGTTGAAGCGGTCCACCCAAACCGCCGTCACTGTGGCGCCGCCCAGGTCGGCATGGCCGAGCTTGGCCCCGTCCTGCGCGCTGAACGCCAGGCAGCCGCCGCCGGCCCCGGCGTAGAACAGGTAGTAGACGCCCTCGTGCTCGGCCGCGAACATGGTGGATGGCTGCATGCGCTGCCAGTCCTGGCGCGCGATCAGCTGCCGCGTGACCACCTGCACGCCGCCCGGGCTGGCCAGGCACAGGCCATCTGGCGAGGCATAGAGCACGCCGCCCTGCACGGGAACGATGGAGCGGCGGGCGCTGCAGGACTGGTTGCTGTCCAGCTTGATGGCCGACATCTGCGCCGAGTGCGCGCCCGTCACGAAGTACGGATTGCCGGCCGTGCCCACGAACAGCGTCTGGTCGAACACGGCCATGCCCACGATGGGCCACTCGGTCGTGACCTGGTAGTCCACGGGCCAGGCGTAGGGCACATAGGGCTCGCAGAACGCCACGGTGTTGTCGATGAAGCCGGCCATGATGCCGTTGGGCATGCCCGTGAGCCCGCGCAGGTAGGGGTTGGCGCCCACGCTGGGCTTGTTGTCGCCCTCGTACTGGCCGTCCATGCGGTACGGGGGCGCGGCCCAGGTGAACTGCGGCTGCAGGCTGTCCAGCTCCTCGCCCTTCTTGTCATCGAGGAAGCTGGCCACGGAGATCTGCAGCTCCTGCACCAGCTGCCAGGCCGCCGCCGCGGCCGAGGCGTTGCTGCGGTAGATGCGCCACTTCACGACGTGGCGCGCGGCATGCTGCTCGCCCGTCATGGCCTGGGGCCGCTGGATGGTCACGGTGTCGTTCTGGTCCACCTCCAGCATGTCGGAGATGGGCGACGGCTCGGACTCCTCGCCCCAGTCGGTCACAAAGGCCACGACGTAAAAGCGCGAGTCCACCACGCGCTCCACGGTCTTGCCCGCCAGGTCGGCCACGCCGCCCAGCTGGTCCAGCCAGGTGCCGATCACGGCCGTGTCGCCCGTGGCCGCGATGTACTGGCTGGCCAGCTGGGTCTGGATGCTGGACACCAGCGTGCTGCAGCGCTGCTGGATCTCGACCAGGCGCGCGTTGAAGCTGCCGGCTTGGGCCGAGGCATCCGACTTGCTGTCGGTGTAGGCATCCAGGGCCTTGTAGTACGCCTCAAGGTCACGCCGGTACTGCACCCAATCGGGGTGCTCGATGGCGTTGTTGTCGGAGTCGAAATGGTACTGGGCCACCTTGGGCTCGCTGGGCTTCGTCGGCGCCGTGCCCGCGCCGGCCCAAGACTTGCTCAGGGCCAGGTCCGCGAATTCCTTGAGCAGCTTGTCCAGCTCGCTGCGCCAGTTGGTGCATTTGCTGCCGGGTGCCACAGAGGCTTCCACCAGGTCGGCCAGTTTGCTGGCCTGGTCGGCCGTGAGCACGGTTTCACCGGAGCGCTCGCCGGCCGTGTCCGGAAACTCATGCTGCTGCAGCGCCTCCACCAGAGCGGGCCGGCGGAACGGGTAGCTGAACGGCATGGCGGCCAGTGGGATGGCCCAGCCGCTGGCTGTCTTGACGGCACCCAGGCGTGTAGTGTCCATCTCGCATGCAGCCGCGCGGGCCGCCGTGACGACGGCATAGAGGTTGCCAGCCGAGGCGCCAGAGCCTACGGCGGTAGACAGGGACAGGCCGTAGTTGGAGGTGGCGCCGGCATAGGCCTTGCCGCTGGCATCCCAGCGGATGGCCTCCTGGTGACCCTCGTGCTGGATCACCGTGGCCAGCAGATCCGCGCGCACCAGCTCGGCGAAGTCGCCATACAGCCAGGTCTTGGCCTCCTCGGTCGTGAACTCGTCCACCACCTGCAGGGTGACGGTGGGCTTGACCGGGCGCACCACGCCCAGCAGCCGGTCGTTGCCGCGCACGTCCAGGGCACGCGGCGCCGCGCTGCCGTCGTTGGTGGTCTGGTAGGTGCGCTCGGTGGCCTCGTCGTTGATCTGGCCCTTGACCAAGGACAGCTCCTGCACCCAGGAGCGGATGGGCGCGGCCGGGTTCTGCACCACGGCGCCGCTGGCATCGCGCGCGAAGCGGTGCAGCGTGCGCGTGCCAGCCAGGCATGCCGAGTGGCGGCGGTCGGTGGCCAGCGGCCAGAACTCGGCGCTGGGCAGGAAGAGATTGAAGTGCTCCCGGGCGAAGTTCGCGCCCAGCGCGCGGTCGGACACGCTGGGCGCCTCGCCCGGGAATGCGGACAGCTTGTAGGTGGTCATGGCCTGCTACCGTGGCAGGCTTGGCACCAGTGCGGACAGGCCGCTACAGCACCACGGCCGCCGCCGCGATGAACAGCTCATCGAGCTGCTGCTCGCTCAGGCCCAGCGCAACGGCGACACGCGCGAGGAATGGGCTACTGCGCTCCCAGTTCACCGTGTCGTTCAAAGCGACCTGGGCCAGCAGTTGCTCGTTGGGATCTTCGATGCCGGCCACGAAGGCCAGCACCTGCGGCCACATGCCGGCCTGGATCAGAGCCGCCTTGCCCTGGGCGCGGGTGATGGTCGGGGGCACGGGAACCGGCAGCGGGTCCGCAGGCGCTGGCACGTTGCCCGCCGAGCACCAAGCCAGATAGGCCAGATAGTCGGGATTACGGTTCGGAAACTCGGGCGTGTCGGTAATGGCGATGGTGGACGTGGTGCCATCCGCATTTTTGCGAAACACCAGCTTGTCGTGGGAGAGTTGGTAGATCGGTGTTTTCATGAGATTTGGCCGCCCGTTGTCAAAGTTCCAGCGTTCACTCCAGGTACTGCGTTTGTTCCCGCACCGCCCGTGTTGATCGTTGAATTACTTCCGGCAAAGAACTTTGCTCCAGCCCCACCAAGAGTCCCAGTAACAGTCGTATTTGCCCAAGCCACCACCGAATTAGAAGTAGCATTAATGAAATAGCCACTGCAGGAGGCATTTAAAAATATAGTTCTCTGACCAGAGACATATATTCTTCCTGCATATGTAGGATTCAAGGCATAACTGAAAGATCCGCTAATCGTGATGTTTCCAACAAGAATATTAGCACCATTGGCAGAGTACATTAAAACATATGAAGCCACTCCATTACCACCAAAGGTGATGTCGTATATATCCAATAAACAATTGTGATCTGCCAATATCAAATAAGTATTAATATTCCCTTGTGCAGTAACCAATGAAAGATTCTTAATAGTCACTCGGCAAGCTGCAATCGAAAATGCAGAGGTGCCTGTTACTGCCTCAACGTTCGTGACACCTTGTCCGGAGCCCTCAAAAATAAAATTTCCACCAAAGGCAGAGGATGCACCAACATAGACTCCAGAAAAATTACCTGGACCAATCTTGACTACGGTAGAAACGTTGGCCCTGTCATACAGATTGGCAGCATACACTGCTTGTGCAATGGTTCTGAACGCGCCTCCTGGACTATCTGTCAAGCCACTGTTCGCATCACTGCCATCTGAACGGACATAGAAAGTTAGTCCTGTATAAGCGTACTGCCTGACAGACAGACTTTGCCTAGCCGCCGCTGCTGTTGCCGCACCAGTTCCTCCACTAGAAATGGGTTGCACCCCAAAAGCGCTCTGCAGTCGCCATGGGCCGAATCCCAGAACGCCCATTTTCCGGCGCTCCATCACCGGACTTTCTTCCGTCAGTAGCCGGGTAATTTGATACTGGTAGTTAGGCGAGGTATGCGCCCTCGTTTCCACATAGCACCACATATCCGGACCCCACGGGCTGTTCTTGAAATTGAACCCGTCATAGATCCGGTTCTCATCAGGCAGAAGATTCAAGTCTGAGCCGGCAGGAAGCAAGACGGGCTTCGAGTTCAGCGCATCAGTGATGCCGTAGCCCGTGGTGGTGGTGGGCTTGCCGGTGAGGTTGGCGAACTGCTTGGCAGCGTCGAGCGCTGCCTGCAGCCCGGCCACGGTTTCCATGGCCTGCGTACCCGTGTGCGTGCCCCGGTCCCGCAGTTGCGCGTCGGTCGCGTTCTTGGTGGCACCCGTCGCCACGCCGTTGAGCTTTGCCGCTGCCTCGTCGCTGAAATCGTTGGCGCTCAAGCCCTTGCCTGACACCTTGTCCACCTTGCCCTGCAGATCCGCCGCCGTGGCCATGGGCTGGGCAAACGTGGGGTTCGGGTACTGACCCGCCAGCACGCCGCCGGCCACGCCGGTTGGCGCGCGCGCATCGGTCAGGCGCGGGTCGGCGGTCTGCACCACCTCGCGCATGCCCCCGGCCGTCATGCGCATCTCCAGCAGGTCGCCCGAGTTGTAGGCCCGGGGCGCCGTGCCTTCCTGGCCCCGGAGCACCGTGAGCCGGCATTCGCCGATCACCGAGTTATCCACCGCCGTGACGCGTAGGATCTCGTAATCGGTTTCGAGCGAGCCGTTGCGCTTGTAGGCTGTCAGCACGTACCAGCCGCCGGCGGGCGGATTCAGCAGCGCGCCGGCCGCGCCATCGGACACGCGCAGCACGCCGTAGTCCAACTCGCTGGCCGGGGCACCTGTCTGCGGCGCCGCGCGCACGTCGGCAATGAACTGGGTTTGGAAGTTGTTCAGGAACAGCTGCGGCATTTCTATTTTTCCTTGATGGGCACGATCAGCTCCACCTCTTTCGTGCGGCCGTCGTTGGTCGTGGCGGCCACGCTGATCTGGTACTTCTGGCCGCTCAGGCCGCCCGCGTAGATCCAGACCTTCACGCGCTGGCCCACGAAGGCAAAGGACGGCGGCATGGGCATGGCCGGCTGCACCTTGAGCTGCACGGAAACAATCTCGTCGCCGGGCGGAAACCAGTCGGCGAACTCGATGTCGTAGTCCTGCGTGTCTGCAGGCTGCATGGGGGAAGTGCGGAACATGCTTTGCCCCTGGTCTGTGACGTAGAAGGTGGTCATTCCTGCGGGCACGAGGAAGGTGCGGGATTCGGGCGCCTGCTCATCGAAGGGCAGGCGCTTGTGCACGGCGGGATCGATGTCGATGAAGGCCACGCCCTGGGCCTGCAGCGGCGCGCGCACCAGGCGCTGCCCACGGGCCGTGATGGCAGCCTTTGCCTGGACCAGCGCGGCCAGACGCGCCTCGACCCGCCCCTGCGTGACGACAAAGGCCTGGCCCTTGCCGTCCACGGGCGAACGCAGCCAGCGGCGCACGTAGATGCGGCCATCGGCAGAGCCACGGGCGGTGGGCGTGGATTGCACGGGGCCACGGCGAAGCAGGCGCGCCTGGGGCTTGAAGTTGGCACGCGCGGCCGCGTCCACCCCAATGCGGGCCTGCACGTGGGCCGTGACCGTGGCGCTGGCACGGGCCTGAGCTGCCACTCGCCCGCGCACGGGCGGCAGCGTGACCTTGACGATGGCGCGGCCCGTGGCTGCCAGCAGGCTGCGCACATGGACCCGGCCCAGCACGCCCTCGACAGCTGCGCGCGCCACGGAATCGGCCGAGAGCTTGGCATGCACGCGGCCCAGCGGGCCGGTGAGCGCAGCGGCCGGAGCCGAGTGGACAACGGCATAGGCGAGCACTCTCCCGCCGGCACGCACACGGGCATAGCCCTTGGCGTCCACGCGGATGCGCACCACGGGATCGGAGACCCGCCCGTTCAGCGCGAAGCCATTGAGTGCACCCCGGTTCATGGCTTACAGCAGCTGCAGCGTGAAGTCGCCTGTAAGGGCCTGGCTGTCCACCAGGAACACGTCGTTGATCTGCAGCGTGCGCGGGTTGGGCAGCGGCTCGGAATACATGAGCGTGGCCGTGCCATCGGTGGCCGAGTCACCTTCCATGATTCCGATGTGCGTGACCGTGACCTGGGCGCCCGTGACGGGCGGAAACTCCGCACGCACAGCGTTGTAGGTGGCGCCGTTGTTGGGCGCGGCAAAGGCGCCCGTGGGCACGCGCTGGTACCACGGTGCAGCCACCTCGGTGCCGGCGGTGAAAGCGTCGGTGGGGTCGGCCGTGAACAGGGCGAAGAAGGTGTTGCGGATGGCCGGGAAGGCCTGCTTGCGCAGCGTGGCGCTGATGATCGCGTTGGCGAGGGAGGTCGAGAAACCAGCCATATCGGCTCCTATGGTTCCGAGCACTCCAGCGCCCCAGTGGAAATTGCCCGCAGTATAGGCAGGCTTGGTCACCACCGGGGATTTCTTGCGCTTACTTCTGCGCCACGGCCGTAGTTGCTGCTGCCTGGGCCTGAATGCCCAGCGCCTCGTTGTAGAGGGCGCGGTGCGCCGCCGCGATGGTGGCGTTGCCACCGAACTCGGCGTCGATGGACCAGGCACGGAACAGCACAAAGTGCCGCAGCGCGTCCATCCAGCGCTCAGGAACCGAGGGCGTCCCGTTCTCGTCGGCCAGGTCCACGGCCGCGACACCCACCATGGCGCGCACCTTGGTGCCGGCGGCCACGGGCGGATAGACCAGGAATTCCTGCGGCGTGCCCAGGTCGTGCATGTAGTGCTGCACCTCCCGGCCCGGGGAGCCAGAGCGCCAGGCGCCGGCCACGGCGTCCAGCACCCACAGGTCGGTCTTGGTGATGCGCCGCTGCGTGGCGTTGGCGTTGTTGGTGATGTCGATCAGCGTGAGCACGCCGGCCGGCAGCTCCTGCCGCCACCCGTCGGCCAGCACCAGGTCGCGCGGCTGGGCCATCTGGTCCGGCCGCTGCTCGGCAAAGGCGCGCTGCGCGGCGTTGAACCAGTCCAGCAGATCCGCGCGGGTCCAGCGGATGTGCCCCTTGTCCTGCAGGTCGCGCGCTGCATCGTCCAGCAGCTGGGCCACGGTCAAAGCCATGACGCCCTCCCCCGCGAGCCGCGGCTGGTGTTGGAGCGCCACACGTCGGCCGTGGCGTCATCCATGGCGCGCTGGAAGAACGCCAGGGCCACGCCGGCCTGGTCGGGCTTGTAGTAGTCCGTGCCCTCGGTGGCCAGCAGCTCGGCCTTGGCGCCTTCGCGGATCGCCTCATGGTAGAGCGAGGCCACCTCGTCGGGCACGCTGTTGCCGCGCAGGGACGGCATCAGCGAGGCGTAGACCTGCAGCCGGCCCGCGCTGCCCGTGCGTACTGTGAATTCGCGCAGGTTCGTCGTGACCAGGTAGGCCCGGCCGCGCAACTCGTGCTGCCATGGGTCGGCCGGCAGGTCGCGGCTCTGGGCGACTTCCAGCGGACGGCCGTCCAGCGTGGCGCGCTCCAGGCGCAGCAGCTCTGCGCCCTGGGGCAGCTCGAAGGTGTATTCGGCGAAGGCCTCGCCAGTCACGTCCGTGGGCTCCAGCCATTCCTGCCAGGCGCGCGTTGCCTTGAGAAAGGTGCGCGCGGCGCGGTTCAACGCCAGGTGAATGAGCGGTACCGGCGCCTTGGGGGCAGCCAGTACCAGCTCAGGCATCCAGTTCTCCCAGCTGGCCATGGTGCGATCAGCCGGTCACGTTGGAAGCGCGCGAGGCCTTGCGCACGCGGCCGGTGGGGGCCGAGTCGGATTCCTGGGGCATGCCCGTACCGCCGTCCAGGTCGTCGTCATCGTCCGGGCCCACGCCGGGCGAGAAGGTGCCGCGCGAGGATGGAGCCTTGCCGTCCTGGGCTGCGCGGCGGGCTTCGCGCTCGGCAGACAGGCGCAGGAATTTCTGCTCGGCCTCGAACTCCTCCTCGGTCTGGAAGTTGCGGGCCAGCAGGTGCTTGGCATCTGCCTCGTCCTCAACGTCGCAGGCCAGCGGCTTGCCATTGAAGACATAGGTGGCACCCTTGAGGCGCACGATCAGGGTTCCGTCCTTGCGTGCGGGCAGCGAAGTGAACAGCTTCATGGTGATGGTTCTCCGGGGTTCAAAAAGCCCCGGCAGCGGATGCCACCGGGGAAAAGCCCCTTGCGGGGCGCGCACACGCTGTCAGGCGTTCGTGTAGATCAGGTCCAGGGCGAAGAGGCCTGCGGCCGTGCCCGCGCCTGTGACCTTCAGGACGATGTGGCGGTCTTGGTCCTTGGGCACCAGCTTGGCAAAGGCTGCAGGCACCAGGTGCACATAGCCGCCGGCCGCGCCCGCGTCGTTGTCCGTCACCCAGGCACCACCGCCGTCGTCGGCTGCCGTGCTGATGTCGCCGTCCGCATCCGCCAGGCCGATGGAGGCCTTGAAGCCCGCGCCCAGGGCGGCAGGCACGCGGATGAACAGGGACACGGGCAGAGTGCCGGCGGGCAGGATGCCGACGACGCCACGGGCGCCGATTGCGTGGTCGGCCACGGCCAGGGGCTGGCCGAAGCGCGAGCGCACCAGCTCGGAGCCGCCGGGGGTGATGGGGGCCTGATGGCCTGCGGCCACGGCACTGAGTTGCTTGAAAGCCATGAATGACTCCTTTCGTTCGGTGGGGATCAGCGCGAAGCAGCGGCCGTGTCGATGCCGTAGACGCCGTGGTCCTGCTTCTCGCCCTCGATCTCGAAGACCGACTTCTTGACGCCGAAGATGGACGACGTGGTGATCACGACCTGGTTGCCGTTGTCGCGGGTTTCCTCATGCCAGCCGTAGCGCATGCCCGTGCCCGGCGAGCCAAACGCCATCACGCCGGCCTGCGCACCCATGAACAGCGCACGCGCCGTCTCCAGGTCGCCCGTGGCACCGTGGGTGTTGTGGCGAATCACGTTGCGGTGCGAGTGCAGCACCACGTTGCGGTACATGCCCAGCGCGCTCTTGAACAGCGGCGACTTGAAGCCCACAGCAGCGGCCGCGGCCTTTTGCAGTTCCAGCCAGCCGCCCGTGCCGGTTTCCTTGCGCAGGTCGTCTTCCTGGAAGGTGTGCATGACCATGACGAACACTTCCTCGCCATCGACCACGCAGGGCTGCATGACGGGGATGTTGGTGGCGCCGCCACCCTGGCTGTCCGCCCGAACGCGGGCACGGTCCACCACGGCCAGCGACATCTTGTCGGTGGCATCCAGGTTGGCCACCGCCGTGGCATCGCCGCCGAACAGGTGCTGGTTGGGCGTAGGCGCCGTCAGCGGGTTCTTGGCACGGCCCTGGTAGCCCAGCGGCAGGATGAAGTTGGCATTGATGCCGCGCGAGCCCGACAGGTAGGTGAAAGTCAGTTCGTCCTGGAAGCGGCCCCACCAGTTGGCCTGCTGCTGCTTGGCGCGCATGCGCAGATCGTGCAGCGTGCGCTTGCGCGACATGCGGCCGCCCGTGTTGACGCCGCCGCGCGCCTGGTCGATGTACAGCTCATCGGTGTAGAAACGCTGCCCTTCTTCCTTGCCCTCCAGCACATCGTCGCCCTCGACGGGCGCCATGCGCAGCTCGGCCAGCAGGTCATAGCTGACCAGGTCACCGGCTTCGGATTCCAGGTCCGTCAGCAGCTGGATAGGGGTCTTGGCGCCCTGGCCCACGGCCGCGAAGCGCTTGCCGAAGTACGAGGCCTGGGACACATCGAGAGCCAAGTCGCCAGAAAAGCGCTTGACGGCACGCGGGCTGTTCACGCCCACAACGGTCTTACCCATGGATTGCTCCTATTGTGGTAGCGAGCACTCCAGCGCCCCGGTTGAAAAAGTTCGGTGTTCAGGTTGGCAGGCTTGGTACGGGCCGCGAGGCCGCTGCGATCTTGCGAACGCAGGTATCCGGCGCCGCCGCGATCACCATGCGTGCGGCCTGCCCCTTCTTGTATTCCAGCTGGATGCGCACACCGCCCACCTCCAGCACATCGCCCGTGCGCAACTCCATGAAAATGCGGCGCATGTCGGGCGCCGATGCAGTTGTCTGTGCCATGGGCTCCTTCACAGCGAACGCAGGTACTGCGCGCGCTTGTCCTCAGACAGGCGGCCCAGCGCACGCTCGTAGTCCAGGCCAGTGAGCTTGTCCAGTTCGGCGAACTCGTCGCTCACCGGGTCGGCATCGCCCGCGCCGCCAGGCACGTCGGCCAGGTTGGTGACCACGGCCGAGGCGTCAGGCTTGCGCCGCACGTCCGCCGGCTTCTTGGTCGTGGCGATGCCATGCAGGGCCACCACGCGGCGATGCCCTTCTTCCAGGAACCAGCGCATGGGCTTGTGCTCGTTGCCGGGCGCCGCGCCCAGCGCGCGCACCATGGCGTCCAGGTCCGCCTGCTTGGCCGCGTCCTTGCGGTAGTCCACGATGCCCAGCTCTGCGCTCTGGGCCGCTTCCTCGAAGAAGCCGTTGATGGTGGCGGTCCAGGCCTGGTGGGTGGACTGCTGCTGCATCTCGGCCGACACCGTGGCGCGCGTCTTCATGTCGCGCAGCTGGTCGCGCTCGTCCTGCAGGCGGTCCAGCTCCGCGTCCAGCTCGGCCTGCTCCAGCTCGCCCTCGTTGAACTTGGCGCGCGCGGCGGCCACGGCGTCCTTGTTGGCCTTCACCTGGGCGTCGTAGTCGGCGGGCAGTTCCGCGCGGTAGCCGCCGGCCTGCGGTGCAGTCTGCGGATTCGGAGCCGGCGCGTCGGTCGGCTGCGTGGCATCGGTGGGTTCTGCGGGTGCAGCAGCAGGAGCGGCTGCAGGCGCTGCGGCGGGCGCAGCGGTGGTTTCAGTGGGCTCGGTGGGCGTGCTGGGCTCGGGCTTGCCCTTGCCCGCGTCGGCGTCGTCGCCCTCGTCTTCCTCTGCCGCATCGAGGGGGCCGCGCCCCAGGGCAGCCAGCGCTGCAGCGTTGTCTTCCTCGGGGTCGTAGTCGTTTTCGTCGGCTTCCATGGCCTCGCGCTCGGCGTCGGACAGGAGGCGCAGGTGGTCGTCGTTCAAGCTCATGTGTGCGTCCTTGCGTGGTTTAGATCACGGCAGGGTGGCAGGCTTGGTACGGTACTTGCGGACCACCGCGAAAGCTCCTCGGCCGAAATTTTCTCTCCTGGAAGCGATGACGATTTAAAGCTTCAACTGCGACATAACTGGAGCCTTAGGTTTAGGCTGCAAATCAAATATTGCTTTGGGAATTTCATACGGCTGGCCTGCACCAACTTTCTTTAAAAGAGCCACAGCAATGTCAGAATATTTTCTCGTTATACTAGATTTACCCGTCTTTATTGCAACATGATAGACATTATCAAAACACTTCATATCGAATCCGGTCTCAGTCTTAACTTTATCTATCAATAGATTAGCTCGATACCAGTTCGCCAAATCTAGTTTCTCAGCCAGCTGAGTCGCCGTATATGGATGATTCGCATTTGCAGCTGCTGGATCACCCAAACCAGTGACACCGAACAGCTTTCCAAATGCTTCATCGTTCGCAATGGCATGCTCAAGTGCTTCATAATTAAGCTGCGCATTTCTTGTAGGTACGTCAGTTCTAATCAGACTATGAATTCTTCCAGCGAGTGCCCGTAGTGCTTTCAAGTTAACCTTTTCCATCGTACTCGCTGCACCAAAAGCCTCATAGACCCATGCAAAGTCTTTAGCAGAAATACTCTTTATTCTTACAGTTAAATCATCCCCAACCTCTAAAACATGTTCTTTCGCCGGCACGGAAGCTTCCGTAATTTGATCATCCCATTGCAATATAAAAATATTGGGGATCAACATGGTAGTAGGCGTGAACATCCGACTCATGTCATAGAGAATATTCTTAATATTTTGGTCCGACGCGCTATAACCAATGAACAATAATGGATGCTCAGCAAAATAGGTCAGCAACTTGGCACTAAGATACTTCTTATCCCGGTTAAATACATCGTAATCTTCTTTCGTTAAGACTATTGAATCTGCCTCACTGATGGATCCGTGTATCTTAAATATCTCACCAAGCACCAAAGATGATTGACGGAAAACCTTCTGACCGACAATCACTTCATACTGAGGAAATAATCCTTCCAAGAGATTATCATAGTTCGTGGTAATTATCGCATGAGGCCCAAGTTTACCAAGCGCATCAATTTCATTCTGTAAACCTTCATCCAGACCTTTAATATCTAGCTTTGACAGAATTTCAGCGGCTTTATGTTTTATATATGCGTCCCTTGGAATATTTTCTTTAAACAATTCTTCCGGAAAATGCTGTTTTCCTTCTTTACTCCATGCCCATTCGAAAAATTCATTGACAAAGTGAGAGCCAACTGAACTTAGATCGCCATCAAATTTCTGCTTGTAGTAAGCAAAATCCCTATCAATAGTTGGGCACATTTGAGCCAACTGGTTCAATAGAGCAGGCCAGCTTGGTCCATTTGCATAACGCAGTGAAAATCCGCTTCCAACAAACAGAATTGGCTGACACTGCAGTGCTTGGAGTGTCTCCGTAATATCTGTTTTCATCTCTTCTTGGTATTGGGCAAAACCTGCCATCCTTTTCTCCTCTATGCTATTGAACACTTCAATGCGTACGACATAGCCTAGCAGGAACGGCGCGGCTGAGCGCACAAAACTGTGTACTCATGGACCTCACGCCGGTATGCAGCTCGGGCGCGACAACTTGTGTCTCTCCAGGAGATTTAAGGCGCGCCATCCAGCCGGCTCGGAATCACGGGCCAGGCGCCGCCGAGGGTTTGGACATCAGTTGCGTGCCCTGCAGCTTTTGCTGCCATGTCCCCATACGCTGCGCGGCAGTCGTCGTATACGGCATTGAGGGCAGTGGCGTACTCAAGGACGGCTGCAGGGGGAGCGCTGGCAAGTCGGCGGGCGGCATCTGCGGATTGCTCGCGCAGGCTGTCAGAGACAGCGCGCAACTGGTCAAGATGGCGGCGCAGCAGCGCCTCGCGGGTTCGGGCAGCATTCAGCGCCTCCTGATAGTTGGTGTTGATGGACTGTTCTGCCCGGCGCACGCGGGCGTCTGCCGCGCGCTGGGCTGTGCTGACAGCCAGCTTTTCGCCCACAGCTGCAGCGCGGGCCTCGGCCAAGTCCGCGCCCAGGCGAGCGCCCTGGTAGCTCCAGGCCAGGAACGCGGCCAGCCCGGCGGCGGCCAGATGGGTGATGGCGCGCACGCTCATTGCTGCACGTCCATGCATGCGGCATGCCGTGCCTGCTGGCGAGTCCAGACGCCGCGGCAAACCTTGTTGCCGGGTGCAGAGCAATCGAAGCGCCACCGCGTGGGCTTCCCGCCCGCGCTCCATTGGTAGGCGCTGTAGCCCTGCAGGGGCTGGGCGCTGGTCATGAAGCGGTAGGCCAGGTAGGCCTGGCAGGCACCGGCGTAGTCGCCGGCCCGCGTGCGCGTCAGCATCGAAGAGCCGCGCCAAGCCCCGCAGCCGTACTGACCCGCGAAGTCCACCGCCTGGGCGAACTCGGCCGGATGCACCCGCGTGCCGCCCAGGGAATCGCGCACGCAGGCCCCGTACTGCTGCTCCAGCAGGTTGGCGGCCAGGTCTCGGGCGCGCTCCCTGGTGATGGGAGGATCTGCCATGGTCACGCGCGTGCCGTCCTCGTAGCGCGTGGCGCCATGGCCGATGGTGGGCACGTCGCCGCGCACTGGGATGATGGGCGCTGCGCTGAATCCTTCGACCGCGATCCAGGACGCCAGGATGGCGGCGCCAATGCCCAGGCCTGCGGCCGGCACTCGGCTCCCGCTCATGGCCGCGCCTCGCATGCTGCGGCCAGCTCCTGCGCCTGGCGCGCCCGGCGGTCCTCGCGCTCATTGCTCCAGCGCCAAAGCAGGTAGATGACCTGCAGCACCACGTAGAGGATGGTCAGGGCCGTGGCGGTGTGGGTCATGGTCCAGCCGTTGGCCACGTTGGTGGCCACGACCGTGACCGGCGGCGCCGCCTTGGCGCCCTCCACGGCCGCCGTGCGCACGATGGTTTCTCGATCCATATCAGTCCTTGTTGTCGAATTGGTTCAGCCGGCCCGACATGGCGTCGAGCGTTTGGCGGCTCTGCGCTTGGATCTGGGCCACGCGCTCGCGCGAGTCGGCCTCGATGTGCGCCACCTGCAGGCGCACGTCCTGGTCGCCCTTGATCTGCAGCGTCTTGTTGGCCAGGTCGGCCTGGGTCTTGGCCAGCTTGCGGCGCAGCTCGTCCAGCTCCAGGTCGGCATCGCGGCGCACGGTGGCGGCCACGCCCTCCATCTGCTGGGCCAGCGCCGGGTTGCCGCCGGCGGCGCGCAGCTGCTCGGCCTCGGCTTCCAGCTTCTCGGCGCGGGCGTTGATCTCCCGGACCTTGGCCTGCTGCTCGGCCAGCGCCTGGCGCGCGCTCTCCTGCTGCATCTGCAGGGCCTCGGCCTGGGCCTGCATCTGCTGCTGGACCTGCTGCTGCTCCTCGGGCGTGAGGGGCTTGTTGGGGTCGCGCTCGCCGGTGAGCTTGCGCAGCTCGTCGGCCACCAGGTCGTTGTTCGGCAGGTCCGAGTACTCCATGGCCAGCGTCATGATGCGGATGGCCACCTCGGGCGGCAGACGGCCTGCCAGCTGGTTCAGGCTCTCGAACATGACCTGGCGCAGCGTGCCCGAATAGTCCTGCTCGGACACCACGAAGTCGGCCATGCTGGACGTGATGTCGTTCAGGTAGCGCACGCTGCCGTCTGGCTGGACCTCGGGCTGGTTGACCTTCACCCAGTCCAGCCGGCCCTTGTGGCCCGAGAGGCGAATGACCTTCTCCTCCGTGTACCACTGCTCCACCAGGCTCAACAGCTTTTCGCCCTGGATCTGCACAGCGAAGCGCAGGTTGTCGAAGGGCTGCGTGGTCACGACCGAGCCCTGCAGCTGGCGGGCCTCGATCGCGCGGCCGCTGACGGCGTTGGTGCGCCGGCCCAGGTTCTCGTCGCTGATGCCTGCGGACTTCTGGATGGCCTGGCCGTCCAGCGTCATCATCTGCACCTGGCCGGCGGCCATCTCGCTGTCGCGGTGGACCTCGAACTTCTTGCCGGCCTTGTAGATCACCACGCCGTCCGGCTGGTTGACCTCCTCGCGCGCTTCGTTGATGTCATCGAAGGCGCCCTTCTCCGCAAAGATCTGGTTCGTGGACAGCAGGAACAGCGCCTTGCTGGCCCGTTTGTTCAGATCCATCTGCAGATCGCGCACGCGGCGCACCACGCCATAGGGCATGCGGTCGCGGCCGCGGCGGTAGCACCAGATGGGTGTCAGGCTGAAACTGTTGTGGCGCATGGGCGTTGGGCCCAGGGCCAGCAGATGGCCCTCGGTGAAGACCGCGACGTGCATGCGCATGGCGACACGCTCCACGATGGAGCCGCCATGAGCGCCCACCACGGCGCGCAGCGCATGGTCCCAGGGCTCCACGAACGAGCCCTTGAAGGGGCCGCTGGTCACCACCTGGACGGACGCCGGCATGCGGAACTGGCACTCGATCAGGCGCACGCGGCGCCGTGCCTCGCTGTCGATGTTGCCGCGCCCGCCGGCCAGGTAGCTGCCGCTGGTGCCGCTGACGTGGCGCTCGCTGGTGTGGCCCTGGAAGAAGAATTCATCCTCGGCCCACTGCTGGGCGCTGAACTCCTCCTCGCGCAGCACGGCCCGCTCCAGCACGTCGCGGCGCTGCGGGTACATGGTGATGGCCACGTCTTCATCCACCCAGCGCGTGCGGAACAGGTAGCGCGCGTCGCTCAGGTCCGGCTCCATGGCCATCGAGTCCCAGAGCACATTGCGCCAGTCCTCGTACTTGTCGTAGAGGATGTCCTTGGTGGGGTCGTTGCGCACGCCGGAGTCCACCCAGCCCACGCCCACCTTCACGGTGTCCTCGAAGGCGCGCGAGCGGTTGAAGGTGGTCCGGTTCACGTCGCTGACGTACTTGAGCACCTTGGTCTTCACGTCGGCCAGCTGCACGTCGTCCTCAGCGCGCGGCAGCACGCTCCAGTCCACGCGCGCGCGCCGTTCCGTGCCAATGAGCCAGTCGCACATCACGGCCACCTCGTTGAACACCAGGGGCACCTGGCCGCGCTCCTCCAGCACGGCCGCGTCAGCCGGGTCCCACTGGTCGCCGTCGTAGTAGTCGGCGTCGATGGACATCTGCAGGCGGTTCTCGGCCTGGATCTCGCGTTCCCGGTAGTACCAGCTCAGGAGCTTGCGTAGGGTATTACGGGCCTCGGCCTGGTCCAGGGGGTGAGCAGGCCTGTCCTCCTCCCCGTCCTGGTCAAACTCCAGCGGTACGTCGTTCAGGATGCGATCGCCCACGCCCGCGCGGCGGTTGAAGCGGGCTTCAGGCTGGGACATATTCCGCCCCCGCGTCCGGGATGGTCAGCGCCTCGGCCGCGATTTCCTGGCCGTTCGACTTGACCACCAGGGTGCCGAACTCCTGGCCCGCGCGCTGCCATGTGGGCTCGCTGGGCATGCCCACCAGGTCCGGCAGGCCCTCGTTGACGATGGTGGCCACGCGCACCCAGTTCGGCCGGTTGGGCTCAATGCCCAGCACCTCGCAGGCCTTGACGCAGGCGCGGGCCAGATAGGCGGGGTCATCGTAGAGATAGGCTGCACTCTCCATCACCACGTACCACGGGGCTTTGGGGCGATAGGCTGGAATCAGGACCAGCGCGCGTTCGGCGTTGATCCAGGTGTAGACGGCCAGCAAGTCCCCATGCTGGCGGTGAAGGTGCGCTTTGCGCAGGTCGATACATGCAGGCATGCCCGCGAAAGTGGCAGGCTTGGTACGGGATCACCGCGCCATGCCGCCTCCGCGCGGCTTCCTGGGCTTGGCGCCCTGGGTGTCGTTGTCCATCAGCGGCAGGGCCATGTTGATGTAGCGCCACACGTCGGCGCCGTGGCTGGCTTCGTCGTGCAGCGGCGCCCCGGGCTCGTTCGTGCGCGGGTCGATCTGGCGCCGATACCGGCTCAGGCACTCCAGCAGTGCGGCGCAGCGCTTCTCATCGATATAGGCGGTGGCGAAGATGCCGCGCGCCAGGCGGATGCCCGACTCCAGGCCCGCGCGCTCCAGCACCTCCACCTCGCGGCCCATGTCCTCCAGGATCTGCTGGGCCGTCTGGCCGGTCTTGAAGTCGCCGTGGGCACCGTCGTGCGGCAGGAAATCCGTGCCCCAGCGGTAGGGCAGCTTTTCCATCTGCTCCACGTACCACTCCAGCGTCTTCTGGTTGTCCTGCATGAAGTTGATGACGCGGAAATCCATGGCCGTGCGCTGCACGAATGCGATGGCCATGTTGTCGGCCCAGCCCAAGTCCCAGACCGTGTGCACGGGCAGCTTGGGGTTGTAGGGCACCAGGCACACGCGCTCTTCATTGTACAGGCGCTCCACCTCCTTCGCATAGATCGCGCCGGCCAGCGTGCGCTTGGGGCGACCCTCCCAGACGTTCCAGTAGGTGTCCGGGTCGCGCTTGAAGTGCCGGCGGCGCTCCTTCTCCAGCACCTCGGGGAACCATGGGTTGTCCCGCCAGTTGATTTCGCACAGCCAGGTGTCGCTGTCGGCCGCATCGATGAACCGCGCATAGGTGGCGTCCGTGGCCAGGTCCGGGTTCAGCGTGAGCCAGATTTCCGAGCCAGGCCGGCGAATGGTCGGCACCAGCACCTCCCAGCTGCGCGCGCTGACGCTCTGGGCCTCTTCCACCCACACGATGTCGATGGCCTCATAGGATTTGATCGAGTCCACCGTGTGGCTCTGCAGGCCCGCAAACAGGATCAGCGTGCCGTTGGCGCCGCGGATCTCCGTGTCCAGCACCTCGTAGAAGCCGCCCAGGCCCAAGGCCGCGATCTGGTCGGACAGCAGGCGGTGCACCGAGTCCCGCATTGACTTCTGGATCTCGCGCGCGCACAGGATGCGCAGGGGGCGGTTGCTGCCCATCACCAGCAAGGCCATGGCCACAGACCAGGACTTGGCCCCGCCGCGCCCGCCGTACATGACCTTGAAGCGCTTGGGCTGGAACAGGCCACGCAGCTTCGCGGGGAACTCGACCCGGACGCGCGAGCGGTCAACCTCGTAGTCCTCGGCGAAATCTGGTTCCGGGTCCTCGCCGGCCAGGTGCGCGGCCTGCAGGCTGGCGGACAGCAGGTTCATGCGCCCTCCCCGTCGCGCGGATCGTGCTCACGCGCTGGCGCATCCACGAAGTGCAGCTCGAAGTGGCCCACGTTGCCGCCACCGTTCGGCCCCTTGCCCGCGTCCTTGTCGTTCATGCCGAAGGCCTGGCGCTCCATGTCCACCACGATGCGCAGGCTCTCGGCCAGCACCTTCATGGTCTTGGAGCGCTCCGGCAGGCTGATGACCTTCTGGTAGAGGTCATTCAGCTTGTCCATGCCGTTGTCGTCGGGCGAGCGCAGCATCTCGCCCAGCTCCTGCAGGTAGGCCACCGTGTCCGCGTCTGCCATCTGCTCCAACTCATCCAGCAGCGCGTTGGTGATCTTGCGTGCCCGCTGGATGTCCCGCCTGTGCGCCAGCCGGATGGTGGCCACAGCCTGCGCATTCGCGTCCACCACCTCACGTTCGGACGCAGTACGCTCCGCGCGTACCTCGCTGCGTACCGCCTCTTTGCGTACCAGCTGCTCTGCCTTCTCCTGGATGCGCTCCGACAGGTCACGGCTCCAGTCGTCACGCTTGGCCCGCTTGCGGATCGCCCCCTCGCTGATGCCCTGCTCCGCTGCGATCTGCCTCAGGCTCTTGATGCCAGCCCTGTAGTCCAGCTCGATGCGCTCCCACTGCGGGGCCTGCTTTTGTTCCTTGCTCATCCTCCCGAAGCTGGCAGGCTTGGGACGGCATTCCGCAAAACAACCCTGAGGAAGCAGCTCTGTCGCAGGGCATACAGGCGTACTGCGCTGAACACGAGTCGTGTGCCGATCCTGGCGCGGAGTCCTGATGACACGTAACATAAAACAAGGCCCGCAATTGCGGGCCCTGCTTCCATCACAGACTAGCTTTTGCGCCTACTGCAGCCTCAAGGGCGCAACGATCGGCGAGGGAAGGCCAATCTGAGCTGCCGTAACGGGCTGCAGCAGCCAGCCGTACTGGCCCCCGGTAGAGGTTCCGCAACTCGAATTGTCAAACCCTGTGATACCTGTCGGCATAACGGCCAGGACCGTTCCGTTGGACTGAGGTGTCGCCGAGGTCACCATGAATGAGCCCAGCGAAAGCGACCATACAACCGTCTTGGCGTAGATGGAGCTTGCCGTCGTGGGACTGCCTGAATTCAAGTAACCTTCACCTGAGCAGTTGCCAGGGCCCGTGCCTTTGTAATAGATCTGAGCGTTGGGAAGCGTCCCATCCCAGGACATCACCATCAGGTGGCCCGTGCTGGTCACGAGAGTGATGTTATTCCGCGCCGCGCTCACCACCTTACCCAGGGTCACATTGTTGGCGTCAACCAAAGTCACGCCACCGCCGGCAGGACCAGCAGGCCCTGTCGCGCCCGTGGCACCGGTCTCGCCTTGAATACCCTGGGGACCCGTCGCACCCACATTGCCCGAAGCTCCTGTGGTGCCGGGGACACCCTGGACGCCTTGTATACCCTGCAAGCCCTGAGGACCCTGCGGACCTATGGCACCGGTATTGCCCGTGGGGCCGGTGGCACCCGTGGCGCCCGTCGCACCTGTTGGGCCTGTCGCTCCTGTCTCACCAGTAGCGCCCGTCTGACCCGTGGCTCCCGTCACGCCCGTGGCGCCTGTCGGCCCCGTTACGCCTGTCGCTCCAGTAACACCTGTCGAGCCCGTGGCTCCCGTCGCCCCTGCGCCTGTAGGACCCACGGGACCGATAGCCCCTGTGGCGCCCGTGGGTCCTGTTGCCCCCGTCGCACCCGTGGCTCCTGCGCCAATGCCTGGAGCGCAATGCACCAGTTGTCCCGTCACGCCATCGACACACAGCAGCTGGCTGCCAGTGGCTGTATCGGCCGGCAAAGCCGGAACCACGACTTCACCTGTGTTCTGTACACGCAGACGCTCGGCCCCTGCCGAATTTTTGATAATGAAATTTCCGCCTGGAGGCATGGTGATGCTGACATCAGCAGCGTGCGCGACAGGCGCGAGGAAGCCAGCGCTCAGGCACAAAGCAAAAATCAGGCGAGAAGGTACGTTGATTTCTTTACGGGACATAGTTCAGCTGCCGTTGAGATAAAGCACTTGGGCACCCTGCGCCAGACCTACGAGCCCAGGATGAAGAGAGAGAATGAACAGCTCAGAGTGTTGTACGGCTACGACGTTGGCGAGCCAGGGCCAGACCACCAAGCATCAAGCTCATCAACATCAGCCCATAGGTACTGAGCGTGGGGATGCTTGCCGGAGAAGTCACCACCGGTGCCCCGATCTGCACATTTCCAGGTACGGCGCTACCGCTGGGATTCGACAACGTGGCGCCAGGCCCCATCGTGACGACGGCAGTGCCAGGGCCAGACGAAGTCAGCACGACCGGCCGACCAGGAGTGCCCAGAGTCAGCGTTCCAAGAACCGTCAGGTTGGTGCCCGCCGGCAAGACGATGGTGGGCGGGGTGGCTGTCGTGCTGATCAGCGTGAGATCTTTCACGACGATGTTGCCGCTCAGCTGCAGGACAGAACCGGGCGCACAGCTGTCCGACAGGACTACGCTGCTGGTCCCAAGGTTCAACGGGACGGTGCTCGTAAGGTCCCCGCTGACGTTCAGTTGCCCCCCTGTCCCAGTGACCGAAGCCCCGGAGTCGAAAGCGAACGAACCGGTGTCAAAACTCCCCGTACCCAAAGTCAACTCGCCCTGCATGACGACCGCCGTGCACGGAAGTTGGAAAGAGCCACCAGCAAGATCAATGCTGCTCCCCGGCGGCACGACCATCTGCCCCCATGCCGATCCACACACCGCTGCGCTCAGAACCAGCGAAGCAAAGCTACGCTTACCCAGTCCTACCATTTGATGATCTCCGCGACGGGGCGTTATGCCCCTAAGTTTTCAAGCGGGCACGCAACCTCCTTGGTGCAGGCCCCACCGCAGGATCATCAGATACAAAATAGCATTTAGTTAACAAAAATTAACAATTGATAGCTTCATTTCATTTATAGAAAACTATCAACTATTAGCACACTATCCAACTGAGGCGCGTCTGGTGCCAAGAATGAAAAAGCCCTGGCCGGTCTAACACAGGGATTCAGAAAAGTCAGTGTTCTTTCCCGTCTTCTACAGGCCGTAGAACGGGCGGTTGGCTTCGATGCGTGCCTGCTCGCTGGCAGGGTAGCGGCGCTCAGCCAGCAACTGCTGCAGCGCGGCACGGCCCAGGTCGCGCAGCGGGGTGTAGAAGGCGCTGACGGCCAGCTCGTCCAGTGCGCGCCAGGCATAGACCTGGGCGTCGATGAACAGGATGTCCTCCGCTGGGCGCGGCAGCGCGGCGGCCTGGCGCGCATAGAGGCAGGCCAGGGCGAACTCGGACCGCTCGCGGTGGTAGCGCGCCAGCTCGCACAGGGGCTCGGCCCGCTGCGGGCGCGCGGCATAGGCGGTGAGATAGGCCTCGCGCACGGCGGCCGGCTCGGCGCCCGAGCGCTCCAGCAGCACGCCGATCTGGAACAGCGCAAACCACTGCTCCTCGGCCCAGCCGCCCATGGCGGCGCGCTGCCGGTACCAGTGCAGGCTGGACTCGATCTGGCCCGCGTCGCGGTGGCTTTGCGCCAGATAGAACACGTTGCGGGTGTTGCCAGGCTCCTCGCGCACAGCCTTCTCGAGCACGGCGATGTCGCGTAGGTAGGTCTGCGGGTCCCTCGCCCGCGCGCCGTCGTGCGAGACATCGATGAACGGCCCCGCCAGCATCTGCCAGGGCTGGTGCGCCGGGGCGGTCAGGTACTCGTGCAGCACGCCTTCCCAGCGCCAGTCCACGCGCGTGGCGATCAGCGCATTGCGCTGGTATTCGGTGCCCGCCATGTGGCAGGACAGCATGCAGCCGTCCGCCTCCAGCGCCGGCCATGCAAAGCCTTCGGGCACGCGCAGCTGCTCGTCGGCATCGATGAACAGCAGGTAGTCGCCGTGCGGCCGCGCCAGCTCCAGCGCCTCGTTGCGGTTGTGGGCGAAGTCCACCCAGGGCCGCTCGTGCAGGCTGCCGGGTACGCCCTCCATGCAACGGCGCACCAGATCCTGCGTGCCATCGCTGGAGCCCGTGTCCACGATCACCCAATGGTCCACCCACGGCTTGACCGAGGCCAGGCAACGCGCGATCACCGGGGCCTCGTTCTTGACGATCATGTTCAGGCAGATGCGGGCGCGGAGACCTTGGTGCTGTAAAGGCGGGAGGCTAGGCATGCGTCGCGGCTGACGGCATTTATTGACAAGTCACGGTGATGGCCAGCCCGGTCGTTTTGGAGCTGAGACTTTCAACGCCGGCCAGCTCCACGGAGATGAGATCGCCAGCCACCAGGGGATCATTCCCCGTGGCACTGCACACAGGCGTGCTGGCGTTCAGCGTGCAACTGGCCAGCACGCTGGTCGCATTCTTGCGCAGGCTCACCTGCATGCTGGTCAGATTCTTGCTGTTGGTTTGTGCGGCCCAAATGGTACTCGTGGTGCAAGCAACAGGGACCAAGCGTAAGGTGTCTTGTTCAGATGCCAAGAGCGCGATGGTGTTCAGATAGGTGGGATAGGTGCTGTTGCTGTTGGTACTGCTCACGGCAAAGGTCTGGATGAACCCTCCGGAACCCGAGGGCCCTTGAGGACCTGTGGGGCCTGTGGGGCCTTGAAGTCCCGCACCTGTAGCACCCGTCACACCCTGGATGCCTTGGACTCCCTGAATGCCTTGCGGGCCCTGAGGCCCTGTGGGACCTGTGTCACCCTGGACCCCGGTCGCGCCCGTAGCCCCTGTCATGCCGGTCGGGCCCGTCGGGCCGGTTGCACCCGTGGCCCCTGTAGGTCCGGTGGGTCCAGTCGCGCCAGTGGCTCCCGTCGAACCCGTGGTGCCTGGGGTGCCCGCACCGGTGGCCCCAGTCGGACCAGTGACTCCCGTTGCGCCTGTCGGGCCAGCAACACCCGTGGCGCCGGTCACGCCTACAGGACCTGTTGCCCCCGTGGCGCCAGTCGCGCCAGTCGCGCCTGTGGCTCCCGTGGCCCCACCGCCCACGCCCGGCGCGCAATGCACCAATTGCCCCGTGGCGCCGTCAACGCACAGCAGCTGGTTGCCAGTAGCAGCATCGGCTGGCAGGGCCGGTACCAGCACTTGGCCGGTGTTCTGCACACGCAGGCGTTCTGCCCCCGCCGAATTCTTGATCACAAAATTTCCACCTGCCGGCATGGTGATGCTGACGTCTGCAGCTTGCGCTGCCGGAGCGAGGAAGCCAGCGCCCAGGCACAAAGCAAAAATCAGGCGAGAAGGTGTGGTGTTTTCTTTACGGGACATAGTTCAGCTGCCGGTGAGATAAGAGCACTTGAGCATCCTGCGCCAGACCTGCGAGCCCAGGATGCCGTGGGAAGGAATGAACAGTTCAGGATGTTGTGCGGCTACGGCGTTGGCGCCCCAGGGCCAGACCACCAAGCATCAAGCTCATCAACATCAGCCCATAGGTACTGAGCGTGGGGATGCTTGCCGGAGAAGTCACCACCGGTGCCCCGATCTGCACATTTCCAGGTACGGTGCTACCACTGGGATTCGACAACGTGGCGCCAGGCCCCATCGTGACAACGGCAGTGCCCGGGCCAGAAGAAGTCAGCACGACCGGCCGACCAGGAGTGCCCAGGGTCAGCGTTCCAAGAACCGTCAGGTTGGTGCCCGCCGGCAGGACGATGGTGGGCGGAGTGGCGGTGGTGCTGATCAGCGTGAGATCTTTCACGATGATGTTCCCGCCAAGTTGAAGTACAGAACCAGGCGCACAGCTGTCCGACAGAACTACGCTGCTGGCTCCCAGATTCAACGGCACGGTGCTTGTGAGGTCCCCACTGACGTTCAGTTGCCCCCCCGTCCCAGTGACGGTAGCCCCTGAGTCGAAAGCGAACGAACCTGTGTCAAAACTTCCCGTACCCAAAGTCAACTCGCCTTGCATGAGGACCGCCGTGCAAGGAAGCTGGAAAGAGCCCCCAGCAAGATCAATGCTGCTCCCAGGCGGCACGACCATCTGCCCCCAAGCCGATCCACACACCGCTGCGCTCAGAACCAGCGAAGCAACGCCCCGCTTACCAAGTCCTACCATTTGATGATCTCCGCGACGGGGCGTCATGCCCCCAAATTTTCAAGCGGGCATGCAACCTCCCTGGTGCACGCCCGAGCGGCATGATCATCAGATACAAAATAGCATTTAGTTAACAAAAATTAACAATTGATAGCCTCGTTTCATTTATTGAAAGCTATTAACTATTAGCGTGCTACCCAACTGAAGCGCGTTTGTTGCCAATGAAAAAAGCCCTGGCCGGTTTGGCACAGGGCTTGTTTGACCAAAGTGTGCGAGCGCAGCGCCCTGGCCTCATGGCAGCAAGACGAGCTTCCTCTATCTGGGCATCTACAGGCGGCGCGCAGCGATCTGCAGGCGCTCGGCCAGCGTGGGCTTTGCAGACGCCTTCGCGGCCCGTTGGGACGCCGACGCAGGTCTGGCGATAACTCCGCAGGCCTTTGTGGCAGGGAAAAGCCTAATCGCTTCAGACCGGGATGCTGCTGCCTGCACATGATCAAAAACCGGATGCGCCACCACTTCAGTCCATGCATCTGGGGTAGCATCACAGCTATCGGGAATGCAGCCTCCCGTCCCTCTCGGGTAGACGGTGTCTCGTCCAAGCGCTGGAATTTCGCTATGGAGTTTCTATGGACACCACTTCGCCCATCGCCGCCGATCCGGCAAGCACATCGCCTCTGCCGCTTTCCGAAGCGCTGCGTTTCTGGCTGAAGCTAGGCTTCATCAGCTTTGGAGGCCCTGCAGGGCAGATTGCCCTAATGCACGAAGAGCTGGTCGAACGCCGACGCTGGATTTCTGAAAAGCGGTTTCTGCATGCATTGAACTATTGCATGCTGTTGCCAGGCCCAGAGGCGCAGCAACTGGCAACCTACATCGGCTGGCTGCTACATCGCACATGGGGCGGAATCTTGGCAGGGCTGCTCTTTGTTCTGCCGTCACTGTTCATCATCATCGGACTCGCTTGGCTGTACATGGCCCATGGAGACATGCCGGTCATTGCGGGCATCTTCTACGGCATCAAGCCTGCAGTCACAGCCTTGGTTGTGCAAGCCGCATATCGAGTCGGCTCCAGAACGTTGAAGAACGGCTGGTTGTGGGGAATCGCAGTGTCGGCTTTCATTGCCATCTTTGCGCTGAACGTAGCCTTCCCGATCATCGTCACGGTGGCAGCCTTGGTCGGCTACGCCGTGAGTCGAATCCAGCCGGATGCATTTCGTGGAAGTGTCGCACACAGCACTTCAGGCACGTCGGCGACCTCTGCGCCTGCACTCATCGATGACGCCACCCCGCCGCCAGCGCATGCACTCTTCTCTTGGCATAGATTCTGGACGGTGATGGTGTCATTCACCGGAATCTGGATTGCTGCAATCGGTTGCCTGGCGTGGTTCTATGGACTGGATTCAGTACTGTTCCACATGGGTTGGTTCTTCACCAAGGCAGCGCTGATGACCTTCGGTGGAGCATACGCGGTGCTGCCATACGTGTACCAGGGTGCGGTAGATCATTTCCAATGGCTGACGCCCACCCAGATGATCGACGGACTGGCACTTGGTGAAACTACGCCTGGCCCGCTCATCATGGTCGTTTCATTTGTCGCATTCGTTGGCGGATGGACTAAGGAGATCTACGGTACGCATTCATTGCTGCTGGGTGGGGCAGTCGCGGCGACTGTGGCCACGTTCTTCACATTCCTGCCCTCGTTCTTCTTCATTCTGCTGGGTGGCCCATTCATCGAGTCCACGCACGGCAATCTCAAATTCACAGCCCCCCTCACTGCCATTACGGCCGCCGTGGTGGGTGTGATAGTGAACTTGGCAGCATTTTTCGCTTATCACGTCTTCTGGCCGAGTGGTCTTACCGGTGCGGTAGACTGGGCATCAATCGCCATAGGGATTGCTGCGGCTGTCGCGCTCATCCGGTTCAAGGCGGGCGTTGTCCCGGTCATTGCCGTGGCGGGGCTGGCAGGACTTTTGGTTCGGCTCGCCTGACCGGAATCATGGAGGCTATAGATGCGGCACCTACCACCGCTACTGCAGCCTGTACCGTAGAACCGGCTTACGCGCTGGCAGCTCAGTGAGTCGGCTTTCCACCAGGCGCTCGCGCACCAAATACAGCAGCGCCCAATCGATTTCGCCCTTGCTGCGGCCCAGGGCCAAGACCAGTTCGCAGTGGAAGAACCAGCGCCCGGGGGCCTGGCGCAGAAACCGCAGCAGCACGTCGGTGCCACTTCCCGGGCGGATGACGCCTTGAGGGCGCGGGTTGTTGCGCCGCATGCCCTCCTCCTCCTGCCGGCCTTCCAATTGGCCAGCCATCCAATCCATGCAGTTCAAGCGGGGCCACCTTCTTGTTTTTGCGTGTCGTCGCGGTTCGTGTGCGCGGCCTTGGTTTCCAAGATGGTCCTCTTTCAAAAATCCAGAATCGGCGTGGCGTTGAGCAGGCCCAGCGCCCACAGCACAGCGGCGCGGTCGCGGGCATCGATGTTCGGGGCGTAGGCCAGCGCGCGCCATGCCAGGACCTGGCGCAGATGCGCGGCCATGAATGCGGCTTCCTTACGCGCGGCCGGCGCAGGCCCCTGGTCCAGCCAGGAATGGCACGCGGCACAGCCCCAGGCGCTGTAGTGGTCGTCGGCCTTCCTGCGCTCACCCTTCCCGTGAATAGACAGATTGCTGTGGCAGCAGACCACCGTGGCGCTGTCGTTGGTGCAGATCCCCGGTACCAGCAGCAGACACTGCTGGCCCTTGGCCAAGGCACGCAGGCGCGGGTTGCGCTGGGCCACAGTCTTTGGCGCGGGCACGACCTGGTGCTGGTCGATGACCGCCCCAGTGGCAGCGCGCGGCCGAGCCTCGGCCATGGTGCGGGCAGCACGGGCCTCCAGGCGCTGCTCGCGCGCCAGCTCGTGGGCAGCATGGGACGCAGGAGCGGCCCGCCGGCGGAACCCTGCCCCGCCGGACTTGAAGGCAGTGCGGCGCATCAGGACTGCTGCTCCATGAACAGGCCCAGCTGCTGGCCTCCCTGTTCCACCAGCCCCCGGCGAGCCAGCGCACCGGCACGCCAGCGGGCGCGCATGGCCTCGGCCTGCAGCCCGGTGATTTCGGTCCTGCGGTCGCCGCTGTCGTGGCCAGGGCAGTAGTCGATGCTCTCTGCCCATGAGCCATGGCCGCGCATCCGGAAGAACATCGTTCCAGCGCTGTGGACACAGGCCTGGCACAACGGCGCATCGCAGGTATGGACTGCCCGGTAACGGATGGGGATCGCGTGCGACGGCGCCGCCAATAGGTGCGGCGCCTTCTGCTCCAGCTCGCCCCGCTTGCGCTCCCAACCCAGCCAGGTATCGCACAGCAGCTCGGCCTTCCCGCCGCAGAACAGGCATTTGCGCGCGGTCATGGGCACACCCCGCCAATCACCTCACCCGTGTCCGGATGGGTCTGCTCCCGCTCCCACTGCTCGAAGGTCGCCGGGAACTCCACGTCCAAGTCGCTGATGGCGTGGGCCATCACGCGGTCGATCAGGTCGCCGTACTCGCGCACGCCCAGGCTCTCCGTGCTGATGCGCTCCTGCGTGGTGGTCGTGGCGCCGCTGATCGGGTCATGGTGCGTCACTGCGCGGCTGCCCAAGTACTCCGCGCGGAAGTGTTCCTTCCAGGTGGCTTTCGAGTGCCGGCGGCCGTCGATGACCACCTGGCGCGCGATCTCGGCCAGCACGAAGTCGTGATAGAAGGTCCGCTGCCGGTCGCTCTTGGCGTCCTCGTGCAATCGCACGAACACCTCCAGCCGGCGGCCAGCCTCCCACTGCTGCATGCACCAGGGCGCCACGCGCTGCAGGAAGTTGGCCCGGGCCTGCTCGGGGCCGTCCCAATGGGCGTGCAGGGCGATTTCAGCCACGGCCACCTCCCCGCAGATCCGCAGCGCGGCGGTAGGGCCAGGCCACCATGGCAGCGTCGCGGCTGTGCTCGTTGCTCTGCCCGGCCCAGCCCGTGACGGCCGCGAAGCGCCGCGCATCCAGCTTGCCGCCCTTCCCTGCAGGGCTGATACCGTGGGCGGGGATGCCCAGGTCTGCGCAGTGCGCCGTGATGTCCGCGCAGCGCGCGTCCACTTGGCCCACGTTGCGCGCCATCTTGGCGCTGGCGGCGCCGGTCTTGCCGCGCGTCCAGGTGTGCGACTGCAGCCGGCTGTCCTCGAAGACCACGCGCGACGGCATGCGTGCGGCCAGCGTGCGCTCGATGTGGTGCGGCGGGATCGTCAGCAGCTCCACCAGCTGACCATCCACGAAAACGGCCACGCCCGTGTTGGCTCCGGGGTCCATTCCAAGGATCACAGTCATGCCCGTGCCCTCCCCGGGATCAGCGCGGTGAACATGCCGCCCTCTTCCCGCCACGTCTCGTTCCTGCGGATCTGGCCAATGGTGGGCTTCGAGACGCCGTAGCGCTCTGCCAGCACAGTCTCCGATTCCGCGCTCGCACGGATGGCTCGCACCTTCTCGATGGTCAACTTGCCGCGCGCTGCCTGTTGTGCGCGGGCAATTCGCAGCTTGGTCAGCGGCGTGAGGCTGCGGCCGCGCGCTTTGTCGGCGCGGGTGCCCAGCTTCATGTGCTCATAGGCCACGCATGCGGGATCGTCACAACCAGCGCGCACGGTCTGCTGCAGGCCCAGCGGGCCGCGCTTGATCGCCCAGACCACGCGGCGTGCGGATGTGACCGACCCGTCCGGGCCAAAGCGCACCATGGGGCCACGGCGCGGGTCGATGTAGCCGGTCCAGATCAAGCAGCCGTCCAGGGTGCGACGGCATTTGCCCTCGATCAGCTGCAGGCGCAGCTCGTCGGACATCACCCAATCGGCGGCCACGTAGTGAGGGAAACGGTCCAACTGAATCAGGCGTATGCGCCCTTCGGACACGAGCGCGTCAATGATGGCGCGTAGCTGGGCGCGTGCCGAATCTGACATGGTGCCGGCCAGGGCAGCGTACTGCACAGGGCCGGCTTCAATGGTGGCCAGCACCTGGTCGCGGTCGAATTCAAACCTGCGGTTCATCGGGTGTTCCTGAGAGCGAAGTGGTAGACACCGAACCCATCGGGGCCGGAGCTTTCGGGGCGGACGCTGCCGGCGCGCACGGCTGCCTCGGCCTCGACCTGGTTGACGGAAATTTCGCGGCCTTGCTGGACCGCGTAGAAGCGGAATCCCGGCCGGTAGCGCAGCACGGCGCCGGTCTTGAGCAGCTGCAGCAGCGTCATCGCGGCCAGCCCTCCATGCCCAGGGCCTGCATCGCGGCGCGGATGGACGTGCGCGTCAGCGTCTGGTCGCCGGCCTGCACGCGCGCCACGATGCGGCGGGCCCAGTCCTTGCCATCGCCCTGCGGCTCGATCTGGACGTGCACAGGCGCCGCGTTGGGCGCCGGCAGTGCCAGCCAGCCCTGCTCCTCTGCGTGCGTCCTGCGCGGCGTGGCGGCCCTGCACATGGCCTCAAACTGCGGCAGGTGCGGCGGATAGTCCGGGTGCTCTGCCGTCAGGCGTGCGACAGCGGACTCGATCACGTCCGGCGAGTACTTGGCCAGCGTCGTGCGCCAGACCCGCATCGCGGCGCGTACGCCCAGGTCGCGGCCTTGATCGTCCAGCACGCCCGTGGCGAACTTGCTCAGGAACAGCGCCCCATAACAGCCCTGCATCACGAGGAACAAGTTCTTGACGGCGGGGTCGACGGCAGGCTCTCCCACACCGTCGTGCAGCGCTGTAGGTGCCAGCGCGGAAATGCATTGCATGGGTCAGTCCTCCACGATGGCCGCATAGGCGGCGCTGTGCTTGTTTTGGACGGGTGCGGGCGCAGGCGCTGCCGGCTGCACTCCGTTCTGGTTCTGCGTCGCCTGCGTGGACCATGTCTCAGCGTTGGCCAGCAAGAGCTTCACCGGGTGCATCTGGTTCACAACGAATGGCTCGTTGACCTTGGCCACGTAGTGATAGGCCACCCGCGGCGCGCGCTCGGCGCCCACGCGGTCAATGAACTTGCTCAGTTGACCCGCAACCGTCTGGTTCCAGACCGGCCAGACCTTGTGCTTGGAGTGGTACGCGATGGCATAGGCAACCCAAGCCTTGTGCGTCTTGCGCCCTTCCTTCGGGTAGTGAAGGTCCGCAGGTATCTCATGGACCACACCCTTGTTGTCCTGCACACGCATCGGCTCGGCCGAGGCTTCAGCCTTGGTCGATATATATGCAGTAGTCTTATGTGTAGTCTCTGTACTATTACCGGATTGCGCTTTCCGCAGTTCGTCGAACGACGTTTCCGCAGCCCGACGACGACGCTTTCCGCACTTCGCGGGTTGCGCTTTTGTCGTTTCCCGAAATGCGTTTTCGTCGTTCGCGGATTGCGCTTCTGTCCATGCCTCGAATGCGGCATCGATGGCCTCCGGAACCAGCTTGAAATACACCTTGTGCTCCAGCCGCCGGTTGGTCTCGATCAGGTAGCCGGCAGCGCGCAGCTGCGCACGCGCGGTTGCCTGTTCGCGGTACGAGAGCCCCGTCTCTTCGGTGAGTTCTTGGGAAGTCTTGTAGACGCCCAGATCCGTATCACTGCCACGGTCGTGCCAGTAGTGCAGCTGGGCGAAAAGGATGGCAGCGTTGACGCTGCCGAGGAATCGGGCCAGGCGCGGGTAATAGGCAACAGGCCTTCCCACCTCGCGCAATGTTGCTGACAGGCTCACTCTGCGGCGCTCCCCTCGGACTCAGGGATGAAGCCAAAGGTCTCCGGTGGGGCTCCGAGCGCTTCCACCAGCAGTGGATTGCCCCGCAACTGACGCACGATCAGACTTGCCTCATGCAACGCTTCTTTCGCATGCTCTTCCAGCAGCGCCTCGATGTAGGCCGGGCGCTCCATGCCCTTGGCCCTGGCCAGCGCGTCCAGCACGCGCAGGGTGTTGGCGTCACACTGCTGACGCAGCTCCATGGTGTCGGAGCAACTGGTGCGACCGGAGCCGCGGGCGAAAGCAACTATCCGTTGCGATGCACGGCGAAGCATTGACTGCGGTGAGCTGGAACGGGCTTCACGCATTGAGTCCTGCTCCTTCCACAGCGATGCGCAAGGCCGGCCGATCCGCAAGCAGCCGCCCATCGGTAGCCAACTGAATTTGGTACTGGCGACCGTCAGGTATGTGGCCTTGCTCGACCCATCCCGAGATTGAGGATTGCGCACATCCCAGAGCACGGGCGGCAAGCGCCTGGGTCTTGAAGTAGGTGATGAGTTCGGAGGGTGTCATGCCGCCGATTATTCGGTATTCCGATAAATCGGTCAACGAAAAAACATCGATTTTCCGAATTTTTAAGGATGGATGATTGTGCTTATGACGCCCCCTCCAGACTTCGCTGCCTTCGGCGACCGCCTACAGTGGTGGATGGCACATCGTGGCTACAAACAGAAGGAACTCGCGGAGTTGGCTGGGATGGGCCAGCCTGCCCTTAACGAATTGCTTAAAGGGAAAACCAAGGAGCCGCGCGCGTCGCACTTTCTTGGTTTGTGTCATGCCCTTGCACTTCGTCCTGAGTACCTGCTAGACGGCGAGGGGCCTCCAGAAGTCACAAACTTTGCACAGCTCACCGGCTTGGAAGCCCAGCTTGTGATGCTCTTTCGCGGCCTCCCTGACGATGCAAAGCGCGACGCAATGCTCATCGACCTGAACCATGAGTTCAACAGTTATCAGGCCGCCAAATCTCCCCCCGCACCATCTGTTCGACCCACAGCAGCAGCTGGACCGCGCTCGCCAGCGGCGAGAAAGCCAGCCAAAAAGCTCGTAGACCAGGGCCTTTGATCACCCGTAACGACACTTGGCTTGCGGACACCCGTGGCTTCGATCTTGCGCACCATCAGAGCCCTGATGCCGCTTTTCGCAAAACTATCGCCGAACAGCAGCTCGTGAGCGCATACACAAAATAGCTCCGACAACTCTGCAAGTTGGATTGCGGAAGGCGAAGCTATTCCTCTTTCCCAAGCCGACACCGCTTGCCTCGTCCCTCCGAGGGACCTGGCCACGTAGTCCTGGCTCATCCCTAGCGCCATACGCGCACTCTTGATCCGGGCACCTAACCCGTGCATCCGCTCCGACTTCATTCAGCTCCCAGTACTGTGTTTTTTAACAGTATGGCAGACAGTTACATCCGTGTCACTCGCAATCGTAGGTTGCGCAATCCTAGATTGCGGTTCGCAACGCACAGTTGCGCAACCCAGCGTTGTATCTCTTCGGAGCACCGAACATTTCCCAAGGAAGGCCATCCATGATCGCGGGAAATTTCCAAAAATAATTCGGAATTCCGATTGACAAGCAAATTCGGTGTTCCGATAATTCAACCCGTCAGCAGCAATCTCGCTGCCGATGGGCGCCACCAACATGCCGCCCTCGTTCATGCAGCCGCACGGCTGGGTAAACACAGGCACCGCGGGCGGCAGCGGGATACAAAAGGTCGTCGGCGCACTGCCTCACTGAACCAGCCTCTGCTCACGCAGGTAAGAGCTGCCGGGAGACTGGGACAGGCCCCGCAGAACCCTGAGCTGGGGGGATTGGAGAAATACGGCTTGAGGCATGCACTGGGATGCCAAGAAAAGAAAAGCCCAGACCAACGCCCGCCGGAGCGCATCCGGCCTGTCCTCGAAAGAGGGCCATCACGCTGGCGCCCTTTCCCAGGACGCCGCCGCGATGGAGCCGGAGCCATCCGGCAATCTCAACCTTTGGAGTGGGTTCTGACCTGGCTCCATCGACCCACCCACAAGGGCCTGCAGACGCAGGCCCTTTTCATTTCTGGAGGCCCAGCCTATGAATGCACGACTCCCCTCTATCTGCTGGGCCTCAGTGGCCGCTGCGGAGAACGCGGCGCGCTATGACCGCGCCGAGACAGAAGACTCCGAACTGGACACCTACGTCCGCGAGTACTACGGCCCGCCCTTCACTGCCGAGTTTGTGCAGGAGGCCCTGCAGGTCGCGCAGTACGAGCTGGCCCAGCAGATCGCCGCCGCTAGCGAGCGCATGGGCCAGAGCCTGAACCCCGAACACCCGCAGTTGACCGTCATGGGCAACGCCATGGACGAGTGGCTGCGGGCCTATGCCCGCCAACGTGCCCGCGAAGACATCGCGGACCTTCAACGAAACCGCCACTGATCGAGGAGCCACCATGGACCAACATGACGAAATCCCGGACCCGCCGCCGCTTGCATGGCTGATTGCCATGCTGCTGGGCATCAGCCTGCTGTGCCTGCAGGCAACGCTGGACGATGAGCCTGGCAAGGCGCCGCCCGCCACCGTCAGCGCGCTGGCGTGCCCCGGCATGCATGCGGAATGGCTGGACGAGAGGCAGGTGGAATGCCACCGCGAAAAGCCATGAAGCTATCCGAACTCACCGACGCCGAGAAGGTGCCCATGCTGCTCGAATTGCTTGAAGAGGCCGGGGAAAAACTGGACCGCGCTTGGCCTGCCGGCGGGCGCCGCTACCTGTCCGCCGTCCGCGAAATGCGCGGCGATCCGGAAGACCCGGAATGACCGCCCTATCCACCAAGCGCCACGCCGGCGCCGACCATCGCCCGCTGCTGCGGGCGTTACTTTTTCCGCAACCTCCGAGATTCCCATGAACGCTGTTTCAAAGACCGAAGCGGCAGCCATTGACCTGATGCCGACGGCAAACGCCGCGCCCGGTGCCCTGGTCATGTCCCCTGCTGCGCACTTCCTGCTGACGCTGCAAGAGCGCGGCGTGCCGCCCGAGCAGATCGAAAAATTGATGGATCTGTGGGAGCGAGGTGAGCGCCGAGAGGCAGAGAAGGCCTACAACGAAGCATTGGCCGCTTTCCAGGCCAAGGGCATCAGAATCATGAAGCGCAAGGCCGTGGACTTCACCACAATGAAAGGCCGCACCAGCTACATGCACGCCGAACTGGACGACGTGGTGCAGGCCGTGGGTCCGGAACTATCCGCCCACGGCTTCTCGCGGTCCTGGGAAACCAGCCAGGCCGGCCGCGACATCACCGTGACCTGCAAGCTGCGGCATCGTCTGGGGCACAGCGAGAAGATTTCGCTCACGGCCCAGCCCGACGAGACGGGCGGCAAGAACGCCATCCAGGCCATCATTTCCACCACGACCTACCTGCAGCGGCACACGCTCAAGCAGATCACGGGCGTGGCCGAGGCCGGCGAGGACGACGACGGCCAAGGCGGCGCCGCTGCCCCACTGAATGCGCATGCGCAGGGCTGGGTGGACTACATCATCAGCGTGCGCGGTACCGACAAGTTCGCCGAGGCCTGTCGAGAAGGCCGTGCCGCCCTCACCGAAGACCGCGCCGGCCTCATCGCCTTCAACGCTGCCGCCACAAGGGGTGCGCCATGAGGCCCATCCTGTTTCGCTGCTCGAGCATCGGCAGGTTGATGACCGCGCCCGCGAGCATCGACCCCGCGCTGCTCACGCCAGAGGTCGAGGCCATCCAGGCCAAGAAGGAGCGCACAGGCGAGGAAAAGGCACTGCTCGAAGACCTCAAGCTGCGCACACTCAGCGAAGGCGCCAAGAGCTATATCCGCGAGCTGGTACGGCAGGAAATATGGGGCGTGGACTTCAGCTTTTCGAGCAAGTACACCGAGAAGGGCAAGGCCGTGGAAGCGGAAGGCCTGGCCCTGCTGAACCGCGTGCGCGGGCTGAACTTGGTCAAGAACACCGAGCGGCGCAGCGACGGCCAGATCACGGGCGAGGCCGACACCGTGGACCTGGGGCCACGCCGCTGCGGCCACGACCTGAAATGCTCCTGGAGCCTGCAGACCTTCCCGGCATTTGTGCGTGACTGCGAGGACGCCCTGTATGCCTGGCAGATGCGAGGCTACATGCGGCTGTGGGACCTGGAGCGCTGGGAGGTGAACTACGTCATGGTCAACACGCCCGAGGACCTGCTGGGCCAGCATGAACCGCAACACCTCCACCTGGTCGAGCACATCCCCGAGCACATGCGGCTGACCACATGGGCCATTGAGCGCGACCGTGCGTTGGAGGCGCAGATGGACGTGAAGCTGGAACTGGCCCGGATCTACTACACACAGTGCATCGCAGAATTCGCGGCCACGCATCCGGCCCATGGTCTGCCCGCCGCTTCGCCAACTGCGCCCTGGCAACCGCCGTTGGAGCTGATCGATACCCAGCAGCCACCGCGCGTGCTTGGCCACGTGCAGGATGATGGTCGCGCCCTGATGCTGCCCGAGCAGCCAGCAGCGCCTCAAGAGACGGCACCTGCGCTGAACATCGGGCAGATCAACAAGCGCCTGGGCATCTTCGACGTGAAGGCCACCACGGCCGCGGCCCTGGGCATTCCCACAGTCAAAGACCGCAGCGCCGTGCACCTACCGGCCAGCAGCTTCACGGACTTCTGCAATGGCCTCATTGCCCACATTGCCGACGTTCGCGACAGCTACCAGGTACAGCCATGAGCCTTCGCAGCGTTTTCCTTGGCCTCGCAGGCATGAGCCTGTTGGCCGACAGCATTGGCTTTGCCGGTGCATTCCTTCTGGCGGCTGCAATTGCTGCATGACCAGAACTTTTCATCCATGGCCCTACCAAATGAAGGGCCCACTTTTCGAAACCCTACCGGAGAAAAACAATGAGCGAATACAAGACCCTGCTGCAGCAAAAGGCCGAGCTGGATGCACGCATCGTGGAAGCGATGAAAACTGAAAAAGCAGGCGCGGTGGCAGAAGTTCGCATCCTGGTTCAGCAGTACCAGCTGACAGAGCAAGACGTTTTTCCTGCTCGCGGCGGTGTGAAGTCAAAGGGCTCTGTGGGAGAACCCAAATACAGGAATCCCGCCACCGGCTCTACCTGGACTGGGCGTGGCAAGCCGCCACACTGGATTTTGGGGAAAGATCGCGAACAGTTCCTTATTAGCTGAGGCTAGAAAAATCAAGTGGGTATTTGCACTAATGCTCTACCCCCTTTTGCTGAACCGAATCCATCCGCTCACTCTGCAGAGGCATGCCGGCAGCTGATGACACATGCCAGAGAGTAGCGCCGACCTGCAGCAAAACAGCGAGTCGAGCGTCATAGTTCCTACCAGCTGGACACATTTCACTTATCACCTGGGCAACCGCAAGAACAGCCTCAGCTGGGGAAATTTGTGACCCCAGGTTAGCTAGCTCAATGATTGCACTGATGCTTTCTTTGCGATCCATTTTGACTCCATGGGTAGCAAGCTAAATGCAACCTTAGGCGTTCATTTCATCATCGCCAGCCAGCCGGCCACCACGGTTGCAATCAGAAACATATAGACAAACTATATCAAAATGATAGCCGTAAATTCGTTAGCTAAACACTAGTAATAATCTCAATAATTATTGATTGATAATTAAATATCAATATATTTATATAAATATATAATTATCTAAGAACCAAAGAAACAAGATGACTGACTACGAGACCCTTCTGCAACATAAAGCCGAGTTGGATGCACGTATCGCGGCAGCGATGAAGACTGAAAAGGCCGATGCGGTAGCAGAGGTGCGCCTTCTGGTCCAGCAGTACCAGCTGAGCGAGCAAGATGTATTCCCTTCGCGCGGCGTCATACAGAAAGGCCCCCTGGGCGAGCCCAAATATCGCAACCCCACCACCGGGGCCACCTGGACAGGCCGGGGTAAGCCGCCGAACTGGATCGTGGGCAAGGACCGCACGCCCTTTCAGATCATTCCCTCCTGACCCTCGAGGCATGAGCGAGGGGCCGCGCGGCGCCCTCCCTGATTTCTCCTCCTTCCAAAGCCAGCCACCAAGCTGGCTTTTTTTCGCCCCGAGGAACCCAACCCCATGGCGACAAAGCACGTCATTTCAGTATCTGGCGGCAAGGACAACACAGCCGTGCTGCTGCCCACGTTACGGACTTTACGAGTGACCCGGAAAGGCCAAGGCTCATGACCACCACGACGATAGCCTCCAGTTGGACACCGCATCAGATTTCCCAACTGCGCGCCCTGTACCCCGACACGCCTACCAACCATGTCGCCCAGGTCCTGGGCTACAGCACGTCAACGATCTACCGCCAAGCTGCGGCCTTGGGGATCAAGAAATCCCAGGCCTTCAACGACAGTGAGCACAGCGGCCGAATCAGGCGCGGCAGGAATGACCCTCGCATGGTAGCCACGCAGTTCCAGCCAGGCCTCACGCCATGGAACAAAGGCGTGCCAGGATCGACCGGCCACCACGAAAACACCCGCGCAACGCAGTTCAAGGCGCGCCGGCCCGAAGAGTCCCGGAACTACTTGCCCATTGGCAGCCTGCGCGTCACGCGCGACGGGATTCTGGAACGCAAGATGACCGATGACCGTCGCATCGTCCCCGCCCGACGCTGGACAGCTGTGCACCGGCTCGTCTGGGAGGCCGCGAACGGCGTTGTGCCAGAGGGTCACATCATCGTGTTTCGGCCGGGCCAACGCACCACGCAGGAGGCCGAAATCACAGCTGATCGCCTCGAATGCATCAGCCGCGCCGAGAACGCGCGCCGCAACCATCCCGCCCGCAAGTCTCCCGAGCTGGCCAAGCTGGTCCAGCTCAAGGGCGCCATCACCCGCCAGGTCAACCGAATTGCAAAAGAGAGCCAACCAAAATGAGCACCCCGCACATCACCCTCGTTCGCCAGCAGTTGCTGGACACGCTGACAGATCTTCGCAACCGCGATCAGCCTATGGACGTAGACCGCGCCCGAGCAGTGGCTCAGGTCGCCTCTGTGCTGGTGGACACAGCCAAGGTCGAAGTGGAGTACTTGAAGGTCACACACTCGGACCGGAGCGACTTCCTCGAACCACTGCCCACAGCCCCACAGTTGCCGGCCCCCAGCAGCACGCCAACAGCTCACAACCCCTTCCCTACGTCGGCCCGCCACACCCTCGCCGGCTAATCGACCACCTCCACCATGCACCGGCCCGCCTTGCGCGGGCCGCTTCGTTTCTGCATCTACATGTCCAAGTCCTCACCCCCGAAGCCCTACACACCTCCCAGCAACTGCTACCAAGGCACGGAGCTGCAACCGCATCCAGGCTTGCCTGCCTCGCGCTTCTATGCATTCACGCTGCCCAGCCGCGTGGGCGGGCATCTGTACTACCCCGCGCCCGCGCGCCGCATCGAGCCTTTCGCAGCCTGACCAGGAGCCACACCATGACGATGATCAACACCCCTCTCGTGCTGCTGGCACAGCAGTGCGGCGCCACCTTCCACACGCCAGGCCCGATGCGCGCGATTCGCGGCATGGCCTTCACCTTCGACCAGCTGGATGTACTGGCCGAGCGCCTGCGCACCGAGCCCTGCCATCGCGCCGCAGCACCTGGTGCTGCCGTGAGCGCTTTCCGGGAATACCTGGCCGTCCATCCCGCGCTGCAGCTGGGCGGCCAGGCCATGGACGACATGGCCCTGGAACTGGCCAGGGTCGCCCTCAGCCTCACCACCACCGAAACTGTGAAGGAGCATGCCCCATGCGCATGATGTGCCCCCACTGCGAACGGCCGGCATACACCCGGACCAGCATGCAGCTCACAAACACGAGCCGCGAAACCATATTTGTGTGCAAGAACTTCTATTGCGGCCACGTCTTCTCGGCGGTCACAGAGATCAACCGCACGCTCAGCCCCAGCGCAATCCCAAATCCCATGGTGATCCTGCCGATGAGCACGCACATCAAGCGCAAACTGCTGCAGACCCAGCTGGATGCCATGCCTTCGTCCCATTTCGACGGACGCCCACATGAGGCAGCCGCGACATGAGCAGGTCGAACATTGAGGAAGCGTTCCATCTGGCCGGGTCAATCTACGCCGCCGGCCTGCTCGCCCGCGCCATGGTTGCCATTCAGGGCCTGAAAGACGCCGCCAGACTACCGGAGCACGAGGGTCAGGGCATCACCATACCTGCAGCGGCCTGGCAGGCCTTTGCCGAGCAGCACACCAGCGTGCTGCAGGAGATCCAGCTTCAGGGACTCAAGGCCCCGGACCTGCCCCACTGACCCATCACCACATCAACCACGCCCCGCCACCGAGCGGGGCGTTTTCATTGGAGAAACGCATGTCCCAGGACAGCAAGATCGAATGGACTGACCACACATTCAACCCATGGGAGGGTTGCCAGCGCGTAGGGCCTGGTTGCGACCACTGCTATGCCGAGACGCGCAACGCGCGCTACAGCGGAGGCCAGGCCATCAACTGGGGGCCGGGCGCGCCGCGCCGCCGCACAAGCGTGTCGAACTGGAACCTGCCGCGCCGGTGGAACGCGCAGGCAGAAGCGTTCCAGGCGCAGCACGGCCGCCGCCAGCGCGTGTTCTGCGCGAGCCTCGCTGACGTTTTCGATAACGCAGTCAGCCGTGAATGGCGCGATGACCTGGCAGCCCTGATCCTGGACACCGCGGACCTTGACTGGCTCCTCCTCACCAAAAGGATTGGGAACGCGGGTGCCATGCTGGGCGAAATGTTCCTCGACGGCCCGCCCGCGAACGTCTGGTTGGGTGCGACGGTTGTCAACCAGGCCGAGGCCGACCGGGACATTCTCAAGTTGCTCCGCATCCCCGCGTCCGTGCGCTTCTTGTCGATGGAGCCGCTGCTCGGTCCGGTGTCGTTCGAAGGCTTCTTCGCCAACCCCAGCAATATTGCAGACGGCACCAACGCGCTGGAGGAACTGGACTGGGTGATCGCTGGCGGCGAGAGCGGCCCCGGCGCGCGGCCCACGCATCCCAACTGGCACCGTGAACTGCGCGACCAGTGCGAAGCCGTGGGCACGCCGTTCCTGTTCAAGCAGTGGGGAGAGTTTGCGCCGGCCCTGTCCGGCCTCTACTTCCACCCGCTGGAGGGCGGCCCGCAGTTTCGGCCCCGAGTTGCTGACCAGACCACCCACGACTTCGGCGACGGCTATGGCGCCGTGCGCATCGGGAAGAAAGCGGCCGGCCGCGAGTTGGATGGCAAAACCTGGGACGAATTCCCTGTTCTGCAGCACACAGCCTTGCGAAAGCCCCATGAGTGAAACCGCGCTCACGCTCAAGCAAGCCGCCGAGCGGCTGCAGGTTTCCTACGGCACCGTCTTCGAAAGGCGGCACGAGATCGCCTTTCGCCTACCCGGATCGCGCATATGGCGCGTCTGGCCATCCGCCCTTGCCGCCCTCAACAAACCTCGCAACAATGTCACCCGGCTATCGTTGCGGAACCAGGATAGTGAATGCCCATCCGCAAAGATCAAACTTCCGGAATCTGGTGGATCGATCTACGCACGCCAAGCGGCGAAAGAGTTAGACGATCTTCTAAAACGACCGAGCGCAAGGCAGCTCAGGAATACCACGACCGCCTGAAGGCGGAGATGTGGCGGCAGGACAAGCTGGGAGAGCAGCCGCAGCGGCTTTTTGAGGAAGCTGCCGTTCAATTTCTCCGTGCCTCTGCCGGACAGAGCGACTACGACACCAAGGTTCGGCACGTCGCGTATTGGCGCACCGTCTTCGGTGGCAGGCCTATCAGCTCTTTAACAAGCGACGTCATCCTTGACAACCTGCCCACGCACTTCGTGCGCCACGGCTCCACTGTGCAGCGGCCCACGTCGCAGAGCACCAAGAATCGGTACATCGCCACCCTTCGGACACTGCTCAACATGTGCGAGAAGATGCAGTGGCTGGCGCGCTCGCCCATTCTCAGCAACTACCGCGAGCCTGCGGTTCGGATTCGGTTCCTGACCCGCCAGCAGGCCCGCGCCTTCATCATGGCCTTGTCTCAGGACTGGATGCGGGACATCTGCCGCTTCGCCCTTGCTACTGGTATGCGAAGCGCGGAGATCCTTACGCTGACCTGGGACAAGGTGGATCTCAAGCGCTCGACGGCGTGGGTCAGCGCCGATGCATCCAAATCGGGCTCCGCGCGAGTGGTGCCGCTCAACGCCGAAGCGCTGGACGTGCTGAATGCGCGCCCCAAAGGCGTCAACGTCTTCACGCGGCCTACCGGGGCACCTGTGAAGCAGGTCGATGCGCGAATTCTTGCCCGGGCCTTCGCCGCAGCCGGTGTCGAGAATTTCCGCTTCCATGACCTGCGGCACACCTGGGCGAGCTGGCATGTCCAATCCGGCACGCCCCTCTTCGTGCTGAAGGAGCTGGGAGGCTGGAAGACGCTGGAGATGGTGAAGAAATATGCCCACCTGGCACCGGAGCATCTGGCCCAGTACGCAAACGCGGTCATGTTTTGGTCAGAGCAGACCCCCGACGACAAGAAAAAAGCCCTTACGCTTGCGGCGTAAGGGCTTGATTTCATTGATGTTTATTTGGTGGGTCCTGCGAGATTCGAACTCGCGACCAACGGATTAAAAGTCCGCAAAAATAGCATTCAGCAGTATTTTTGTTTGTTGATATTTCCATGTAAATCAACAACATACATCGTCCAACCTATCAAACCGTATTCCGATAAATGCCGAAAAATTGATGCACCGGGCTACGGCACGGCTACGGCGGGTAGACTCGCAGCATGGCCCGCCCTTCCAAGAATCAACCAGTGGATTTGTCCACGCCCATCAACATCACCCCCAGCGTGATCGAGCGCCTTGTGTGCCCAGAAGGCAAAGACCAGGCATTCTTGCGCGACGCCCTGGTCCCGGGCCTGCGGGTGCGTGTGTCCGCCCACGGGGCAAAATCCTTCGTATTCGAGCGCAAGGTTGGCCAGAAGACCGTGCGCAAAACCCTGGGCGATGTGCGTGTGCTGACCGTCGACGAAGCCCGTGCTGCTGCCCGGCGCGCTCACGGCACCCTGGACGCAGGCGAGAGCCTGAACACGCCAGCCGCCCTGCCCGAACCGACGCGCGACGCCACTGTGCAAGAAGCGTGGTCAGCGTATCTGGCAGACCGAAAAAGCCAATGGGGCGAGCGGCACTACGCGGACCACGAGAAGCTGGCGAGGCCGGGCGGCAAGAAAGCGACCCGCGGCACCAGGGGGCGAGGCGAGACAGTGCCGGGCATCCTCTATCCGTTGATGGCGCTGCCTTTGACAGCCCTGACCCCCGCAACGATCGAGGCCTGGGCCGCCGAGCAAGCCAAGACGGGCCCTACCCAAGGGCGCCTAGGTGCGCGAATGATCAGTGCATTTATCAACTGGTGCGAAGACCAGCCAGCCTACGCAGGGCTCGCGCCCCGTGGTGCCGCTGTCGTGAAGACGAAACGTGTGCGCGAAACCCTGGGCAAAGCACGAACCAAGAGCGATGCGCTGCTGCGCGAGCAGCTCGCCCCTTGGTTCCGGGCTGTGCTCTCTATGAGTAATCCGGCCATGTCGGCATACCTGCAGGTGCTGCTGCTGACGGGCGCACGCCCGGGTGAAGTTCGGACCATCCGATGGGAAGACATTGACTGGGCTTGGGCAGGCCTGAGTATCCGGGACAAGGTCGAGGGCGACCGCATCATCCCGCTCACGCCCTACGTACGCTCGCTGATCAACGGCCTGCCGCGACGCAGCGAATGGGTATTCACCAGCGCGGATGGGTCGTGCCTTTATAGCCCCAACCACGCGCACGACAGAGCCTGCCAGGTTGCAGGTGTGCCGGCCGTCACTCTCCACGGGTTGCGGCGCTCGTTCAAGAGCCTGACCGAGTGGCTGGAGATGCCCGCTGGCGTCGTCGCCCAGATCATGGGTCACAAGCCCAGCGCGACTGCAGAGAAGCACTACACCGTGCGCCCCCTGGACCTGCTGCGCATGCACCACGAGAAGATCGAGACCTGGGTTCTTGCCCAGGCCGGCGTGCCGTTCGTTGCACCGAAGATGGGCCAGCGGCTTCAAGTTGTTTAGCATTTTGCGAAATCAACGTATCGCAATTTAGGCAAATGCGATAACATTCCGACATGTGGACGGCATCGGGTCGTCCCATTGATCGGAGATATCGCATGAACCGCTTCGGCCAACAGCCGCCTGCCCTCGAAACCCTGGCCGTGCCTACTGTGGACACGGCCACGGCAGCCCACTACCTGGACCGTTCGCCCCAGACGCTGCGGATCTGGGCCTGCAAAAACAGCGGACCTATCACGCCACGGCGCGTAGCCGGCCGCCTGCAGTGGCTGGTCTCCGACATCCGCAAGGTCTTGGGCGTGCAGCCATGAGAGCTGTTGACCTTTTCGCCGGAGCTGGCGGATTCAGCACCGGCGCTGCGCTGGCCGGTGTGCCCGTCATCTGGGCTGCCAACCACTGGCCACTGGCCGTCCAGTACCACGCCGCGAACCATCCCGACGCACAGCACCTGTGCCAGGACCTGCACCAAGCCGACTGGAGCCGCGTCCCAGCGCACGACCTGCTGCTGGCCTCTCCCTGCTGCCAGGGGCACAGCAAAGCCCGGGGCAAGGCGAGTGGCAACCCTCAACACGACGCCAGCCGCAGCACAGCCTGGGCCGTGGTCAGCGCCGCCGAGTTCCACCGCCCGCGCGCCGTGGTTGTGGAGAACGTGCCCGAGTTCCTGGACTGGGCCCTGTATCCCGCCTGGCGCACGGCCATGGAGGCGCTGGGATACACGCTGTCGCCACACATCGTGGATGCCGCCGACCACGGGGTTCCCCAGCACCGCGTGCGCATGTTCATCGTGGCCACGCGCAGCAGCTCGCCCCTGGTGCTGGCCCTGCCCAAATGCGAGCACACACCGGCCAGCAGCTTCCTGGACTTCGAGTCCGGCAGCTGGAGCCTGGTCAACAAGCCTGGCCGCTCCTGCGCAACCCTGGCGCGTGTGGCCGCTGGCCGTGCCGCACACGGCGACCGCTTCCTGGCGCCCTACTACGGCAGCGGCTCGGGCACCACCGGCCGCAGCCTGCATCGCCCGCTGGGCACCGTGACGACAAAAGCGCGCTGGGCCCTGATCAACGGCGACCGCATGCGCATGCTGACCGTCGCCGAGAACTGCGCGGCCATGGGATTCCCTCGGGACTACCAACTGCCCGCGCAGACCCACCAAGCCATCCACCTGCTCGGCAATGCCGTGTGCCCACCCGTCGCCCGCGATGTGATCAGCGCACTGGCCGCCCAGCTCTGACCATCCCATGACCCCGACCCCACCCCCGACCTGCCAGCAGCTGCTGCAGCGCGCAGGCCACGTCATCACCCGAACAGCTGCGCTCTGGCGCATCGCATCCTGACAGGAGAACCCATGACCTTCACCCTTGAAGCCGTCCGCGCCGCTGGCGGAATCGTGCACAGCGACGGCAATATCTTCTTCCGCGACATCAGCATGCTGCAGGGCCTCGCCGGGGCAGCTCCTGCCGCTGTGGCGCCCCAGAGCGTGGTGGCATGGATGCACCCCGAGACGCTGAACGTGATCAGCGCTGCTCACAAGCACGATATGTCCACAGAGTACGGCGCGGAGACACGCCGCAAAGCAGAAAGCTACTCCGTCGCCCTGGTGCGTGCTGGTGAGCCTGCCGCCGCCGCGCCCGCCGAGGCCCAACGCCTCGCCCAGTTCCTGCAACGCATGCGCACGCATCTCGGCTCCTGCCGCGAGTCAGCTGGCGAATACAACCAGCAGGCCTGGGACGACTACGAGCGCGCGTGGACCCTGCTTCAGGGCATGGCAGCACCTGCTGCGCCTGCAGTGGATGCGTCAAGCACGGACGATGAAATCGAAGCCGAGTTCATTCAGGCCGGTGGTAAATGGACAGGTGACTACTGGAAGATCGAGGACGCCGATTTGCACCCATATGCGCGTCGCGTGGAGCATCGCGCCGCCATCGCAGCCCAGGCCAAGGAAGGCGGTGACCAATGAGCAGGAATCCGAAATGCCAACCCAACGATACGAGCCGACTGAACTGGCTCATCAAGGAAAACTGCGTTGTATGGCTGGGATCGAAGGGCTTTTGGGTCTGCTGGATCAATGACTTCGACTACGAACAATCCAGGGATCAGGAGGGCGCGTTTAAAACCGCTCGGGCGGCCATTGACGCGGCCATCGCAGCCCAGGCAGCAGCCAAGGGGAATGCATGAGCGAAGCCATCTACGACGAGCAGATCGCGCCTCTGCTGAGGCAGGCCGGGAAGCTGTGTGAACAGCACGGCCTGGCCATGGTGGCCGTGGTCGAGTACGACAAGGAGGCGCGCGGCGAAACCCGCCTGCTGCCCGATGGCGCCGGACTCGCCATGCACATGCTCTCCATGCTGGCCGCCAGCGGCAACAACATCGACCGCTATCTCATCAATGTCATTCGCTTCTGCAAAGAAGAAGGCATTCCCCTTGAACAGAGCATGTTCCTTCGGAAGTACGCACGCCCCACTGGGCACAAGGAGAGCACATGAAGCTCAGCAAGAGCCAGCGCGCGGCCCTGCGCGAGAAGTTCGGGGGCCGCTGCGCTTACTGCGGCGAGGAGCTGGGCGACCGCTGGCATGCCGACCACATCGAGTATGTGGAGCGCGAGCTGGCATTCGTCCCCGGCAAAGGCGTCGTCACCACCGGACGCATGCTCAGGCCCGAGCGAGACACGCTAGAGAACCTCAACCCCGCATGCGTGCCCTGCAACCTCGACAAGCACAGCCTGACGCTGGAAGTCTGGCGCGCGCTCATGCAGCGCAGCAACGAGGTGCTGATGCGCGATGTCAGCACGTTCCGCCGCGCTGTTCGCTACGGCCTGGTCGAACTGAAGGCCACGCCCATCGTTTTCTATTTCGAGACCCTGGCCCAAGGGGTGCACAAGGAGAGCTGACATGCATACAGCACTGCAAAAGAAGGTCGCCCAGGTGATGGCCGAAGTGGAGCGCAGCGAGCGCGGCATCGCTGGCTACGCCAAGGATGGCCACTACTTCCAAGTCGAGCGCGAAGAGGATTCCGACCGCTGGTACATCATCGTCGCGGCTCCATGCGGCAGCCGCTGCTACGACGGCTGGTGGCCTGATGAGGACAGGCGCGAAACGCTGGAGGCCGCCGTGGCCGAGGCAATCACGGGTGCATGCCTGCTTGATGAGCGCGCCCAGGCGCAGCAGAAAGGACCTGCATCGTGAAGATCATCAAACAGGGCCAGCCGCCGGAGACGCGCACTTACCAGTGCACTTGCCGCGAATGCGCCACCGTCTTCGAGTTCGAGCAGCGCGAGGCCAAATTCGTGTTCGACCAGCGTGATGGCGACTTCCTGCAGATCAACTGCCCCGTGTGCGGCACCCAGTGCACCAAGGCTGCCAGCAAAGGACAGACCCCGTGAAAACCATCCTCTACGGCCCTGTCACCGAGGCGCACCTGGCCGATGCGTCACTGTTCTCCGGCATCGACCCGACAGCGTTTGTCACCAATGGGACGCGGAGGCCGCCGGCGACCGCCCTGCCTGTCGAGACCATTCCTGTGTGCCCGTTGGTCGGCGACAGCGCGGGCGAGCTGCAGAACCACTGGCGCCTGGTGCTGGCCGCAGACGCCCTGATTCTCGTCGGCCAAAACGACCACCTGCTGCACGCGGCGGGTCGGTACTCCCTGCCGATCTATCACTCGGACGCCTGAGTCTCTGCCCTGCACGCCTGCCGGTCCAAGGTCACTTGGTCGAGCAGGCGTTGCACGTCGAGGTCTCGCTGCCGGAGAAGTCCTCGACCTTCGACAAGTAGTTCGACACCCTCGCCTGCCAGTCCGCCGAGGGCTTCAAGCCGATCGAACGCACGCTGGCAGGCAACGGCGTCAGTTGGATCTCCCGAGCGACCACGGGCGGTTGCGGAGGCGAGTTGGTCGCGCAGCCGGCCAGCAGTACGCTGCTCAGCAACAAGCTGGCGACCAAGAGACTCTTTGTCTTTCGCATAATTCTTTTCCTTCCCTTGTTGATCAGCAGCATGCTGCTGCTCGCGTTTCGCCAGTTGGGTCTCGTGAGCCCGTGCAGCCGACTCCCGCGAAGCGGTCAGCTCCGCCGCCTGCCGGCCGGCGTCGGCCAGGTCGAGCTGCAGTCCCAGGTTGCGCAGGTGCAGTTGCTGGGCGAACAGCGCCAGCATGCCGATCGCCACCCAGTGCCAATACCGAGCGAGGGCGGCAATCACGCCAGCACCTTCTTGGCTGCAGCCCACAGTGCCAGGCGGTCGTCCAGGCCGTTCGTGCCGCCGTTGATCTTCTTGGTGATGCCCAAGAAATCGCCGCGATCAGCAAGGGCGTTCAGACCGCGGCTGTGCCAGAACCAGGCTGCGGACAGGGCGGCCCAAGCAGGTTGCTCCAGCGCTACGGGGTCTTGCTCGAAGTCTGGCGCCTGGGGCGTGACGGCGCGCAGGGCCCGGGTCACCGCTTTGTAGTTGTTCCGGCCGGTGACCTGGATGAGCCCTCGGCCCAGGAACCGCTTACCGTCGCCGGCCTCGGTGTTGCCCAGGTCGCGACGGCCCTCGTACCGCAGCTGAGCCGCAGTAGGGCCCCATATCTCGCGCACATAGACGAGTCGGCCGGATTCGTGCCCCACCTGGGCCAGGAAAGCTGCGACGCGCGCCGGCGAGTCGATGCCGTAGCGCGCGCAGGCTTCGGTAATGGCAGAGGTCCACTGAGTCGCACGCAGCAGCGTGGCGCCCGTGCAGGCCGAGACGATTTCAGGTGTGAGTTTCATTCTTCAACGTCCTCCAGGGGTAAGTTCGGCGCCGGCCCTTCGATCGCCAAATTGCGGATGTAGACCTGTTGGCCTACTGTGGCTTCGCCCACCACCTGCGTGATGTTTCCGCCCACTTCTTCGACCCGGACAGTCGTTCCATCGACCGTCAGGACTTTGCCGACCCGCCGCGGGGCACGCGGCAGCAGTCGCTCAAAACGCTTAAACAGGTTCAACGTGTGTCTCCAGGGTCAGGGTTTGATAGATCGTCGGCATGGACACGTCGACCGCCACGCCACGCGACAGGCCGATATGGGTGTTGCCGCCTTCGACATACCGCACGAAGTTGCCGGGCTTGATGATTCCGGTCTCGGCGAGCACAGGCAGGCGCAGCGCCACAGTTGCAATGCGACCCGTGTCAGAAAGAATGGCTCGGCCCCGTTGGCGTACAGCGTCTGCATGCGTGATCAGCGGGTCCACCACCGTCGGCGCAGGTAGGTCTCCCGCAGTGCCCGATCGCGTGTATCGGCCGTGCACTCCGTGCTCCTGGCCGATGACGAATGCGCGGTTGTAGCGAGGTTTTTCCGTCCACTCGAAGCTCTCCTGCGAGGTCACAGCCGCAGGCAACTCGAAGTTCGGGGTCACAGAATCCCACTCCCAAGCAGGCGCGGGATACCGCAGGTGCATGAGCAGCGACCTGTCGGTGTTGTGAGGCTGGACGTATGCACCGGCGGCGCCAACCACGGCGTTGACCGCCGATATGTAGGAACCGCTGTGGTTGAACACCCCTGCCGGCACAAGCCAGTCGGTCAGGTTCCATGCAGCAACAGACCATCCGATGGGCACGCCATTCAGGGTCAAGATGTCTTCCACGAGTTGACGTGCGGTACGGGGGAACTCGTTGCCAAACGACATTTCAGGGGCGTACGGTGCGTCCAGTTCCGCCCCCAGGCCGCGGCCCGAGACCCGTAGTTGGGACGACCCGAAAGTGCGGTCTCGCGCGATGCGCTCCAGGGTGAAGTTGAAGGGTGTGCCGTTGATGGTCGCCTGCACGACGACGGGATCGCCATCGCTGTTTGGCTGGACATCCGCCAACGCTTGCCCTGGCACGGCGGCGGAAAACTGCCATGTCCACGAATCCACGTCCAGCGACATGTTCAGGGTGGTTGCGGGGATGATTCGCCCGTTGTCCAGGCGGATGAGCAATGCGCTGTTGATCGTCAAGTAGACCTCCTTTACCGGCACGACGACGGTCGGCTCGGGGTTGACGCCGCCCTTGCAGCAGAAAAAGATCAACTCGGTGCTGGCGGTCCAGGCCTGCGAAAACACCAGCTCGACCGCGCCTCCAGGGGGCGGCACATAACACGGCGGCGGCTTGGGCGGATCGACCGGCCGGCCCGGGGTGAGGCCCGGCGGCGGCACCATGGCGTCCTGATACCGCGCACCGCCCATGACCACGGCCAGTTGCAGGGCGTCGCCCATGCTGCTGGTGTGCCAGGCACCCCGCTGCAGGCCGTCGCCGAAGGCCTGCACGGTGGCGCGGCGCACGCGGATCGCCTCTTGGTACTGCTGCAGCACGGCGGCCCGGGCGGCCCGGGCGTTGTCCATGCCCTGGCGCGTGATCAGGTGCACGCGTATGGCTTCCTGCCAGTCCTGAGCGGTGATGCCGGCCACGGCCAGGGCGTTGACCATGCCCTGGCGCGTGGCGAGGTGCAGCCGCTGCGAGTCCTGCCAGCGGTGCACGGTGGCCGCGCCGGCAGCCACGGCCTGTCCGCCACCGATGCGCGTGGTGCTGCTGACCACGGCCGACTGCTGGAAGACAGACACCAGGGCGCCGCGCGCAGCTGCGGCCTCTTGGAAGTCCGACAGTGTGCCACCCACGGCCGGCCGGTCGGTGCGGGTCTGGTAGACCGCACCGAGCGCGACCCGCGCGCCAGGCAGCCGGATGGCGGTAGCAGCTGTCTTGCGCCGCAGGGCACGGATGCCCACGCGGGCGCCGGGCAGGCGAATGGCGGCACGCGCGACCGCATCCTGCCCCGAGCCCGAATCGTCCTCATTGCCGAACACCAGCTCGTTGGGCGAGCCACCGGCTGGCGGGCGGCGGAAGATCAGCTCGATGATCGCCATGGGCTACTCGATGTAGCTGGTCGGTGCCAGCGTGAGGTAGCCGCCGGCATACAGCTGCGTGCTGTCCGGGATCTGGATCTGGCCTTCGCCGCCTTCGGCTGACACATCGACGTCCATCACCAGCGCGCCCGCCGCAGACACGATGCGGCCCCAGGTCGCAATGCCGGATTCGAGGATCATGGCGCCTGCTGCATCGCGGGCCAGCAGCCGCAGCCGGCCGGCCACGATCTCTCCGCAGGGCCTGGCCAGCGGCAGCTCCACCAGCATGGGCAGAGCCGAGGGCTCGCCGAAGGCAGGCCGCTCGGCGTCTGCAAAGAACCGCACGCAGGCCGTGCCCGAGCCCACGTCCAGCAGCAGATCGCGCAGACCCTGCAGGCGGGCCTCGTTCGCGGCCATGGTGATTTCAACGCCGCGCAGGGTCATGGCATGGCCTCCGGTATGACGCGGTCGGCCACCACGGCGCGGAAGTCGCCCTCATGGTCGTAGCTCAGGACCGTGTATGCGGTGGTGCTGTCGATGTGCGGGAAGTCGTACTCGCCCTGGGCGTTGCTCCACGCCTCGCGGATCAGCAGGCCGTCGCGGTCGCGGTACAGCCGCACACGGCGCGATACAGGCACCTTGGGACTGTTCTTGTCTTCCTGCTCAACCGTGCGCCCGCGCACGCGGCCCAGGCCGTTGCCGCCCAGCACGTAGTCCAATTGACCCGCCCCGGGCCGCTGGACCATATACGCGCCCCGATAGATTTCTCGCCCGCCCACGCCCACGGCCGCCGCGGGCAGGAGGATGCTCGTTGGATAAGACAGCTCAGCCATACCCGTTAGCGCCAAGGTCCGGTGACATCGATGAAGCCATAGCCCGACGGGGCTCCGGCAGAGCCAGAATGCGGAAGTGCCAACAGGCGCCGCCCGCTGACGGCCTCAATCAGCGTCGAATCACGCTCGAAATACTGGGCAACCTGTGACTGCGGCACATACCTGTACCCCGGGACAGCCACTCGCGGCGTGTTATTGACGGTGGGAGCATTGTTCAAGTACAGCTGCGTAAGCTTCAGCTCTCCGTCAACATCGCTCGGAAAGACCCCCAGGCCGGAATCGGCCCCAGAACCTGCGCTCGCAGTTCCCGCATAGCTTCTGAGATCGGGGGCCACGCTGCCGCCCAAACCTGTTACGGCCCTCGGCAGAAAGTACCAACCGGAGGATGCGGTATCTAGGCTGCCGTTGTTGGGCGTGGTCGTCACGTTTGCTTGGGACGTGCCGCCGCAGAGCAGACAGGCGTATGCGTCCCCAGGTTTGCGCAGAGCCAGTAGGTCGCCGAAACCCCTTGTGCCACCTGCCGTGCTTGTCGCATTGGAAGAGGTACCTGGTGCCGTGTTATCGACGAAGAAGCGGCTGTCTCCTGCTATCAGCCAGCGGGTGGCAGTGGCATTGGCCGAGGCACTCTTGGCCCACCAGCAGCCATCGGTCCGCTGCGCGACTGAGGGAAAAGGTCCAGTCCCGGTATCGATGGCCGACATGCTTTCGTATGCGCGCATGGATGCAGCGGTCGTGGTGCGGTCATCGACATAGAGGTACATGCCCAGGCTCTGCGGATCGGTGGAGCGATACACGGCCTGGTTGGTCCCAGAAAACGGTTTGGCCCAGCCCAGCGCCGCGAACTTGAACGTGATGCCTGTGCCGTTGTCCACACTGTCGGGAGCGGCTGTGCGGAACTTAAATACGCCACTGGCCGACTCGGTCACGCGCTGCTCGCCGTTGAGCAGGGTCTGCGCGGCGCCTGCGATCAGCACCACGCTGTCTGGCGTGGGAGGCTGCGAAGCGCCCACGGAAAACTCCACCGTGGCCACGCCGGCCGCCACCGTGATGCGTGTGGCTGCGCGCAGGCCAAAACCCGTGACCAGGCAGTCATCGAGGACGGCGATCTTGCTGCCGGCCTGGCCGTTTTGCACGGGCGCGCCGTACATGGTTGAGAGAAAGTGCTTGACGCTGGTATCGACAAGGGATGCCATGGGTGATCTCCAAATAATCAGGGTCGGTCGACGCTGCCGCGCACCAGGTGCTCGAACTGGTAGTCGTCGGCCACGGCCTCGCTGGGCTGCACGGTGCGGATAAGGGCATGGGGGGCAATGCCGCCCTCGGTATTGATGCGCAGCACGTTGCCCGCGCTCCACCCCTGGCCCCAGCCGAGGGCGCGGATCGTGATGTAGGGCACGCCGCTGATCGGGTTGATGGGCGCGAAATCCACGTTGGTGGAGCCCGTGCCCAGGTTGCCGACGTGCTCGCCGATGAACTCGAAGGTCGTAGCGCTCAAGAAACGGCACATCCAGCGCTCGGGCAGCGCGCCGGCATTGGTGACGACCAAGGGCGCGATGGTGTCGTTGTAGCTGGCCAGGGCCTCGGTGCCGTCCACCGTGTCCTGCCATTTGTTGGTCCAGGTGGTCTGGTCAAACATCAGGCTGACGCGGGCGCGCAGCGTGCCGGCCATTAGCGCGCTGGAGACCGCGCTGCCAACAGGAAACTCATGGCTCAGTTGCTTGGTGATCGCCAGCATGCCGTTGATCTGCACATCGCTGACGCGCGCCATCTCTTCGATACGGTGCTGGAAGGTGACCGGCTGGACCCAGCCCGTGATGTCGCTGACGGTGATCTTGCCGGCCTCCAGATCCACGCTCCAGCCCTGCTGGATGCGCTGGCCATCGGCGCCGATGACATAGGCACGCGAGAGCCGCACGCGGCCACAGTTGATGACCTGGCCGTTGGTCACGGTGACCGGGCCGACCGTCCCGGTGTGGCCGATCACGATGTAGCTGCCCACACGGTAGATGGGCACCCGGCCATCGGGCGGAAGGCGCACGGGGTCCAGGCCGATGACGTCCGCGTCCAGCGGCAGATAGAAGTAGCTGACGCTGTTGTAGCGCAGCGTGGTCGGGTCCACGGGCCAGGGGCGCCAGATGCGGTTGGGCTGGACGGCGCCGATGTCATCAGCCGAGTACCACCATTCGGCCTTCTGGGCAGCGGTCAGCGAGGTGTCCAGCACGTAGTCGCCAAACTGCAGCTCGACCACGCCGCTCTGGTAGTCGATCTTGCCGCGCAGGTGCGTGCCGGAGATCACGCCGTCGATGCCGGCCGAGGCCGTGATCTGCTCGCCTGTGGCATCGGAGAGGTTCATCACGAAACCGCTGGGCTTGATCGGCGCCGCTGCGGTGCGCATGAAGATGCTGGCCGTGGTCCAGTTCTGGCGCACGGTCCACAGGCTCTCGACCACCAGGTCGGTGGCCGGGCCATCGACCACATAGTCGAAGATCCGCGCCACGCCGCTGGAGTAGTCCAGCGCGCCGGCCACGATGCCCAGCGCCGTGGGCGTGCGGTCGCGCACCAGCACGCCGTCGTAGTCCTCGTAGACATGGCCCATCCACCGAAACCGCACGCTGCCCGGCACGATGTAGTCGGTGGTGTAGGGGCACAGGTCCAGCACCACCGGCTCGGGCGTGAAGTTCATGACATGGTGCTGGGCACTGGCGAAGTCCTCGGCATAGGTCACCGTCACCGTGCTCGCTGCCAGCAGTTCTTCGCTGACCGATGTATCGCTGCGATCCCCACCCTTGGAGACCGTCGAAAAGCTCGGGTCGCTGCCGCCGCCACCCATGGTGGTTTCTTCGAAGCTCTGGGCGTTCTCGTAGTCGCTGTTGTAGCCCTCGGTCTTGCTGTCCAACTGGACGAACTTGATGTTGAGGAACTTGCCTGCGTAGTTGATGGTGCCGTCCGGGCCGAAAGTGCCCTGGCCGTCATCGGTCAACAGGTGGCGCACCGTGTCCTGGGTCTTGCTTGTCTGGTAGCTGGACCGGCTGTGCGTGGACGACGAGCTGGCCGAGGTCTTGGTGGTCTGCAAGACGATGCCAGAGGAAACTCCTGCCATGGTTTTTCTCCCTTGTTTTGATCAGGCGCCCCAGCGCCGGTATTCCACGCCACCGATGGACTTGACGCCTGCCGTGTACTCGGCATCTGTCCAGACCACGCCGTCGACATCGGGTGGCACGTAGTGGTTGCCCTCGGGCGAGCTGGTGGCGCCGACCTCGATGTAGACGGACCCGCCGCTGGAGCGCGTGCCACCCTGGGCCATGTACTTCCCCGTGGTCGATCCATCGGACAGGGGCACGCGCGAGGTGATGACGGGCGCAGGCGCCGGGGGCACCTGAGGCAGGTAGCTGAATTTGCCGCTGCCGCCGTTCTTGGAGGCCGAGGTGCCACCGGATGAGGCGCCGGAGCTGGCCGAGAGGTTGCGCACGGTGACCCAGGCCACAGACACGGTGCCGGGCGCTGGCACGGTGTCCAGAGTGATGGAGGCGTAGCCGCCTGCGTCCAGCGTGACCGCCACGTTCTTGTTGATGACCACCGCGTAGTCGTACTCGATGGCGAACTGCCCGCCAGCGTCAATCATGAATTGCGGGCGCAGCAGCAGCGCGGCCGAGGCATAGTTGATCTCGCCCGTGGCGGCGCCCTGCAGGTCGCCCTGGCCGTTGTCCGTGGCCGTGCGCAACACGCCGCCCGAGGTCCATTTGATGACCAGCGTGCCGGGCTTGATGCCCTGGTGTGGCAGACGCATGGCGTGCTCGGGCAGCCGCCAGCCCGTGGCGCTGGAGCGGTTCACGAAGGCCGAGGCCTCGCCCCACTGGAAGATGATGGAGCTGCTCACGTCGGGCAGCGCAGGCAGCGTCACGGACACCGAGCCATTCGCATAGTTGACCGTGCCCACGGCCGAGCCCGTCAGCTCGCCCTGGCCGTTGTCGGATGCGGTGTACCAGACGCCCATAACCTGGAACGAGACCACCAGGGTGTTCGGCGCCGGAAAAGGCTTGAGGATGGCCACCCAGGAAAAGCTTCGGTTCTCCTGTCCGACCTTGATGCGGCGCGTGTGCGGAGCATTGGGCACGCGGATCTCGCGCGGCGAGGTGGCGAGCACCAACTCCCGCACGCCGGCCGGGCGCTGGTCCAGCGCCGCAGTCTCGGTGCGGGAGTTGGGCACAAGCTGGGTGTAGATGCTGGCAACGCGCAGCATGCTCTCGCCCAGTTGCACGGCTGCCGTCAGGGGCTGGGCTCCATAGAAGCTGGCAGCGTCCGCCACTGTGGTGTCCCGGATGCGGGTCTTGCTGGGGTCCATCGACCAGGCCCGGTTGGGCGGCGACCCTGGAAAGGCACTGCGCAGCCGGGGCGTGATTTCGCAGGTTGTGACGCTGGCCGTGTAGTCGGTATAGCCGCCGCTGGAGGAATACGAAAACTGCAGTGTCTCGGTCTCGGCGCGCAGTACACGCACGTACTGCAGCACCTGGTTGGCCAAGCCTTCGTTGTAGACCAGGATCAGCGTGCGGCCGATGGTCGGCGCTGGCGTGCCGGGGCGGTGGAAGATCTTGATGGAGCCCTGCCCCTGGACGTGGTTCTCCAGCAGGTAACCGCCCCACTCCGTGCCCGGGATCAGGTAGGCCGCTATGGCCGCAGCGATCTCCGAGCGGCGCGCGAACACGCTGCAGGGCGCGATGGTGATCGACACATTGGGGTCGTTCGGCACCGCCGAAACGATGATGTTGGTGTCCATCAGCGGCTCGGTGGTCGGTGTCTGCACGGCCGCGTGCACCTGGCGGATGGATACGTCGCCGCCGGCCCGGTCCACCTCGGTGATGTCCTCGAAGACGCCATTGGTCTTGCCCCAGGGGATGACGTTGCCCGTAGGGCCGCCGCCGCCGTTGACGTCATCTGTCATCACCTTGGATTCGAGCAGGCGGATGTCGCCGTCTTTGATTGGCATCTGCTAAATCTCCATGAGGCGGATCACGCACAGATACCAGTCCGTAGTGACGCGATCCCTGTAATGCACGACAGGTCGTGCCTCCAGGCCGCCGTCCTGATGCCTGAAAATCACTGTCCGCGTTTCGTTTCGCAGTGTAAGAACGAGTTGTTGACCGGGCACTGCGGCCCAATTTCGCAACTGCTCAACGGTTGCCGACTGCATCCAGGCGCTGCTGTCGTCTTCTGGCTCCAGCGTGATAGGCCGCCCTTTGTTCATGGCGGCCACCTGCACGTCCAAGGCCCCGGTGATCGTTCGCTGAACGTTCTGTTGCACCGGGTGCCAGTTGTCTTCATCCGACCACAGCAGATCTGGGTCGAGGGTCAAGGTGGCGGTGCCATCCGACAAAGTGATCACGATGAGGTTCCTCCCGATGCTTCCAATTCACGCAGCACCGCTGCCAAGGTATTCGCGTCAGCGCTCGTTGCGACATCGACTTTTCGTTGCCGCCCATTGATATTTATGACCACAGTTTTTGTTCCGCTGGGCACTGCTTGACCGCCATCGGCATTCGAGCCGGTATTTACTCGATTTCGGGCATTCGACAAAACTCGTTCGTTGATGGCCTCGTTTACCAGCGTGAACCAGTCTTTGCTAGCTCCGAGGCCTTGAGACGTGCTCGACGGTTGTCCGTCGCGAATGAATTGATCAACAAGAGCCAGGGCCTCCGCCTCAGACAACCCCTGCGCCTTGGCCGTGTCAAATACATACCGCTGAGTCGGCGCGGACTGCTGCATACGCTGCCCATTTGCATCCAGCGTGAATCCGTCTTTGTCGATATTCCATTTCTTACGATAGGCCTCTGCTGCTTTTTCGGCTGCCGCAGCCTCCCGTTCAAGAAGCGCAATCTGCTTTTCAGAGTAATCGGAAGACTGCATATAGCGCATATTCAGCTTGTCGATTGCATCAGCATGATCTCTACTGGCAGAAACCGCTCCGTTTCTCGCCCGCACTTCGTCTCGCAAATCGCCAATTAGGCCTTTACGCAGCCCGATCCCGTCTTTCAGAGTCTTAAGCTCGCGCTCTAATGCAGTAACCGCCTCTCCCGCTGCTTTAGCGCGCAGGATGTCGGCTTCCGCCGCTTGTATACTTAAATCGATAGCTGCAATCTTTTGTGCCCGTAGTGGATCGTCAAGGCCAATCTCTTCCTTCTTAATCTGAAGCATCGCAATCTTCGCCTTGGTTTCTGCGATGACTGCGTCCATAGTCGTCCTTGTAATTTTTATCTCTAATTCTTTTTGCTCAATCAGCAATTTCTTAAGCTTATATTCGTCTCCGTCTGTTCTGGCCTTATCGATCGCCAAATTCAACTTCGCTTTGTCTAGGTCATACTGAGCTAGGGTCAGTTGATACCCAGTGCGTATTGCCGTTATGCCCAACTCGGCATTAGCATTACGATCTTTTTCCGCGTCACGCACCTTGTAAATTGCGATAGCCTGCTTTTCGAAAGCATCAGTGACATTCTTCTCTGTCGCCATGCCTCGTTCTTTTAGCGCTAGCGCAAGGGTGTACTCCCTGTTCGCTGCTTCTTGCGCCGCCCTTAGCGATTCCAGCTTAACGGACTGATCTCCCAGAGTCTCTGTTGTCAAACGGCGCTGCAACGCCTCTACGCGAGCAACTTCCGCTGACTGCTTAGCTTGCTCTGCTTCTGCACGCCCCGTATTCAATTTCTCTTTGAGCTTATCGGTTTGATCTTTAACCGCCTGCGCATCCAAGTTACGAGCTTTAGCGTTTTGCTCAACAACTGCAATCTCTTGCTCCAATATCTTTACGGCTTCAGCCCGCTCGCTTGCCTCTACTGCAATAGCCTGCGCGTATTTTTCTTTCATCTCTGCCGTTACGCGGGTCGTCTCACTCTCACGCCCCATGAGTTCGGTAATTCGTATAACTGCATCGCCTTCATCCTTAGCAGCTTTAGCAATTTTGGCGGCGTCCTCAATACGTTTTTCTTGAGCTTTTAGGGCTGTTTGACTAGCCACTTGATACTGAATGAGCTTGGCGCTCAAATTCAAAGTAGCGTCGGCGTTGAGGCTCGCAGCCAATGCTTGTAATTTCAATGACTCTGTAGCACCTTCAGCAGCAGATTGCGCCATCGCCATTTTTGCGGCTATGTTGGCTACGCTATTTGACAACTGGTCGCCACCACTAACGGCCTTCACCATAGACTGCGTGAGGCCTTTAACCCGGTCATCTGCAGCAGTCCATATATCTTTCAGAGCAGTCCATGGATTGGTCCATGTAATGACCGCTGCTGCAAGTACACCCCCTGAGCGGATCAGAGCCCCGAAGACTTCAACGAGCCCACCTACCGCCACGCTGGCCAGCCCAAGGACAAGGCTAAGGGCACGGATAGCAGCAGTCAGTATGTTCGTGCCTCCCGCATCCCCCAAACTTTGGGCTAAGGCGGTTAGCATGTTCTTGAGATCATTCCATGCAGGGATGATTCCCGTACTTTCTCCGTGCAGTCCTTTCAATGCCTGCGTGAATGGCTCTACGAAATCCCGCGTTGCCAGCTTGCCTGATTCAACCAAAGAGATGAGTTGGGCTTGCGTGAGCCCCATCCCCTTTGCAACGAGCCCCAGGGCGCCCGGCAGACGATCTCCGAGTTGCTGTCGCAACTCTTCCATCGAGACGACGCCTTTACTCGCCATTTGTCCCAGGGCGTTCAAGGACCCCGCTGTTGCTTCTGCATCAAGACCCAATGTGGCTGCCGCTTTAGTAACTGCTGCGAACAATGCGTTGGATTGCTCCAATGGGATATTGGCGCTATGCATAGCCGCCGAGAAACGCACGAACTCCCCGCCCAAACTGCCAACGGCAACGCCTGCGTCACGAGCCGTCTTGTTCAAGAAAATAATTTGGGATGCTGTCGTGCCAGTATCTTTATATATGGCATTCAACCCACGGCGCATCTGATCCAATTGGATAATGGCCGCTATGGCTGCCGCACCCATCTCCTTGACCTTGTTGACCAAGTACCCGATGCCGTCAGCGATCAAATTGCCTGCCGTGATCTGCCCCATGCTGTTCTTCAGCAGCCCGGCAGCCTTGTCGGCCAAGGTCATGGTGCCAGACACCTGGCGCAGCTCGCGCTCAAGGCTCTGCACCTTCGTCTCGGCCTGCTGCATCGCGACGGCCAGGGCGCTACCCGTCACCTTGCCTGATGCAGCCAGGGTGGCCATGGCCGCGTTGGTGCTGGCGATCTCCCGCTGGATCTCCTCGATCGGACGCACGTTGATCTGCTTGAACGCATCGTTCACGCGCTGGGTGTTGGCCGTCAGCTCCTGCTGTTTGCGGTCAGCCGCATCGAGGGCCTGCTCCCAGAAACGCACGTACTCGGCCGCCTGGACCATCTTCTGGGCCTCAGCAGCCTGCTTGGCAAAGGCGTTCTGGGCAGACAGCTCACGCAGCGCCACGACCTGTTCCTGAGTGCGCTTCGTTGACTGCTCCTGCGCAACACGCATCGAGACGATGGCGTCCGCTTCTCGCTGCCAGGCCTCTTCGTTCGCCGTGGCCCTCGCCTTGGCTGCGGCGTAATCCATGGCACTCTTCGCTGCCTCACGCAGGGCTGCAGTCTCAGCCAGAAGCGCTGCTTCGCCGCGCGCATACAGTTCGGCCAAGCCCTTGGCCTCGGTCGCAGCCAGGCGGTCGGCCTCGGCCATGTCATCGATCGCAACTTTGCGATCTTGCGCAGCCTTGGTGGCTCGCGTGAATGCGGACTGCAGCGCCGCTTCGGCACCTGCAAGATCCGACACATCTACGCCCAGGGCGTCAGCCGCAGCGCCCGCTTCGCGCATGGCTGCACCCTGCTTCTCGACAGCTGCGGCTGTCGCGGCCACCTGCCGCTCCGCAGCCTTGTACGCGCCTTCAGCCTTGCGCTGATCGGCCGCAGCCTGGGTGACTGCCTCGCTGGCGCGCCGGTTCTCATCCCGTAGGGTCACAAGCGCCAGGTTGGCTTGGTTCTGCGCCGCCACCAAGGCCTGCAGGCGGCTGCGATACTCCGTGGTCTGCTTGCCCGCGTTGTCGTATTCAGCTTTCAGCGCGCGCAGCGCGTTGCCGGCCTCAGTGTAGGTCTTCTCCCCTTCGAGCAGGCCCTGCCGTGCAGTGTCCTGCGCCGCACGCACCTGGTCAGTGGCCGCGCGCAAGGTCTCCAGACGCTGGGCCAGTTCCTGCGCCGTTTGCCCGGCCTTTTCCTGACGGGCCTGCAGCGCTGCAGTCTGGTCTGCCAGGGCCTTCACGCCCTGGAGCGCCGCATTCTGGTCGCCTAGGCGGCTGATCTCGTCCGCCAGTTGCCCGAACTCTGCCGCGCTGGCGTCGCCCGTGTCCGCCAGGCGGCGCAGCTCCTTTTCCAGTTTGGTGATGTTCTCCTGGCCCAGAGACTCTATGCTCAGTGTCAGTTTCGCATCGCGGCTGCTTGTGGCCATGTGTCAGATCCTCGGAAAAACAAAACCCGCCAGCGCTCGAAAGCAGTGGCGGGTTGGGCTGCGGGCAGTGGCCCCGCCACGGAGGAAGGTGCTTACTGCACGGGGTCTTGCACTTCGACGATGTACGGTGCGTCCTTGCCCGTAGGTGTCTTGAGGTTGCCGGTCAGCGACACGTTGCCGAAGTCGTCAGCCAGGAAGTCGAATGCGGAATCGGCAGACAGCACTGCTTCCCAGACGTTCACCGTGCACTGGGTGCCGTCGGCCTGGTTGATGCCGTCGAAGACAATGTGTGCACGAACTTCAGTGCGAGTCGAGCCCTTGATCGTGCGACCCTTGGCAGCCGAGTAGGCGCCCGAGACATTGACAGTTGCGGCATCTGCAATGGCGCCGCCAGCCAGCGCCATGATCCAGCCCATGGGGCGGTTCAGCTTGTAGTCGGTGCCTTCGACGTAGGTCGTCGTCCCGCCGGTGTTTTCGACCGAGATCAGGTCGTCGAGATTGCGCTTGCCCAGCGCCACCCACTTGCCGAGCTTCACCGTGACAGGTGCGTCGGTCAGAGTGCCGGCCGCTTCGTTCAGCGCCGCATCCGTGCCCAGGAAGGCCATGGTCAGGATGTCGCCCGTGACTTCCTTCAGCTCCATCGTGAAGGTCGTAGGCTGGGCGATGTTCACCGACTCCAGCACCTGGCCATAGTCGCTGCGACCCTTGCTCGTGGATTGCACCGTATTGACAGCGGGCTGCAACTGGAAGCTATTGGCGTAGATTGGACCCACGAGGCCCTGCGGAACGCCGTCGATCAGACGGTTGATGTAGATGTCGCCGGCGCCCAAGAAACTGCGTGCTGCCATGGTGTTCTCCGAAAGATGTTGCGTGCGGCAACGCGCACGTTCAAAGCGACACCAGTTTCGCTATTTTGCTAAATTCCGGGCTGCGGGCAAATTTCGGAGTTAGGCCTGGGTGAGCTGTTCGACGAACACCACGTCAATGTGCACTACGGCAAAGACAATGGGCACGCCGTCAGCACGAGGGCCGATGTCGCGGCCGCGATACGAGACCGACTTGACCCGGCCGCCAAAGCTGAATTCAGCGCCAGCGCGTTCGGCGCGCGTGGCATCGGGCGTCAGGTCGAACAGCGCTTTCTTGATATCGGCCAGGATCTCGTGGGCGCGGTCGTTCGGGTGGTCTGGATCGCACTCGGCATAGCCGCCGAGCACGTAGGACTGCGTGACCTGCTGGCTGCCGGCCCCTTGTGCACCGCCCGGCTTGTCCTCGCCTTCGATCAGGACCGCGCACGGCACCTGCTGGTCGTCGATCTTGCGACGGCCTCGGAACACCTGCAGTCCAATGTCGGTTTCGTAGCCGTTGGCCTTGGTGATGGAGGCCAAGCGCATCGTCAGGTACGCTGCAACGTCGCGGGCACGGGTGAAGGGTGTCATCCCAGAATCCTTTCGACCTGCTCGTCGACGCGGCGCAGGAATGTGTCTTGGAGGTCGTCCGCCACCTCGTCGCTGATGCGGGGTGCTTGGTACGCAAAGAGCTGGTACACGGATGGACCATAGAGATGCTTGAGCTTTCCGCCCTCTCGCCGGAAGACGCCGACCTTCTCGCCCGCGGCTGCGCCAGCGCGCAGGTTGAGCAGAAAGCCGCTCTGCAGTGTCTTGGCCGCGCCTTTGACCACTGTGACGTTCACGCCTCCCTGCTTACCTCCTGCGGGGATTTTCAGCAGGCCCTTGGAACGGGAGGCACGATTCGTCTTGCGAGGGACGATCACCATCTGGGCGTCGTATGTCGCAAGGCGGGTCATGAGGGCGCGCGAGCCGCTGGCCGTAATCGCAGCCTCGGGCTTGCCGGCAGTGGCGTGATCCACGGTCATGCGCCGACGCAAGTAATCGTCCGTCAGGTTGATGCCGACCGTGATGCGCTCTCGGGCCATCTCGTAGGCCCGGTCAATGGTCTCATTGAGCACCGTGACCGCGACATCCGTGAACCCTTCGGCATTCAGCCGGCCTAGGTTGTCCGCCATCTGGCGGATCTGGTCGACGCCGATCTTGATGGCCGTCAGGCGAGTAGCCATCACCGCACTTCCATCACGACAAAGCGGCGCGACACGCCGTTGTCTTCGACCGGCACCTCCAGGCGGTAGGTCTTGCCGTTCTGCACGAAGGTCTTGTGTTGGCGGGGGTTGTGGCGTGCATGGATGGTGGCCACGTCGCGATTCGCAACCAGGTCGCCCCGGTACTGCGCCTCTTCGCCACCGATGCCGGCCAGTTGCACGCCGTGCTCAATGTTGATCTTGATCGGCGTCGTGGCCCCATCGTAAAAGGCATCCTCGCCTATTTCGTCGAGGATGCCTTCGGCCATTTCTTGGAACAAGTCCAACATGGCGCCCGCCTTTACGCGGCGGCCGTGGTCAGCTCGATGACCGCTTCAGGCAGCGTGTTGAGCACGATGGGGTTGGACTGGGATTCCAGGTCAACACCCTTGTCGTGCGGCAGACGCTCTTGCGAAGCGTAGTACGGCACGCCCATGGTGTTGACCGTGCTCATGTAGTCGCCAGGGGCGTAGGCGATTTGGAACATGCCCTGCACGCCTTCGGGGTACGCATAAGCCTTGCCGGCAGGAATGAAGTCGTGCTGCTCGCCGCTGCCATCGACCACGCCGCCCGAATACACCTGGAACAGCACGCCGTTATAGACGAACGACTGGCCCGGAAACTCGCGGTTGAACGACCCTTGCTGGAACAGCTCCCATGCCTTGTACATCTTGTTGTGACCGACGAACTTGTCGAACCACAACTCGCTGCACTTCACGCGGACACGGGTGAAGGACTTGCCGCCCAGCTTGCGCTGAATCGCGCGCTTCAGGTCTTCGGTCTTCTGGCGCAAGTCGGTGGTCGAGCTGGCCGAGCCGATGTCGAAGCCGATGGTCTGGCGCGTCATGCCGAAGATTTCGTACAGGTCCCAGATCACGCTCACACCGTCTGCGTCCAGTACCTGGCCGCGCAGCGCGCCGACGCGCATGTGTTCCAGCGTCAGGTCGATGTTGCCCTTCAGCACCGTCAGCTGGCGCGTAACGATGCGCGAGACCTGCTCCACCTCGGTCTCAGAACCGACCGCGCGCACGTTCTGCACTTCGTCGGCCATGATGGTGTCGCCTTGGGGCAGATGTACCGCAGCGATGGGGATCAGCTTGCGACGCTCGCGGCCGGCCGTGGCGCGCACCCCGCCGCGAGGCGCTGTGGGCACCAGCTTCAGGCCGGAGCCTGTGCGCTCGATCATCATCGAGGTCGTGGTGATGCCATATTCGTTGAACAGCCCTTCGTCGCCCAGTTGGGTTGGGACACGGGGGATGTCGACGATGGTCTGCGTGAGCTGGCTCACGCTGAAGGCGTCGTCATTGAAAATGTCGAGGGTTGCCATTTCTTGTAGCTCCTGAGTCGATCAAAAATGGCTCAGAGAGCCGGGGTGTGGATGCTCAGGCCGCCGACCGCGCCGCGCACCTTGATGCCGACCTTGCGCAGGTCATCTTCGGCCGCAGCCGTCAGGCCGGTCAGGGCCGAGCGCTTGACTTCGCAGTCACTCGTGAAAGCGACAGCCGCCTTCAGGCCTGTAGCGGCGGGCAGATGGCTGTACAGGATGGCGACCGCGGTGCCCGTGCCGGTGTACGGCAGGTAGTTGTCGTCTGCCGGGATCACGTCGAGGGTGGCGCTATCGCCGGCGACAGCTGCTGTGGTGCCGGCCGTCAGCGTGAAGCCGATGCCGCCTGCCGAGAAGGCCGTGCCCAGGGCGCCGGCAGAACCGACTTGGGTGCCGTTCGGATCTTTGACCACGAAGGCGGTCGCCGACGTGAAGTCGATCGTGTAGACGCCTTCGATCGCGAGAGCGCCGGCCGAAGCAGCCGAGATCGTCGGGTTGCCCGTGGCGCCTTCGTCCATCTCGAAAGCGACACCGCCGACAGTGTCCTGGACCAGCAGCGCGCCCGACTTGACCTCGGCGCCGCTCTGGCGCACGTGCACGTTGTCGCGACTGCGCTGCCCGCTGGCCTCATGCAGGATGAAGTCGGCCAGGGGTGGGTTGTTGTAGAGAGCGGTTGCCATGATCAGCGTCCCTTCTTCGATTGAGCGTTGTGCGAAGCCCAAAGCGTGTTCGTGTTGACGACGGCGGGCTTCGCAGGGCCTCCGTTCGTCGTGCCGGTTTTCGGGGTGGCGGGCGCGTTGTCCACCTGGGTGTCTGTGTCGGCCAGGTCCTCGATCAGCGCCGCGCGCACATCGGCGACGCTCTTGTTGTCCCGGATGAATCGGGCGGCCTTGGCCTCCAGATTGCCGACCTTGCACAGCGCGGTGATCTCGCGCGCCGTGGCGATACGGATCTTGGCTTCGTCGACCGAAGTGCAGGACAAGGCCAGGAATGGTGCGTGGGCTTCGAGGCCCCCGGCCGTGGCCAGGGCGACAATCGCTTCGGCGACCGGCGTCGTCAGGGCCGCCTTGTCGGCCGGCGACAGTTCGGGTTCCGGTTCAGGTTCGTTGGTCTTGGCCGCGAAGAGCTTGGCGACGTTCTCGGGCATCGACGCACGCTCCACATCGAACTTGGCTTGCATCCGCACCTCCGCCAGGAGGTCCGTAGCAAAGCCGGCGGCCAGAGCTTCGTCGGCCGTCATCCAGTTGTCTTTGCCCAACATTGCGTCGGCAGTTGCCTCGTCGACGCCGAGGCGGTCCACGTAGATGCCACGCAACTGGCCCTTGACCTTGTCCATCGTGTCTGCGTGGTCGCGCAACTCGTCGGCTGTACCCCAAATGCCACTGGCGACGTTGTGCGTCATCGCCATCGTGTTCTTGGGCATCTCGCGCTTGTCGCCGGCCAGCAGCAGGACGCTGCCGATGCTTGCGGCCACGCCCATCACGCGGGTGGTGACCTGAAAACCCTTGGCTGCGTGCGCGCGCAGCATGTTGAAGATGCCCAGGCCGGCAAACACGTCGCCGCCAGGGGTGTTGAGTTCAACGTCGATATCGCCTGCGACGTTGGCGAGCTGGTCGCGGAAGTCCTTGGCCTGGGTGCCCCAGAAGCCGATCTCGTCGTCGATCGCCAGGACTGTAGGCTTGCTCGCAGTCTTGGCGCTAAATGCAAAGCAAGGTCGCATGTCGCAGTCCTTTCAGGAATGGCCGCATTTTGGGCGGCGTCCTGCTAAACAGGGCTGCGGTTAAATTTCGGGGTTGTCAAGAGGCGCCGCAGCCTGGCGGCTGCGTGCTCCAGACATAGACGAAGACGACGATGGAAATGAAGACTTGGCTCGGAGACGGCCAATGGCCCATCCAGGGTTGGCATGCAGAGACCAATCCTGCGCAGAGCACCAGGGCCAGAGGTGCTATTTTGCGCAACGGCACGCCGGGGGAGAGGGTGTCCAGGCGGCAAAACGCCAGTGCGGCAATGCTAAACCCGAGCAGCGCATTGACCGTCGCCAACAGCAATTTGCTCTCAACCATGGCCACCTCCATCGCCTCGCAACTTGATCAGGATATCGACCAGGCGGGACACCTTGCGTGCCGCCCAGCCCATCACCGCGGGCCAGCGGTCCCCAATAAATCCGATGACGAATGCCACTGGTGAGAACCATGCGCGCTGATCTTCGATTGGGTATCCTGCATTCACCACTGCCGAAACGGAGTAGGTCAACAACACCGAAAGGCCGTTGACTCGAACGAAGAACAGCACCGAGTTGAAGCCTGTAGTGCGCTCCCTGGCCACGAGAGCGAACGAGGCCCCGATCGTAGATGCGAAGAGGATGACGAGATAGGGCCCCACCACGTGTGCGACGGCCGGAGCAAAAACGACGGACGCAACGGCGACAGCCGCACTGATCGGATCGATCTGCGGCTGGTTCATTTCGGGCCTCCCGGCAATTTGGAACAGTGCATGGATGCCTCTTGTGTCAAGTTGTCACACTCTCGGCATTCTGCGCACTGCAGCTAAATTTCGGCTGCGGGCTGTTTTCGCCGTATTCACGTCAAGGACGGCCAGCCGGCCGTGACATCGATCTGCGACAGCGCCAGGGCGTCGTCGGCCACCGCATCGATCTGGTCCTCGATGCGCTGGCGCGTGCCCGTCAGCAGGCCGTGCACCTGCCGGTACTTGTCGTCCTTCTCGCGGATGCGCTTGGCCAGCACCAGGCGGTCCAGCCCACGCGCCAGCGCTGCAGCATCGATCCAGGGCGTGGCCGCCGCCGGGTCAGCCTCCAGCGCCCTCGCCTCCTCCGTCTGCACGGGCCAACTCTCGCGCTCGCTCAGGGGGTAGCCTGCGGCGATCACCTGGATGCGGCGCCGGTACTCGGCGGCCAGGGGCAAACGCAGGCCAGCCGCAATATCAGCTGCCGGCCGTAGCTCGGCAGGTAGCGGCACGCCGCCGGCCGCGAGCCAGGCGCGATATTCAAAGTAGTCCGGATTTGTATTGGGGAAATCCGGCGTGTCAACGGTTGGCACCTTCGTGTCGCCGTCACGCACTACGTAGCCTTCTGCGGTCAGTTGATATGAGGTCATGAGTATTGTCCTCCCGTTTCACGGACTCCTGCCGCATTACCGGGAAGATAGTTTTCTCCCCCGTTTGTTACCACGCTCGAGCTGAATGCACTGCGGTAACGAGTTCCAGTTGCCGAACCTGCAAAAGTTGCTTGCACGAAAATCACACTACAGTTTCTCTCGGCTACTATAAACGCATTCAAAAACGTTGGAGTGTTGGTGATGGTTACTGTATACCCCACAAAATAAGCCGTGCATACGTCGTAGGTAGCGATGTGCGAAGCTGCCCCACCGGAGATCTGATAAGATCCTGTTGCTTTAATTTGGGCACCGTTAGCAACCAGCAAGTGCTGGCCAGCGGTTTGGCCAAAATTAATGTTTGCCCAAGTTACCAAAATACCGGAGCCTTGCACAAAGAGACAAGCGCCAGATGTGGTTGTCTGTAGTTTCAAGTACTCAAAGTGGTAGCGACCAAAAAATTCACCTCCAAAACAGTCGGCAGAATTTGTGCTTATTACAGTATCTGTCGTGTTGTTGTTTATGCCTCTGATTGTTACCTTGCCTGCACCTGTGAGGGTTCTAAGAAGAGTGGGCGCCGTCCATGTGCCAATACCGACATTGATCACAATGTCATACAAACCTAAATCAAGCGATGCTGCTGTATCAACTGCCTTCTGAATCGTCGCAAAAGCACCGCCGGAAGTATTGCTCAGCCCGGTATTGCTGTCGCTGCCATCAGTGCGCACGTAGTATGTGCGCGCGGCGGTGAGCAGCTCGCGCACGCCGGGCAGCGTGTCGCCCGTCGGCAGCTGCCGAATGCGCCCGCCGACCCTGACAAGTGGCCGCCGTACACTCATTTCAGAGGATCACGAAACCGAGATCATCGGTGATCAATTCAGTCGCGCTCTTGGCCGTGCCCAGTTCCTGGCAGACCTTGTTTGCGTTGGCCGTGTCGGTGGGGTCGAGCGCCGCAGTGATGACGCCGCCTGCCGTACCCAGCCAGTACCGGCTGCCGGGTGTCAGGCCTGTGAGCGCGGAGTTCGTGGTGTCCAGGGGATAGACGGTGGCACTGCCGGCTGAGGCCACGGCATCTTTCACATAACCGTCAGCTTGGCGGCCGTTGCTGTTGTCGGCCAGGCGGACATTCAGCGCACCTGCGTTGGTGTGGAAATTCACGAACTTGCCCGCGCCGATGGCCTCGCTTGCTGGAGCAATGGTCGTGTTGGCGCCGATGCCAGCGGGCAACAGTGAGGTGTCCAGCCGACCGTCCGATCCAGTGGCCACGAGCTTGCCAGCGTCCGCAGCGCCAGCAGAAACGGTCAGGCCAAACAGTTGGCGGGTCTTGCCCGAGACGCGGGCCAAGAAGCCCTGGGTGGGTTGAGTTGCCATGGTGCTTACTCCAGTGAAATTGGGTCTTGCAGGTTCAGGGTGATGCGCGTGGCGGATGTGGCTGCGCCGATGAGCAGATCAAAGCCGCTGGTGGGCGGTGTCTGGGTGAGTGCCCCTTCGGCACCGAGGTACACACGACCGGGCACCCAATTCCAGCTGTCGTCCTCGATGGCGCCCAGTCGCTGGACGTTGACGGGATCACCGGCCTGGGCCGCAGTCAGCGTGATGCCCAGCAGCAGGTCGATGTGCAGCGCGTCGTCAGCGCTCAGCGCGTGCACTGCTCCGTCCAGCTCATACACAGCCCGCAGGGCCGACAGGCTGGAGCCAGCAGTACGCTGGACCCAAGTGGCGGCGGGCGGGGTTGGATCTGCGGCGTGTACGACTGCTACGGCGCCGGAGCCCGACGGCCCACGCAAATCGACCCACCTGCCCCAGGTGTCTGGGTCTTTTTGAAAGCGCAGCTCCGTTCCGCGCCATTCATGCTTCGGCATCGGCCCCATGGGGCCCGGCGCCCCGTCTTTTCCGGCAGGGCCCGTCGGACCTGTGGCGCCCGGCCGTCCGTCCTTGCCATCGCGGCCTGGGCGTCCATCAGCCCCAGCAACACCAGCGCGCCCTTCAGGACCTGAAGGTCCGGACTCGCCGTCTTTGCCGGCTGGGCCAGTGGCGCCTGGCGCGCCGTCTTTGCCGGCAGGTCCCGGCTCACGCGCCAGCGCAGTCACGCGGTCCCGAAGGTCTGCGAACGACTTGGCAAGGGCGGTCAGGATGTGATCAGACACTTTCAGGGTCCCGCAACAGCGCCAGCACGCTCTGGTGCAGTTCATCCTGTCGAGCCTGCGCACGATCCCGCGCTGCGGTCGCACGAGCAGCTTCCCGAAGCGCGTCCGTCTGGGCTTCAACCCGCTTGATGCGCTCCAGTTCTGCTTGTGCCACCTCGTCGCGGTTGGTGTTTGCCGCTGGGTCTGGTGCTGCGGTGCTGGACGTGTCATCCGCGACGCCTGACACTGGCAGGCCCAGCGCCCGCTCCCGTTCAGCGTCGTCGGCGCGCTCCTGATCCACCACATCCGGGTCGTCGCCCTGCTCCCCGATCACGCTGGAGCGGCTGCGGAAACCGTTCTTGACCTCCAGGGCTTTGCCTTCCACGTCCTGCACGGGGTGGATGTATTCCCAGCCGTGGGGTGCATGCTCAGCACGCACGATGGCCTCGCGCTCTTCCAGCGATACTTTCCCCGCCAAGAGGGCCGCGTCGGCGAACCACTCGACTGCGCGCTGGCACATCTGTGGGATGACGATCTGCCATTGGCGCTGCGACGCAAAACGGCGGTATTCGTTGATGACGACACGCAAGGTGCGGTCGCTGACATTGGCGATGTCGCCCACGGCCAGCTCGTAGGGCACGCCGGTGCCGGCCGTGGTGCCCAGGTGGCTGGTGCGCATGTAGTCGCTGTACGACGTGCCTGCATCCGGCGGCTTGGCGAACGCCACCGTCTGGCCGTCCTCCAGTTCCTGCATCAGCCCGGGCTTCATCGGCAGGAGCGGCGCCGCTTCACCGTCGATTTCCGACTCCAGGCCTGTCAAGGCCTGGTGGTTCGGGTCGGTGGGGTCAAGCGAGGGCAATGACCGGCTGATGAATGCCACGAAGAGATTGGCAATCTTCTGCCGCTCCAGCGTGGCGTCCTCGTAGTCCAGGATGTTGCGCTGCTTGGCCAAGATGGGCGCCAACGTCGGCACCCCGCGGCGCGCGCCGATGCGCTTCGGCTCGAACATGTGGAACATGTCCTCTGCAGGAACGCGCACCAAGGCCGTGGCGTCAGGCGTGCCGCCGGCGCCAGACCAAACGCCGTCGCCTGGGTGCTCTTTGTAGACCCAGTAGGCAATCTTCTTGCCGCGGTTGTCGAACTCGATGCCCGAACGGATCTTGTTGTTGACCGGCAGGCCGGTGTAGGTGTCCGCGTCGAAGTTCGGCACCATGTCGGCTTCCAGCAGCTGCACCTGCATGGGTACGGCGAGACCGTCCGAGGCCTTCCGGTAGCGACGGCGGCCGAACATCTCGCCCCGCTCGATCCAACTGCGCACCGCCAGGGTCTGCATGCCATAGGCATCAAGCACCCCGTCAGCGTCTGCTTGGCGAACGAAGTCCGTCCAGAGGTCGTTGATCTCCTGCCTGCGCTCCTTGGACTTGATCCGGTGAAAGCGCGGGGTGATGGCGATGCCGACCAGAGTCGTCGTCCATTTCTGGATGATCGACTCGCTCGACCAGTCGTTGCGCGCGGAGTCGCTGGAGCGGTCTCGCAAAACCTGCAACGCCGCGTTGATGGCCTGGTTCGGCCCGGTGGAAGGCGCGTTCCATGATGCCATGCGCCGCCCACGGCCGGCGGCATCGTAGCGATTCATGAACTGTCGGAAGGCACGGCCCACAGCGGCGTCCTCTGCAGACACTGGCGGCACAGACTGTGCGGCTTGAGGATTCTTTGGCGGTCGGCCGATACGCTTGCCGTTTGCGGTGAATCGCGGCGCCATCAGTAGTCCCGCCCGCCGTAGACAGCGTAGTTCTGCCGTGACACCTTCTGGCTTGAAGCTGCGCGCTCGACGGCGGCGAGTTGGGCCTGCATGTCGTTGCGCGCCTTCATCAGCGATTCTGTCGTGTTGTAGATGATGGTCTGGCCACCGAGCGTGACCGAGCGCGCGCCGCGCGCAATGGCCTTGTTCAAGGCCTTGACGTAGCCCCGCAGGGTGGCGGCATCTTCGGTGGTAGTGCTCATGGTCCGGCAGTTTGCCAAACGAGTGCGAAACACTGCTGCGGTTAAGTTTCGGACTTTTGCGAAAATGCCGGAAACAAAAAGAAAACCCCGACGGAGCGGGGTGAAGGCCGTGGTGGCAGCCAAGGAGACAGCGGGTGCGGTGTCAAACACCACCAATCGAGAACTTTCGTGACCCCCGTTTTGCAACCTCGCTCGTGCAGGTGGTCAACCCGCCTTTGTCTGGTCGTAGGCTCGTTCCTCTCTATCGAGGCGACTCCCGGCGAAAGCACTCGATTGGTGGCCCTCGTCTTTCCGAGGTGTCAAGGCGCCGTTTCAATCCTGGGCAGACCTGAAGACCTTCTAGCATCCCTATCGTTGAACTGGCCCGGAAAGGCCTGTTCTCTGAGGCTGATGCAGTGCTGCGATCTGGTTAAAATCATATCGCATTTGCGAAATTAAAACAATATCCGACAAGATCACAAGGCTGCTACCGATGACCGCCGCGCACGGCGCCGAGCGACCGGCTTCGCGGGCAAAGGTTGTGCTGTCGGCTGAGAGACGACTTCGTTGGCTTGGACTTCACGGCGATCCTGGCGCGTGATTGCCATGGCGTTTTTCTCAAATGGCGCCAGCCACGCAGGTACGCGTGCCCAGTCCTCGACCTTGAACACGCCCAGGCGGTGCAACAGCGCGCGCTGCATGCGGCAATGGTCGAAGGTCTCGTTGCGCGCCCGCAGCTTGCGCCATGTGCCGTCCTTGCCGCGCACTTCCGCCTCCAGTTCGTCGAAAAACGCTGCAGAGACCCAGCCGTCGGGGTTGGTGTCGGGATGGCGCGCGGCGGGGAAGTGGATATAGCCCGGGCCCGGTGTCTGGCGCCGCAGGCCGGCGTCCACCTGGTCAGAGAGCTTGTTCGGATTGCACAGCAGCAGCGGCACATCGTCGCGCCCCTTCTTGCCATTCTTGCCGACCATGTTCTCGCGCATGTCGGGCGCGTCTTTTGTGGAGCCGCCCTTGTACAGAAACGCCCGCTTGGCGAGGCCCAACTGCCTCACGCGCCGGTACCACTCGTAGGCGTTGTGGGTGACACCTGTCTTACCTTCCTCGAAGACCCGTGCGTTCTTCTGCTTCCCACTGCCGCCCTGCTCCTGCAGCATCACGCGTCCGGCCTCGCCTCCGGTGTCGACGATCACGCCGATGGGGTGCATCTCCAGATCTCTTGTCGTCGTGCGCCAGGTGCCCAGTAGCACTTTTTCCGTCAGCAGGTCCCAGTCTTCGGGGTATGAGGCGGGGTCAAGCGGGGCGAACTCGTTCTTTCCGATGCCTGGGCGCTTCGACTCTGTGATCTTGAAACGGTCGATGACCCACTGCTCGCCGCCGGGGCCTACAGCATGGACCTGCACGTCAAATCGCGCGTTCTGACCGCCCTGCACGTCCACCGAGGCTGTGATGCAGCGCGCCGCCGGCGGCGCAATGAACCGCTCCAGGTCAACTTCTGCCCTGTCTCGCGGCGTCGTACCGCTGCCCCGAGCTTCCACAAGCCGGCGCTCGATGTACGGCATGCCCTGGTCGGTGTTGGTGGTCTGTTTCAGCTTTTGCTCGCTGCCCGTGAGCGCATAATCCTGCAATCCGTACAGGTGCTGCGCAACGATAGATTCCCAGGACTGGTATGCCGCCGCCACGCCCCCCAACCAATACCCCCTGATCGTTGACGTGCGCGGGCTGCCAACAAAGTGACCTTCGTCCACAAGACTGCAGCCGTCAGGAACCCAAATGCCGGCCTTGTTGAGCGTGCCTTTCATCTGGTGCCCGGGCTCGCTGCCGCAGTGCGGGCACGCCACCTGCCCATAGTGCTTCGCCATCGTCGGGATATCCATCGTGCGGATCTCTTCGAGCAACTGCTTGATCGCCGGCAAGCGCTTGAACAACGAAAGGCCGGGGGCTGCTTCAAACCACGCGCGGCAATCCAGGCAGCGCCAGTAAAACCGCCGACGGTCGGATCGGTTGTAGAGCGACAGAATCCCGCCAGTAGGCGGCGCCTCGTGCGGCGTTGCCGGTTGCCAAGACGGATCTACCAGTGGGTAGCCCGGGCTGGATTCCACCAGCGTCATGCCGCGCGAGAGAAACGTCGTGGTGCGCTTCTTGGCCAAATCGAACAGAGGGCCCTCCCCGTCCACGTTCTCCGCATTTTCGATCCGGTCGATATCCGTGATTGCAACGTACCGATAGGTCGAGCCTGAGACGTTGCCCACGGTCGGCCAGGCGATACGCACCCACATGCCATGCCGAAACATCGTGTCGAAGGTGTTGCTGTCCACCGCCCTGTCGGATTTCATGGCCTGGACCTTGGGCGAGTACCGGATAGCGCGGTCCACGTCCGTCTTGGAAAACTCCCGCGCCTTGTCCTTGGACATCTGCACGAACAACATGTCCCCTGGGTCGTTCACCACGGTGTGTGCCATCCATCCGAGCAGCAGCGACGCAGTCTTGCCCGTTCGGGCCGGGCCCACGAACACCACGGCTTCGTGCCTGCGGCTGGCCAAGGCGTCTGCAGGCTCGACCATGTACGGGGTTTCGGCAGGAGACCAAGAGGTCTTTGGCGAGCCGGGCTGTTGGATCACCAGTGTGTCGGCGATCCCCTCGCTGACACGCATCCGGTTGGGGGGCCTCAAGGCCTCGAAGCCGCTGCACGCGTCCGACAGTGCCTGGGCGTAGTGATCGCTCAAGGCTTTGCCTCCGTGAACAGAGCCAGCTCGTCGGCGATGTGGTTCAACGCTTCATCAATCGCCGCTTCGATGTCCTGCAGCACCTCCGGCGCCAGGCCGCATTTGCGCTCCAGGGAGTCGGGCAGCGACCGAAGCCCCTGCGACAGGGATGCAACCAGTGTGGCCGTGGCCTCGCGGTAGGCGGCGCGCGGTAGGTACTCGCCTGTCTTGACCTTCAGCTGCAGTTCGTTGAGGCCTGCGAGTGCCGCTTCTTTGCGGGCTTTCGCCAGCAGGTGACGCGTGGTGAGGCTCAACTGTCCATCTGCGGACTCGAGGTCCTCGTCGCCTACCTCTTCCCCCGCCTCGATGCGGCGTGCCATCTCGGCCGCCTTTTTCGGCGAGTAGCCTGGTGTCCGGCCACCGCGCGGCATGTACGGCCCGCGGCGAAAGCCCGGAGGCAACTCCGTTATCCCATCTGCGCCAAGGTCGAAATCTGCATGCATTTCGCAGATTGTCCATGTTTCGCGTTTGCGACACAAGCCCCAGCGCCATCCGTGTTCCAGGGGGTGCGGCGCCGCGCTGCCGGGTCGGCGGCCGGTCTCAAAATTGCTTAAATTTTAAGCGGGTGGCATGTGTGGCGTTTGAAGGGCTGTTTTAAATTGGTCATACCCCGCGCAGACGAGATCAATTCTAAAACCCCATTTAAACGCCACCTACGCCACCCTTTTTAGGTTTTTTGCTTAAAAAATAAGCAAACTGCGCTGATTTTTAGCTTTTGCGAAGTGACGCAAGCCAATTTTAAAATTTTCGGGCCAGGTTTTACCCGGGCTCAATGAGACCCGCGGCGCTTAAATTTAACGTCAGGGTCCCCCGTGCCCGGCAGCCGCGCAGAACACGGCTTAAAAGCAGGTGGCATGTGAGGCATTAGCTTGCTGCTCCTTACGAGCACGGCCCCTCGGCTCTGACAGCTGCCGATCAAACGCCACACATGCCACCCACCTACGAGGCGGGGGTGCTACACCCAGGCACGTAGCCTGATCACAACATGTTGATGGGACGCCAGTGCCCAGTGCTGTGCAGATGGCGCAGGCAGGCCGCCGATGAACCCTGATACAGTACGCACATGGCGGGTTCGTACTGCAAAGCTTGTGATAGGTTTACGCTGTACCGGCTAGGGGACAGCGCTTTACAGCGGTGCAAATGTGGGTATGGGAGTGCAGTTTATGCGCCCCCGCAATTCAAACGCTCGGAGATTGACTCACGGGGCGAAGAGAGTCCGCAGAGTCAAATAAGCAGCGTGGATATTAGCCCTCTAGAAGCGGTGTGCGACGCAATTCGCAAAAACTCCGAGCGACAGGATATTCCAGACACCACGCTGCAGGATCTTCTAAAAGATGCTACAGCACGAGATCCAGTGAGCCGAGATGCCGTTGCACGGCATTCACACATCGAAGAATTAGATACAGAGGCGACAACACCCAAATGTCCGAAATGCGCATGGCCCCGAATAAAAGAGAGCTCTGTTTGCGGAAATTGTGGAATTGTTTATGGCAAATACAACAGTATGCGCATTGCTGAATTGAGTGCAATACGTACACAAATTAAGCAGCGAGAACGCAGAAGATTATGGGCGACCTTAGCGGCTATCGCAGTTGCTACCCTTGTCTATTCGGTGTTTAAATTTATTTAAGGGATCGATACATGCGGGGCTACGCAGCTCTAATTACCATCTTGACATCGGCATTTTTTAGTGTCCATGCACAACCGGTCTACAAATGCGGCAACACATACAGTCAGACGCCATGCGCCCCAGACGCAAAGGCTGTAGACATCAAAGCTTCTAATGGCTGTGAGATTGCTGAAAACAGATATCGGAGCGACTGCTTCGATAGGCGCTTGGCTGATTCTGATAAAGCGTCGGCCAAATTGAGTAAGGAAATCGCGCTTAGCAAACTCCGTGTTCAAAAAGTTATTGATGAAAACGGGCCCATCACGCCTCCTAGTGAGGCAACACTGGCGCGGAACTATGCGGCCTGTCAGGCAGCAATCCGCACAAAGTTAAAAGACCCTGACTCAGCAAAATTTGATGCGTTTACGCGCTCCGCCAATGCGGCTCCTGCACTTGATTATCCAACCTGGCACGCAGCGATAGCGTATTCAGGACTCGTTAACGCCAAAAATAGTTACGGGGGGTATACGGGATCGAAATTCGCCTGGTGCGCGTTCGACCTTGCCGAGCAACGCATTTTGTTTACTCGTGGTCCTGATTAAAACATCCAATTTGCTAAATTTCTGCTACACTACAAAAAGTGCTTGCAAACGGGAAAATCTTCGGGATATACTGACGTCACTCCGAAAGGGGTGGAGCGTGATAACTCCTAGAGAACAGCGGATGGCCGCACCCGATAGCAATGCGGCTTTTTTGCGCCTGTGCCAGATTGATTTATGGCCGGGAGGGCGACGGATACAACACCCCGCAAGGGGAAAGAAGTCCGCCTAGCTGTTCCTAGGTTATCAACCTCCCGGCCGCCTTGTTCCTGCGCGTGATAACGCTTGAGCAAGGCCTTGTAAGTCTTGAACAGGAGCACTCACCATGGCACGTTCTGCAGCCCTCCGCGTATCCACCGATACCGCATCCATCTACGTTTCCGTCACTCCTAAGCGCGCCCGCTTGACGCCTCCTGCAGATCCTATGGAAGCCATTGAATGGCACGTCCGGCAGATCTGCACCCTCGCCGAAGAATATGTGTGCTCGACCAACGGCCTGTGCAATGGCCACCCAGCGCGTATTGCCAACCACAAGCGGAAGCTCGCATCGCTTGGTATCGACGAGTCGTCTCTCATATCGTTCATTCACCGCCTGGCGCCGCCCACGCACTGACCGCAGTCCGAATGGCCCGACGAAGCCCGCCTTGTGCGGGCTTTTTTCATGCACTATAGGGGTATGACTCCTGCACCCCTGCTCCAGTTCACCAGCGTTCGCACTCGCGTTGAGCACGGCAAGACGCTCATCGGTCTCAAGCACACAGCCAAGACATCCGCTGGCCTGCCCGTCACGACCACGTGGGTTGAGATGCCGCCAGAGGACGTTGGGCAGTTGATCAAGATACTGCAGGACACGCTGACCGAGCTGGGCCGCGAGTAGCACCCCCTCGGAACCCGGCGAAGCATCACACCCCGGCGGCATCGGCCAACTGAGCCGCCCTCCCTCTCCACACACAAGCCCCGCACAAGGGGCTTTTTTTGCGTCACGGCACCCCAAAAAGATCGCATATCGCTTTTTGCTAAATTTTTGCATAGCAATTTCATTTCGCGTTTGCTATACTGACTACATAACAACAGGACCAGCGGGGAGCGCGAGATGAAAACCGAAACTGCAGCAAACAAGGCCATGGAAGAACGCGCCGCGTGGCTTGCCAAGGGCGCTGAAAAAGCCCGGTGGTCCGCAGTATTGGCGAGGCCCACTGCCCGACATGCAGGCACTCCAGTGACCAAACCTGCCGGTCTCCTAGGTCGGCTACTGGGCCTATGCAGTTCGAAATTCTTGGCCCGCACTTAATAGGCTCAACGCCTTGCGTCGGTTTTTTTGACCCGCAGAGCTGGCCCCATCCCAGGGGTAAAGAGCTTTCCAAGGCCCGCACTGAAGCACACCCCGGGGTGGGAGGGGTCGCCCGTTCAAATTTGAAATCAGACCTGGGGGGTGGGAGGGGTCGCCCGTTCAAATTTGAAATCGGGCCGGATCACCCTGGTGCTACCCTGGGCCCAAACAGGCATGGGGGTGGCCTGCTGCTGAGTATCAACAGGCCCGGAACCCGCATAGGTTCTAGCTTTTGGTTGGCCACGTGGGGCGGATCACCATGGTGCTGCCCCGGGCTCAGATGCATATGCTGGACACGAAAACCCCTGTACAGGTTTCGCATAACTACTGTATATTCGTACAGCACACAGCATCCACAGGAGCCTCAGTTATGACAACGACACCCCAGGCGGACCCTTTCCCTACACAGACACCCCTGACCAGCCACGGCCCCCAAGTGCTCGCAGCAGGATGCCTGCTTGTGATCGGTAGGCGCGCGCTCCACGAGTACGGGGCTCAAAGGGGAGAGACTATGGGTCCGTTGGTCGCCCTGCTGCAAGAGGCCGTGGGGGCCTGGGCAACGGCCAATGATTGCGATCGGGCGGGCGTACTGGAGGCTGCAGCTGCTGTGGATGCGCACTTGCTGCCGGATGACTTCCCGACGGCCCATTGACCGTGACAGGAATGAAATCGGCAGCCTGCAAGCTGCCGAACATTTTCGTGTGCTAAGCACATCCGCCGAGAGAAATGCGTGCAACCCTTCAGACGCTCTGTCGGTCAAGCCGGTTCGTGCAGTTGCAAAGCCATTGCCCCCATCACTGTTGAAGCTTCAGCCCCTTTTGAGGTCTCGGTGTCGGTGATGACAGAAGGCTGAATTTTGGCACCCCGCTTTTTCCTGGGGCCTTTTTCCTGGCATTTTTCCGACGCCCTTTTTCCCAGGGGCTTTTTTCTGGAAAATTCTCCCTCAGCTTTTTCCTGAAGCGCCCCCGGTGGTGCCCAGCAGTCGTTCTCTGCTGATGGGCCCAGAGGCGCAATGATGCCCACCTGCTCCAGCTCTCGGCAGATCTGCTGGATACGCCGCTCGCTGACGCGCTCGATGCGGCTGACCTCGCGGGTGCTGAACCCTCGGGACAGCATCGTGGCCACCCGCTGACGGCGGCAATCCTCGTCGTAGGAGACGATGCGTGGCACGGCCAGGTGATCCCCGCCGAACTCTTGAGACAGACGCTCGGCTGCGCTGCGCCCGATGAGCAGCACCAGCACCTGCCCCTCTTCCACCGTGGTGGGCACATAGAGGTTGTTGCCGTTGCCGTACCAGGCCGAGAGCCGCAGCGTGGCCGAGAAGCCGATGATCGAGGCGATGTCGTCGAGTGTGGTGTTTTGTCGGTCCATGAGATGTCTTTCAGAAAACGTCGGCGATATCGCGCAGTCCAATGCCGCGGCGGATGCGCACGCCCTTCGAGCCTTTGTCTGAGGGGAAACGGGAGTCGAGGCGGCGGCCGAGCGCCTTGGAAGAGCTGATGAAGCGCACCAGGCCGCGCCGACGCGCGTAGGTCTCCCACGACTCCCACAGATCCGAGACCCTGGTGTGCAGGTTCTCGTCGATGTCGCAGCACTCTTCGATCCACTCGCCCAACAAGTCCATGTCCTTGCGGTAGTCGGCGCTGGCGGCCAGCACCTTGGCTGGCGGGTTCAGGCCCGACTGGCGGTAGCGCATGCCGGCGCGCACGATGAGGGCCAGGATGCCGGGCAACTCGGCCTCCAGCTTCTCGCGCCGCTGGTCGTCCTTGACGATGTGGGGGTCGTTGCGGAAGTCGCGCTCGAAGGGCAGCAGGCCCATACGCCGCCAGATGCCGTTGTCGGTGCCCTTGATGATGGGCTTGTGGTTCGTGGGCATGTAGACGGTCCACGTGGGCTCGATCTCGATCGAGTGCTTGGCCTGGATGCCGCGCGCGGTGATCGCGTCGCCGCCTGTCATGGCCTTGACCGCGCCTTCACGCAGCTCGCCGCCCTCGTCCGGCTCGTTGACGTACACGAACCGCGCGCCGCGCAGCCTCAAGAGGTCTTCCCGCGGTCCGCCGGCATTGCCGCCCATGGCGTCGCTGATAAACGATGCAGCGTCGGCCGAGCGCGCGTAGCCGCCGAAGGCCCTGCGCACCGCGTTGAAGATCGTGCTCTTGCCGTTGGCGCCGTTGCCGAAGGCGATGAACATCATGTCCTCCCGCGGCTGGCCTTGCAGCGCGTAGCCGAACGTGCGCGCCACGTACTCGACCATCTCCAGATCGTCGAAGAACACGTCGCGCAGGGTCTGCTCGAAGAGCGGGCACTTCGCCCCGGGGTTGTATTCGCAGCCCGCGGACAGGGTGATGCGCAGATCGGGCGAGGCCGGCAGCAGCGCGCCGGTGCGCAGGTCGACCACGCCGTTTTTCACGCCCAGCAGGTGCCTGTGCTTGTCCAGCTCCGAGGACGGCACGCAGACGCGCGGGTCGCTCTCGGCCAGCTTGACCATGGCCGCCACCATGGCGGCGCGCTGGCTCAGGCTGCAGAAGGCGAAGAACTCGCCCGGGTCGGCGTGGCTGGCCGCCTCGCTGGGCAGATCCTTGATGGTCTCCTTGGCGTAGTGGGCGACCTCAGTGTTCCCACCCATGGCCGTGCGCCAGTAAACGCCCGTCCAGACGTACCAGGTGGCCGTGTCCGGGCAGAACATCAGGCTGTCGCCGTAGCGCGCCAGCATGCGCTCGGTGTTGCCGAACTCGGTCAGAGGTGCGACGGCGGCAGCGGCCGGCGGACGCTCCACCTTGATGAGCTTCTTGAATTCGGTCTTGTTGATGGCCAGGCCGAATTCCTTGGCGCGGCCGGCCACCAGGCTGTAGGCCTCGATCTCCAGGATGGGGAACTCGAGCAGCAGGCGCGACACGTCGGGCATGACACGCGTCTGCAGCGTGAGCATGTCCGGGGCCTCCTTGAGCAGCCTCTGCATCTCGGCCAGCGCGCCGCGCATGCGTTCGTCGTTGCTCGCTGCCATCTGGTCGCGGCGCCAGGACAGCAGCCACCGGCCGGTGATGGGCGGGCCGCCACGGTCTCGGCCGAAGGAGTCCCAACGGCCTTCCACGTCCTTGCGGCCGGCGTAGCTGTCGCCGGTGGCGCTCCACTCGTCAGCCAGGTCCAGTGCGTCTTCGGAGCCGTCGAACTCGTGGTGCAGCGCCATCAGCGCATTCACCCACTCGGCGCGCGAGACACTGGCGCTGCAGTCGAACAGGTACTCGCGCGCCTGGTCCATGGTCCAACCCAGCTTTTCCGGGCCCAGGGCGGCCAAGTTGGCTTCGCCGGTGACTGTCAAGGCGCCCGGCACGGGCAGCGGGCCTGTGTCGCCGAAGCGCTGGGCGTAGAGCTTTTGCACGCCGGGCGAGACCGGGGCGACGGTGTCCTGCAGGCCCCACAGCTGTGTGTTTGGCGTGGCCTCGCCGGTGACCGTCACGAAGCCGTTGTGACCGAAGAACTCGATGTCGAAGAGGCCGTCGAGGCGCGCCGCGCCAGCCTGCCCGCCAACACGCTTGGATTTGTGGGCGTTGTCCTTGCGGCTGGCCATGGCGCCCAGGTAAAAGGCGCGCAGCCCGGTGCCGGAGGGCGAGAACTCGGCGTAGGTGTCCGATATCAGGGCCTCGATGCGCGCATCGGTGATCTGGCCGCCGGACACGCAGCAGTCGAAGTCCAGGGCGACGATGCCGCCGTTGGCGATGGGCGCGAAGCCCAGGCCGGTGTAGCCGCGCTCGCGCACGGCATGCACTGCAGCGTCGAACGTCGTGAGCTGGGCCAGGTCCTCGGCCGTGCCCTGCTCTCCGTTGCGCGGCGCGCCGTTGGCGTAGAAAGGGACCTTGCGGGGCTTTGGCTCGTCGGGCTTCTTGACCAGGCGCCAGACGAGCCACTGCTTGCGCTCGCGCAGCACCTGGGGGATATCGGGAGGGGAGAAAGTCATGCAGGCTGGCTCGCGGGTTTCTTGGCAGAGCCGATGAAGGCACAGCGCACAGGGTGGCCGATGTCCTCGGTGGCGCAGGCCGCCAGCGCTTCAGTGACGGCGGCGTAGTGCTCGGCCGTTGGGGCGTTGGTCTTGACGAGATCTTGAACCGCCTGCGCGAGCAGACGACGGGTGACGGGCGAAGACATAGGCTGGCGACCTGTTCTGCGAACACCCCGTGGGCAGGGACCGGGAAGTAGAGCGCCAGCCATGACCTCGCCGCAAAACGAGGACTTCGAGGCCCCTGCCCACGGGGTTCTGCGGATGCTGTGGATGTAGGCTGGCGTCGCTAAATTGTATATCGCATTTGCGAAATAACAAAAAGAAAGACCGACGTCAGTGCGCCGGTCTTTGGTTGAGGGGTGGAACGGGCTACTTTGGCTTATCGAGCGCGGTTGGCTGCGTTCTTACTGGGGAAAGACTTCAAGATCTCGCTGTTGATTTGTTCAGGCGTCCAACCGCGCGGCGCGTAGATGTAGACCGCTTGTTCTGAACCCTTTGGTGCCGCCAACCGGTGCAGTTGATAGTCCATTTCCCCGCCGTCGTCAGCGGTGGCGCGCAGGGTTGTCAGGTATTCCGTGTGGATTGTCCGGCCGTTCAATGGGCCACCAAGCACTTGCGCTGTGATCTGCATCGGTCTTCCTTTGTAAGTGGATCAGTGATTCTGCACGCCGGCCGACTTGGGCTGACAGAACAACTCGTGGTTCCACAGAACCCGAGGCATCAGGAATTTCTGGCCGCACTTGGCGCACTGTTGGTATCGGACGTACATGCTCAGCTCCGATCTACCGGGCACATGCTCGCCAGCGTGTCCATCGTGATGATTTCCGTACCGTGGCGTTTATGCATCACCAGCGATGCGTCGGAGATGCCCTTAGCGAGGCGAGAACGGCAGGCGCCACGCTTGCAGGTGGCCAACTGGTAGAGATAGGCCGTTGTCGTGCCCGCCAGGGAGGCAAAGTCGTTTCGGCGCTCATCCGAGCCCAGCTGACGCAGCAGGGCCAGGAGCGGCGTGGATGGAGGGGGAAGAGGTTGTCGCATGCGCTGAATTGTCGCATTCATTTAGCGTTTGCGCAATAACACGCGCAAGCGTATAGCACATGCGATAAACGTAAGCCTAGCAACGATTCTATGCTCACATTTTTTACAGGGTCGTCTTGTAAAATACTTCGGTATTCGCTATCGTTGATGCGAATCACTTCAGGACACAGACCATGGATCTCACCAGCCTCCGTATCGCAAATGCACGCAAAGCAATGGAAGCCGTTGGCGGCGTGAATAAGGCGGCGGTAAAGATGGGCTACGCAAACGCAGCTTTCCTCAGCCAGATCTTCGGCCCCAACCCCACAAGATCGCCGACCGAGAAGACCATGCGGCGCCTGGAAAAGGCCTTGGGGCTGGAGGAAGGATCTCTGGACAAGGAGCCGGTGCCTGAATTGCCAGCCCAATCGGCTGGCGTGACGACGCAGATCGACCCCGGCCAGCTTGCCCAGGTGATCACTCTGGTCAACCGGCTGCTGGAAGAGGAAAAAGTCTCTCTGCCCACCGATCGTTTCGCCAATCTGGTGGCCGTGGCATACGACGAGGCTGCAGAACACGCCGGCCAGGCGCGCGAGAGCAAACTGCGCCAGGTCGTCCGCCTGCTACGCTGATCGGCAGCCGCCAGGAGACGGGTGTCAACGAGAGACCGAATCTTTGGCCGCCACAGGCAGAGAATCCAGGACCTGGCAGCACTCAGCGCATACCTTGAAGGCCTTGAACGGCCGAGCGCCCTCCCCGCTTTTCTCCTTTTCGCAACGCAGGCAACGGATGGTTTGCAGACGGCCCAGAGATTCCAGCCCGCTGGGTGCGCGGCCTTTCTTCGGGCTACGCATGGGCACTACCCGGCCAGGCCACGAGGCCTTGTAGCTTGCGTGCACGGCGTGCGGCAGTACGCTGAGCCCCGCTCATCTTCGGGCGCGGTACGTCCTTCATCTGCCCGAGCTGATAGCACGCCACCAGATTACGGCCGCCGTCAGCTGGTTGGTCCCAGGCTGCGATGAACACTTGCCCTGCGCGACGCAGCTCGTCGACGTAGTGACCGACCGTCTGGGTGTGCAGCCCGGTGAGCTCCGCCAACTCGGCGCGCGAGTACGGCCCTTCGTGCAGTGCCTTGATGAGTTGGGCGTATGCGAAGGCGCCCACTTTTCCAGAGCGCTTCATTGCACCACTCCGCAGACGCCGTGGTCGATCAGTACCTGCTCCACTGCGCTGGCGGCATCCCAGGCTTGAGCGTGCGTCAGCCAGCCCGGAGAACGCAAGGCTTCCTTGATCGCACTGGCTGGCGCCGCAGGCAACGTGCGCACCTGCTCGGTCATCAGTTCACGCACCAGCGCGACCAGGGCGCCCCGCTGCCGCACACGAGTCGCCTGCAGCGCTGCGTCACTGACTTGGCTGCGGCCGTGCCTCTTGGCCACGTCCTGCAAACGCCCCTCATGGGTGCGCAGCAGCTTTTCCAGCCGCTGTTGTTGCTCAGGTGTCATCGCCATTTCTCCATAGGTTTGCCCGGCGTCTCCCAGACGATGTCCATCGTCAGGCGCCAGGCCTCGTCGTTGTCGGCCCCTGCACGCAGCGCGCCGTGCACAGGAGCCATGGGGTTGCGCTCGCAACACGGGGAGCCCGGCCGGTGCGCGTAGTGGTAGCCCCCGCAGGTGCAGACAGCGTGGCTGTGGTCTGAGCAGTGCTTGATCAGCAGCACGAACGACGTGCGCCGCGTGCGGCATGCAGGGCAGCGGAAGCGGCGCGGCATCTCAACGAGCCTCTGCAGCTACGCGGCCGCGCGCGGCGCGAGTCTTGCGCATCTGCTCCGCGGGGGTGAGTGCACGCCCTGGGCGCGGTGTGTCCGGCCGACGACCCCAGGCGAACACCGGCACGAACAGCCGGCCGTTCTTGTCGGGGGCCCAGGCGGCCACATGCAGATCAGCGCGATGCTTCTTGACCCAACGCGCCAGGCGCCGGGCGGCCATGCGGGTGGCCAGCTCCATGTCGGCGTACCCCATCGGCTTTTCTCGCAGCAGTTGCTGCAGCGCGAGGGACTGCTGTTGCGTGATGCGCTCAGCCACGGGTGCCCTCTGCGGCTTGTTGTGCGGCGACTGCTGCGCGCAGGCGCGCCACGCGCTCCGAAAACATCTTGCTCATGGCGGTGGCGTCTTCGAGGGAGGCCTGCCAAGTAAGCAGGGACCTTTCAGCCTCTTTCAGTTGCTGCTCACGCAGTTGCGCCACGGTGCGCGGCTTGAGGAAAGCGAACATTGCAGCCTCCTTTTTGTGTTTGCGATGAGCGCACTTTAGCGTTGAATTTCGCTTTTCACAAAATCATGTCGCAAAAATCCACGAACTTGGCTTGGCTATTTCGCAAACGCGAAATGTCGTGCACAATGCAGGCTCCGCAAACGCAATTTCGCAAGTTTTTACGGAGCCAACCATGACCATCGAAGCGAAGATTGACGAGACCAACAACCTGCTGCGCCAGCTGCTGGCCGCATACCAGTCCGGCCAGCAAGTCGCCGGCGAAACCGCAGCCACCGGCACCCGCAAGCGCCGCACCAAGGCAGAGATCGAGGCAGACGAAGCCGCTGCCGCCGCTGCTTCGGCCGGCACCCAAACCGCTCCTGTCGTCGATGGCGACCCGGCGGGCACGGTGTACTGGGCCAGCGACGCCCACAAGCTGGTGTTCGCACAGAAGCCCGGCGAGGCAGCACCCCAGGGAAACGAGTTCTCGCAGGTGTCGAGCACCGACTACCTGGCCAAGAAGGAAGCGTTCGCCGCTGCGGAGAAAGCTGCAGCCACGCAACAGACCAGTGCCAGTACCGCGCCTTCTGCAACAGCCCAACAGGCCACTGCCTCGGCCGCGACTTCGGGCGCCGCTGAACCCACCTGGGACGAAGTGGTCGCCGGCCTGAAGTCGCTGGCGCAGAACCCTGCGCACGGCGCCACTGCGGTGATGGCCACCGTCCAGAAGTTCAAGCCCGGCGCTGCCAACGTGCCCGCTCTCAAGGACCTGGGCCAGAACGCCGCAATCCTGGCCCACGTCAACGGCCTGTTGAATCCCGGCGCAGGCGCCGAGGTGGACCCGCTGTTCGGCTGATCGACAACCCCTCCAGCAAGCCCCTTCCATGAGGGGGTTTGCGAAGTAGCTGTCTCCCCACCACGTCCATGTCCAAGAAACACGCCCGCCTATCGCCATCCAGCGCAGACCGCTGGACCTCGTGCACAGCCAGCCCTGCGGCGCAGGACGGCATCCCGAACGAGAACAGCGACGCCTCGCGCGCCGGCACCACCTGCCACCAGGTGCAGGAGGAACTGCTGCTCAACCCCGACCGCGACCCGCAGGTCTACCTGGGCGCGAGGCTGGTTTTCTGGTCGCACCCAGAGAGCGACAGCAAGGGCGGGACCTGGAACGAAGAGTTCCACGCAGGCATGGCCGCAGAGGTTCAAGTCGAGGCCGAGGTCGAAGTCACACAGGAAATGATCGACGCGGTCGTTTCGGCCGTGACCTTCATCCGTGAGCAGCACCAGCTGCTGGACGGCGAATTGCTGGTCGAGCAGCGTGTGCCCATCGGCCAGTTCACTGGAGAGGAAGACGCCTACGGCAGCGCCGACGTGATCCTGCTGGGGTCCGACTGGCTCCATGTCATGGACTCGAAGTTTGGCCGCAAGCGTGTCCACGCCAGCAAGGTGATCCGCCACGAGTCCGTGGACTTCATCACCGGCGAGATCCTGCCTCTGCTGCTCGGCCCCAACCTGCAGATGGCCAGCTATGCCCTCGGCGCGGTCCATGCACACGATGTCTTCGGCGAGGTCAAGACGGTCACGATGACCATCGTGCAGCCGTTCATCGGCCACACCGACAGCTTCACCTGCACCATCGACGAGCTGCGCGAGGTCGAAAAATTCATGACCGCCAAGGCTGAAGAGACCCGCACGGCGCCGCGCTTCGTCCCCGAATACGACAACTGCTTTTTCTGCCGGGCCAAAGGCAACTGCTACGCGCAGACCTCGAAGGCCCTGGGCACTGTATTTGACGGCTTCGGCGAGGCAGACAGCGGCATCTTGCGCCGGTCCGACCCGCTCAAGCTGGGCTCTCAATACGCCCTGGTGCCGTTCGTCCAGCAGTGGGCCAAGGATGTCGAAGAGGCGACCTACCGCGCGCTGCAGAACGGCGAGCCGGTGGTGCGCAACGACGGCGTGCCCTACAAGCTCGTGCCCGGCCGCGCCGCCAAGCGCACCTGGCGTGACGAAGAGGCTGCCGCAGCAGTCCTCCATGCCGCTCGCATCCCTCGCGACCGCATGTACCTGTTCCAGCTCATCAGCCCGGCAATGGCCGAGGCAATGTCCAAACAAAAACGGCCCCCCAAAGGCCAACCCCCGCAGCCTGCAGAGCTTCCACCCAGCAAGTGGAAAGACCTGCAGCCGCTGATCGCCCAGGGCGAGCCTGCACCGCAGATCGCCTTGGCTACAGACCCGCGACCGGCACTGTGCAAAGCAGACGGTTTCGAGGACGCGCCCACGCCTATTGACCCTATGGCGGCTTTGTTCGGCGAGTGATTGCCGAGCGCCATCGATACGCAAAAAGCCAACTCGTAAATCTCAAAGATCGGAAATCAAAATGGCATCGAACTTCGCATCCAGCAAGCCTGTAATCCTGAAGAACATTCGTCTGCAGTGGGGTGACTTATTCCAAGCCGCCTCGGGAGAAATCAACGGTAAGAAGACCGAGCCCAAATTCAAGGCTGTCGGTTTGTTCCCGCCCGGCTCCGACGCCGCCGCGCAAGCAAAAGCCGGCCTGCTGGAGGCTGCAACGGCCTTGTGGGGTGCCAACGCAGAAAACGTGTTGGTGAATATCAGCGCGAATTCGAAAGCGGTGCGCAACGGGAACTCGAAGATCGACGATGCCGGTGCTGTGCGGCCTGAGTTCAAGGACATGCTGTTCATCTCGTGCAGCAACAAGCAGCGCCCTCAGATCATCGCCCCGAAGCTCCTGGACGGCAAGTTCGTGACGATCACCGAAGACGGTCGCGGCATGGTCAACGGCATCGATGTAACGGATCGACTGGGCTACGTGCTCAAGGCCCCGTACCGCGGCTGTTACGTCAACCTGAAGGTGCAGTTCGTCGCTGGCAAGGCCTTCAAGGCCAACAGCGGCGAAATGATCCCCAACCAGGTCTACGCCAAGCTGGAGGCTGTTCAGTTCGTGCGCGATGGCGAGCCCTTCGGCGCCGGCCCCACTTCTGCAGAAGGCTTCGGCGAGGAAGAGGTTTCGCAAGAAGCCGTCGACGCCAACGCCCTGTTCTAAGGCCCGCGCGCACTCCATGAAACAAGCCCTCTGCCGCTGGCAGGGGGTTTTTCAAAAAGGAACTGGAAATGAACAGCGAAGAGTTGGCGCAGTTGCGTCTGCAATATCACGACCTGGGCGAGCGCATCAAGGTCGGCGAGGCCATGGCCAAGAAAGAAGCGCTCCAGAACGCCAAAGATTCAATGACCGCTGCCGGCCTCACTGATGCCGAGATCGCGGCGCATTTCAGCAAGGTCCGCAAGCCCTCCAGCGTCAGCGGAACGAAGGTGCCCGTCAAATACCGCGACCGTGCAACGAACTCCACCTGGACGGGCCGCGGCAAAGCACCCACGTGGTTCAGCCAAAAGCGCTTGCATGGCGGCGATATCGAGCAACTTCGCTGACCGGAGGCTGGTATGAAACCCATCACCCGCAACCTCTTCACATACCAAGCTGACATCTTGGCAACCGCAGCGGAATTGGACTCGCGTCTGCCGCATTTTACGGACCCCGGACAGCATGAACGCAGCTCTTTCGGCTTCATACCTGTCGTTCCTGACAGCGAATCTCGAGTACTGCAGTTCACCGGCGGCTGGGCGCTTTGCTACCGCGAAGACAAGAAACTGCTGCCCAGCGCTACTGTACGCAAGGCGGTAGACGAAAAGGCGCAAGCCATCACCGTAGCGACCGGACGCAGGCCCGGAAAAAAAGAACGCAACGAGATCAAAGCAGATGTGATCTACGAATTGCTGGCCCAGGCCTTTGTCAACTCGAAATTGACATACGTCATTTACTCAACACGCACCAATCGATTATTCGTCAACACCAGCGCCCAAAAAACTTCGGATGCCGTGGTGAGCGCTTTGGTCCACGCGCTCGAATCAGTGAAGACTTCGACTGTTCACGTGAGCGAACCTGCCATGGGTTTGACGCAGCGCTTGCTCAACTGGCTCGACGACAAAGACGACGAAGAGTGTTTCGGCAGCTTCTACCCGTGCGACGAAATCGTTCTTGGGAACCGCGGTCGAAAGTGGTCTGTCAAGGTCGAACGCTTGCGTGAAGCGGAGCCGACCATGCGAAACGCCATCGACAAGGGTGCCAAGGTGGATTCCATGCGCTTCCAAACCGAGGACGAAGTGGCGTTTCGCATAGACCAGTCCTTGCGGTTGAAGGGGGTGAAACACCGAGCGGCGCCCGAGGATTCCATCAACGACGACGCTCCCGACGCAAGCCATGTCTGGCACGCGCAGTTGACCCTGGAGGTGGCCGCCCTGGACGCAATCATGGACGAGCTGTTGGATCTTCTGAGTCCTGAAAAAGCCCAAGGCAGCAAGGCTACAGACCCGCTTGCGGACCTGTTCGGCTGACCACTGCCTTTCGCCAGCGGCCTGCTCGCGCGGGCTGCTGCCAAAACGCAAGGGAGCAAAAAGTGATCAATCAGACGGACCGCAAATTCCTCGCCACAGCCGAAGCCATCGGGCAAATCTGGAGCAAGGACCCTTCCACGCGCGTCGGCGCCGTCGCCGTGGGCAACACCAAGAACCAGGTGGCCTTCGGCTACAACGGCCTGCCGCCGGGCATCGCAGACACCGACGAGCGCCTGCAAAACCGAGACCTGAAGCTGTCGCTCACGCTGCACGCCGAAGAGAACGCCCTGGCCAACGCCTCGTTCGTCGTGCGCACCGTGTATGTCACCCACCACCCATGCGCCGGTTGCGCCCTGCGCATTCTGGCCAAGCGCAGCGTGCGCCGGGTGGTCTACATCGTCCGGCCGGACTTTGACGCCCGTTGGGCAGCCAGCTTGACCGAGGCTCGCATGCTGTTCGAAGAGGCCGGCGTGCAGATCGAGGGTTGCGAGCTGTGACCGCCCCCCTCTGGCTCGACCGCGAAACCTGGTCCGAGCGTGATCTAAAAGAGGTCGGCACGGCGCGGTATGCCGAGGTGGCCGAAGACCTGCTGTTTGCCTATGCCATCGGCGACGGGCCGGCGCGCGTCTGGGATTGCACGGCGGAAGAGATGCACGACGAGCTGTTCTACGCCATGGAGGACAAGGACAGCGAGGCCTGGGCCCACAACGCATTTTTCGACCGGACGATCCACAACGGCCCCGCGCAGGCGCATCTGCCGCGCATCGCGGACGAGCGCTGGCGGTGCAGCATGGCGATGGCGCTGTCGCACGCCCTGCCCGGCGGCCTCGCCGATCTGTGCCGGGTGCTGAAGGTCCCAGCGGACATGGCGAAGCTGGCCGACGGCAAGAAGCTGGTGCGCCTGTTCACCCAACCCCAACCAGACAATCGCAAGATCCGACGCGCCACGCGCCTGACGCATCCGGCCGAGTGGGAGCGCTTCAAGCAGTACGCCGCCAACGACATCACCGCCATGCGCGAGTGCGTGCGCCGCATGCCCGTCTGGAACTGGGACGCCTCTGCCATCGCCGAGTGGCACCTGGACCAGCGGATCAACCAGCGCGGGTTCCAGGTGGACCAGGCGCTGACACGCGCTGGCGCGCGGGCGGCCGTAGAAGAGAAGGCGCGCATTGCCACGCGCTTCGCGCAACTGTCCGGCGGGCAGTTCACGCCGGGCCAGCGCGAGAAATTCCGGGTGTACCTCGGGCAGCGCCTGGGCTACGAACTCGACAACACCCAGGCCGGCACCTTCCAGGTGATGCTGCGCGACGAGGGCCTGCCGGCCGACGTGCGCGAGATGATGGAGCTGGCCATTGCCAGCAACAAGACGAGCACAGCGAAATACGCCGCCCTGGACCCCGCCGTGTCGCCTGACGGGCGCTTCCGTGGCGGCCTGCAGTTCGCCGGCGCCAGCCGCACGCGACGCTGGGCAGGCCGACTCTTCCAGCCCCAGAACCTGCCGTCCCGAGGCCTGCCCTCGGCCGAGGTGATCGAGGACTATATCGAGCACCTGAAGATGGGCACGCACGCCCTGTTCTTCGACAACCTGATGCTGCTGGGCGCCGCTGCGCTGCGTGGCTGCGTGGTGGCCGCGCCCGGCAAGAAACTCGTCGTGGCGGACCTGTCGAACATCGAGGGCCGGGTGCTGGCCTGGATCGCGCGGGAGGAATGGAAGCTCAAAGCCTTCCGCGAGTATGACGCTGGCACAGGGCCGGATCTCTACAACATCACAGCGGTGAGCATCATCGGCGGCGACCCGTGGAACGTCGAGAAGAAAAACCGAAACGCTTTCGGCAAGGTCCCCGACCTGGCCTCCGGCTACCAGGGGGGCGTGGCTGGATACCAGACGTTCGCGCGCAGCTACGGCCTGAAGATGGCCGACTTCTGGGACACCATCCAGCAGATGGTGCCGGCCCAGCACGTCGCCAAGGCATGGGAGAACCTGGCCTCCTGGGGCCACCCCCAACTGGAGTCCCTGGAGATCGACGAAATCGAGTGGGTGGCCAGCGAGACATGCAAGCTCGCCTGGCGCGCGCGGCACCCGGCCACCAGCAAGTTCTGGTACGCCCTGGGCGGCGCGGCCAAGGACGCTATCCGCAACCCAGGCTCCGTTTTCACCGCCGGGCCCTTCATCAAGCTGCGCACCGTCTCGCATCGCGGTCAAAAGTGGCTGGTTGTGCGCCTGCCCAGCGGCCGGTTCCTGACGTACTTCGAGCCACACATTGTCGGCCAGGGGCGTGACGAGGCCATCGCATATTGGGGCGAGGCGTCCGAGGAAGGCAAGACCACGCGCCAGTGGGTGCGCGTCTTTACCCACGGGGGCAAGATGACCGGCAACTGCTGCCAGACCATCGCACGCGACATCCTGGCGCCCTCCATGGCCGTCGCCGAGAACCGCGGCTACCTGCCGGTGCTGTCGGTGCACGACGAGGCCTTGACCGAGGTGCCCGACACCGACGAATTCACGGCTGCCGGGCTGGTCCAGATCCTGGCCACCAACCCCGCTTGGGCGCCAGATCTGCCACTGGCCGCAGCGGGCTTCGAGGCATACCGCTACAAAAAAGACTGATGCTCCACAGCCCCGCAAGGGGCTTTCTTTTTTGCGATATTTCATTTAGCATTTGCGTTATAAATTTCGCAACCAAGGAGCACCGCATGCCCGTCACCACCCCCATCACAGCCAACAGCCTGGATATCACGAAGGAACGAGTCAAAGAATGGAGCGCCTGCGCCGGCGGCTACCGTTGGTTCCTTGAGCAGTTCCCCCAAGGCGGCCAGTTTGTACCCGTCTACCGCGCGTTGCGTGCAGCAGGCCGGGCTGACGACGCAAATTGGCTGGTTGGAAAGATCAGCCCGGAGCTGGACCCCGTACTGCGTGTCGCACAGATCGCCCAGGTGGTCGGCGCGGATCGCGAATGGGTGGCAGAGCAGGTGCAAGAAGTGATCAAGGCTGCCGACAAAGATGTCGCCACTGGCTACAAGGGCCACGCCGCAGCCACTGGCGACGACGGCCACGCCGCAGCCACTGGCGACGACGGCCACGCCGCAGCCACTGGCAACTACGGCCACGCCGCAGCCACTGGCTACAAGGGCCACGCCGCAGCCACTGGCTACAAGGGCCACGCCGCAGCCACTGGCAACTACGGCCACGCCGCAGCCACTGGCTACAAGGGCCACGCCGCAGCCACTGGCGAACACGCAATTGCAGCCGCCCTCGGTACAGCATCGAAAGCGATGACCGGTGAAAAAGGCGCAATCGTGCTGGCCCATTTCAACGACGACGGCGAACTGATTCACATCCGCGCGTCGAAGGTGGGCGAGAACGGCGTGGCGGCCGGCAAGTGGTATCTGCTGGACGCCGACGGCCAATTCGCGGAGTGCGAAGAATGACCTACCCCGACCTCGACTCCCTCGTCCAGCGCGCCAACCGGCAACTGGACGGGATGACCATCAACCGCGACCAGTTCTCGCGAGACACCATCGCCTTGGCCGGCGAGCTGAAGCGCTGGCGCGAGGCCCACGCCCGTTTGGAAGCAACCCGCCCTGTGGGGCAGGGCCACCCTTTCGACGGCATCTTCGGAGATCTGTTCAAGGGCCAGGCGCGATGACTCAATTCTTCGACCTGATGATCGACACCGAGACGATGGGGTTGCCGCCGGCCGGCGCGCTCCTGTCGATCGGCGCCGTCTTCTTTGACCTGCATACCCAGACCCTGGGGCCGACGTTCAACCGCACGATCAACCTCGCCTCCAGCGTCAAGCACGGCGGCACCATCGACGCAGGGACCGTGCTCTGGTGGTTGCGCCAGGGCGACGAGGCCCGCAAGGCGGTTGCCTACGGCGGCGAACCTATTGACCTGGTGCTCGCAGACTTTGCCACCTGGATCGCGCAGACCTGCCGCCATGACGACGTGCGCCCCTGGGGCAACTCATCGACGTTCGATCTGACCATCGTGGGCGGGGCCTTCCAGCGCCTGGGCCTGAAGGCTCCTTGGTATTTCACCAACGAGCGCGACTTCCGCACCGTGCGCAATATGTTCCCGCATATTGAATATGACCCGGGCGAAAAGGGTGCTGGCGCGCACAACGCACTGGCAGACGCACAGTTTCAGGTGGCCCATCTCTTCAAGATCAAGAACCGCAATAACCATGAGTAGCCCGACCATACCTCTTGTCGGTAGGTCTACCGTTCGATCGGTGTCCTGCCCTGAATGCGGAGCCATCCCGGGGCGCAAGTGTTTGGGACACAACGGCAAACCGCGAACCAGTTGCCACGCAGATCGCTGGATCGCCTATCGGCAACAAGCCTCAGCGGCACTTGTCCAACGTTCCTCGACTACCACGCACTGAATCCTGTATGCCCCGTGAATCCGCCATCGAGCGCGCTGACCGCAAGAACCACAAGTCTGCGGGCCACCTGCTGCTGAAGTTTGTCAGCCCAGGCCGAAACGGGATGCCCGATGACATTCTGCTGAAACCTATTCCACCAGAGCACCAAGAACTCGTGGCCCGTTATTTCCGCTTCGTTGAATACAAGAAGCCGAAAGCGACGCCGCGATCCGACCAATTGCGCCGCCATGCCGAATTGCGCGCATTGGGTTTTACCGTCGACGTGATCGACAGCCAATCCGCATAAGGACACATCCGCTATGCCTCTTATTCAAGTTCGAAATACCAACGACTCGGGCACGACAATTATTCAATCGGACCTGATTGAAAAAATGGAATGGGTGGGCCGTGCATGGCCGCCCTACACCGCGATCACGATATACGGCAAGGTCATGACTTCAGCCGAAAGCCCCGAGGAAATCCAATCGAAAATCCGCGCAGCTACCACCCAGCCCCCAACGGCACAGTCGAAGGCTGACACCCTGGCCCGCTACGCTGCGGCATTCGAGCTTTGGGAAGACGAGTTCCGGGCCGACCCCAGCACCTTCTTGACGGCGGAAGAGATCGCCGCCATGGAAGTCGCGCCACTGGCAGTACAGCGCGCCATGACTTTCGTGGGCTACCTGCGCGCCGGCGGACAGGAGGGCTGAACCATGCCCACCCTTCCACAAAACTCGGATGAGCGCGACGCCGCGCTGCGCGAACTCGCCACGGCCCTGTCGGCCACCGCCGCCGGCAACCCACTGGATATCTCGATCGGCGCGGCTGCGACCTTCATCGTCAGCCAGGTTGAGGCCGTCGGCGATCCTGACCTCTTCGCATACGCTGCGCGGACGCTGCGCCGGGTCGCAGACATCCTGCAGCCTCCGGCCGAATGACCAAGCGGTACACGCCCCGTCCGTGGCAGCCCCAAATGACAGAGCACATGCTGCGGGTGCCGCGGGGCAACGTGTTCGCTGGGATGGGCTCCGGAAAAACGGCGGCGACCCTGGAGGCCCTGGCCACCCTGCTGCTGTTCGGGGTCGTCCGGCGCATCCTGGTCATCGGCCCGAAGCGCGTGGCGCGCGACACCTGGCGCGACGCCATCCGCAGCTTCGGCCAGTCCTTCGGCTGGATGACCATTGCGGTTGCCATCGGCGACGAGAAAAAGCGGCGCGCGGCCATCCAGGCCGGCTGCCACATCACCGCGATCAATTTCGACAACCTGGACTGGCTGGTCGACAACTACGGCCCGGACTGGCCGTTCGATATGGTGGTCGTGGACGAGTCCACCAAGCTGCGCGGCCTGCGCGTCTCCATCCAGACGCACAAGAAGTCCGGCAAAAAATGGCTGGCCGGCCAGGGCGCCAGCCGGGCAAAGGCCCTGGCGCGCGTGGCGCACACCCGGGTGCAGCGCTGGGTGAACCTCACCGGCACGCCGGCCCTGGCCGGCCTGGAAGCACTCTGGGGGCCAACCTGGTTCCTCGACGCGGGCCACCGCCTGGGCAACTCGTTCACGGCTTTCTCGCACCGCTGGTTTCGTTCGGTGCCCGGATCAGACCCACAAAAGCAGGTGATCGAGCCCATGCCCTTCGCCGAAGAGCAGATCCGCAACGCCATACGCGACATCACCCTGGTGGTCGATATCAAGGACTACGTCGACGTGGGCGAGCCCCAGGAGAACGTGATCTACGTGGACCTGCCAGCGCCAGCCCAACGGCAATACGACGAGATGGCGCGCGAGCTGGCCACCGAAATCGACGGCCAGGTGATCGAGGCGTTTTCGGCCGGCACGAAAAGCCAGAAGCTGCTGCAGATCGCCAGCGGCGCGGCCTACACAGACGACCAGGGCGCCTGGGCACTGGTGCACGACGAGAAGATCGAAGCGCTGAAGTCTGTCGTCGAAGAGGCCCTGGGCATGCCACTGCTGGTCTTCTACCACTTCAAGAGCGATCTCGCCCGAATTCGCAAGGCCTTCCCCAAGGCGCGCACGCTCGACGACAAGGGCGCCAAAGAGGACTTCGAGTCCGGGCACCTGCAGATGCTGGTCGTGCACCCGGCCAGTGCCGGCCACGGCGTCGACGGCCTGCAGCACGGCACCAGCCAGTGCGTCTTTTTCTCCACGAACTGGTCTGCCGAGAACGACGCCCAGGCGATCGAACGCATCGGGCCCACGCGCCAGATGCAGTCCGGGTACGACCGCCCGGTCACCGTCCATCGGATCGTGGCGCGCGACACCGTGGAAGAGTCCGCGATGTACCGGCTGCGCAGCCGGGTGTCGGTCGATGAGGCCCTGCGCCAGGGGCTGAAGAAATATCGCAAAACTTAGCGAAATACTTTCGCATTTCGCTTTGTTTTGCTAAACTGAATTTCGCATTCAACAAAGGAGGTGCGAAATGGCAGTTCAAGGCATAGAGCTGGCGGTTGGCCAGCGGTGGCGGACCCGAGGCGGGGCGGTGTTCGAAATCAAGGATGTGGGCAGTAGCTTCGTTCACGAAGGGTATCCCTACCCTGTCATGGGCAACTTCGTCGGCGCCCACCCCGGGCCCGCCCCCATCTACTGGACTGCTGAAGGCGGCAATCACCGCCAGCAGGCTTCGGGGCTGGATCTCGTCGAACTGATTAGCCAGCCTGCCCCCGCGCCAGTGCCCCAGGCGGTAGACCTCCCGGTCGAGAGCATCGAGCTGGCGGCAGCGGATCTTCCCGGCCGTGCTCCAGACATCCTGGAAACTGCAGCGGGCCACCTGCGGGACCGTGCAGCAACCTACGACAAACCCGAAGGCGAACGGTCGATGGCCCAGACCGTGGCCATCTTCAACCAGTTTCACGGCGCCAGCATGACGGAGGCCCAGGGGTGGCACTTCATGCAGATCCTGAAGGACGTGCGCCTCTTCACGCGCGACGGCTACCACCAGGACAGCGGCGAAGACTGCGTGGCCTATGCGGCTCTGAAGTGCGAGGCCAAGGCCCGTGAAGGCGGTGCCGCATGCTGATCACTGCCTTTGCCATCCTCAGCGGCGTGGCGCTGCTGTTCACTGGCTACCTGGCCGGCTTGGCCCGGGGCTCGGCCACCGGCCGCGATACCCAGTTGCTCGACTTCCTGGAGGCGGGCGGCTACTCCCTGCAGTGCCTGCGCGGCATGAATGGCGATGACGACACCTGGGCGGTGACCGATGGCGCCAAGGGTGTCATCGGCTCGCCGACCTACGACTTGCGCGAGGCTGTGGAAGCGGCGACGGGGAACGAACCGGAGACGACCCATGGCTGACGAAGCAGACATCACCGCCGACCGCGAAGAGCGCGAGGCCCCCATGCGCCTGGCAGCGAGCCGGCGCAACCCCGGCCCGGCTGCCAACGGCCTGTGCCACTGGTGCGACGAGCCTGTCGCCTCCGGTCTGCGCTTCTGCGACGCAGACTGCCGTGACGACCACGCCCGGGCGCAGCGGGCGAAGGGAGTGGCGCAATGACCATGAACCCCTGGCCGGCCTTCTTGGCGGCTCGTAAAGATGCGATCCACCATTACGTGGCCGAAGGCTGCACTTTCGCTGACATCGCCCACGCACTGAGTTTGCAGAATGCTGAGCATGCACAGCGCATCTACGAAGCTACGAAAAATGAAGCAGTGCCGCCGTCGAATGAGCGAATGGTTGGTGCAAGGCCCGAACTGGCGGCGCCCTATGGCGACCACAAGCGCGCTCTAGCGGCCGCGCAACTCCTGAACTCTGCTGCGGCGTTCTTTGCCAGCGAGGCGGACCACGGCATGCGCGGCGCTGTGAAATGGGTCGAAGGGGCCGGTGGTGCATTGGTCATTTTCACCCGGGGAGAATACCGCGAGCAGTTGCTGCGCGCTGTCGACGGGCCGGACGACCCGACGCACCGGTTCGCACCGGCGGAAAAGCCCGAAATCAGCGACGAGGCGATCAAGGAAGCTGCGCTGGCGGCTGGCGCGGCCAAGTTCTACCCGGACGCCCAATCCAAGAAGCCGTGGGCCGAGGAAGCCTTCTTGGTCACGGGCGGCTTTTTGCAGCGGTTTGTGAAGGCGATCTGCGCAAATTTTCCGGCGGATGTCGAGACGATCAAGAAGGCTGCCCGCTGGCAACCATCCACACCACTCGACAGCTGCACAGACCCCTACAACTGCGCCCGTTGCAAAGCGCACCCTGCGCACCGACAAGGGCTGCATCACGCAGGCATTTCCAGTTCATCCCGCAGGGAGGACAGCGAATCATGAAAGCCGCACTTACCTACGGGGGAGTCGCATTTTTCGCAGCCTGCATGCTTTCCAGTGGCGTCTCTACTCTCAGAGACATGCAGTGCCACGCCCGTTGGGCAAATTCAGGCTTCAAGGCGTCCTATTCCATAAGTACCGGGTGCCTCGTTCAAAAGCCCAACGGCCACTGGATTCCAGAGTCGGCAGTGCGGGAAACGGGAGTGTTGACATGACGAAATGCATCAATTTGCTGGATGACGACGGCGAGAACCAAGCCGTGCGCATGTTCCTGCTGCTGTACGGCCAGCCCGGGCTGACGGTGGCCAGAATGCGTGAACACATGGAGTCCGCCGGCTGGCCACAGGTGCCGGAATGGGCGACAAAGCCCGAGGCGCAGGGGCACCTCACCAAGGCTGGCGCCCAGTCCTGGCTTCGCCACCTGTTCGCGCTGGAAACACCCTACGTCGTGATACCCCCTCTATCGGAGGCCGACGACAACGCCGTATCCCTGCTTTCCATGGCCATGACCACGAAGCTGCGCAAGATGCGCGCCAAGGGCCGGGCCGGCTGGGATTCTGAAAGCTGCACACAGCAGCGCCTCTCCAACCTCCTGCGCGCGGCCGTGGAGAAAGGCGACACGGTGGACGTTGCCAACTACTGCGCCTTCTTGCTGGCCCGTGACGAAAGCATTCTCCCCCGGCGAACAGCCGAAGCCGGTGGCTGGATGGAGCAGCTGGGATTCGAGGTGCGACAGCACGATGACATGCTGCGGATCGTCGTAGACGACTGCGGCAACGAGCGCGAGTCCACGCTGACCGAGCGCGTGCTGTGGGATATGCTTATGGCCGCGAACGCCGAGTTCGTCTCAGCGCCCCGGGCGCCTGCAGAAACCGATAGGCACCACGAAGCTGTTCTGCGCCTTGAGGCAACGCAGGCTGCGTTGCAAGCCGTCATCGATGCCGTGCTCCCAGCGAACCTGCGTACACCGGGAGCGATGGACCGCATGGACGCCCCGTGGCCTGAAGCGGCTCGCGCCCTGTGGGGTGCGCGGCAGGACTGCGCTGCTGCCGGCGCCGCCGTATGAAGGCATTACCCGTGCGACTCATCCGCGGCCAGGGGTACGAGCCATGCGGTGCAGATGAAGCCACTCATGTGACGCTGCACCTCCCTGGCCCGACAGGCCGGCTTACCTTACCCGTTATGCTCAAGGGAGCACGCGAAGGCACGGGCTGCTGGTCTTGGAACGGTTCCACCGATGCGCCAACGCTCAGGCCCAGCGTGCTCACCACCAGTCACGAAGGATGGCGTTGCCACTCGTGGATCAACGATGGCAGCGCGCAATTCTTGGACGACTGCTCGCACCAATTGCGCGGCCAGACTGTCGCGCTGCTAGACGTGGCCCCAGCCTCAACAACACGATAGATCAAAGGAAAGAACCAGTGAACGCAGCACCTGCACCAGAGTTACTGCCCTGCCCTTTTTGCGGCGGCAGACAAACAATTGTCCAAGAGGGTATCAAGCCCTTTCCCCGCCTGAACTACAGGCAGCCAGAAAGCGTCACCGTTACGCACCGCTGCACCCCCTCGAATGGACTCCTGACGCGCGCAATCTCGTTCGCGGCTCGTGACCGCGCCAGCGCTATCTCCGCCTGGAATCGACGTAACGCACCAGAGCAGCCGCACTCGTTGTCAGCGGAATCAACGCCTCAAAATTCGGATTGACGGCTACGCCACGGCTACGGCGACTTAAAAATAAAAAAGCCCGCTACTTTTCAGCAGCGGGCTTTTTGTTCTAAGTTCTTGTTTTTATTCAAGAATTCTTTGGTGGGTCCTGCGAGATTCGAACTCGCGACCAACGGATTAAAAGTCCGCTGCTCTACCGACTGAGCTAAAGACCCGAACCACGCTTTGCATGCATCAGATGCTGCTCAGCGAAGACATAGATTCTAGCACCAAATTTTACGCCTCAATTCTTGATGCGGCTCAGTTGATCGATGATCCAGCCTGCGGCGCACTGGCCGAAGGTGGCGGTGACGGCTACCACCGAGCCGTAGCCATGGCAGTTGAGCGTGCCGTCGCCTTCGATGGCGCAAGAGGCATCGGGCGGGGCGACGGCCTCGCGGCTGAAGACGCAGGCGATGCCGATGCGCTTGCCTTCCTTGGGCGCGCCATGCTCGCGGCGCAGGCGGTAGCGCAGTTGGGCCAGCAAAGGGTCGTGCGTGGTGGCGCTGAGGTCTTCGATGTCCACCTTGTGCGCCAGGCGCTTGCCGCCGGCCGCTCCGACCGAAATGAAGCACTGGCGCGTGGCGCGCGCATGGGCGGCCATGGCAGTCTTGGCCTTGACCTGGTCACAGGCGTCGATGACGGCGTCCGCGTTCTGGGGCAGCAGGCGCAGCCAGTTGTCCGGATCCACGAAGTCGTCGATGCAGTGCACGCGGCAGGCCGGGTTGATCTGGGCAATGCGATCGCGCATGGCTTCGATCTTGGCCTGGCCCACGGTGGTGGAGAGCGCGTGAATCTGGCGGTTGATGTTGGACTCGGCGACATGGTCCATGTCGATGAGTGTGAGCTCGCCCACACCGCTGCGCGCCAGCGCCTCGGCGGTCCAGGAGCCCACGCCGCCGATGCCCACCACGACGACGTGCGCGGCGCGGATGCGCGCGGCGCCCGGCACGCCATACAGGCGCTCCAGGCCGCCGAAGCGGCGCTGCAGGTCGGCATCAGAAAAAACAGCGCCTGCTTCAGGCGCTGTCTTGTCTTCTCCCGGAAGGGATGAAGAGACCGTGTCGTTCATCACTTGAGACTGGCGAGACGGTTCTTGGCCGCGGCTGTGGCTTCGGCGTTGGGATAGGCCTTGATCAGGTCTTCCAGCGTCTTGCGCGCGCCCTTGGTGTCCTTCATCTCGATCTGGCAGTTGGCGATGGACAGCGCCGCCTCCGGCGCCCGGCCATGCATGGGGGCTGCCGCCAGCAGCGCGCGGAAGTTGGAGATCGCGTCCTTGTAGTTGCGATTGGCGTACTGCGCGTTGCCCAGCCAAAAGCGTGCCGAGGGCACGTAGCCGCTCTTGGGCCACTGGTTCAGGAAGGACGAGAATGCCGTGCCGGCTTCGGCAAAGCTGCCTGCGCGGAACTGCGCCAGCGCGGCTTCGAAGTCGCGCTTCTCTGCCGGGTCGGCCGCGAATTCCTGGCCGTCCACCGTCACCGTGACCGGCTCGAACTGGCGCAGGCGCTCGTCCACGCCCTTGGCGATGTCGCGCTGGCCGCGCTGCAGCTCGGCCACATCGCGCAGCAGCTGCTCGTTCTGGCCGCGCAGCTTGGCTTGCTCGGACTTGAGCTGCTCGATCTGCGACTGCAGTTCGAGCAGGCCACGGCGCGTTTGCGCGCTTTCCTCGGTCATGCGCTGCTGCGACTGCTGCATGCTGTCGACACGCTGGCGCATTTCGAGGATGGCGCGGCGCGCCTCGTCATCGCCGAACAGCGCAGCATGGCCGCTGGCGGCGTAGCCGGCCATCAGGCCGGCAGCCAGCAGCGTGCGCAGCGCGGTGCGATGCAGGATCGGGGAGCGCTGCATGTTCATCAACGGTAGGACAGTTCAGCGCGGCGGTTTTGCGCGTAGGCGTCTTCGGAATGGCCTTCGGAGGCAGGCTTTTCCTTGCCGTAGCTCACGGCTTCCATCTGCGCGTCGCTCACGCCCAGCAGGCCCAGCGAGCGGCGCACGGCTTCAGCGCGCTTTTGGCCCAGGGCCAGGTTGTATTCGCGGCCGCCGCGCTCGTCGGTGTGGCCTTCGATCTGGACCTTGCGTGCAGAAGACGCCTTCAGGAAGCGTGCATGGGCTTCGATCTGGGGCTGGGCGTCGGCCTTGACGACGTAGCTGTCGAAGTCGAAGTAGACGATGCGGCTGACGCCCTGGGGACCTGCCTTGTCGGCAGCCGAGCCGGTCAGGTCCACGCCCGAGATGCCGCTTTGCGAGGTGCTGCCGGTGCCGGCACCGCTGCCCTGGCCCGTGCTGGAGGCGCCCGCGTCGGTGACCGGGGTTTCGTCGAGCTTGACGCCCGAGCTGCAACCTGCCATGAGTGCGGTGACTGCAAGTGCCAGGGAAAGTCGTTTGATGGTGATCATGAAAAATCTCCGTATGTCCGGATGGACTTCGTGCTGAGTTGACTTGTTGACTGAAAAGAAATCGAGGAAGCCGGGCTATCACTGGCGCTGGAACGGACCCCAGTCGGGCTCGCGGATGTCTCCGCCCTGCCCTGCCAGCCGCGCCTTGATCTTGCCGTCCAGCGTGGTGGTCATCAGGGACTCGCGGCCCTGCTGCAGCGTGGCGTAGACGATCAGGCGGCTGTTGGGAGCGAAGCTGGGGCTTTCGTCCGCCGTGGTGTCGGTGATGGCATTCACGGTGCCGGTGCCCAGGTCCATGACGTGGAGCTTGAAGCCGCCGCCCACGCGCGAGATGTAGGCAAGCCACTTTCCATCGGGGCTGACACTGGGCGAGATGTTGTAGTTGCCGGTGAAGGTGACGCGCTCCGCGCTGCCGCCGGAGGCCGGCACCTTGTAGATCTGCGGGGCGCCGCCACGGTCGCTGACGAAGTAGATGGAGCGGCCGTCGCTGGAGAAGTTCGGCTCGGTGTCGATGCCGCTGCTTTGCATCAGGCGGCGGGGCTCGCCGCCCTGGGCGCTGATCAGGTACAGCTGCGAACCACCATCACGGCTGAGCGTGACGGCCAGCGAGTTGCCATCGGGCGCCCAGGCCGGCGCGCTGTTGGAGCCCCGGAAGTTGGCGACCAGGCGACGGCGGCCGCTGGCCACATCGTGCACATAGACCACGGGCTTGCGCGACTCGAAGGACACGTAGGCCAGCTGGGTGCCGGTGGGCGACCAGGCGGGCGAGATGATGGGTTCCGGGCTGGACAGGGCGGACTGCGCGTTCTCGCCATCGGCATCGGCCACCCACAGGCGGTAGTTGCTTCCTGCCTTGGTCACATAGGCGATGCGTGTGGAGAACACGCCTTTCTCGCCCGTGAGTTTCTCGTAAATGTAGTCGGAGATGCGGTGGGCCACCAGGCGCAGGTCGCCGGTGGTGACGGCAAAGCCCTGGCCGCCCAGGTCCTGGCCCTTGACCACGTCCCAGAGGCGAAAGCGCACGTCGTAGCGGCCATCGGCCAGGCGCGTGATGCTGCCCACGGCCAGGGAATCTGCGCTTTTCTGGCGCCACATGGCGACATCGGGGCGCGAGGTTTCATCGAGTTGCACGCCGGCCGTGTCCACGGCGCGGAACTGACCGCTGCGCTCCAGGTCGGCCTGGATGATGGCCGAGATCTTCTGGGGCGCCTGCCCTTCTCCCTTGAATGCTGCAATGGCGATGGGCAACTGGGTCAGGCCCACGCCCGTCACTTCGACGCGGAACTGGGCCAGCGCGGGAATTGCAGGAGTGGAGGCAAGAGCGGCCAGCAGGGTTCGGCGCGAAGGGCGCGGCACGGCCGCCAGGGAGGAAGGAGAAAGGAGTCGGTCAATAGTCATTGGCATTCATCAATATCTACGGGAAGACCCCGGTACTTGCACAGGTGCGAATGTTACACACACTGGATGCGTCACGATGTAAGAACGTGCACTGTAGGGTCTGTCGGCCCAGGCTTTGTCGATCCCCGCCAGCCGCATCGGTTCCCCATGGGGCAGCCCCAGGCAAGCCCGCCGTAAAATCCGCGCTTCATGCACGCACCATCCTCACCGCCGCCGGCCCCTGCGCCGTCCGCCGCACCGGCGGCCCATGATCTCGCCAGCACCCTGACCCTGTCGCAGCGCCTGAAGCGCCTGTCCCCCTATTTTGGTGGTCAGCGCCTGGCCTGGACGATGGCCGTGGCCGCCACGCTGGTGGGTGCGGTCACCGAGCCGTTGATACCGGCATTGCTGCAGCCGCTGCTGGACAGCGGCTTCACCGACGGCACGCTGCCCCTGTGGTCGGTGCCGCTGGCCATCATCGGCGTGTTCCTGGTGCGGGGCCTGTCGCAGTTCGTGGGCCAGTACGCGCTGGCGCGCATTGCCAACGAGGGCATGCTGGCGCTGCGCAGGCGCCTGTTCGAGCGGCTGCTGGCGGCCGACATGGCCTTGTTCTCGCGCCAGTCGGCCTCATCGCTGTCCAACACCGTGGTCTATGAGGTGCAGACCGGCTCCACCCTGCTGGTGCAGGCCATGCTGGGCATCTCGCGCGATGGCTTCACCCTGGTGGCGCTGCTGGGCTACCTGCTGTATCTGAACTGGCAGCTGACGCTGGTGGTGGCCGCCGTGGTGCCGGGCGTGGCCTGGATCATGAAGACGCTGTCGCGCCGCCTGTACCGCATCACCAAGATCAGCCAGGAAGCCACCGATTCCCTGGCCTACGTGGTGGAGGAGAACGTGCTGGCCCACCGCATGGTGCGCCTGCATGGCGCGCAGCAGGGCCAGCAAAAGCGCTTTGGCGGCCTGAGCGGGCAACTGCGCAAGCTGGCCATCAAGGCCACCATCGCCTCTGCCGCGATGACGCCGCTGACCCAACTGCTGGCCGCTGCCGCCCTGTCGGCCGTGATCTGCATCGCACTGTGGCAAAGCCGGGGCACGGGAGCCGCCGCGGCCAATGTGCAGGATGTGACGGTGGGCAGTTTCGCGGCCTTCATCACGGCCATGCTGATGCTGATTGCCCCCATTCGCCGCCTGGCCGATGTGGCCAACCCCATCACGCGTGGCGTGGCGGCGCTGGAGCGCGGCCTGCACCTGCTCGAAGGCTCGGGCGACGAGACCGGCGGCACCCAGGTGCCCGGCAAGGCGCGTGGCGAGATCGAGCTGCGCGACGTGTCCGTTCAGTTTGGCGAGGACAAGGCGCCCGCCCTGAGCCATGTGGACCTGCGCGTGCGCCCGGGCGAGGTAGTGGCCCTGGTCGGCCCCTCCGGCGCGGGCAAGACCACGCTGGTGAACCTGCTGCCGCGCTTTCTGCAGCCCACGGATGGGCAGTTGCTGCTGGACGGCACCCCCCTGCCCGAATGGGATCTGGCCGCCCTGCGCCAGCAGTTCGCCATGGTCAGCCAGGATGTGGTGATGTTCAATGACACCATTGCCGCCAATGTGGCACTGGGTGGCGTGGAAGACGAGGCACTGCTGTGGGCGGCGCTGGACGCCGCCAACCTGGGCTCGCACGTGCGCGGCCTGCCCCAGGGCCTGCAGACGGTGGTGGGCCACAACGCCAGCCAGCTGTCCGGCGGCCAGCGCCAGCGGCTGGCGATTGCGCGGGCGCTGTACAAGGATGCGCCGGTCCTGATTCTGGACGAGGCCACCTCGGCACTGGACAACGAATCCGAGCGCCTGGTGCAGGAGGCGCTGACACGGCTGATGCAGGGCCGCACGACCCTGGTCATCGCCCACCGGCTGTCCACCATCGAGCATGCCGACCGTGTGGTGGTGATGGAGCGCGGCCGCATCGCCGAGCAAGGCACGCATGCCGAACTGCTGGCGCGCGACGGGCTGTATGCCAGGTTGAGCAGGAACCACGCCACCTGAGCGGACAGGATTGGGGGCGGCCATGCCGCTTTCGCTTGCGGCTTGCAGCTGGCGGCTACCAGCTCCCGCGCGAGGGCTGGGTCTTGCGTTCGGCCTTGATGGCCTTGGTGAGTTTGTCGACCATGTATTGGCGGTCCACCTGCCTGGCGAAGTCGGCGGCGGTAAAGCCCCGCTGGTTGCGCAGGATGACGTCGGCGCCTTCGGCGATGAGCAGGTCCACCACGGCTTCGCTGCTGTACTGGGCAGCCAGCATCAGCGGCGTGGTGCCGTTGGGCGATTCGGCGTCGATGTAGGCGCTTTTGTCCAGCAGCAGCTTGATGATGTCCAGCGTTTGGGGCAGGTCGGCAGAGGTGGCGTAGTGCAGCGGTGTCCAGCCGGGGCGGTTGACATCGGCGCCCCGGCGTATGAGTTCCTTGGCCAGGTCCAGGTGGCCCTTGATGCAGGCCATCATCAGCGGCGTTTCGCCCTGCTGCGAGGCTTCGTTGACCTTGATGCCAGGGGACTTGAGCAGCACGTCGAAGACGCCCAGGGAGCCCTGGTGCAGGGCCGCAACCAGGCCCGGGCGGCCGCGCGTGTCGCGCGTGTTGGGATCGAAGCCGCGAAAGATCAGGTTGACCATGGCGCGCTCGTTGTCGCTGACGATGGCACGCACGTAGTCGTCGTACTGGCTGGCGTGCGCCAGCCCGGCACCGGCTGCAGCCACGGCCGTCAGGGCGCGGCCGGCCCGGGCCAGCCAGCGGCGACGGTCCACGCGGCCGACGGCCGCAGCATTCAGTCTCATGCGACAACCCCCTTGAAAAGCTGATCGAAGTTGGCACTGGTCAGGGCCGCCACCTCCTCGACCGGAATGCCGCGCACCTGTGCAATCTGCTGGGCCACGTACGGCACATACGACGGATTGTTGGTCTTGCCGCGATAGGGAACAGGCGCCAGATAAGGGCTGTCGGTCTCGATCAGCAGGCGGTCGGCCGGCACGAAGGCGGCCACGTCGCGCAGGTGCTGGGCGTTCTTGAAGGTGACGATGCCCGACATCGAGATGTAGTAGCCCAGGTCCAGCGCCGCGCGCGCGACCTCCATGGTCTCGGTGAAGCAGTGGAAGACACCGCCGGCCTGGCCTGCCGAGCCGTCCTCGCCTTCTTCGCGCAGGATGGCCAGCGTGTCGTCCGAGGCACTGCGGGTGTGGATGACCAGGGGCTTTTGCGTCTGGCGCGCCGCGCGGATGTGCACGCGAAAGCGCTCGCGCTGCCACTCCAGGTCGGCAATGGTGCGGCCGCCCTTGCGGTCTTCCATGCCGTAGTAGTCCAGGCCCGTCTCGCCGATGGCGACCACGCGCGCCAGCGCGGCGCGCTCCACCAGGTCGCCCACGCTGGGCTCGGTCATGTGTTCGGTGTCGGGGTGCACGCCCACGGTGGCCCAGAAGTTGTCGTGGTCCAGCGCCAGCTGGTGCACATCGCCGAACTCCTCCATCGTGGTGCAGATGCACAGCGCGCGGGTGACACGCGCGGCCGCCATGGCCTCGCGGATCTCGGGCAGGCGGCTTTGCAGCTCGGGGAAGTTCAGATGGCAGTGGGAATCGGTAAACATGGAATCTCGTGGTTCAGAAACAGCCATGCCGACCCGGGAGCTGTCCTCCCTGTCGGCATGCATGGCAGGCAGGTGCACCTGAAACAGGTGCAGCCATCAGACCGTCTGCGTGGCCTTGTCCGAGCTCAGCGCCGCGCCCAGGATGTTCTCGATCTTGGCCTTGAGCTCGGCGGATTTCTCGTCCTTGGGAAACTGTATGCCTATGCCCTGCGTGCGGTTGCCCGAGGCGCGTGCGGGCGTGATCCACGCCACGCGGCCGGCCACGGGATAGCGCTGGGGCTCGTCGGGCAGGGTCAGCAGCACGTAGACATCATCGCCAAGACGGTACTCACGCTGCGTGGGCACGAAAACGCCCCCTTCGGCGAACATGGGAATGTAGGCGGCGTACAGCGCGGCCTTTTCCTTGATCGCCAGTTGCATCACGCTGGGACGGGGTGTGGAGGGTGCGGTGCTCATGGATGGTTTGCAGACATTGGTTCGGTGAGCGGCCGGCGCAATCGGCACCGGGCCCAGGGCCGTAGGTTAACAGGCCGGGCTTTCATGTGGCGAAAAGCGCCTGGCCATGTTCTCCCGTGCCCCGCCCTTCATGCCCGGCGCTGGCGGGCAGGCTGGCCGGACATGAGCACGCGCCGCGCCTCTGCGGCCAGGGCTTCTGCCATGAGGCCTGCGTTGAAGGGATGGTCGGCCGTGCGCGCGGCCTGGGCCAGGGTTCGCGACCATTCGGAAAGCAGGCCTATGTCCAGCGGCCGCGAAGGCAGGTCGGCCGGCGTGAAGTAGCGCGGCGCGGCGCCTGCGGCCAGTGCCATCAGGTCGTGGCAGATCTTTTGCAAGGCCTCCACGGCATGGGGCGGCGCGTAGGCGGCCAGGGCCGCCACATCGCCCTTGGCCAGCGCACGCGGCAGCTGTGACCACGACGCCATGTCGCTGCCGCCACCGCTTTGCGCCAATGCCAGTGCATCGCCGGGCCGCCCGCCTGCTGCGCGCAGCGCCACGGCGGCCGCTTCAGGGGGCACGCCCTGCGTGTCCAGCCAGGAAAGGGCCTCTTGCTGATCCGGCCAGGCCATGGTGTGGATCAGGCAGCGGCTGCGAATGGTGGGCAGCAGCTGGTGCGATGCCTCGCTGGCGAGCACGAAACGCGCATCGCCGGGCGGCTCCTCCAGCGTCTTGAGCAGCGCATTGGCCGTGATGGCATTCATCTGCTCGGCCGGATAGACCAGCACGGCCTTGCCGCGCCCGCGCGCACTGGTGCGCTGGCAGAACTCCACGGCGTCGCGCATGGCCTCGACACGGATTTCCTTGCTGGGCTTGCGCTTCTTGTCGTCGATGTCGGCCTGGGCCTTCTCGGGCAGGGGCCAGCCCAGCGCCATCATCTGCACCTCGGGCATGAGCACGCACAGGTCGGCATGGGCGCGCACGTCGATGGCGTGGCAGCTGCCGCAGTGGCCGCAGGCCCCCTGGGGCGACGGCGACTCGCACAGCCAAGCACGCACCAGTGACAGCGACAGCGCGTACTGCCCCAGGCCCGAAGGCCCCTGCAGCAGCCAGGCATGGCCGCGCTGTGCGAGCAGGCGTGTGCGCTGTTCGGCAATCCAGGAGGTGTCGGTCTCGGCCGGCTGTGGCAGGGCTTCGTTCATGCCGCACCTCCCTGGCCGCCGACCATGATGGCCAGCCAGCCCCGGCGCACCATGACCTGCGTGATCTGCTGCCAGACCGCATGCCGGCTGGCGTTGGAGTCGATGCGGGCAAAGCGCTGGGGCGCTGCTGCAGCGCGCGACGCATAGCCCTGGGCCACGCGGGCGAAGAAGCTGCCGGGTTCGGACTCAAAGCGGTCCGGCACGCGGGCCGAGGCCAGGCGCTCGGCGGCCACCTCGGCGGGCAGGTCGAACCAGAGCGTCAGGTGGGGCTCGCGCAGCAGATCGGGCTGGGGGGCGGTGCCCGTCTGCACCATGCGCTCCAGCGTGGCCAGCGGCTGCAGGTCGAAGCCACGGCCTGCGCCCTGGTAGGCAAAGGTGGCATCAGTGAAGCGGTCGCAGAGCACGACTTCGCCGCGCGCCAGCGCGGGCTCGATCACCTGCACCAGGTGGTCGCGTCGCGCGGCAAAGGCGATCAGCGCCTCGGTCAGCGGGTCCATGGCGTCGTGCAGCATCAGCGCGCGCAGCTTTTCGGCCAGCGGCGTGCCGCCGGGCTCGCGCGTGAGCGTCACCGTGCGGCCCTGGTCACGGAAAGCCTGGGCCAGCGACGCGATGTGCGAGGACTTGCCGGCGCCATCGATGCCTTCGAAGCTGATGAACAGGCCGGCGGGGGTTGCATTGGTCATATGGAAAGAGAGGATACGCAAGCGCCGCGGGAACCGCAGCAGCCCTGGGGAATATCTCAGTGCTTTTGCTCAGGGCTTTTGCTGGCCGCGCTGGTAGCGGTTGACGGCGCGGTTGTGCTCGTCCAGCGAGGCACTGAAATGGCTGGTGCCGTCTCCGCGCGCCACGAAATACAGCGCCTTGGTCTGGCTGGGCTGCACGGCGGCCATGAGGGCAGCCTTGCCGGGCATGGCGATGGGCGTGGGCGGCAGGCCCGCGCGGGTGTAGGTGTTCCAGGGCGTGTCGGTCTGCAGGTCGCGGCGGCGCAGGTTGCCGTCGAATTTCTCGCCCAGGCCGTAGATCACGGTGGGATCGGTCTGCAGCAGCATGCCGATGCGCAGGCGGTTGGTGAACACGCCTGCGATCTGGGCACGGTCGGCCGCGCGGCCGGTTTCCTTCTCGACGATGCTGGCCAGGGTCAGGGCCTCGTCGGGGCTCTTGAGTGGCGTGTCGGCCGAGCGCAGCGCCCAGACATCGGCCAGGCGCCGGTCCATGGCATGCAGGGCCCGGCGCAGCACGGCCAGGTCGGAGCTGCCCTTGGCGTAGGTATAGGTATCGGGGAAGAAGCGGCCCTCCGGCGCCACCCCGGGACGGCCCAGGGCCTGCATCAGGGCCGCATCGTCCATGCCCGCGCTTTCCTGGCGCAGGAATTCCTCGCGGGCCAGGGCTGCGCGCACCTGGCGCCAGTTCCAGCCCTCGACCAGGGTCAGCGCCTTGAGCGATTCCTCGCCACGCGCGAGCTTTTGCAGCAGCACATAGGGGGTCAGGCCCGTGGTCAGTTCATAGTTGCCGGCCTTGATCTGCCGGTCCTGGCCCGAGACGCGGAACCAGGCGTACAGCAGCCGCGCATCGGTCTGCACCCCGGCCTTGACCACTTCGCGGGCGACGCCGCGCGGCGTGGTGCCGGGTTCGACCTCCAGCTCCAGCGTGGGCTGGGACAGCTGCAGGGGCTGGTTCAGCCACCACCAGCCGGCACCGGCCAGCACGGCTGCCAGCACCAGCAGCATCATCAAAGCGCGAAAGATAAAGCGCACAACCTCGGTCCAAGCAAGCAATAGAGCGGCTGATCATAATTCAGCCATGACCCAGCCTTTACTGAACGGCATCGCCCCCGTTTCCCATCTCGGCGTGATACGCGCCCTCGGCGAAGACGCCGCCCCATTCCTGCATGGCCAGCTGACCAACGACTTCGCGCTGCTCGATCTGCAGCATGCGCGTCTGGCGGCGTTCTGCACGGCCAAGGGCCGCATGCTGGCCAGCTTCATCGGCTTCAAGCGCAGCAAGGACGAGATCCTGCTGCTGTGCGACCGCAGCCTGCTGGCACCCACGCTCAAGCGCCTGTCCATGTTCGTGCTGCGCGCCAAGTGCAAGCTCAGCGATGCCACGGCCGACTTCACCCTGCTTGGCCTGGCTGGCGATGCCGCCGTGCAGGCCCTGGGCGCGGCCGCCGCACCCTGGACCAAGACGGACGACGGGGCAGCCAGCCTGATCGCCCTGCACCCGGCCGCCGGCCAGCCGCGCGCCCTGCGCGTGGCCCCTGTCGGTGCGCCCCTGCCCGAAGGCCCCGCACTCAGTGAGGCCGATTGGCTCTGGAGCGAAGTCGCCAGCGGCATCGCCACGCTGTCGGCACCCGTGGTCGATGCCTTCGTGCCGCAGATGCTCAACTACGAATCGGTGGAAGGCGTGAACTTCAAGAAGGGCTGCTACCCGGGCCAGGAGGTGGTGGCCCGCAGCCAGTTCCGGGGCACGCTCAAGCGCCGCGCCTACATCGCCCATGCCCAGCAGCCGCTGGCAGCCGGCATGGAAGTCTTCACGCCCGAGGATCTGGAGCAGGCCACCGGCACCGTGGTCCAGGCCGCCCCGGCGCCCGGCGGCGGCTGGGACGCCATTGTCTCCATGCAGATCAGCTCGGCTGAGCAGCGCCTGCTGGCCCACGCCGCCCTGGGCGAGGGCCAGCGCGCCGATGCCGCGCAGGCCGTGGCGCTGCAACTCAAGCCCCTGCCCTACGCGCTGCGCGAGGACATTTGAGATTTGGGCCTTGCACCGCCTGAGCTGCCTGCAGCTCAGGCGGTGAGCACTTTCCTCATGGTGATGTGGGGAATGCCGGCCTCTTCATAGGGCTCGCCCTCGGGCGTGAAGCCCGCGCGCAGGTAGAACGACTCGGCATGGCGCTGCGCGTGCAGCACGACTTCGCGGTCGCCGCGCTGGCGGGAGGCCTCCACCAGGCTGTCCAGCACGATGCGGCCCCAGCGGCCGCCGCGCACGCTGCGGTCCACGGCCATGCGGCCGATCCTGCCCGCGCCGGGGCTGTCGCTGACCAGGCGGCCGGTGGCAATGGGCTGGCCCAGGCCGTTGTAGACCACGGCGTGGCGGGCCACGGGGTCGAACTCGTCGATCTCGATCTCGCGCGGCACGCCCTGCTCGTGCACGAACACGGCCAGGCGCAGGCGCTCGGCGTCGCGGCCCAGGTCGTTCCAGCTGCCCGATGCCACACGCACCACGCTCTGGCCGGCCTCATAGGCGGTGAGCACGTCGCGCAGCTGCTGCGGCACGGGCAGCGGCTGGCGCGTGGTGGCATCGGCGAACACATAGACCAGTTCCACGGTGTTGAGCAGTTCCATGCCGCGGAAGATGCCGGCCTCGAACAACAGCGAGGTATTGCCCTGCCTGGCACAGCGTATGCCCACATGCAGCACGTCGCCCAGCGTGGCCGATGCGTGGTAGGTGGTGGTGGCCTTCTTGACGAACAGCTCGCCGCCCAGGGCCGCGAAGGATGACTCATAGGGCATGCCCAGCTGGCGCCAGTAGTCGGTGACGGCCACGTCGGCGTACATCAGGTAGTGGGCGTTGAAGACGATCTTCTGGGCGTCCACTTCGGACCAGCGCACTTCGATGCGTTGCAGCGTGCGGAAATCTTGGCGTTGCATGGGTTTTTCTCTCCTGTTGTCTTGGGTGTCTTGGGTGCCCTGGCTCTCAGGCCGCAAAGGCGTCGGCCAAGGCGCGCGCCATGTCGGCATGTGCACGGCGCGCTTCGGCAATGGCGCGGCCCATCTTGACGAATTCATGGGTCACGCCCCGGTAGATCTCCAGATCCACGGGCACGCCCGACATGCGCAGCTTGTCGGCGTATTCCACGCCCTCGTCCACCAGCGGGTCGCATTCGGCCAGGCCTATCCAGGCCGGGGCCACGCCGTCCACGTCAGGCGCCAGCAGCGGGGCGAAGCGCCAGTCCTCGCGGTCGGCAGGGCTGTTGAGGTACTGGGCGAAGAACCAGGTGATGGCGGGCTCGTCAATGACCAGCCCGTGGGCGAAACGGCGGTGCGAGTCGGTGTCCTGGTGGGCCGTCGTGCCCGGGTAGATCAGCAGTTGCAGGGCCAGCTTCAGGCCTGCATCGCGCGCATGGATGGCGCAGGCTGCGGCCAGCGTGCCGCCCGCGCTGTCGCCGCCCACGGCAAGGCGTGCAGGGTCGGCGCCCAGCAAGGCGCCCTGCGAAGCCAGCCATTGCAGCGCATCCCAGGCGTCGTTGTGGGCCGTGGGGAATTTGTGCTCTGGCGCGCGCCGATAGTCCAGCGAGACCACCATGGCGCCCGACAGATGGGCCAGCTGGCGGCACAGCACGTCGTGCGTGGCCACGCTGCCCACGGTGAAGCCGCCGCCGTGCAGGTACAGCAGCACGGGCAGGCCCGTGGCCGGCGTCTGGCTGCGCTCCACGGGCGCATAGAGCCGCGCAGGCAGCAAGGCGCCATCGCGCGCGGGAATCTGCAGGTCCTCGACACGCGGCAGGACGGGCTTGGGAATTTCGAGCACGCCGGCGCCCGCCTCATAGGCGGCGCGCGCACCCTCGGCGCCCAGCTGGTGCAGGGGCGTGCGCGCGGCGCGCTCCATGCGGCGCAGCACATCGCGCATCTGGTGGGTCAGGGACGCCGGCAGCGGCGTGGCATGGGGGCGGGATTCGGGCTGGGGCACGTTCAGGAGCAAGTTCAGGGACAGGTTCGATCGGAGCCATCTGGCAAGGCACGGCAGGCGCCGCGCAGCAGGCATTGTGCCGCGAGCACAAGGCCCTGGCAGCCATGCGATGGCAGTGCACGCCCGTGCTGTCGCCCCCGTGACCGCGCAGGCGCCCTCTCAGGGTTTGCTTTGTTTGCAGTGCAGCACGCGCGGTCTAGATTCGGCGCACTCCCCCTGATCCCCACCACGGGCCGCAGCGGCCCGCAACGAGTCACCGACCATGGCTTTCATCAACTACGTCACCCAGATCCAGTTTGACTTCGGCGCCGTGCGCCTGTTGCGCCAGGAGTGCGAGCGCGTGGGCATCACGCGGCCGCTGATCGTCACCGACCAGGGCGTCAAGGCGGCCGGCGTGCTGCGAAAGGCGCTGGATGGGCTGGGCGACATGCCGCACGCAGTGTTCGACCAGACGCCCTCCAACCCCACCGAGGCCGCCGTGCGTGCGGCCGCGGCAATCTACCAGGAGCAGCGCTGCGACGGCCTGATCGCCGTGGGCGGCGGCAGCGCCATCGACTGCGCCAAGGGTGTGGCGATTGCGGCCACGCACGAAGGGCCGCTGTCGCACTACGCCACCATCGAGGGCGGCTCGCCGCGCATCACCGAGCGCGTGGCACCGCTGATTGCCGTGCCCACCACGAGCGGCACGGGCAGCGAGGTGGCGCGCGGCGCCATCATCATCGTGGACGACCACCGCAAGCTGGGCTTTCACAGCTGGCACCTGGTGCCGCGCGCCGCCATCTGCGATCCGGAACTGACCTACGGCCTGCCCGCCATGCTGACGGCCGCCACGGGCATGGACGCCATCGCCCACTGCATGGAAACCTTCATGGCAGCCGCCTTCAATCCGCCTGCCGACGGCATTGCGCTGGACGGCCTCACGCGCGGCTGGGCGCACATAGAACGCGCCACCCGCAATGGCCAGGATGCCGAGGCACGCCGCCAGCTGATGAGCGCCAGCATGCAGGGCGCCATGGCCTTCCAGAAGGGTCTGGGCTGCGTGCACAGCCTCAGCCACAGCCTGGGCGGCGTGAACCCGCGCCTGCACCACGGCACGCTCAACGCCATGTTCCTGCCCGCCGTGGTGCGCTTCAATGCCGAGGCCGAGAGCGTGCGCGCCGAACAGCGCCTGCAGCGAATGGCCCACGCCATGGGTCTGGCCTCGGGCAGCGACATTCCCGAAGCCATACGCGACATGAACGCCCGCCTGGGCCTGCCCACGGGCCTGGCCGCCATGGGCGTGGAGCGCGCCCAGTTCGCGGCAGTGATCGGCGGGGCGCTCAAGGACCATTGCCACGGCACCAACCCGCGCCTGGCCAGCGCCGACGACTACGAGCAGATGCTGGCCACCTCGCTGTGAGCCGCCGTAGCCGCTGTGAGCGGGCTCAGTGGCCGGGCGGTGACTGCTCCGGTGACTGCTCCGGTGACTGCTCCGGTGGCGGCGCCGGTACAGACGTGGAAGCGGGAGCGGGAGCGGGAGCGGGAGCGGGAGCGGGAGCGGGAGCGGGAGCCGGCGCCGGCACTGCGCCGCTTTCCATCATGCGGCGCACTTCCACGGTCTGCATCAGCTGCTCGGCCATGACGGCCAGCAGCTCCAGATCTGCCGGCGAGACCTCGCGCGGTGCGTCGTCCATGATGCAGAAGCTGCCCAGCACCGCACCGTGGCGGTTCCTGAGCGGCACGCCTGCGTAAAAGCGCAGCCGCATGGCCTGCAGTGCGGGGTTGCCGGCAAACCGGGGGTCGCGCGCTGCGTCGTGCACCACCAGGGGCTCGCCGCCGTGCACCACATACGAGCAGATGGACTGCCCGCGCGGCATCCCGGCCGATGCGGGGTCGCCCTGGTCCGCCACCAGCAGGCTGCCGGGCGTGTGCACGCGGTCGGCATCAACCCATGAGACCTGGGCCCATTTCACGTCGAAGGCATTGGCGGCCTGCTGGGCTGCCTCGTGGTACAGCGGCGGCAGGCCGGGCCCGAGCACGCCGCTGTCGCGCAGCTGGCGCACGCGCTGCTCATCGTCATCGGGAATGGGCGCGGCCAGGCCCTGGCCTGCCGCGTCGGGCAGGCGCAAGGCGTCCACCCACAACTGCAGCTCGCGCAGGCTGGACACGCAGGCGGCGGCGCCGCAGCGGCGCGCGAACTCGGGGTCGGACACCACGGCCGGCGCATTCCACAGCGCCAGCACCACGCGCAGATGCGGCCAGTGGCGGCGCACCCGCCGCATGATCTGGCGCGCCACGGTCTGGGGCTGGGCGCTGAAGACCGAGAGCACCAGCAATTGCGCCTCGGCAAGGGCCTGTGCGCCTGCGTGGCCCTGCGGCAGGCCGCCGCCCTCGCCCTGCCCCAGCTGGCGCCATTGCGGATCGGCCGCCAGCGCCCAGTCCGAGCAGCTGACCACGTGGCCGCGCAGCGCCTCGCTGTGCGCCACCATGGCCGCTGCCAGGGCATCGACCTCCCAGCGCGCACCCACGCAATGGATGCGCAGGGCCCGCGAGGACAGGTCTGCAGGCGCGGGATGGCTTTCGCGCAGCTCCTCGACCAAGGCATCCATGCCGCTGGACAGGCGCAGCCGGTGCTCGGCCGTGGCCGACTCCAGGTGCTGCTGGGTGGCCAGGCGCAGCGCGGGGATCGCCACCTCGTCATAGAAGCCGGCCACTGCGGCCGAGCGTTCGTCCGCCGAGGCCCGCGCCGGCAGCCTTGCGTCCACCAGTTCATGCGCCAGCGTGACCGCATCTTCCACATCGTCGGCCAGCAGGCGCTGGTACAGCCGCTGGGCCGGACCCAGCACGGGGGAGCTGCCCAGCAGCACCTCCATGAACTGCAGCGCCGGTATGTAGCGGCCCAGCACCAGCAGGCAGACCGTGAGCGGCGTGGACAGGATCAGCCCTATCGGCCCCCACAGCGCCGTCCAGAAGGTCGCGGCCGCAATGATGGACAGCGTGGACAGGCCCGTGCTGCTGCCATACAGCCAGGGCTCGATGAGGTTGTTGCTGATCAGCTCCAGCGCCATGATCAGCCCCAGCGTCATCAGCAGCATCTGCCAGCCCGGATCCACCGCAAAGGCCAGCGCCAGCGGGAAGGCGGCAGAGATCATGGCGCCCACATAGGGAACGAACCGCATGATGGCCGCCAGCACCCCCCAGAGAATGGCGCCCGGCACGCCGATGAACCACAGCCCCGCCGCCATGGGCAGTCCATAGGTGATGTTGACCACGAACTGCATGCGCAGGTACTTGCCTATGCGCTGCGAGGCCTCGTCCAGCGCGTCGGTGGCCACATGCAGGTTGCCGCCCATCAGGCGCAGCAGCCGGTCGCGCAGGTCATCGCGGTCCAGCAGGATGAGGATCACGAACAGCAGCACGATGCCGGCCGTGGTCACGGGCTCGGCCACTCGGCCCAGCCACTGCAGCATGCGCGCCGTGGGCTTTTGCTCGGGCGACTGGATCTCCACCTTCTGCACGCGGGGCGTGGTGGCGCCGCGGGAGATCTCACGCTCCACCGTGTCATAGGTGCGCAGGGCGCCGTCCCAGGCGCTGGGCATGTTGGCATTCCTGCGCAGGCTGCGCAGCTTGTCGCGGATGGTGCTCTGGTAAGTGGGCAGGTCGGCGCTGAGCTGCTGCACCTGGCTGCCCAGATAGGTACCCATTCCGGCCAGCGTTGCCAGCGCCATGACCACCACCAGCAGCGTCGCCGCCATGCGCGGCAGGCCCCAGCGCCTGAGCCGGGAGACCGCAGGATCGAGCAAAAAGCCGAACAGCAGCGCCAGGGCCAGCGGAATCAGCAGTCCCTGCCCGAAATACAGGCCCGCGATGATGATGCTGGCCACCAGCAGGCCGGTGAGCAGGCGCAGCGCAGGCACCATGTCGGCCAGCTGTGCCAGGCCCGGCAGGGCCGAACGCACGCTGCGTGCGAAAGCCGCGTCGGCAGCGGCCGCGTTGCCGGCCGCATCGGCTGCGGCGTTCTCAGCGCCTGGTTTTCTGGAAGGCGCTGGTGTGAGGTCGGGATGTGGATTCATGGGGGGACAGGCATCAGGGCTTGGATACGTGCGTGGATGCTGCCGCACTTGCGCCCATCGTGGGATTGCACAGCGCGCTGCGGGCCGGCCCTGTCAGCGGGCACCGCAATCGCTGGAACTCCGCCGCCGCCGCTGCCACAGCGCGCCAGCTCACCAGCGCACACGCACCACCGTGCCGCCGCCAGCACGCGGCGCCAGGTCCAGCGTAGCCCCTATGGCGTGGGCACGGCGGTGCATGCCTGCCAGGCCCATGCCCTGCGCCTCATCGGGTGTACGCGGCGGCAGGCCGCGGCCGTCGTCTTCCACGCGCAACTCCCAGCGCAGCTCGCGGCGCGCGCCGGGATGGGCGCCGTTCGCCCGCGCAATACCCGGCTCCAGGGGCTGCAGCACCAGCCACAGCGTGCTGGCCTGTGCGTGCTGCAGCACATTGCTCACGGCCTCCTGGGTGATGGCAAGCAGGTGCTGGGACGACTGGCCTCGAGGAAGATCGGGCAGATCGGGCAGGCCCGGCTCGGACTGCGGATCGGCCACGCTCCAGCGGATCTGCATGCCACGGCGGTCCAGCACGGGCTGCAGCCGGTGGCGCAGGCGCGCCAGGCGCACGGGCAAGGCGTCCTCCACGGCGTCCATGGCGTCCACCAGCAGGCGCAGGTCCAGCAAGGCCTGCTCCAGCAACTCCTGCGCCTGGCGCTGCCGGGTTTCGCTCGGCTCCAGCAAGGCCATGGCATTCACCAGAAGGCCGCCCACGCCGTCGTGCAGATCGGCGGCAATGCGCCGGCGCTCGGCCTGCACCTCGCGCGAAGGCCGGGGGCTGCGCCTGCGCCGCCACAGCAGGAGCCTGCGCAGGCGCGAGGCACCCATCGCACACAGCAAGGCCGTCAAGACCAGCAGGGCCAGGCTGCACAGGCGAAGCCACAGCGGAGCCTGGTCGCCCTGCTGCCAAAGCCAGGCGCAAAGCGCCAGCATCTGCAGCAGGCCCAGTGCCAGGCAGACTGCCAATGCGCGAAGGGAGTCCTTCATGGCCATGCGGTGGGAAGCGGCGGCGGGGCGGGCCGCACGGGCCCCTGCGGCGCCAGCCAATCAGAACAGGCCGCGCAGCGATGCAAAGCGCACCGCCTGGGCGCGTGTGCGCACCTGCAGCTTGCGGTAGATGTTCTTGATGTGCGTGTTGACCGTCATGGCGCTGATCATCAGGCGCGAGCCGATCTCGGCGCTGGTGTAGCCGCTGGCGACCATGCGCAGCACCTCGCGCTCGCGGGTGGACAGGCGGTCCGCCTCGTCGGGCGAGCGGCGCTTGGGCTCGGCGCCCTGGGTCTTGTCGAAGCGCTGCAGCAACCTGCGCGCCAGGCTGGGAGTGACGGATGCGCCGCCATTGGCCACCTGCAGCACGGCCTGGGGGTAGTTGCCGAACCAGGAGTTCTTGACGAGGTAGCCCGTGGCACCCAGCTCGAAGGCGCGCAGCACCTGCTCGTCGTTTTCCATCACGGAGATGATGACGGCCTCGGCCGTGGGCCGCACGGTCTTCATCATGTCCAGCAGCTCGAAGCCCTCGCCGTCGCCCAGGTTCAGGTCGACCAGCATCACGTCGAACTCGTGCTGGCGAATGGCCTTTCGACCCTCTCGGACACTTCCGGCCTGGGCCACGACCAGGGTGCGCGGGTCGTTCATGATTTCCTGGGCAATGACCATGCGGATGTGGGCATCGTCATCGACCAGCAGCACGCGCACGGGCTTGTCGGGCTGGCCGGCCAGATAGTCTGGCCACATGGCGGAACTCAGGCCCGTGCCCAGCATGGCCTGGGCGCGCGAGGAATCGGCGATCAGGGGACGGGCATCGGCGGGAACGTCGGATGGATTCATGCTGTTCTCCTCAAATGTCACGTCATGTGTATGACGCAACCGATCACATACGCGCCTTTCACATTAAGAGAAATCGCCACCGATATCCACAATCTTTGACGAAGTTTGTGAAAGATTGCGTAGCTTGCAAATTAACACATTTGTGTGAGAAGCCGGGTCCGTACTTTCTTGATCACCTGACCGGCAGGCCTGTCGGGCCTGGCAGGCCATGCCCTTCCCGATGCCCGCCATCCTCCCCTTGATCCAGCCTCATAACAGCCCCCGGTTCAACGCCTTCCTCCTGCGCCTGCACCGAGCGTATGCAATTCGATACACCGGGTTGTCTGGATGGCCCCATGCCCGCCGGATCAACGACCTGAAGCGAAGCTGCAACTGCAAATTTTCTGTCGTTACACCTTGAAACTACCCAACTCCATTCACCTCCCAATGCCGCTGCTTTAACGCGATGCAGCCCGCCAGCCAAAGGTTTGCACGGGTAAGTACCCGCCACGTGGATCAGCGCTCACGGCTACCCCGTACAAGAGATGGAACGGCAGGGGCACCCCAAGCACATTGGAGTCCAGACAACGAGCTGGGGTCCAGGGAGACAAGGCCGGAAACCTCCGCAAAGTGTCTGAAAAACGGGTGCTTACACACCTTTTCCTGATAGTCCGATTCCTTATCAAGGAGCCATCATGAAATCGCTTGCAATTCTTTCCCTGAGCCTGATCGCAACAGCAGCCATGGCTGGCCCCATGGGCGGTGGCGGTGGCGGTGGCGGTGGTGGCGGCGGCGGCGGCGGCGGCGGCGGCGGCGGCAGCAGCAGTTCCCAGATCGAAATCAACGGCCCCAGCGTTCAGGTCACCCTGCTGAACAGGAGCGGCGTGCTCAACGTAGCAACGGGCGGTGGCAAGGCCTCCCAGAACCTGGCCAGCAATGCAGGCAACGTCACCATCGACCGCAGTGGCAGCTCTCTGCAGGTCGTCGCTGCCACCGGCAGCGGCATCTTGAACAAGGCCGATGGCTACGCAGCAGTGGCCGTCAACAACCTGGCCTCCAACTATGGCGAAGTGGAAGTCAAGAACACTTCGATCCAGGTGGTGGCTGCCAAGAACTCGGGCATCGTCAACTATGCCGGTAACGGTTCCATGGCAGTACAGAACATCTCCAGCAACAACGGCTGCGTGACCTGCTACAACAACCACTGAGCCTGACTGCCGGACGAAGGACACTGCCGGACGGCCCCAGGCCTTCCGGCAGCACCTTCCCGGCGAATAGCCAGCTCACCGCACCAGGAGAGCCCACCATGCACACCGCCGCCCATCTCTGTTCGGCTGCCCTACTGGCCTGGCTCGCACTCGGAGCGCCCCCCCTTCATGCAGCAGCCCCCGGCGAAGATCCAGTGGTGCTCAGCAAGCCTGTCGACTATCTGAGACTGCCCACGGCCAAGCAGCAGACATCGTCGGGGCTGGACACCGTCACTGACATCCCCATCAACGTCAAGGCCAAGATCGCGCGCTACGAAGCCATGTCCATGACCAATGCTCCCGGCATCTCCACCGAGGCGAACGTGGTGACCACGACCACAACGAGCAGCACGGGCATGCAGCGCACCTGCACCCAGGACCTGGCCAGCAACACCAACGCCAGCGCGTTCAACCGCTACGGGCCACAGACCAAGGACCAGATCGTGGTCCTCAAGGGCGACCTGATCAACGTCTGCCGCTAGTGCGGCCAGGCGGCCCGCGACCCGGCCGCCTTTCATTTCCAAAACCCATTTCCGGTGCCGGTGCCCCTGGGCGCCAGTGCCCTGGCTCGCCGTTTTCCAGCAGAGGTCCATCATGCGCAACCGCCTTCCAACGCCAGGACTTCCCCGCCCCGATGCCGCGCTGCAGCCGGCATTCGGCGGACATGCGGACAACCGAGGGACTTTCCGCCAGCGATGGGCTGGCAGACAGGGCTGTATGCGGGTGGTGGCCTGCGCGGTATCGGCATCCATCGTGCTGCTGTCGGGTTGCGCGCCGCTGGATGCGCGCAAGGATTCCAAATACCTGGAAAAAGTCTATGCGGCCGACCGCCCGGTGGTGCGGCCGGTGCGCTCCATATCGAGCTTCTCCGATTCGCTGATGTGCATGGACAGGATGTTCCGCAACAGCCACATGCCCACGGTGCTGATCACCAGCAAGCAGTTGCCCGACTATTCGGGCCGCGTGGCCGTGGCCGCCAAGGAGATGGTGGTCACCGCCCTGTCCCAGATGTCGCGCGTCAGCAGCGCCTTCCGCTACGTGGACTATGAGGTGGACATCGCCCGCCAGGACACGGTGCAGAACCTCACCACCATCTTGCTCAACAACAACCAGATCCAGCTGCAGCGCCCGGCCCTGTATGTGTCGGGCGCCGTGTCCTTCATGGACCAGAACGTGCTGCGCAACAACGTGGACATAGGCACCAGCGCCTCGCGCCTGGAAACCGGCTACAGCGCCAACCGCAGCGGCGCCGTGCTGGGCATGGAGCTGCACCTGGGCGACTTCCGCACGCGCACCATCATTCCGGGCCTGGATTCGGCCAACGAAGTCGTCATCGGCAACGGCAGCCAGGGCCTTGACCTGTCGGGCCGTATCGGCAACTACGGCGTGCAGTTCAGCGTGGGCCGCGACTATGCCCAGGGCTCGGGCCCGGCCGTGCGCACCCTGGTCGAGCTGGGCATGATCGAGCTGCTGGGCAAATGGTCACGCCTGCCCTACTGGCAGTGCCTGACGCTGGACCAGACCCATCCCGACTTCCAGCGTCAGCTGCGCGACTGGTATGAGGAAGGCGAAGCCGGCATCCACCAGGAGCTGGTGCGCCAGTCGCTGATCAGCAAGGGCTATCTGCCGCCCGACGCACCGGCCTTCACCGCAGGCAACCCGCAGTGGCGCGAGGCCATAGGGCGCTTCCAGGCCGACAGCGGCATGGTGGTCAATGGCGTGGTGGACTTCAGCACCTACGAGCGCGCACTGCGAGACTTCGTGGCCGTCAGCGCCGATGGACACATGACGCGCATCGGCTGGAACACCAAGAGTGCGGCACCGGTCACCACCGCCTCCGAGAACGTGGCCGTGGCCACGGGTGACTACCGCTACGGCGCCCCCGCGCCCGACCGCAAGCTGGACCTGTGGGTGGAGAACATCACGCCCACGCGCACCTCTTTCGAGACGGGTGAGCAGCTGTTCCTGTCCACCACCGTGTCGCGCGCCTCCTACCTGTCGTGCTTCATGGCCGGTGCCGATGGAGAGGTCACCCGGCTGGTGCCCAACGATGTGAACCGCTCGGGCTGGATCACCGCCGCCCAATCCGTTCGCCTGCCAGACTGGATGAGTCCCAACCCCGGCTACGTCATCAACGCCGGGCCTCCCGGCAAGGAAGGCGTGGCCTGCTTCGCCACCGAGCAGAACATGACCGACAAGCTACCCACGCTGCTCCAGGGCAAGGCCTTCATCGCCATCCCGGGCATGCGCTCCCTGGAGGATGTCAACCAGTACATGGCCAACTCTCTGGGCGCCGACCAGTACACCGGCTCGGCCCGCTTCTGGCAGGTGGTTCCGGCCCAGGCCAAGCGCTGATGAGCGGTGCACGTCACAAGCCAAACAGAGGCAATTGCCATGCCCTCCAGCGCTCATGAATCCCCGCCACGGCGGCGCATCGGGCTGCGCCTGACCGCAAGGCTTGTGCTGCCCGGACTGCTGGTGGTGCTGCCAGGTCTGGCTCCCGCCGTACTGCCGCATGTGCAGGCGGCGGCCCGCTTCACGCCGGTCATGCCCATTCGGGTGGCGACGGCCAGCGTGTACGGTTCCCAGCCGGGCACCAGCAACATCACCTCGACCTCGGACACCGCCCAGCAACGGGCCCTGTCCCAGCTGCGCAGCCGCGCCGAAGGCAAGGGCGTGAGCCTGGCCACGCAGCGCGAGGCGCAATGGGTGATGGGCCTGCTGGCACTGCATGGCATTGCCATGGCGCAGGACGGGCCGCAGGCCAGGCAATGGTTCGAGCGCGCGCAGCGCGCCGGCCATCCGCTGGCCAGCGCGGGACTGGCCTGGTGCGCCATGGACGGCTGCGGCCAGCCCCCCGATCCACCGGCTGCAAGGCCCTGGATCGCCCAGCTGGCCAAGACCGACCCGGCCCGCGCCCAGTACCTGGAATGGCTGCTGGCCCGGCGCCTGGCACCGCTGTCCACGGCCGAGCCCGTGGGCGAGGCCTTGGCCGTGGCAGGCACGCCCGACCAGGAACTGCTGCAGCGCGCGGCACGTTCGGGCAGCCCTGGCGCCCAGCTGGAATGGGGCCTGGCCCTGCTCGCGCAGGACGAGCCCGAGGCAGCGCTGCGCCAGTTCCGCGCGGCAGCGGCGCGCTCATCCAGCGCCGCGACCAATGCACAGATGCTGGGCGAGCGCCTGCGGCCCGCAGGCCAGCTGGTGTCGGCGCAGGGCAGCTCCACGCCTGCAGCGCAGGGGCCGCAGGCCATGCAGCGCACGCCGCAGCTGAGTGGAGCGCCCAACGAGCAGGACATCCAGGTGCGCCAGCCCGTCACGGCCCAGCAGCAATGGGAGCAGGCGCAGCGCTACCATCGCGGCGACGGCGTGCCGGCCAACTACACCGAGGCGCTGCGCCTGTACCAGCAGGCCGCATCCCACGGCCATGTGGCATCGCGTCGCATGCTGGAGCTGATCTACTCGCGCCCCGCACCGGGCGGCGGCGTGGACATCGGATGGATGCAGCAGCTGGCGCGCATAGACCCCATGACCATGCAGCCCATGGCGCCCGTCAGCCCCGCGCCCTACCGGCGCGATCCCACGCCGCTGTTCGACATGGTGCCGGCGCCCTGGCACAGGCACTGAGGCAGGAGCGAGGCGCTACAGCACCACGTCCAGGCCGGTGTCGGCCATCCAGTCCACCGGGTCCTGACGCAGGACCATGTCGATGTCCAGGCCCAGGGCCACGCCCACTTCGCCGGGAAAGCTCACGGCCAGGGCACGCTCGTCCCACTGCGCCTCGCGCGAGCGGGCGCGCCAGGCAGCGATGTGCAGCACGCAGGCCAGCGGATCGAAGCCCGGCTGGGCCAGCGGCGCGTACAGGTGCTGCAGCGCATCGGCCAGCAGCGGCGGAAGGTTCCAGCGGCGGGCCAGGCCCGCACTGACATGGCTGTATGTGTAGCCGCACAGCCGCATTTCCAGCTCGGCGCGACGCGGGTCCAGCGGGCCGACCAGTTCGGTGATGGTGGCGGCGCGGCCGGGGTCGATCATGTGCATGGCCAGCTCCCCCAGGCCATGCATCAGCCCTGCGGCATAGGCCGCCGTGGGGCTGGCCTGCACGGTGCCGGCCAGCGCTCGCGCCACGCGGGCGGCTTCCACGCTGTAGCGCCAGAAGGCCGGCATGGCCATGCCCGGCACGGCATGGGCGCCCACGCCCAGCGGTATGCCCCGCACGATCTGGCGCAGCTGCGCGGGCGCCAGCAGGGCCAGCGCCTCGGGAATGCCGGTGACACGTCCCCCCATGCCGAACACCGGGCCGTTGGCCTGGGCCAGCAGCCCGGCGGCCAGCGCAGGATCGGCTGCGAAGAGCTGGCTCAGCCGGCGCAGGCTGGGCTGCTCGGGCACCAGCTCGCGCAGCAGCAAGGCCACGATGCGCGGCTGCGCCGGCAGGGCCAGGGCCTGTGCCAACAGCGTCTGCAGGTCCAGTGCATGCGCAGCCATCGCGTTTCCTGCCTTGCCGTGCGCGGGACTACTTGCGGGTCTGCAGCTTGGCGAAGGCCGAGGCCATGGCCGATTGCTGCACCGGCTCGGGCGCGCGGCGCTGCCCGCCCTGGCTGCCGCGGCCTGCGCTCTCGAAGCGGTTGTCACGGGGGCCGTCGCGCAGGGCCGGTGCCGCATCGAGCTTCATGGTCAGGCTGATGCGCTTGCGCGCCACATCGACCTCCAGCACCTTGACCTTGACGATCTGGCCGGTCTTGACCACCTCGCGCGCGTCCTCGACGAACTTGTGGCTCATCTGGCTGACGTGGACCAGGCCGTCCTGGTGCACGCCCAGGTCCACGAAGGCGCCGAACTGGGCCACGTTGCTGACCGTGCCCTCCAGCGTCATGCCTTCCTTGAGGTCCTTGATGTCCTCCACCCCGTCATTGAAACGGGCCACGACGAAGTCCGGACGCGGATCGCGGCCGGGCTTTTCCAGCTCGCCCAGGATGTCCTTGACGGTGATGGCACCGAACTGCTCGCTCACGAACTGCTCGGCCTTCAGGCCCTTGAGCACTTCGGAGCGGCCCATGAGCTGGTCCACGCTCTTGCCCGTGGTGGCAATGATGCGTTCGACCACCGGGTAGGTTTCCGGGTGCACGCCCGTCATGTCCAGCGGATTGTCGCCGCCGCGGATGCGCAGAAAGCCCGCCGCCTGCTCGAAGGTCTTGGCGCCCAGGCCGGCCACGTCCATCAGCTGCTTGCGGCTCCTGAAGGAGCCGTTGGCATCGCGCCAGCGCACCACCGACTTGGCCACGCTACCCGACAGGCCCGAGACGCGCGACAGCAGCGGCGCCGAGGCCGTGTTCAGGTCCACGCCCACGGAGTTCACGCAGTCCTCGACCACGGCGTCGAGCTGGCGCGCCAGCTCGCTCTGGTTCACGTCGTGCTGGTACTGGCCCACGCCAATGCTCTTGGGGTCGATCTTGACCAGCTCGGCCAGCGGGTCCTGCAGGCGGCGCGCAATGCTGGCGGCCCCGCGCAGGCTCACGTCCACGTCGGGCATTTCCTGCGAGGCGAACTCGCTGGCGGAATACACAGAAGCGCCAGCCTCGCTGACCACGACCTTCTCGATCTGGCGGTCGGCCTTGCTGGCGATCTTGATCAGGTCGGCGGCCAGCTTGTCGGTCTCGCGGCTGGCCGTGCCGTTGCCGATGGCGATCAGGTTGATCTGGTGCTTTTCGACCAGGCGGGCCAGCACGGCCAGCGAGCCGTCCCAGTCGCGGCGCGGCTCGTGCGGGTAGATGGTGGTGGTGTCCACCAGCTTGCCCGTGCTGTCCACCACGGCCACCTTGACGCCCGTGCGGATGCCCGGGTCCAGGCCGATGACGGCGCGCTGCCCCGCAGGGGCGGCCAGCAGCAGGTCGCGCAGGTTGTCGCCAAAGACCTTGATGGCCACCTTCTCGGCGTCTTCGCGCAGGCGCGAGAACAGGTCGCGCTCGGTGGACAGGCTGAGCTTGACGCGCCAGGTCCAGGCCACGCACTTGCGGATCAGGTCGTCGCTGGCGCGCTTGGCGTGGCTCCAGCCCAGGTGCAGGGCAATCTTGCCTTCGGCCAGGCTGGGCTGGCCGGGCTCGGGCTCCACGGGCTGGACCAGCTTGGCCTCGAGGATTTCCAGCGCGCGGCCGCGGAACACCGCCAGCGCGCGGTGCGAAGGCACGCGGCCGATGGGCTCGTCGTATTCGAAATAGTCGCGGAACTTGGCGACCTCGGGGTCGTTCTCGTTCTTGGATTCGACCTTCTTGGAGCGCAGCAGGCCGTCTTCCCACAGCCATTCGCGCAGCTTCTGCACCAGGGCCGGGTCTTCGGCCCAGCGCTCCGACAGGATGTCGCGCACACCATCGAGCACGGCCAACGTGGTCGAGAAATCAGGGCCCGGCTTGCCGTCGTCCAGGGTGGTGGCCGGCTTGCAGAAGGCCTCGGCCTCCTTGTGCGGGTCCAGCGTGGGGTCGGCAAACAGCTTGTCGGCCAGCGGCTCGATGCCGAATTCCTTGGCGATCTGTCCCTTGGTGCGGCGCTTTTGCTTGAAGGGCAGGTAGATGTCCTCCAGCTCCTGCTTGGTGGGCGCATTGGCAATGGCCAGGCGCAGCGCGTCGGTCAGCTTGCCCTGCTCGTCGATGGCCTTGAGCACCGCGCCCCGGCGGTCCTCCAGCTCGCGCAGGTAGCCCAGGCGTTCGTCGAGCTGGCGCAGCTGCGCGTCGTCCAGTCCGCCCGTGACTTCCTTGCGGTAGCGCGCGACGAACGGAACCGTGGCTCCGCCATCAAGCAATTCGACCGCGGCACCCACCTGCTGCGGCTTGACATTCAGTTCTGCGGCGATTTGGGCAATGATTTTTTGCATTCGAGAGGCGCCCCGTGGCGTGGAATCCGGAAAAGCGGCCAAGTGTGCCACACGCGATTCGGGCCGGGCCGCTCACGGCCGACCCGCAAATGCAAGCATTTCTTGCAGGCCAATGAATTCAAGGGCTTGCAAAATCAATCCACTGCCTGCTTTTGCCGGGGCCCTGCGGCAGGCACCCTCTGCCACAATCACCAGCTTCGAATGCAAGACGATCTGTTCGGTTCTCCCCCACCATCGGCCCCTGCCCCGCCGCCCGCGCCTGCCGGCCGCACACCGGCACCGCGCAAGGCCGCCGGCGCCGTGCAGCTGGCGCCCCAGGCCCTGCAATGGCAGGCGCTGGCGGACCAGCTTGCGCAGGGCCTGCGCATGGGAGTCTCCACCTGGTCCTACCCGGGCTGGGAAGGCTTGATCTGGGATGGCGCCTATGACAAAAGCGTGCTGGCCAAGAAGGGACTGGAGGCCTATGGCCGGCATCCGTTGATGCGAACGGTCTGCGTGGACCGCAGCTTCTGGAGGCCGTTGACGGCCAGCCAGTACCTGGCCTTCGCGGGCCAGGTGCCGGCCGATTTCCGCTTCGTGGTCAAGTGCCCATCCGTGGTTACCGACGCGCAGGTGCGTGACGAGGACGGCAAGGGCATGTCGCTGAACCCGGTGTTCCTTCAACCCGATCTGGCCGTCACCAGCTTCGTCGAGCCCACGCTCGAAGGGCTGGGCGAGCGGCTGGGCGTGCTGGTGTTCCAGCTCAGCCCGATGACCTGGGGCCTGCTCAGCCGCCCCACCGAACTGCTGGCGCGGCTGCAGGCCATGCTGGAGGCGGTGCGCGCGGCGCTGGCCGCCCATCCGCTGGGCGCGCAGATCATCGTGGCGGTGGAGGTGCGCGACCCGGAGCTGCTGACGCCGCAGTTGGCCGACACCCTGCGCGCCAGTGGCGCCACCTTCTGCCTGGGACTGCACGGCAAGATGCCCCCCATCGAGGAGCAACTGGTTTTTCTGCGCGGGCTGTGGCCCACCCCGCTGGTCTGCCGCTGGAACCTGAACCGCGAGTTCGGTGCCTACGGCTATCCCGATGCGCAAAAGAAGCACGACCCCTTCGACGAGATCCGCACGCCCGATGCGCACACGCGCGCCATCCTCGCCAAGACCATCGATGGCATCACCAGCCGCGGGCTGCCCGCCTTTGTGACGGTGAGCAACGATGCCGAAGGCTGCGCGCCGCGCTCCATCGCGCTGCTGGCCGAGGCCGTGGTCCAGGCGGAGGCGGCCCGGGTTCAGCGCTTGCCGTAGGCGCGCTCCACGCGGGCCACGCGCAATTCATAGTGCTCGTACCAGGCGTCCTTGCCCAGTTGCTGGGCGACCAGGTGCTCGGCATCCTGCTTCCAGCGCGCGATGGATTCGGCCGTGGACCAGTAGGACACGGTGATGCCGAAACCGTCCTCGCCGCGCGTGCTTTCCGCACCCAGGAAACCCTGCTGCTGCGCGGCCAGGTCCACCATGCGCTGGGCCATGAGGCCGTAGCCATCATCGTCGTCCGGCGTTCTGCGCGACGAGAAGATGACGGCGTAGTAAGGCGGCTCGGGGGTGTTGGCAAAGGGGCTCATCGTGGTCGGGCGGCAAGTTCTGCGGGCCCGCAGAATACACCGCCCGCGCTCAGGAATTCGCCGGCTCAGAGGCGGACGGCGCCTGCACCTGCTCGCCGCCCAGCACCTTCCACAGCGTGACGCGGTTGAGCTGCTCGGACAGGCGCAGGCCGATCAGGGTCTGCTGGGCCGTGTAGAGGCTGCGCTGCGCATCCAGCACGGTGAGGTAGTTGTCCACGCCGGCCTTGAAGCGTGCCTCCGACAGGTCGAAGGCCTTCTGCGTGGCCGCGACCATGCTGGTCTGGGCGGCCAGGCGCTCGTCCCACTGCGCGCGGTCGGCCAGCACGTCGGCGGTCTCGCGGAAGGCCGTCTGCACGGCCTTCTCGTACTGGGCGATGGCGATGCGCTGGTTGGCCTCGGCCACCTGCACGCCCGCACGGTTGCGGCCACCGTCGAAGATGGGCAGGCGCACCAGGGGGATGAAGCTCCAGGTGCTGCTGCTGCCGCCAAAGAGGCCATCGAGCTCGCGGCTGCCCGATCCCACGCTGGCCGTGAGGCTGATGGTGGGGAACATGGCTGCGCGGGCGGCGCCGATGTTGGCCTCCATGGCGCGCAGGTTGTTCTCGGCGGCCTGGATATCGGGGCGCACCAGCAGCACGCTGGAGGGCAGCGGTGCAGGCACGGGCTGCAGCGCCGCCGCAGGCTGGGCGCCGGCGCGCAGCGTGGCGGCGCCGGGCAGCAGGCTGTCGGGCAGCGGACCGCCCACCAGCAACTGCAGGGCGTTGCGGTCACGCTCCACCTGGGAGGTGAAGCTGGCCACGTCGCCGCGCGCCGTGTCCACCGTGGTCTGGTTCTGGGCCAGCACCAGGCCCGAAGTCGAACCTATCTCATGCATGCGCCGCGTCAGCTCGTAGGCCTTCTCGCGGCTGGCCAGGGTGTCGCGTGCCAGCTGCAGGCGGGCCTGGTCGGCGGCCAGCGTGAGCCAGGCGTTGGCCACGTCGGCCACCAGGCCGATCTGCACATTGCGCCGGTTCTGCTCGCTTTGCAGGAACTGCTGCAGCGCGGCCTCGCTGAGGTTGCGCACGCGGCCCCAGAGGTCGATCTCGTAGCTGGCAAAGCCCAGCTGGGCCGTGTACTGGGTGCTGACCGATGCCGCCTGCGTGGCGCTGGTCATGCCGGCGGCCGTGCGCGCACGGCTGGCCTGGGCCTGGGCGTTGACGCTGGGCAGCAGGTCGGCGCGCGTGATGCCGTACTGGGCACGCGCGCGCTCGATGTTCTCCACGGCCACGCGCAGGTCGCGGTTGTTGGCCAGGGCCAGCGCAATGACCTCGCGCAGCTGCCGGGACTGCACCCAGTCCAGCGCGGCGGCCGCCTGCAGGCTGGCCTCGTCGGCCTGTGCCGGATTGGCTGCGGTGCTGCCCACCGTGTCGGGCACGGGCATGTCCGGCGTGCGGTGCTGCGGCGCAAGATTGCAGCCGGACAGCAGGGCCGCCAGCGCGGCCGCAGCGGCGAGGGTGGAACGGTGCATTCGGCGCCTCATGCTGCGCTCTCCTTGGTGGTATGGGGTGAGTCGGTTGCCTGCTGCGGGCTTTCTTCATCCGTGCGCGAGTGACTCTTGAACCAGCTGCGGATCAGCAGGAAGAACACCGGCACCAGGAAGATGCCCAGCACCGTGGAGGCCAGCATGCCGCCGAGCACGGCCGTGCCGATGGCATTGCGCCCGCCAGCGCCGGCACCCGTGCCGATGGCCAGCGGAATGACGCCGAAGCCGAAGGCCAGCGAGGTCATCAAAATGGGCCGCAGGCGCAGGCGCACGGCCGAGACCACGGCGTCGAAGATGCTCTTGCCCTGCTCCTGCAGCTGCACGGCAAATTCCACGATCAGGATGGCGTTCTTGGATGCCAGGCCCACCGTGGTCAGCAGGCCCACCTGGAAGTACACGTCATTGGTCAGCCCGCGCGTATAGGTGGCGGCCAGCGCGCCCACCACGCCCAGCGGCACGGCCAGCATCACGGACAGCGGCACGGTCCAGCTCTCGTACAGCGCCGCCAGGCACAGGAACACGAAGAGGATGGAGATGGCGTACAGCAGCGGCGCCTGCGCGCCCGACTGGCGCTCCTGCAGCGAGGCGCCCGTCCACTCGTAGCCTATGCCGGCCGGCAGCGTGCGCAGGATGTCCTCGACGATCTGCATGGCGGTGCCCGAGCTGACGCCCGGCGCGGCGCGGCCTTCCATTTCGTAGGCCGGGTTGCCGTTGTAGCGCATGAGCTGGGGCGAACCGTAGGCCCAGTAGCTGCTGGAGAAGGCGCTGAACGGCACCATCTCGCCCTTGCCGTTGCGCACCGTCCATTTGGCGATGTCCTGGGGCAGCATGCGGTGCGGCGCATCGCCCTGGATGTAGACGCGCTTGACGCGCTCGTTGTTCAGGAAGTCGTTGACATAGGTGCCGCCCATGGCGCTGGACAGCACGCTGTTGATGTCGGTGTACGACAGGCCGAGCGCGGCGGCCTTGCGGTCGTCGATGTCCAGGCGCAGCTCGCTGGCGTCCTCCAGGTTGGTCATGCGCAGATTGGTGAGCTCGGGGCGCTTGCGGGCCTCGGTCAGGAATTTTTCCTTGGCCTGCAGCAGCGCCTGGTGGCCCAGGCCGTTCATGTCCTTGATCATGAAGTTGAAGCCCGAGCTGGAGCCCAGGCCGCGCACGGCCGGCGGCAGCATGACCAGCACGCGCGCATCGCGGATGGAGGCCAGCTCCCGGGTCGCCCGGTGCGCGATCTCGGAGGCCGACTGGCCCGGCAGCGGGCGCTCCTCCCAGGTCTTCAGCCGCACGAAGGCGCGTGCCGAGGCCTGGTCGCCGTTCAGGCCAGAGACCTGGTAGAAGCTCAGCACGTCGGGCTGCCTGGCAAAGTAGTCGCGCACCTCGTCGAGCACGCCCTGCAGCCGCGTGTCGGCCGCGCCCGAGGGCAGGTTGATGTTGACGAAGACAAAGCCCTGGTCCTCGTCGGGCAGGAAGGACGTGGGCAGGCGCGCCATCAACAGCCAGACCACGCCGCAGACGGCCAGGAAGATCAGCATCATGCGCTTGGCGCGGCGCAGCGAGTACGCCACCGTGCCCTGGTAGCGCGCGGCCGTGGCGTCGAAATGGTGGTTGAACCAGCGGAAGAACCGGTCGTTCACCCCCAGGATGCCGCTGCGGATGGGGCGGTCATGCCCTGTCCCGCCCGCTGCGGGCGGCTTGAGCAGCGTGGCGCACAGCGCCGGCGTGAGCGTCAGCGCCACGAACACCGACAGCGCCATGGCCGCGACGATGGTGATGGAGAACTGCCGGTAGATCACGCCCGTGGAGCCGCCGAAGAAGGCCATGGGCACGAACACGGCCGACAGCGTCACGCCGATGCCCACCAGGGCCGGCGTGATCTCGCGCATGGACTGGCGCGTGGCCTGCTTGGGCGACATGCCCGTCTCGTGCATCACGCGCTCGACGTTCTCCACCACGACGATGGCATCGTCCACCAGCAGGCCGATGGCCAGCACCATGGCGAACATGGTCAGCGTATTGATCGAGTACCCGGCCAGCGACAGCACGCCGAAGGTGCCCAGCAGCACCACGGGCACGGCGATGGCGGGGATCATCGTGGCGCGGAAGTTCTGCAGGAAGATGAACATCACGATGACCACGAGGATCATGGCCTCCCCCAGCGCGCTGACCACTTCCTTGATGGAGGCGCGCACGAAGGGCGTGGAGTCCGAGCTGACGAAGTAGTCGATCTCGTTGGGAAAGAAAGGCTTGAGCTCGGCCAGCTTGGCGGCGATGGTGTCGGCCACGTTCATGGCGTTGGCGCCATCGGCCAGCACGATGCCCATGCCCGCGCCCGGCAGGCCGTTGAGCTTGGCCTTGATGGTCAGGTTGTCGGCGCCCAGCTCCACGCGGGCCACGTCCTTCATGAGCACCACCGAGCCGTCCACGGACGACTTCAGGACGATGTCCTCGAACTGCTCCACCGTCTTGAGCTTGGTGCGCGCCGTGATGGTGGCGTTCAGCTGCTGGTCCGCGACGGCGGGCAGCGCGCCCAGCTGGCCGGCCGAGACCTGGGCGTTCTGCGAGTTCAGCGCATTGACCAGGTCCGACGGCATCAGCGCGTACTTCTCCATCTTGGCCGGGTCCATCCAGATGCGCATCGCATAGTTGGTGCCGAAGACGTTGACATCGCCCACGCCGTCCAGCCGGCCGATCACGTCGACCAGGTTGCTGGTCAGGTAGTCGCCGATGTCGACCGCGGTCATGGCCGGGTCCTTGGAGAAGAAGCTGTAGGTGACCAGGAAGTCCTGGCCGCCCTTGTTCACGAACACGCCCCGGCTCTTGACGGCGTCGGGCAGGCGGTTCACGGCGGACTGCAGCTTGTTTTGCACCTGCACCTGGGCCACGTCGATGTTGGTGCCCGGCGCAAAGGTCAGCGTGGTGCGCGCGCGGCCCGAGGCGTCGGACGTGGAGCTCATGTAGAGCATGTTGTCGATGCCCTTGAGCTGCTGCTCGATGATCTGGGTCACCGAGTTCTCGACCGTCTCGGCCGAGGCGCCTGTGTACTGCGCGCCGATGGTCACGCGCGGCGGCGCGATGTCGGGGTATTGCTCCAGCGGCAGCGTGAAGATGGACAGCGCGCCGCCCAGCATGATGACGATGGCGATGACCCACGCGAAGATGGGCCGGTTGATGAAGAACTGAGCCATGTGACGGGTTCCTGCGGCTTAGCCGGCGGCGGGAGCAGGAGCCGCTGCCGGTGCAGGGGCTGTAGCAGGCGCCTTGTCCGCAGCGCCAGGTGCTGCCGGCCCGTCGGCCGGCTTGCCCTTGCGGGCCTGGGCCTTGGCGCGCAGGTCCACCTCCACGGCACGCACCTTGTCGCCGGGCTTGATGCGCTGGAAGCCATCGACCACCACGCGCTCGCCGGCCGACAGGCCGTCCTGCAGCAGCCACATATTGCCCACGGCGCGGTCGATGTTCACGGGCCTGCGCTCGATCACGTCGTCGGCCTTGGCCACCAGCACGCTGGCCTTGCCGGTCAGGTCGCGCGTCACCGACTGCTGGGGCACCAGCATCGCCTCGGGCGCCAGGCCCGTGGGCAGCAGCGCCTGCACATACATGCCGGGCATGAGCAGGCCCTGCGGATTGGGCACCACGGCGCGCAGCGTGACGCTGCCCGTGGTGGCATTGACGATCACGCCGGCAAACTGCAGCTTGCCCTGGTGGCCGTATTCCGTGCCATCGTCCAGGCGGATACGCACGGCGACCTTGTCGCCCTCCACCTTCTGGAAGCGCCCGGCATCCCAGTCGCGTTTGAGCTGCAGCAGCTCGCTGGTGGACTGGGTGAAGTCCACATACATGGGGTCCAGCTGCACGATGGAGGTCAGCGCCTCCGTCTGGTTGGCCGTCACCAGCGCGCCCGGCGTCACCGTGGACAGGCTGATGCGCCCGCTGATGGGCGCCTCGATGCGGCTGTACTTGAGGTTGATGCGCGCGGTCTCCAGATTGGCCTTGGCCACGGCCACGTCCGAGCGCGACTGGGCTGCGGCGGCCTGGCTTTCTTCAAACGCCTGCTGGCTGATGGCATCGATCTTGACCAGCTCGGCATTGCGCCGCGACGTGGCCTCCAGCGTGCGGGCGCTGGCCTCGGCCTTGGCCAGGGCCGCCTGGGCGCTGGCCTCGGTGGCGCGCAGCGAGGCCGCGTCGATCTGGTAGAGCTGCTGGCCCTGGCGCACCAGGGCGCCTTCGGTGAACAGGCGCTTTTGCACGATGCCCGAGACCTGGGGCCGCACCTCGGCGGTCAGCGAGGCGCGTGTGCGGCCCGGCAGCGTGGCCTCCAGCTGCTGGCTCTGCTTTTGCAGCGTGACCACGCCCACCTCGGGCGCAGCCTTGGCTGCGGCGGCGGGCGCTGCATCCTGCCTGGAGCAGGCGGCCAGGCTGGCGGCCAGTGCCAGCGCGCACAGCACGGCAGCACCGGGGCGCTTGCTGCGTGCAAGCGAGGCAGAAGGTTGTGTGTGCCCTGCGCCGGGCTGGGAATCGGAAGGCGCCGCAAGGCGCGTACTCGGCGAAAGAGGCACGTCAAAATTCATAGGAACAGCGAAGTCGTTGGGGGCATCGCACGATTGTGCAGTGCCCATATTTCTTGTTTGTAAAGTGGATGGCATGCCACCGCAGTCTCGTGGCAAGACCATCCAGGATGATGCAGGTGTCGGAGCGCGCCGACACATGCAAGTTCAATGCCATTTGCCGGTCTGTTCAGTGCCTTGCGGCGGGCGCCGTGCGCACGCGCAGCATGCTGAACACGCCCGCCATGGCCGCAAAGCAGCCCGCCACGGCCAGGGCCACGATTTCGGCATGGCCGCCATGCCCGCCCGAGACGGTGAAGATGGTGGCCAGCACCACGGCCCCCAGCGTCTGCCCCGTGAGCCGCGCCGAGCTCAGCATGCCGCCGGCCGCGCCGCTGCGTGCCAGCGGCGCCGAGGTCACGATGGTGTGGTTGTTGGGCGACTGGTACAGCGCAAAGCCGCTGCCCGCCAGCAGCATGCGCCAGACCATGTCCAGGGTCGAGGGCGCATCGGGCATGGCCGCCAGCGCCCACAGGCCGCAGGCGAACATGGCCATGCCGATGCCGCCCAGCAGCCCGTCCGCATAGCGGCCGATGAGCCGGCCCGCAATGGGCGCCGTCATCACCGTGGCCAGCGGCCAGGCCGTGATCAGCAGCCCGGCCTCGATGGGCGACATGCCGTGCGACTCCAGCAGCAGGAAAGGCAGGGCCAGGTAGGCCAGCATCTGCGCGCAAAAGGCGCTCACCGATCCGCACATGGACAGCGCGAACACCGGAATGCGCAGCAGGTCCACCGGCAGCAGCGGCGCAGGCAGGCGCCACTGGCGGCGCACATACCACAGCCCCACCAGCAGGCCCGCGCCCAGCAGCCACCAGCCCGAAGGCAGGGACGACTGGGCACCGCCGGCGCGCATGCCCAGCTGCTCGCCGCCCAGGAAGATCAGGCTGAACATGAGGATGTTGAGCAGCACATCCAGCGGCGACAGCCGCGCGCCCGCGTGTGCCGGCACCGCATTGGCCGGCAGCGCCCGGCGTCCCAGCCACAGCGTGAACAAGCCCAGCGGCAGGTTGGCCGCAAACAGCCAGGGCCAGCTGGCCACCGACAAAATGGCCGCCGCCACCGAAGGCCCGGCCATGGATGCCGTGGCCACCACCAGCGAATTGACGGCCATGCCCCGGCCCAGCAAGGCACGCGGATAGATCAGCCGCACCAGGGCGGCGTTGACGCTCATCACGCCCGCAGCGCCCAGGCCCTGCAGCGCACGCGCTGCCACCAGCGTGGGCAGCGACGTGGCCAGCATGGCCGCCAGCGAGGCCACGGAAAACACCAGCATGCCCACCAGGTACACACGTCGGTAGCCCAGGCGTTCGCCCAGGGCCGCCAGCGGCAGCAGCAGCACCAGGCTGGCAAGCTGGTAGGAATTGACCACCCACAGCGTATGGGCAGAGCTGGCCTGCAGCTCGCGCGCCATGGCCGGCAGTGCCAGATTGACCAGGGTGCTGTCCAGCACCGACAGCGTCAGCCCCAGGATGATGACCAGCATCGCCTGGCCGCGAGGGCCTGACGGAAGGCCATCGTGGACAGGCGCAGCCTCTGCCGCGGATGCCAGGTTCATGAATGGCCCTTTGTGCCCACGCGATGGGCACGCGCACCGCCCAGCGTGATCCAGGCCAGGGCCACGCCGATCAGCGCGCCCGTGGCCATGCCCACCACCATGGGCAGGGGCTTGCCCGTGGAGAACAGGCCCACGATCTGCATGGCCGCAGCGCCCGACAGCATCTGCAGAGTGCCCAGCAGCGCCGAGGCCGTGCCGGCAATGGCGCCGTGCTCCTCCAGCGCCAGCACCGAGGTCGTCGGAATCACCAGCCCCATCAGCGCGCTGGCCACGAAGTACAGGCCGATCAGCACGGCCAGCCGCTCACCGCCCAGCAGGTAGTACGACAGCAGCGACAGCATCACCAGGCCCGAGCCGGTGGCCGCCACCTTGACCACGCGCACCAGGCCGAAACGCTGGCCCAGCCAGCCCGTGAACTGCGCCGCGCCGATGAAGGCGATGGCGTTGAGCCCGAAGGCCAAGCTGTACTGGGTGGAGCTGAGCCCGTAGTAGTTGATCAGCACAAAGGGAGAGCCAGCCAGGTAGACGAAAAAGCCCGCCATGGCGCAGCCGCCGATGAAGACCAGGCCCAGGTAATGCCAGTCGCGCAGCAGCACGCCGTAGGCGCGCAGTGCGCCGGCCACGCTGCTGTCCAGACGCGCGGCGGCCCCGCGCGTTTCCTTCAGGCCCATGAACACGGCCGCCAGGCCGATCACGGCCGCCACGGCCACGGCCCAGAACACGCCGCGCCAGCTGCTGACGGCGATCACGCCGCTGCCGGCCAGCGGCGCCAGGATGGGAGAGACGCTGAACACCAGCATCAGCAGCGACATCATGCGGGCCGCCGCATGGCCGGTGTGCAGGTCGCGCACCACGGCGCGCGGCACGGCCATGCCGGCCGCCGCGCCCAGGCCCTGGATGAAGCGCAGCACCACCAGCGTCTCGATGCTGGTGGCCATGGCGCAGCCCACGCTGGCCAGCGCGAACACGGCCAGGCCGAAGTACAGCGGCGGCTTGCGCCCCACCATGTCCGAGACCGGCCCGTACAGCAGCTGGCCCACGCCCAGCGAGAGGAAGAAGGCCGTCAGGCTGGCCTGCACCGCGCCCACCTGGGCGCCCAGGCTGCTGCCGATCTGGGGCAGCGCGGGCAGGTACATGTCGATGGCAAACGGGCCGATGGCCGAGAGCAGGCCCAGGATCAGCACCAGGCGCAGCGTGTGGGAATCAGGGGAAGCGGGAGAAGAAGAGGGAGAAGGCATAGACGCAGACATAGACGCGCCATTGTGGCGGCAAGCGCTGCGGGCTGCAGGGCGGTGCTCACATTTCCTGGGCAGGCAGGCCGGCGCGTGCGGCGCTGGCGGCTTGCCGTGGCACAAGTTTGCGGGGCTGCAACCCTGTTACGCTCGGATACGAGATTGCCACCACAGCAGCATAGACACCCCATGCACTCATCCACGCCCCTCTTCCTGCCGACCCTCAACGCATTGCCAAGGCCCCTGCTCGCCGCCCTGCTGCTGGGCACGTGCATGCAGGACCCGGCCCATGCGGCGCCGCCGCAGGCCCGCGGTGACGCCAAGACCGGCGCCACTGCCATGCTGGAAGTGTCCGAAGACGGCCGCGACGTGATCGACCGCCGCGCCCGCCTGCTGTGGCCGCGCTGCGTGGAAGGCATGCACTGGAATGGCAAGACCTGCACGGGCCTGCCGGAGCTGTTCACGCACAAGCAGGCGCAGGCCCTGGCCGCCGAGCGGGCCAAGCAGGACGGCGTGCGCTGGCGCCTGCCGCGCGTCAACGAGATGCGCCGGCTGATCTCACGCGACATCCGGCCGCAAGGCCTGTCGCCCGAGCTGTTCCCGAGCGCACCGCGCGGCTGGCACTGGACGGGCACGGCAGCGGTGAACGCGCGGCCCGTCAATCCCTACAACTACAGCAACATCTCGGGCAGCGCCGGTACGCAGCTGTCGGCCCAGCAGGCCTGGGCGATTGACCTCGACAGCCTGGAGACGCGGCCCGACATGGGGCGCGGCAACCAGCTCATGGTGCGGCTGGTGCGGCCCCTGCCCTCCGCGCCGCCCGACGAAAAGGCCGAGGCTCCCGCCAAGCCAGCCCCCCACAGGCCGGACCCGGACGAGGAGGACTGACGCTCAGGCCGCGCGCAGCGAGGCCTTGAGGCTGGCGCCCAGTTCGGGCTTGTGCGCGAACGGGTCGGTGGGATTGCGCCCCTGCACCACATCTTCCATGCGGGTTTGGACCGAGCCCAGCGCCTGCGGATGGCTGTAGATGTAGAACTGGTTGGCCGCAATGGCGTCGAAGACCTTCTGCGCCACATCGGTGGCCGTGACCTTGCCCGAACCCACGGCCTTCTCGCTCATGGCCTGGCCGATCTTCTGGCTGGCCGTCAGCGGCTGCGCGGCCAGATGGCTGGGCCGGTTGCGCTCGCTGTGGCTGATGCCCGTGGGCACGAAGAAGGGGCACAGCACGCTGGCGCTGATCTGGTCGGAGACCAGGGCCAGGTCCTGGTACAGCGTCTCGGTCAGGCTGACCACGGCATGCTTGCTGACGTTGTAGATGCCCATGTTGGGAGGCGCCAGCAGCCCGGCCATGCTGGCCGTGTTGACGATGTGGCCCTCGAAGGACGGATCGGCCTTGGCGGCCTCCAGCATCATGGGCGTGAACAGCCGCACGCCGTGGATCACGCCCCAGAGGTTGACGCCCAGCACCCACTGCCAATCTTCCAGCGTGTTCTCCCAGACCAGCCCGCCCGCGCCCACGCCTGCGTTGTTGAACACGAAGTGCGGCGCGCCGAACTGCTGGCGCACCTCGTCGGCCAGGGCCTGCATCTGGGCTGCGTCGGACACATCCACGCGGCGTGCCAGCACACGCACGCCCTGCCCTTCGAACTCGGCGGCAGCCTTGTCCAGCGCCTCCTGCTGCACATCGACCAGCACCAGGTTCATGCCCAGCTTCGCGCCAATGCGCGCGCACTCCAGGCCGAAACCCGAGCCCGCGCCCGTCAGCACGGCCGTCTTGCCCTTGAAGTTCTTGATCATTCCCTTGTCTCCTTGTCTTGTCCTGATGTTCTTGTGGAAGGATTTGGCAATTAACCCTGGCCCGTACACAGCCCTCCCTCCTGGCACTGGCAGAGCCCGCCTCAGGGACACCGAGGAAGGGCCGCCCCGCACCGAGGGTGTCGTCCCCCTCCCTCGCGAAGCGAGTAGAGAGGCGACGTGCCACGGGGGGAAGGCGCGAAGCGACTCAGGGGGTGAGCTTCACAAGCTGCTTTCCGAAGTTCTTGCCCTTGAGCAAGCCCAGGAAGGCCGAGGGTGCGGAGGCAATGCCTTCGGCAATGCTCTCGCGCGGGCGCAGCTTGCCGGTGCCCACCAGGCGGCCCAGTTCCTGCAGCGCCTCGGGCCAGACTTCCATGTGCTCGCTGACGATGAAGCCTTCGATGCGGATGCGGTTGATCAGGATGAGCGCGGGATTGGTCATGGGCAGCGGCGTGCCGTCGTAGCCCGCGATCATTCCGCACAGCGCGATCCGCGCAAAGGCGTTGGTGCGCAGCAGCACGGCGTCGAGGATGTAGCCGCCCACGTTCTCGAAGTAGCCGTCGATGCCCTGCGGGCAGGCGTCCTTGAGCGCCTTGGCCATGGTCTTGGTGTCGGGGTGCTCGCGGTAGTCGATGCAGGCGTCGAAGCCCAGCTCCTCGGTGGCGTAGCGGCACTTCTCGGGGCCGCCCGCAATGCCCACCACGCGGCAGCCGCGCGCCTTGGCCAGGGCCGCGAACGCGCTGCCCACGGCGCCCGTGGCGGCGCTGACCACCACGGTCTCGCCGGCCTTGGGGGCGATGATCTTGACCAGGCCGTACCAGGCCGTCACGCCGGGCATGCCCACGGCGCCCAGGTAGTGCGACAGCGGCACATGGGTGGTGTCCACCTTGCGCAGCATGCCGGGCGCATCGCCATCGACCACGCTGTATTCCTGCCAGCCGCCCATGCCCACGACCTTGTCGCCAACGGCAAACTTGGGATGGCGGCTTTCCACCACCTCGCCCACGGTGCCGCCGATCATGACCTCGCCCAGCGGCTGGGGCTGGGCATAGCTCTTGCTGTCATTCATGCGGCCGCGCATGTAGGGGTCCAGGCTCAGGTAGTGGTGGCGCACCAGCACCTGGCCTTCGGCCAGCGCCGGGGTCTCGGTACTGACAAGGCGGAAATTGCTTTCCACGGCTTCGCCCTCGGGGCGGTTGTCGAGCAGTATCTGCTGGTTCACGGGCATGGGAAAACCTCCGGTGGCATCACAAACAATGGAACCAGTTCCCGGTGCTGCCGGGGCTGGCGTGTGGCATTGGGTATCTGGCAAATTCGCCGTGCGGATCAGTCCGTGGCGAGGGTTGTCTCGGCGGCGGCCGGCTTGGCCACGCGCGGCATGTACTTGAACGTTCCGGTCGCATGGCTGCACAGCCGGCCCGAGGCATCGAACACGCGCGCCTCGGTATAGGCCATGGAACGCGTGCGGTGCAGCACCACGCCCTTGGCCACCAGGGGGCCGCGCGCCGGCTGCATGAAGCTGGTCTTCATCTCTATGGTCACGCAGCCCATGTCGCGCTGCAGGCTGCGCGCGGCCACGGCCATGGTCACGTCCAGCAGGGTCATGGTGGCGCCGCCGTGGGTCACGTCAAAGGTGTTCAGGTGCTCGGGACGCGCCTCGAAGCGCAGTTCGGACTCCCCGTCCTCCATGCGGTGCAGGGTGAAACCCAGGTGGTCGACGAAGGGGATGGGGTGGCCAAAATCCAGCACGAAATTCTCCAGTTCAGATCGCAATGCAGGCGAGCATAAGGGCGCCCGAAGGCAGCATGGCGCGCGGCGGCACGATCTGCGGGAAAAACTGTCACCTCGGCAGCAGCGCCGCCGCGTTCAGCCGCCCACCAGGGCGCTGACGCCGCCGTCCACGGCCATCCACTGGCCCGTGATGTGCTTGCCCGCGTCGCTGGCGTACAGCAGGGTCAGGCCCTTGAGGTCCTCGTCGTCGCCCAGGCGGCGCAGCGGGGCATGGGATTTCATCTCGTCCTCGCCCAGGGTCTCGATCAGCACGCTGGCCATCTTGGTCTTGAAAAAGCCCGGGCAGATGGCGTTGACGGTGATGCCATGCACGCCCCACTCGCCGGCCAGCGCGCGCGTGAAGTTGATGACGGCTCCCTTGGAGGTGTTGTAGGCAATGGTCTTCATGCCCAACGGGTTGCCGCCCAGGCCTGCGATGGAGGCCAGGTTGATGATGCGCCCGGTCTTGCGCGGGATCATGCTGCGCCGCGCGATCTGCTGGCTCAGCAGGAAGTAGCCGCGCACGTTGAGGTTCATCACCTTGTCCCAGGCGGCCACGGGGTGCTCCTCGGCCGGCGCGCCCCAGCTGGCGCCCGCGTTGTTGATGAGGATGTCCACCTGGCCCAGGCGCTCCAGCGTCTCGGCGGCCAGGCGCTCGATATCGGCCTCGTTGGCGCAGTCGGCGGCGATCCAGCGGGCGTCGATGCCGGCGGCCTGCAGCTCGGCAGCGGCTTCCTCCAGGTCGGCGGCCTTGCGCGAACTCAGCATGATCCTGGCGCCCGCCTCGCCCAGCGCATGGGCCATCTGCAGGCCCAGGCCGCGCGAGCCGCCGGTCACCAGGGCCGTCTTGCCGGTGAGGTCGAAAAGTTGCTGCACATTGCGAGTCATTCGTCTGTCTCCTGGTCCGGGTCTTGTGTGCCGGTCATGGGTGGAATGGAGGGCGGCCCTCCCCTGCCGGGACGGCCTGCAGCGGCGATTGTGCAAGCCGCCCCGCCGTGCCGCATGTCACATGCGTGTCCGGCCCGTCAATCCCCGAACAGCGAGCGCGTGCCGCCCCAGGCCGCACCCTCGATCTCCAGCATGCGCAGCTTGGTCAGCGCACCTGCGCCGCCCGAAAAACCGCCCGGCTGGGCGCCGGCGGCCAGCACGCGGTGGCAGGGAATCACGGGCGCGAAGGGGTTGAGGCCCAGCGCCTGTCCCACGGCGCGCGACAGGCCCACCTCGCCCAACTCGCGCGCGATCTCGCCATAGGTGCGCGTATGGCCGGGAGCGATGGCACGCGTCAGCTCGTAGACGCGGCGGTGAAATTCCGACACGCCGTGCCAGTCCAACGCCAGCTCGGCCAGATCCGGCAATGCCTGGCCTGCGGGCAGCATGCGCCGTGCCCGCAGATCGGGCAGCACCGGGCCGTCACGCAACTGCTGCGCGCTGGGCGCGGAAGGCTCCACGGTCCATTCGCCATGGCCCGCCATGAGCACCTGCACGCCGGCGATGGCCTGCGCCACGGCGGCCGGCAGGTCCTCGGCGCGCACCGCTGCCGCATAGCTGCCGGGCCTGCGCGATTGCACGCCGCGCAGCATGCGCGTGCGCGTGGCAGCCGGGCCGTCCACCTCGGGCAACTGAAAGGCCGCAAGGCCGCATTCGCCCCAGGCCACGCCGCAGGGTCCCAAGCGCGTGGCAAACAGCGCATGGCCCGTGGCTTCGGGGTCCCAGGCCGGGCTGCCCGTGGTCGATTCGTTCGTCATGGCGGTGGTTTTCTCCTTGCAGGCGATTGTGGCCGCATGGCTGCCGCCGCTGCCCGCAGCGACCCCACCGGCACGACACTGTAAAAAAACACTGGATAAATACTGGATGTGCAGCCAGTTATTACTGTATATTTCGCCAGTCATCATCCTCATCTCATGAACCATGGACATGCAAGAAGCCGCCTTCACCGTCACCTTGTGTGACTACCCCAACCTGCCCGAGCAGGAACGCAACAAGGCCGAGGCACGCTATGCCCGCGTGCTGGAACGCCAGCTCGGCAGTGCCGAGCAGGTCAGCGAAACCCTGTCGCTTGTACAGGGGCTGGAGGACATGCCTCCAGAGGAAATCAGCGAAGACGCCAAGCTCGCCTTCACCCGCTGGATGAAAGCCGCCCGCGCCGCCACCGAGGCCGGCATGCAGGGCCTGGGCGATGGCGAGTGCAGCTTCTTCGAGGTGCGCCGCGGCTGGCGGCATTGAGCCTGCCCGCGGCACCGCTGAATGGGGCCTGAGCCCGGGTTTGCCTGGGCTGGGCCCCAAACTGCATACACTGGCAGACCTTTTCGTCGGCCCCTGCCTGGTTCCAAGCGGTTCCACCGGGCATGCCCGGCACCCCTGCCAGACCCAGCCTTTCCCATGCAAGCCCTGCTCGACGCCATCGCCCGGATGGCCCTGCCCTCCGACGCCCAACGCATCTTCCACGGCCGTGGCGGCCTGTACCCGGGCTGCGAGCATCTGGTGCTCGATGCCTTTCCGCCCGTGCTGGTGCTCACCAGCTTCCAGCCGCTGGACGAAGACGCCCTGGCCGCCATCGGCACGGCGCTGTCACTGCGCTGTAGCGAACTGGCACCGGGCCAGCCCCTGAACTGGGTCTACCAGCTGCGCCAGCCCGCCGCGCCCGCCGAAACCCGGCTCATGGCCGGCGAAGTGCCAGACCCGCACATCGTCACCGAGGCCGGCACGCGCTACCGCGTGCAGGTGCTGCGCGGCCAGAACCACGGCCTGTTCCTGGACATGGCCGAAGGCCGGCGCTGGGTGCACGCGCATGTCGCCAACCATCCCGAGCACCGCCATGGCATCAAGGTGCTCAACCTGTTCGCCTATACCTGCGCCTTTTCGGTAGTGGCCCTGCAGGCCGGGGCGCGCCATGTGATGAACATGGACATGGCCCAGGGCGCGCTGGCCACGGGCCAGCAGAACCACCGGCTCAACGATCTGTCGGGCGCCAGCTTCCTGGCCCACGACATCTTCAGCAGCTGGGGCAAGATCACGCGCGGCGGGCCGTACCACCTGATCGTGGTGGACCCGCCCAGCTACCAGAAGGGCAGCTTCGTCGCCACCAAGGACTATGCCCGCCTGATGCGCCGCCTGCCCGACCTGCTGCGCCCCGGCGGCCATGTGCTGCTGTGCCTGAACGCGCCCGAGATGGGCACGCAGTTCCTGACATCGCAGATGCAGGAAGTGGCCCCCGAGCTGGAGTTCGTCGAGCGCCTGGCCAATCCGGCCACCTTCGCCGACATCGACGCCGAGCGCAGCCTCAAGGTGCTGGTCTACAGGGCGCCCGCAACACCCGCAGCGGCCGACACGGCTTCCTGACCCGCCCGGCCCTTGAGCGCACGGCGCCCCGCATAGACGGCGGCCGGGCCCAGTTCGCGCTCGATGCGCAGCAGCCGGTTGTACTTGGCCGTGCGGTCGGCGCGCGACAGCGAGCCGGTCTTGATCATGGCGCACTGGGCCGCCACGGCCAGGTCGGCAATGCTGGTGTCCTCGGTCTCGCCCGAGCGGTGCGATATCACCACGCCATAGCCCGCGCCATGCGCCAGGCGCAGCACGTCCCAGGTTTCGGTCAGCGTGCCGATCTGGTTGATCTTGACCAGGATGGCGTTGCCCACGCCCCGGGCAATGCCGCCCTCGAACAGGCCGGGGTTCGTGCAGAACACATCGTCGCCCACCAGCTGGCAGCGTCCGCCCAGGCGCCGGCCCAGGGCCTGCCAGCCCTCGATATCGTCCTCGGCCATGCCGTCCTCGATGGAGACGATGGGGTAGTGCTCCACCAGTTGCGCCAGGTAGTCCACCTGCTGCTGGCGGCTGCGCACCAGGCCCTCGCCCGCGTAGCGGTAGCCGTCCTCGCCATGGAATTCACTGGCCGCAGGGTCCAGGGCCAGGGCGATGTCCCTGCCGGGGCGCAGGCCGGCGCGCTCGATGGCGGCCATCAGGTGGTCCAGCGCCTCGGGCGCGCTGCGCAGGGCGGGCGCAAAGCCGCCCTCGTCGCCCACGTTGACGCTGTGGCCTGCGGCCTTGAGGGCATGGCGCAGCGCGTGGAAAACCTCGGCGCCCATGCGCAGCGCCTCACCGAAGCTGTCCGCCCCCACCGGCAGCAGCATGAACTCCTGGAAGTCCAGCGGATTGTCGGCATGGGCGCCACCGTTGATGACATTGATCATGGGCACGGGCAGCACGCGCGCCTGGGCACCGCCCATGTGCCGCCACAGCGGCATGCGCTGGCTGGCCGCCGCCGCGCGGGCCACGGCCAGCGACACGCCCAGCAGCGCGTTGGCGCCCAGCCGGCTTTTGCCGGGCGTGCCGTCCAGCGCCATCATGGCCGTGTCGATGCGGCCCTGGGCGTCGGCCTGCATGCCGCGCAGCAGATCGCGCAGCTCGGTGTTGACGGCCTGCACCGCCCCCAGCACGCCCTTGCCCAGGTGGCGCGAGGCATCGCCGTCGCGCCGCTCCAGCGCCTCATGCCGCCCCGTGGAGGCGCCCGAGGGCACCAGGGCCAGGCCGCGTGCGCCGTCCTCCAGCTCGACCTCGACCTCCACGGTGGGATGGCCCCGGCTGTCCAGCGCCTCATGGGCCGCGATATCGGTGATCTGCATGGAAACTCCTTTTCGTCAAGAAATTGAACTGTGCAAAGGAGCTGGCAAGCCTGCACAACTCCAATGAACAGGCCTTCATGCTAGAAATCACGGCGATGCGGGACAATGCAGTTTTTCTGCCCATGCGTCAGTTTTTCTGACGAATTGATTGCCATGAGACAACTGCCGCCGCTGGCCGCCCTGCGCGCCTTCGAGGCCATTGCCCGCACCGGCTCGGTGACCCGCGCGGCCGAGGAACTGTGCCGCAGCCACGGCGCCATCAGCCGCCACCTGCGCCTGCTGCAGGAGCACGCGGGCGCGGCGCTGTTCGAGAAAGAAGGCACGGGCCTGCGCCTGACCGAGGCCGGCGCCGTCTTCCATGCCTCGGTGCGCACGGCCTTCGACCATCTGGAGGCCGCCTATGCCCAGCTGGCGCGCGACGCCCAGGCACCGGGGCTGCATGTAGCCTGCAGCGCCACCTTTGCCATGCGCTGGCTGGTGCCGCAGCTGGCGGTGTTCTACCGCAGCCACTCACATATCCGCATCCGCCTGTCCATGACCTCGGCGCGCGAGATGCGCAATGAAGGCGCCGACCTGATCATTGCCTGGGACCTGTCCACCTACGGCGAGGCAGACCGCCGCCGCGCCATCGAACTGGCGCCCGTGCACTTCGGCGCAGTCTGCACGCCGGCCTATGCCCGGCGCCGGCCCGCCAACCGCGCGCGCATTGCACATGAGTACACGGCCAGCGCCTGGAACCAGTGGGAAGCCCTGACGGGCCAGCCCGTGGCCCTGGGCGAGACGCTGGCGTTCCCGCACACCCACCTGTGCATAGAGGCAGCACTGTCGGGCCTGGGCGTTGCCCTCGTGGAGCAGCGGCTGATCGCACGCGAGCTCCAGGAGGGGCTGCTGGTGGCGCCCCATGGCTTCGTGCCCTTCGAGGGCGGCCTGCGCGCCGTGCCAGCTGCAGGGCGTGCGCTGCCGGCCCAGGCAGGGGTCTTCATCGAATGGATGCGCGGCGCACTGGCCGCCATGCCGGCATAGGCCAGACGGCCTAGGCCCTGCCCCATTCGCGCAGGCGCCGGTACAGCAGCCCGCGCGAGACGCCCAGCATGCGGGCGGCCTGCGAGATATTGCCCTGGCAGCGGGCCAGGGCCTGCTCGATCAGCTCGCGGCTGGCCTCGCCCAGGGAGGACGGTGCCTCGGACGGCGCCTCGGCGGGCTGCGGCAGGGCCTCGATGGCCGGCAGCACCTCCTCGACCTGGGAAGATGCCTCATCCAGCTGCACCTGCATCCACAGCGTCAGCCCCGTGGGCAGCATCTGCGGGCGGGCCTGGCCGTGGTGGGCCAGCTCCAGCAACTGGTTCAGGCCCAGGCCGAAGACTTCCTCTGCCGCCAGCCCCTCGGCGGGCCGGCGCGGGCAGTCGAACAACTGGGCACCCACGCCGTTGAACCAGCGCACCATGCCGCCGCCATCCACGGCGGCCAGCCCTTCCAGCGGTGTGCCGAACATGCTGCGGCTGGACTGGAAGCGCAGCAGCAGGTGCATGCGGGCGGCGCCCACCAGCAGCCGGTTCTCGATGCAGGTGGCGTACATGTGGGCCATGGCGCCCGCATCGAAGCGAAAGGGGCCCGCCTCGCTGCTCAGGTCCAGCATGGCCACGGTGCGCCCGCTGGCGTCGCGCACGGGCGCGGCCGCGCAGTGCAGCGAGGCCAGGCAGCGAAAGAAATGCTCGCCGCCACGCACATGGCAGACCTCGCCCGTGCGCACGGCCACGCCGGGTGCGCCCGTGCCCACGGCATCCTCGGCAATGTTCACGCCCACGCGAGCCGCAGTGAGCAGCAGCGGGCCGTCGCCCGGCGTCGGGCGCGAGGCGATCAGCACCACGCCCTCGCTGCAGGTGAGCATGGCGCGCGCCTGGCTGCCCGCGATCACGGTTTCGAGTTCGGCGATGGGGTCGCGCGCCGCCTCGATCAGCGCGCGGTTGTGGGTCAGCAAGGTGGCCGTGCGGATCTTGCTGACCGGGTCGAAGCTGATCTTCTCGTCGGGGCTGCGGCTGGCGCCCAGGCAGCGTATCCAGGACTGCAGCACGGGCTCGGACACCAGGCCCGATGGGCGCTCGCCGCGCTCGAAATAGCGCTCGCGCGCCAGGGCCACCCGGTCCTGGCGCGAGGCATAGAAGGGATTGGAGGGCAGTGGGGCGGGAGGCGGCTGTTGCATGACGGACATCAAAACTGCCGCGATTGTTGTTCCGCCACGGCACAGGACAGCACTAGGGAAATCACCCGTGTTGGAGCGGATTGCCGGGCTCGGTAACCTCGGGCATCGCCACAGGCCCGCCCGCAATGACACGCTCCCCACACAGCACAAGACACCCCCGGCCCGCCCTGCCCACCCTGGGCGCCGCACTGGCCTGCACGCTGCACGCCCTGCACGCGCTACCCGCCCACGCGGCGGACGCAGCGCAGGACTCCAGCGAGGCCCTGCTCGCCCCCGTGGTCATCACGGCCAGCCAGCCCGGCGCCGGCCCCGACCTGTGGCGCGCAACGGCCGCCATCGATAGCGTGGACGGCACGGTGCTGCGCGAGGGGCAGATGCAGGTCAACCTGTCCGAGAGCCTGGCGCGCGTGCCGGGCCTGGTGGTGCTGAACCGCCAGAACTTCGCCCAGGACCTGCAGATCTCGGTGCGCGGCTTCGGTGCGCGCTCCACCTTTGGCGTGCGCGGCCTGCGCCTGTACGTGGACGGCATCCCGGCCGGCGCGCCCGATGGCCAGGGCCAGGCCGCCAACTTCACGCTGGGCAACGCCGCGCGCCTGGACGTGGTGCGCGGCCCGGCCGCCGTGCTCTACGGCAACAGCGCAGGCGGTGCGCTGCTGCTGTACACCGAAGATGGCGAGGAACCGGGCCTGTGGCGCAGCGGCATGGCCATGGGGCCGGACGGGCTGTGGCGGCTGTCCACCCAGCTGCGCGGCACGATCGGGGGCGGAAAGCCGGACCAGGCGGATGGCAGCTCCGCCCCCTGGCGCTATGCCATCCACATCGAGCGCTTCGCCACCGACGGCATGCGCCCCCAGTCGGCCGCCGACCGCAGCACGGCCCACATGAAGCTGTCACGCAAGCAGGGCGACGACCAGTGGCTGCTGCAGTACCAGGAGCAGCGCGCCAGCGCCCAGGACCCGCTGGGCCTGACACGCGCCGAGTTCGAGGCCGACCCCGGCCAGACCACGGCCAGCGCGCTGCGCTTCAATACGCGCAAAAGCGTGCGCCAGCGCCAGTTGGGCGCCGCCTGGCAGCACCAGTTCGGCGCGGGCCAGCGCCTGGAACTCATGGCCTATGCGGGCACGCGCTCCGTGCTGCAGTACCAGTCCATTCCCGTGGCCACGCAGGCGCCGCCCTCGCATTCAGGCGGCGTGATCGACCTGGACCGCGACTACGCGGGCATGAACCTGCGCTGGCGCAGCACCCATGAGGACGTGGCCGGCGGCCGGCTGGACTGGTCGGCGGGCCTGGCCTACGACTGGCAGGGCGAGACCCGGCGCGGCTACGAGAACTTCATCGGCAGCCAGCTCGGCGTGCAGGGCCGGCTGCGCCGCGACGAACGCAACCAGGCGCGCTCCGCCGACCCCTATCTGCAGGCCGAATGGAGCACGCAGAGCCTGGGCCTGAGCGCCGGCCTGCGCCAGGCGCGCGTGCGCTTCCGGTCCGAGGACCACTACATCACAGCCGGCAATGGCGACGACAGCGGCAGCATGGCCTGGCGCGGCTGGCTGCCCTCGCTGGGCCTGCGCGTGAACCTGCTGCCGGAGCTGGTGGCCCACGCATCGGCGGGCCGGGGCATGGAGACGCCCACGCTCAACGAAGTGGCCTACCGGCCCGGTGGCCAAAATGGCATGAACAGCGGCCTGAACACCGGCCTGGCCGCCAGCGCCCACAACACCGTCGAGGTCGGCCTGCGCGGGCGCCATGGCAACGCGGGCTGGAACCTCACGCTGTTCGAGACCCATACCCAGCGCGAACTCACCGTACTGTCCAACACGGGAGGGCGCGCCACCTACCAGAACGCAGGCCGCACGCTGCGCCGGGGGCTGGAATTCTCGGGCAACGCGCAATGGGGGCCGCTCACGGCCAGCACCGCCCTGACCTTGCTGCAAGCCCGCTACCGCGACAGCTTCCTGACCTGCGAGGCCACGCCCTGCACCACGCCCACCGCGCCGGTGGACGCCGGCGCGCGCCTGGCCGGCACCGCGCCGCGCCGCCTGTGGAGCGAGCTGGCCTGGCAGCTGTCGCCGCAATGGACCTGGACCGTGGACATGCTGCACAGCGGCCCCGTGGCCGTGAACGACCGCAACACCGACCGCGCGGCCGGCTACACCGTCTGGGGCTCCAGCCTGCGCTGGTCACGGCAATGGCAGCAGTGGAGCGCCCAGACCTTTGTGCGGCTGGACAACGTGTTCGACCGGCGCTTTGCAGGGTCGGTCATCGTCAACGAGGGCAACCAGCGGTACTTCGAGCCGGGTGCCGGACGCGGGCTATCGGCCGGGGTGACGGTCAGCCGGACGTTCTGAGCTGTTCCACGGCGGTACACATCCGCCCCCGGGAAAGTCCGAATGTTGTGACCGAAGGCCGCTTTTTTTATCGTCTCCCCCATGGTGCCCTTGCCCCCAGCGCCATGCACGCAAAAACAAACCACACAGGAGACGAGACAACATGAAGACCCACGTGCTTTCCTCCACGCTGCTGGCCGCCGGCCTGGCGCTGGCCCTTCCCGGCGCCACGCTGGCACAGGCCGGCCTGCCAAGCAAAGGCTCGCCCGAGCACATACGCGCCGTCACCTCGCGCATCGACTCGCAGAGCATCCGCGACAACGCGCGCAGTTCCAAGGACTGGCCCAGCTACGGCATGGACTACAGCGAGACGCGCTTTTCCAAACTCAGGCAGCTGGACACGGCCAATGTGAAGCGGCTGGGCCTGGTCTGGTCGTATGACCTGGAATCCACGCGCGGCGTGGAGTCCACGCCCGTGGTGGTCGATGGAATCATGTATGTCACGGCCAGCTGGAGCGTGGTGCATGCGGTGGACGTGCGCACCGGCAAGCGCCTGTGGAGCTACGACCCCGGCGTGGACCGTGCCAATGGCTTCAAGGGCTGCTGCGACGTGGTCAACCGGGGCGTGGCGGTCTACAAGGGCAAGGTGTATGTGGGCGCCTTCGATGGCCGCCTGGTGGCGCTGGACGCGGCCACGGGCCAGAAGGTCTGGGAGCAGGACACCATCATCGACCGCGCCTACTCGTACACCATCACGGGCGCGCCGCGCGTCATCAAGGGCAAGGTGCTGATCGGCAACGGCGGCGCCGAGTACGGGGTGCGCGGCTATGTCACGGCCTATGACGCCGAGACCGGTGCCCAGCAATGGCGCTGGTTCACCGTGCCAGGCGATCCGTCCAAGCCCTTCGAGAACGAGGCCATGGCCCGCGCCGCCAAGACCTGGGACCCGGCCGGCAAGTGGTGGGAGGCCGGTGGCGGCGGCACGGCCTGGGACACCATGGCCTATGACCCCGAGCTCAACCTCATGTACATCGGCACGGGCAACGGCTCGCCCTGGGCGCAAGCCAAGCGCAGCCCGGCCGGTGGCGACAACCTGTACCTGGCCAGCATCGTGGCGCTGAACCCCGATACGGGCGAGTACGTCTGGCATTACCAGGAAACGCCAGGCGACAGCTGGGACTTCACCTCCACCCAGCCCATGGTGCTGGCCGACATCAAGATCGGCGGCAAACCGCGCAAGGTCATCCTGCATGCGCCCAAGAACGGCTTCTTCTTCGTCATCGACCGCACCAACGGCCAGTTCATCTCGGCCAAGAACTTCGTCGATGTGAACTGGGCCAGCGGCTACGACGCCAAGGGCCGGCCCATCGAGACGCCGATTGCGCGCAGCGGCGACCGCGCGCGCGACGTGATCCCCAGCCCCTTCGGCGCGCACAACTGGCATTCCATGTCCTACAGCCCCGACACGGGCCTGGCCTACCTGCCGGCCCAGCATGTGCCGCTGACCCTGCAGGACAACAAGAACTGGAAGTTCAACGGCGGCTCCCTGCCCGAGCCGCACAGCAATATCGGCTGGAATACGGCCACGCTGGTCAACATGGAGCCGCCCAAGAGCACGCCCTTCGGCCGCCTGATCGCCTGGGACCCGGTGGCACAGAAGGAGCGCTGGCGCGTGGAGCATGCCTCGCCCTGGAACGGCGGCACGCTGGCCACGGCGGGCAACCTGGTGTTCCAGGGCACGGCCGACGGCCGCTTCGTGGCCTATGACGCGCGCAACGGCAAGAAGCTCTGGGAAAAGCCCACAGGCACGGGCGTGGTGGCCGCACCCATCACCTATGAGGTCGATGGCCGGCAGTACGTCTCCATCGCCGTGGGCTGGGGCGGCGTCTACGGCCTGGCCGCACGCCACACCGAGCGCAAGGGCCCGGGCACGGTCTACACCTTCGCGCTGGACGGCAAGGCCGAGGCGCCTGCCTTCGTCGCCTACCAGCAGGGCAAGCTGCTGCAGGGCGTGCCCTACGACAAGAGCCTGATAGCCGAAGGCACGGCCCTGTACGTCAGCAACTGCGCCTTCTGCCACGGCGTGCCCGGCGTGGATCGCGGCGGCAACCTGCCCAACCTGGGCTACCTGGACCCGGCCTATATCGAGCACCTGGACAAGTTCATCTTCAAGGGCCCGGCCATGTCGCGCGGCATGCCGGACTTCACGGGCAAGCTGAGCATGGAAGACGTGGAAAAGATCAAGGCCTTCATCCAGGGCACGGCCGACGCGGTGCGGCCCAAGTAGCCAGCGCGAGCCGCCCTCCTCCCCTCCCCCAACCTCCCATTCCCCTCCCCGGCCCTGCTGTCCTGCAGCAGGCCTGGGCAGGGCTTTGCCTGAAAACACCGGACCGGACTCTTCGCCATGCCATCCAAGCCCTTCACCCGCGCATCCCTGGCCCTGGCAGCCATGGCCGCATGCGCCAGCTTCAACGCCCACGCCGTCGATATCGACGCGGGCGACTACACCGCCCTGCCGCCCGGCACCACGCTGGGCATGGTCTATTACCAGCACGCCACGCGCGACCGCCTCTATGCCAATGGCGACCAGGCGCCCATACGGCCGAGGCTGACCTCGGACATCGGCATAGCGCGCGGCGTGCACTTCATGAAGCTGGGCGACTACGTGATCGACCCGCAGTTCCTGCTGCCCTTCGGGCGCCTGTCGGCATCGCGCGATATCGCGGCCATGGGCAGCAACACCGGCGTGGGCGACCTGATGCTGGCCGCCACCCTGTGGCTGACCAAGCCCGGCGACAAGGAGCACTTCGGCATCACCCCCTTTGTCTGGCTGCCCACGGGCCAGTACAGCCGCAACGACCCGCTGAGCCTGGGCGAGAACCGCTGGAAGGCGGCCCTGCAGGCCGGCTGGATCAAGCCGCTGGGCAAGCGCGTGACCATGGACCTGGCGGCCGATGTCACCGTCTTCGGCAAGAACGACGACTTCGGCGCCCACAGTGCCACGCTCAAGCAAAAGGCGCAGTTCCAGTTCCAGGGCCTGCTGCGCTACCACCTGTCGGAGACCTCGGACCTGCGCCTGGGCCTGTCGCACCTGACGGGCGGCGAGACCCAGGTCAACGGCGTGTCGCAAGGCGACCGCCAGTCCACCACCAAGGTCTCTTTCGGCGGCGCGGTCTTTGTCGCGCCGAAGACGCAGCTGCTGGCCACCGTGGGCCGCGATCTGCATGTGCGCCAGGGCTTCAAGGAGAACGCCCGCATCAACCTGCGCCTGCTGCAGGTTTTCTGAATCCACACCCCCTGTCCCCTGTCCACCACCAAGGAGCACGCCATGAACCTCAGCGACATCCAGCACCAGATCACCGAACGCGCCAGCGCCTTCCTCAACCGGGGCACGCATGACCTCTTCATCGACGGCCAATGGGTGGCGGCCCGGACCGGCCAGCGCCTGTCCACCGTCAACCCGGCCACCGAGGCCGTGATCGCCGAAGTCGCCAGCGCCGGCCCGGCCGACGTGGACCTGGCCGTGCGCGCCGCGCACCGCGCGCTGCACCTGGGCCCCTGGGGCCGCATGCGCCCCGTGGAGCGCGAGCGCCTGATGCTGCGCCTGGCCGACCTCATGGAGACCCATGCCCAGGCCCTGGCCGAGGTCGAATCGCTGGACAACGGCAAGTCCGCCGCCATTGCGCGCGCCGTGGACATCGCCATGGCCATCGACTCCATCCGCTACATGGCCGGCTGGGCCACCAAGATCGAAGGCATGACGCACGAGCACTCCGTGCCCTTCGCGCCCGAGGCGCAGATGTTCACCTACACCCGGCGCGAGCCCGTGGGCGTGGTCGCCGCCGTCGTGCCCTGGAACTTCCCCCTGCTCATGGCCACCTGGAAGCTGGCGCCCGCGCTGGCTGCCGGCTGCACCCTGGTGCTCAAGCCCGCCGAGCAGACGCCGCTGACCGCGCTGATGCTGGCCGAGCTGATCCAGGAAGCGGGCTTTCCGCCCGGCGTGTTCAACGTGGTCACGGGCGACGGCCCCGGCACGGGTGCGCCCCTTGTCTCGCACCCGCTGGTCAACAAGGTCAGCTTCACGGGCTCGACCGAGGTGGGCAAGCTCATCGGCCATGCCTGCATGGACAACATGACGCGCATCACGCTGGAGCTGGGCGGCAAGTCCCCCGTCATCGTGCTGGACGACTGCGACCCGGCCACGGCGGCGGCAGGTGCTGCCAACGCCATCTTCTTCAACCACGGCCAGGTCTGCTGCGCGGGCTCGCGCCTGTACGTGCACAAGAGCATGTTCGACCGCGTGGTGGCCGACGTGGCCGACCAGGCCGCCCAACTCACCCTGGGCCATGGCCTGGACCCCCGCGCACAGATGGGCCCGCTGGTCTCGCAGGAGCAGATGGAGCGTGTCTGCAGCTACATCGACATAGGCCGCAGCCAGGGCGCCGAGGTGGTGACGGGCGGCGCCCGCGCAGGCCAGCGCGGCTACTTCGTGCAGCCCACGGTGATGACCGGCGTGCAGCACGACCACCGCGTCGCCCGCGAGGAAATCTTCGGCCCCGTGCTCGTGGCCATGCCCTATGACGACCTCGACGAAGTCGCCGCCTGGGCCAACGACACGCCCTACGGCCTGGGCGCCAGCATCTGGTCCAACAACCTGTCCAAGGTCCACCGGCTGATCCCCAAGATCCAGTCCGGCACGGTCTGGGTCAACTGCCACAGCACCCTGGACCCGGGCATGCCCTTCGGCGGCTACAAGCAGTCCGGCATGGGCCGCGACATGGGCCGCACCGCGCTGGATGCCTACCTGGAGACCAAGTCGGTGTTCATCAATCTGTGAGGGCTGCTGCCGGCTTGCAGGTTGTCTGCCGGCCGGCAGCCGGTGCTTGTCGGAAAGCACGGATTCAGATCATTCCGATATCTTTTCACTGCGCAGCCCTGCACAATTTCCCGCTTTCCAAGCCACGCCGCCTGCAGTGCGGCAAAGAAGGAGAGGGAGACCATGGATCGTCGATGGATCGCAGGGCTGTCATGGCTCTTCATCGCCTGGTCCTGCCAGGCGCAGGATGGGGGCAAGGCCGACAGGCCCACGCCCGAACAGGCCCGCCAGGAGGCAGCGCGCTGGAGCCACACCGCCGTGGCCCACATCCAGCGAGTGCACCAGATGATCCGGGAGGCACATCCCGCCGTCCTCGACCCTGGCGCAAGTGCTTTCCACCAGTGGTTCAGCGAGGGATACGACCAGGCCATGGCGCTGTCTGGGCGCGCAGCCACGGAACAGCAGGCCTTTGCCGCGCTGCGCTTCTACACCACCGGATACCGGGACGGCCATCTGGCCGTATGGCGCAACCACCATGCCGCCACGCCTGTACGCACGACGTGGGCGGGCTGGGCCGTGCAGCGCCAGGCAGGCCGCTACCGCGTCTCGGGCCGCGCTGCGCAATGGCCGATCGATACGCCGCAGGTGGGGGAGCAGGTACTGTCGTGCGACGGCATCCCCATCGACGATCTGCTCACCGACAAAGTGGCGCCCTTCGTGGACCGGCTCGTGCACCTGGAGGGAACGAAGTCCGATCTGGCATGGCACCTGACCCGCGAATCGCCCAGCGCCCCGCTGTGGGAGCCGCTCAGGGTGCGTCAATGCACGACCCGCTCCGCTGCAGGCGAAATCCGGAGTTTCAACCTGGCATGGCAGCCGCTGGACGACAAGGACGCCCGTGCCCTGGCGCGGCCCCGGGCACCGCGCCAGGGCATCAAGGAAGTGCGACCGGGAGTGCAGTGGATCCAAGCGTCCAACTTCATGCCATCGTCCGAGAAGGCCATGGCCGCCTTCGAGAAAATGCTGGAGGGCATCCGGCAGGCAGGAGATGCGCAGGCCGTGGTGCTCGATGTGCGCGGCAATGGCGGGGGCAACTCCCTGCTCGGCTACCGCATCCTGATTGCCCTGCTGACAGATGCCATCACGGCCGGCGCCACGCAGCACTCCCAAGCCAGGGCTTACTGGCGTGTCTCCGCCATGGCCCTGGAGGCGTTCGAAGAACGCAGGACACAGCTCCTGCGGACGGAAGGAGCCGGCAGCCTGGTCTACCAGTTCACACAGCAGATGGCCTCGCTGATGGGCGATGCCGCATCGCGCGGGGAAGATTTTGTCGAGCAGCCGCAGGTCGATGAAACGCACAAGGAGTTGCAGCAAGACACCGCCGCCGCACGCGCAAACCCCTTCAAGGGCAAGCTGGTGCTGGTCACGGATGCCCAATGCCAGAGCGCCTGCCTGGATTTCGTGAGTGCGGCGCTGCAGATTCCGGGCATCGTGCACGTGGGCAGCATGACCGGAACGGACACGCAGTACACCGACGTGGCCGACAAGGCACTTTCGCCCACAGTGACGTTCCGCGTCCCCCTCAAGGTCTGGAAGAACCACGGGCGCCAGGACAAGGAGGGCAAGCCCTACCTGCCGCGGTTCGTCTTCGACGGCGACCTCGCCGACACCGCCGCCGTGCAGGCCTGGGTGCTGGACAGCATCCTGCCCACGGCAGGAAACATCCAGCTGGATTGAATAGAGGCAGGCTTTGAGGAAATCGGATGATGCGAAGCAGGTCCCATGACGACGCCGTGGCCGAGCTGTACCGCAGCGATCCGGTCATGGCCCATGGCCATCGAGAACATCAACGCCATCCTGGCCAATGGCGACCCGGCAGAGCTGGGGATCGTGATGCGCCAGCTGGCCCTGGCGTACCTGCCCACACAGCTTGCCCCTACTCCGAATACCCCTTGGGCCATCCCCCCGGCCGGTCACAACACTCCTCCCAGCCCAGCTTGCGCGAGGTGTGGCCTATTCCGGGGTTGAAGGTGTTGGTGGGGTCCAGCTCACGGTAGAAGCCTGCCAGCGCGGGCTTGGCCACGTACAAGTGGCCCACGTTGTGTTCGGCCGGGTACTCGGCGCGGCGCGCGTCCAGCAGTTCCCACATTCGGTGCTCCATGGCCAGCGGGTCCACGCCCTTCTTGACGATGTAGTCCTGGTGGAAGACATGGCAGAAGAAGTGGCCGTAGTAGAGCTTGTGGACCATGTCGCGCTCGACCTCGGCGGGCAGTTGCTCCACCCATTCGCGGTCGTTGCGGCGCAGGGCCACGTCCAGGGCCACGATGTCCTCGACCTGGGCGCGGTGCACCTCGCGGTAGCGGATGGCCGCGCCCGCGATGGCGAAGCGGTGCAGGAAGGCCTTGCGCCCCTCGTCGGCATCGCACTCGAACCAGCCGCCCGTGGTGCTGCCGCTGAAGTGCCGCGTGAGGAATTCACGCGTGGCCTCGGCCGTGTCGTTGGACACGCGCACCAGCAGGTGGTGCTCATAGCGGTCGCGCCACTGGCGCATGCGCGCGGGCAGGTGGCTGGGCAGCAGGTTGGTCAGCGCCTGGATCACGCGGTCGGTGACGCCGCGCAGGCCGAAGCGCTCGAAGAAGCCGTCCACGCGGCTCTTGAGGGCGAAGGCGGCCGGCACCCTGGCCGTGCCGAAGCGGTCGATCAGCAGGAAGGTGTCCTTGCCGTATTTCTCGCCGATGTCGTAGGCCGTGCGGTGGATGTACTCGCCCGCGATCGGCAGGCGCGGCAGCGCGGTCAGCAGCTCGCGGCGCACGGCCGTGAGGTCGTCGGGCGCATTGCTGCCTATATAGAAGACGGTGCTGGGCTCCTTGGGAAAGGTGTCCAGCCGCACGGCGAACAGGCACAGCTTGCCGGCCGAGCCCGAGGCCTCGAACAGGCGCGAGGGGTCGGCATTGAAGCGCGCGGGCGTGTCCTCGTCCACGGCGCGCACGGCATCGGCATAGCGCGGGTCGGAGGCGGCGCGCTGCGCATCGTGGGCGATGTCGGACTCGGTGTAGTCGCCGTTTTGCAGCCGCGTGAGGATTTCCTCGGGCGTGCGGCCCAGGGCGATGCCCAGGTGGTTGACGAGTTCCAGCGAGCCGTCGCCGCACACGCGCGCGTACAGCGCCAGTTCGGTATAGGCCGGGCCGCGCCGCACCAGGGCGCCGCCCGAGTTGTTGCAGATGCCGCCCAGCACCGAGGCGCCGATGCACGACGAGCCGATCACCGAATGCGGCTCGCGCCCCAGCGGCGCCAGCGCCTGCTCCAGCCGGTCCAGCGTGGCGCCGGGCAGGCAGACCACCTGGGCGCCGCCGCCAATGACCTGCACGCCGGTGATGCGCAAGGTGTTGATGAGCACGATCTCGCGGTCGTAGTCCGCGCCGTCGGGCGTGGAGCCGCCCGTCAGGCCCGTGTTGGCGGCCTGCATGATGACGATGCGCCCGGCCGCCACGGCGGCCTGCACCACCTTCCACTGCTCCAGCAGCGTCGCGGGCCGCACCACGGCCAGCACCGGGCCCTCGCCCGTGCGGTGGCCCTTGCGGAAGCGGCGCGTGGCCTGGTCTTCGGTGAGCACATGGGCCGCGCCCACGGCCTGGCGCAGCTGCTGCAGCAGGGTTTCGCGGGACACCTGGGGCATGGCGGAGATGGACGGCGCGCTCATGCTTCGCGCACCAGCAGGTCACCGGTGATGTCTGCCACCTTGCTGACGCTGGTCAGCGTCATGGCCACGCGCATCTCCTTTTCCAGCAGCTCCAGCAGGTGCTTGACGCCGGCCTCGCCGGCAGCGGCCAGCGCGTAGATGAAAGCGCGGCCGATCATGGCGCAGTCGGCGCCCAGGGCGATGGCGCGCACCACGTCCAGGCCGTTGCGGATGCCGGAGTCGGCCAGGATCTTGATCTGGCCCTTGACCGCATCGGCAATGGCCGGCAGCGCGCGGGCCGAGGACAGCACGCCGTCGAGCTGGCGGCCGCCATGGTTGGAGACGATGATGCCGTCGGCGCCAAAGCGCACCGCGTCCTTGGCGTCCTCGGGATCCAGGATGCCCTTGATGACCATGGGCCCCTTCCAAAAGGCGCGTATCCATTCGAGGTCCTTCCAGGAAATGGAGGGATCGAAGTTGGCGCCCAGCCAGCCGATGTAGTCGGCCAGGCCCGTGGGGCTGCCCCGGTAGGCCGAGATGTTGCCCAGGTCATGCGGGCGGCCCAGCAGGCCCACGTCCATGGACCAGGCCGGATGCGTGACCGACTGCCAGTAGCGGCGCATGGCGGCATTCGGGCCGCTCATGCCCGAATGCGCATCGCGGTAGCGCGCGCCGGGCACGGGCATGTCCACGGTGAAGACCAGGGTGGAGCAGCCGGCCGCCTGGGCACGCTCCAGCGCGTTCTGCATGAAGCCCCGGTCCTTGAGCACATAGAGCTGGAACCACATGGGGCGCTTGATCCTGGGCGCCACCTCTTCGATGGGGCAGACCGAGACCGTGGACATGGTGAACGGAATGCCATGGGCGTCGGCCGCGCGCGCGGCCTGCACTTCGCCGCGGCGGCGGTACATGCCCGTCAGGCCCACGGGCGACAGCGCCACGGGGATGGACAGTTTCTCGCCGAACAGCTCGATGCTGGTGTCCAGCCGGCTCATGTCCTTGAGCACGCGCTGGCGCAGCGCCACGGCGGCCATGTCCTCGACATTGCGGCGCAGCGTCTGCTCGGCATAGGCGCCGCCGTCGATGTAGTGGAACAGGAAAGGCGGCAGGCGCTTTTGCGCCGCCGCACGGTAGTCGGAGGTAGAGGAGATGATCATGATGGGTGTCTCATGTCTTTCGTATCAGGTCTGAAGTGGGCAGCAGCGCAGGCGCGGCGTCCAGAGGCAGCCGCATGGAGCGCTCGCGCCGCGCGCGGTCCTCGTCCAGGCGCTGGATGGTGGTGCGCACATGCTCCAGGTGCTCGCCGATGCATTCGCGGGCGCGCTGCGGGTCGCCGTCCAGGATGGCCTGCATGAGGCTCTGGTGCTGCACGGTCAGCTCCTGCAGGGTCTGGGGCGCGCTCAGGCGGAACATGTCGTGGCGGTTGCGTTCCACCGTGGACAGCACCACGGTGAACAGGCTGTGCATGACCTGCACCAGCACCAGGTTGTGCGAAGCCTCGGCAATGGCCAGGTGGAACTGCGCGTCGGCGCGCGCCGCCAGCTCGGCGTGGCCGCTTTGCTGGTGCTGGATCATCACCTCGAAGCAGCGCTGGATATGGTCCTTGTCCTGCGGCGTGGCGCGCTGGGCGGCCAGCCAGGCCGTGCTGGTCTCCAGCGCGTGGCGGGTTTCCAGCACGTCGTAGCGGTAGTGGGAGTCGGACTCCATCAGGCCGGCCAGCGGCCGCATGGCGTCCTTGAGCCAGTCCGCAGGCTCGGCAGCCGGCGCCGGCTCCTGCAGGTAGGTGCCATCGCCGCGCCGCGCCACCAGCACGCCCTGGCTGGTGAGTTTCTGTATCGCCTCGCGCACCGAGGTGCGCGAGACGCCCAGCTCGGCCGCCAGTTGCCGCTCCGCGGGCAGCCGCTGTCCGGGCTGCACTCCGCTGGCCTGCACCAGGGCAAGCAATTTCTCGACAACTTGATCGGCAACGCGCATGGGGATTCTCAGAATTGGTTTTCAGTGATTCACGGCGCTATGCGCCAGCCTCATCGCATGAAACCCGCACTGCCCAAGCCAGGGACACCGAGCAAGGGCCGCCCCGCCGCGAGGGTGTCGTCCCCCTCCCCCGCGAAGCGGGTAGAGAGGCGCCGTGCCACGGGGGGAAGGCGCGCAGCGACTCAGGGGGTGTTTCATGTCAATACCCCGGAATCATCCACGTAAACACATAGGCTTGCAGCGTCGTGATCACCCCGATGATCACGGCGAACATCAGGCTGTGCTTGACCGTGAAGCGGAACAGGTCCGACTCGCGCCCTGCCAGGCCCACGGCCGCGCAGGCAATGGCGATGGACTGGGGCGAGATCATCTTGCCCGTCACGCCGCCCGTGGTGTTGGCCGCCACCGTGAGCACCTGGGGCAGGCCCAGCTGCTGCGCCGTGGTGGCCTGCAGCGCGGCGAACAGCGCGTTGGCCGAAGTGTCCGAGCCCGTGAGGAACACGCCGATCCAGCCCAGGAAGGGCGAGAAGAACGTGAACGCCTGGCCCGTGTGTGCCAGCGCCAGGGCCAGCGTGGCCGACAGGCCCGAGTAGTTGGCCACGAAGGCGAAGGCCAGCACCATGCCGATGGAGTAGATCGGCACGGCCAGTTCCCTGAAGGTCTCGCCCAGCGTGGCCACGGCCTTGGCCGGCGACAGGCGCGTGAAGGTGATGGTGATCAGCGCCGCGATCAGGATGGCCGTGCCGGTGGCCAGCAGCCAGTTGAAGGTGTAGACCGCGCCGTAGGGCGCAGCGGCGGCCACGACGGGGGGCGTCTTCTCCACCAGGTTGTGCAGGAAGGGCACGGGGATGTTGATGACGGTGGAGGCCAGCGGGCCGCCTGCGGCGAACAGCGCCTTGAAGGGCTTGATGCTCCAGACCGTCACCATGGCCGTGAGGATGATGAAGGGCGACCAGGCCTTGATGACGGCACCGGCCGTCAGCGGTGCACCGGAAGCGGCGGCGGGAGCCTTGACCGCCTTGGCTGTCTTCGCAATGGCAGCAGCCTTGCCGCCCTCGCCTTCCGTGTCGAAACGGAAGATGCGCTTGGGTTGCCAGACCTTGAGGAACAGCGTCAGCGCCACCAGCGAGACGATGGCCGAGGTGATGTCCGGCAGCTCGGGGCCGATGTAGTTGGCCGTGAGGAACTGCACCAGGGCAAACGAGCCGCCGCCCACCAGCACCGCAGGCCAGGTTTCCTTGACGCCGCGCCAGCCGTCCATGATGGCCATCAGCCAGAACAGCACCAGCACCGTCATGAAGGGCAGCTGGCGGCCGGCCATCTGGCCGATGGCGAATGCATCCACGCCCGAGACCTGCCCCGCCACGATGATGGGAATGCCCATGGCGCCGAAAGCCACGGGCGCCGTGTTGGCGATCAGGCACAGGCCCGCCGCATACAGCGGCTTGAAGCCCAGGCCCACCAGCAGCGCGGCAGTGATGGCCACGGGCGCGCCGAAGCCGGCCGCGCCCTCCAGGAAGGCGCCGAAGCAAAAGCCCACCAGGATGAGCTGCAGCCGCTGGTCGGGCGTGACCGACAGGATGGACGAGCGGATCACGTCGAACTGCCCCGTCTTGACCGAGATCTTGTAGAGGAACACGGCCGCCACGATGATCCAGGCGATGGGCCACAGGCCGTAGAAGAAGCCGTACACGGCCGAGGCCAGTGCCGCGCTCACGGGCATCTTGTAGAACAGCAGCGCCACGCCCAGCGCCAGCGCCACGGTGACGGTGCCAGCCTGGTAGCCCTTGAGACGGAACCTGGTCAGCGCCAGGAAGAAAAAGATGATGGGAATCAGCGCGATCAGCGCCGAGATCCAGATGTTCCCGGCGGGATCGTAGTTCTGCTGCCAGATGGTTTGCATGACCGTGTCTCTAGATGATGGGGAGGGCGCGGTAAGCGCCCCTTGTCGGCCACTCCCTCTCGTTGCAGCGTTGGCATGCGGTGCGATCCGCACAGGATGTCTGCTGGCTGGCTGCAACGGTGTCTGGGAGTGTTCCCCGCGCTGGCGCCTTGTGGGCCATTGGAAAATTGGTCCAACCAATTAAGCCAAAATTCAGACCATTGCGCGAAGTGGTGCGATTCTCAGAGCTTTCAAGTGGGCAGATGAACAGGGTAAACACCTAAAAGAGTGCAGATAATGCACCACGATGTTTATTGGTCAGACCAATCATGAATGTTTTGGTGCAACGCATGCTCAAGTCCCCGGCCAAGCAAGGCCCCAGGCGGTGCACAAACGCAGCGCTCGCGGGAAAAAGATCGGCGGCAGCGCTGTGCCCGCAGGTCCGGCGCTCATGCCTGACGTCCCCAACGGAAAAGCCCGCTCCCTACAATGCAGCCTCAGCGGTCGGTGTACCGCCCTTGTATCTTCGGCGCCCGGGTCAGCCCCGGGCGCCTTATTAAACCGCCGTGTATCCGGACGGCGGTGGCTGATTGAACGGAGCCCATCCATGAACCACATTCCTGCGCGCCGCTCGGCGCTGCGCCAGGCGGCTGCCTGCGTGCTGGCCGCCTCCTCCCTGTCCAGCCTGCCTGCGCTGGCCGCCGAACCCGCCGTGCTGCGCGTCTCGGCCATCCCGGATGAAGCTCCCACCGAGCTGCAGCGCAAGTTCGAGCCGCTGGGCAAGTACCTCTCGGCCCAGACCGGCATGAAGGTGGTGTTCACGCCCGTGACCGACTACGCCGCCGTGGTCGAGTCGCTGGCCACGCGCAAGCTGGACCTGGCCTGGCTGGGCGGCTTCACCTTCGTGCAGGCCAAGATCCGCACCAACGGCACGGCCATCCCCATCGTGCAGCGCGAGGAAGACGCCAGGTTCACCTCCAAGTTCATCACGGCCAACCCCGCCATCAAGACCCTGGCCGACCTCAAGGGCAAGAGCTTTGCCTTTGGCGCGCCCTCGTCCACCTCGGGCAGCCTGATGCCGCGCTTTTTCCTGCAGCAGGACGGCATCGACCCCGAGAAGGACTTCAAGACCGTGGCCTTCTCCGGCGCGCATGACGCCACCGTGGCCTTCGTGGCCGCAGGCAAGGCCGAGGCCGGCGTGCTCAATGCATCGGTCTGGGACAAGCTGGTGGAGAGCAAGAAGGTCGATACCAGCAAGGTGCGCGTGTTCGCCACCACGCCGCCCTACTTCGACTACAACTGGACCGTGCGCGGCGACCTGGACCCGGCCCTGGTCAAGAAGCTGACCGACGCCTTCCTGGCGCTGGACCCGGCCAAGCCCGAGCACAAGGCCATCCTGGAGCTGCAGCGCGCCGCGCGCTTCGTGCCCACCCAGGCCTCGAACTACGAAGGCATCGAGGCTGCCGCCAAGTCGGCCGGCCTGCTCAAGTAAGCCGCAGCAGGCGCAATCCATGAGCTTTGAACTGGAAGGCGTGGGCCTGACCCACGCCGGCGGCGGCATTGCGCTGCGCGGCGTGACGCTGGCCGCACGCCAGGGCGAGGCCATTGCGCTGATCGGCCCCTCGGGCGCGGGCAAGACCACGCTGCTGTCCGTCATCGGCACGGCGCTGGCGCCCAGCCAGGGCCGGCGCAGCGTGCTGGGCGACGAGGTGCCTGCGTCCAGCGCGGGGGCTCCGCGGCTGCTGCGCGCGCGCATCGGCACGGTGCACCAGGCGCCGCCCATACCGCCGCGCCAGCGCGTGGTCACGGCCGTGCTGGCCGGGCGCCTGGGCCGGTGGCCGGCCTGGAAGGCGCTGGCCTCGCTGCTGTACCCACAGGACACCGCCGGCGCGCGCGAGGCCCTGGCCCGCGTGCAGCTGGCAGACAAGCTGTTCGCGCGCTGCGACCAGCTCTCGGGCGGGCAACTGCAGCGCGTGGGCATTGCCCGCGTGCTCTACCAGCAGGCCGAGCTGATCCTGGCCGACGAGCCCGTGGCCGCGCTGGACCCGGCCCTGGCCCTGTCCACCGTGCAACTGCTGGTGCACGAAGCCGCCGCGCGCGGCGCCACCCTGGTGGCCAGCCTGCATGCCGTGGACCTGGCGCTGGCCTGCTTTGCGCGCATCGTGGGCATCCGCGATGGTGCCATCGCCTTCGACCTGCCGGCGGCAGAAGTCACGCAGGAACACCTGCGTGCGCTGTATGGGTCCGAGCATCCTGGCGATGATCCCTCCCGCCCCGCGTGGACACCCGCGCCCGCCGCCTTTGCCGCACCGCTGTCCGCATCCGCATGCCGTTGAGTTCCGATCTGCACGCGCTGCGTGATCCCGCCGCGCCCCGCCGCCTCGGCGCCCTGGTGCTGGCCGCTGTCGTTCTATGGCCGCTGTTCCAGGGCGCGGGCTTCAGCCTGGGCGCGCTGTTCGATCCCGGCAACCTGCAGGTCATCGGCCGCTTTCTGGCCACCTTCCTGCCGCCCGAAACCGGGCGCGACTTCCTCGGCTACCTGGGCCGCGCCACGCTGGAGACCCTGGCCATTGCCACGGCCGGCATGGCCCTGGCCTTTGTGCTGGCCGTGCCGCTGGCCTACCTGGTCACGGGCGCCGCGCGCGAGCGGCGGGCGCTCAACCCCGTCACGCGCGGCCTGCTCACCATCCTGCGCGGCGTGCCCGAGCTGGTCTGGGCCCTGGTCTTCGTGCGCGTCTTCGGCCTGGGGCCGGCCGCTGGCGTGCTGGCCCTGGGCCTGACCTATGGCGGCATGCTGGCCAAGGTCTATGCGGAAATCCTGGAATCGGCCGACCCCGCACCCGCGCGTGCCCTGGCGCAGGCCGGCGCGCGCCGGCCGCTGGCCATGCTGTACGGCCTGCTGCCCCAGGCCGCGCGCGAGCTGACCTCGTACACCGTCTACCGCTGGGAGTGCGCCATACGCGCCTCGGTGGTCATGGGCTTTGTGGGCGCGGGCGGCCTGGGCCAGCTCATGGACCAGGCCATGAAGATGCTCAACGGCGGCGAGGCCAGCACCATCTTGCTGACCTTCATGCTGCTGGTCTGGGGCGCCGACCTGCTCTCGCGTGGCCTGCGCCGCGCGCTGGACACGCCACCCGCCGCGCGTGCCAGCGCCTGGGGCTGGCGCAGCGCCCTCGCCTGCGCCGCCCTGGCGCTGGGCGTGGCCGCCAGCTTTGCCATGCTGGAGATGGACCTGCCCTCGCTGTTCACCGGCGCGGCGGGCCGGTCCATGCTGGAATTCGTCATCAGCTTCTTCCCGCCCGACACCAGCGCCGAATGGCTGCGCAAGGTGGCCGTGGGCGTGTGGGAGACGCTGGCCATTTCCGTGGTCGGCACCCTGCTGGCGGCCGTGCTGGGCCTGCTGCTGGCGCTGCCGCGCTGGCGCGCCCCCTGGAGCCTGGTGCTCAACGTGCTGCGCTCCGTGCCCGAGCTGGTCTGGGCCACCATCACCGCCCTGGCCGTGGGCCTGGGCCCGTTCGCAGGCGCGCTGGCGCTGGCGCTGCACACGGCCGGCGTGCTGGGGCGCCTGTATGCCGAGGCCCTGCAGAACCAGCCCGCCGCCCCCACCCAAGCGCTGCGCCTGTCCGGCAGCGGCCGTGCCATGGCCTTCCTCTACGCGACGCTGCCCGGCGCCGCGCCGCAGTTGCTGGCCTATACGCTGTACCGCTGGGAGATGAACATCCGCATGGCCGCCATCCTGGGCTTCGTGGGCGCGGGCGGGCTGGGGCAGTTGCTGTACTTCGAGCTGTCGCTGTTCCACTACGCCCAGGCCAGCACCGTCATCATCGCCATGCTGGCGCTGTCCGTGGCCGTGGACTGGGCCAGCGCGGCGCTGCGCAGGCGCATGGGTTAGGTGGCGGGGGCCGCGGCGCCGTCACCCTCCACCTCGACCAGGTAGTCGATCAGCGCCCGCAGCTTCAGCGGCACATGGCGCGTGGGCGCATAGACCGCATGCACCACGCGCGGCGCGTACTTGCCGCACAGCGCCCAGCCCGGCAGCACGGGCGCCAGCTGCCCGGCCTGCAGCGCCGCCTGCGCCGCAAAGTCCGCTACCACGCCGATGCCTGGCCCCTGCTGCAGCGCCTGGATGATGCCCAGGCTGCTGGCAATGGTGATGGGCGTATTCACCAGCAGACGCGTAGCGGGCGCAGCCGGCTGGTGCCCAGCGCGCTGCGGACGCAATTCGACCTCGTTCTGGAACTGGCCGTAGCCCAGGCTGATGAAGGGATGCGCCAGCAACTGCTCAGGCGCACCGATGGCCTCATGCCGCGCCAGGTAGCCGGGTGTGGAGACCAGCACATAGCGGATGGTCTTGAGCGGCCGCGCCACCAGCCCCGGCGCGATCTGGCCCGGCACGCTGATGCGCAGGCCCAGGTCCAGCCCCTCGGCCACCAGGTCCACCATGCGGTCCGTCATGTCCACCTGCACCTGCACCTCGGGCCAGCGCGCGCAAAAGCCCGGCAGCAGCGGTGACAGCCAGAGATCGCCCAGCACGGCCGGCGCGCTGATCTTCAGCAGCCCGCGCGGCTGCTGGCGCAACTGGCCGGCCAGCGCCTGCACGGCCTGGGCATCCTCCACCAGCCGCAGGCAGGCCTGATGGATCTCTGCCCCCGCCTCGGTCAGCGACAGCGAGCGCGTGGTGCGCTGCAGCAGCCGCAGCCCGAAATGCGCCTCCAGCCGCCCCACGCTGCGGCTCACGGCCGAAGTCGTCAGCCCCAATTGCCGGGCCGCGCCCGCAAAGCTCTGGTGCTCCACCACGCGGGCGAAGACCAGCATTTCATCCAGGGGCATGGCGGTATCGGGCAAGGCGCTACTCCGGTCTTTGTTGCATGTCAGGCAATAATAATTTGAATGACTGGTAGATTGTTGATTGATTGCAGGGTCCGCAAGATATGGCCATGCGCTCCATACCGAAGCGCGCCCAGGAATCCACACCATGTCCCACAGCCCCAGCCTCACATCTGCAACCTCAACCACGCGGCCCCGAGCCAGCCAGGGCGGCACCTGGCGCATGCTGCTGGCCATGGCGCTGTCGGGCACCATCGGCCTGCTGGTCGTGGAAAGCGCGCTGCCGCCGCTGCTGGTCGTATTCGCCCGGTGCGTGCTGGGCGCACTGGGCCTGGGCCTGTGGCTGGCCTGGCGGCGCGAATGGGTCGCCCCTCAAGGCCGTGAATGGCTGTGGCTGGCTGGCGGCGGCATCGCCCTGGTGCTCAACTGGGTCGCCCTCTTCAGCGCCTACCACTACAGCTCCATCGCCGTGGCCACCGTGGTCTACCACGTGCAGCCCTTCATGCTGCTGGCTCTTTCGGCGCTGCAGGGCGAGCCCGTCGAACGCCGCAAGCTGCCCTGGCTGCTGCTGGCCCTGTTGGGGGTGGCGCTGAGCAGCGGCCTGGTCGGGCTGGATGGCATGGATGCATCGCATGCTGGAACAGGCGCCTGGATAGGCGTGGCCCTGGCCCTGCTGGCCGCCGCTCTCTACGCAGGCACCACGGTGGCCACGCGCCGCCTGGGCCACATGCCCTCGGCCCAGATCGCCATGCTGCAGATGCTGGCGGGCGGACTGGTGCTGAGCCTGTGGGCCCTGCCGCTGCTCACCCATATCGCCGCAGCCAGCCCTCAATTGCTGTCAGCGCGCGCCGCCTCCATGGTGCTGACCCTGGGACTGGTCCATACGGCCTTCATGTACACGGTGATGTATGCCGCATTCCAGCGGCTGCCGGCGCCCGCCATTGCGGCACTGTCCTTCGTCTACCCCGCCATGGCCTTGCTGGTGGATCTGGTCTGGTTTGGCGCCGTGCCGTCGGCGGCGCAGTGGGTCGGGATGGGCTGCATTGTGGTGGCGGTGCTGGGGCACCGGCTCACGGGCCAGTCCTAACGGTCCAGCGCAACCAAGCCGAACGTAATCTGGTGCGAACGCCCAGGTTTTCCGGAGCAGGATCAGAATCGTTTTCGGCCTGATCGGAAAAACATGATCGACATCAAAACCCCAAAACCATCATCCTCGTCAAGAGAAATCCACTACCCCAATAGCGGATTCTCAAAATAGACGAGAGAGTTCAAATTTACCGTGCGGAATAGCATGCACCCTGCAAAATTCGTGCAATAGAGTAACTGCAGGATCAGAGACAAAGGTCTTTACCCCAAGATCCTGAAGTTACCACGGATTTTAAGGAAACCAGATCAACCGGAAACTGTCAATCATCAATTTTTCTTGATGATGTAGCTGGGGCTGGTAACAATGTTCGCATAAGGATCAATCCTCATGCAATTGGAGGATGAGGGGTTTGTGCTCAGAGTCGTCCATCCGGCAGGACCTGGCTCACAGGCCTCAAGCTGGTAACCCGAGGGCGCATTGCTGATGAAGGCATGTGTCGTGTTCAGAGCCCACGTGATACCGCCTACACTACTGTGCAGTGTGCACTTTCCGCCAACAGCTTTCTTGACCCAATGCCCCGGCGCAGGATTGGCTCCATTACACTCAGTTCTTGTCTGCAACGTATATCCGCCATCCAGCCACATATAGGCATGGTTTTGCAGCAACAACGGTGGCTGTCCATTTTCGTTGATGAAGTAGGCTACGATTTTATGCCTTTTCCCGTCACGTTCGGCATATGGCACATCCAGAGTTCCACTGAAACCGTGCACACCGGAGTCTCCGCATATATTTCCTACCGCCTGCTCGCGTGGGATATTTGCATGCAAAGCACCTAGGAATTTATTATCTGCACTACCGCTCCAGAAGTGAACCCATCCGGAAACGCCAGGCGTTGCCGGATTACACGCCCATCCTTCTATGTGAGCGCCATCGGTATAGGTATTGGAAGTGGAACCGATCCACCCTTCCGCCAATGCATTCGACGACAAGAAAGAAGCAAAAACTACCGCACAACCAACATATGCAATCTTCATTACGGAAATCTCCTCAAGTACAATAATTTTAAAACCACACCGACTTAATTTTATTTTTTCAACTCCTTTCATTTCATGCGATCAGTATATTTTCCCATATACCATTCCCACTGAGTTTCAAAAATTATTTGGCACACTCACTTAAGACACCGAACAAGCATCATTGCTCTGTCGTATTTTTCTCAACTGCGTCGAGGCGACAAGCCTAACTCGGTATGAAGATTTTTGCAAACCCCCATTTTTTCCCTGGACAAACAGTTAGCAAGCCAATAATTATCCAACATGCAAAATAAGCACTCACTCACCACAATACAATCTATAGCCTTGACTGTGGGTGCCACAAGCACGAATGCAATGCAAGCCCCATTCACTCATCGTTTCCTTACCAAAGGCGAAGTGGGGGTATCGAGGGCGAATGGCACGACCATGCATCTCACGTCCCTCATGGAGATGGTCATGTTGAGGTCATGTTGACGAAAGAGATTCTCTATGAATACGATCGGTGCGATCGACGAAGAGATACAACATCTCACTTTCAGGCCAGCCAATGACATGGGCATCTGCCGCAAATATGGTGGTGCACTGCCTCAGTTCGCCGGGCACAACAATAGGACAACTGATTTCCCGGGGCGACGAGGTTATGGCAAGCGCCTTGTACCGTATGCACATTTCACCATGCCCTCCCACGTGCATCTCTTCATCTTGCTCTCCCGCTGAATGTGGCTCTACGCACGATCTCTACGCAGAGGGGCGGCACGGATACTTCGCGTGCCGGATGCGGTGCGTGCCCGATCCAGCCTGCCGCACTTTCCTTTATCTATCCGGCCATGATATTGCTGGTAGACCTGACCCGCTTCACCGTCGGGCCATGGGCCACGCAATGGGCCGGCATGGCCAGCACCATGGCAGCAGTGCTGGCGGCCGGCTGGTGGAAATAACTGAAAGCTGACACCCCAAGACTGCGTTGCGGGAACACCAGGACAATCTGAGCCAGCCATAGAAACCGTTGAAATCTCTGAACCTTCTTGGTGACCACCGGCTTCCAGGCAAAGCCAATACTTATAAAGGCCCGTCCATGTTCTGCCTGAAGCGAAATCTCCCCGTCTGAGGCCGCGTGCTGCGCGGCGCCGCCGCCCTTGCCCTCTTGCTCGCCGCCATGATGCTGGACAAGCTGCCCCTTCTGCCCAGGATCGCTGCTTTAATGGCGCCCAATGGCTGCTGTCCGGACGTTCTGCGCGCTGGCTGATGGGTCTTCTTCAAACCTGTTAGCAAGACGACTGCAAAAGCTCAGGCCCGGATGCAACTTCCCGGCCTGCGAAAGCGTCCTTGACAGACTGGATATCAGGTACCGGCACCATATCCAGGACTGCACCTGCGGCTTGCAAGGCGAAATTTATCTAATACAACTAGACGTGAACCGACAATAGGTTGTTTGCAGATTTGAGCCTGGACATCAGGACGACGCCTCCGATGTCGCTGTGCAATCTCTGCCTGTTGTAGGTGCTGCCAGATAGAAAAGGCATGAGTCCACTCGGCTGAGTTCAGGTACGCCCAGCCATAGTCTCATTCGCGAAGCATCCACTGAATGAACTTCTCGACCTTGCCATTGGTCTGCTGCCGGCGCATCCAATTGCGGCGCTTTTATGGGTCACCGCGCAGGCCGGTGCACTTCGCTGGCACTGGGCGTGACGGAATGCAGGACATTTCTGCGATTCATCAATCCTTCATGAACCCAAGTCAATTGTTTCAACATATTTCAATCAACAAAGTCTGTCGTACATTTCGAATTATTTCTATCTAATAAACCTGTATGCTGTGCCGGTTTTCCAGCCAGCCGCAACCAACCAGTCGGAATAAAGAGGGAGAAATAATTGGCCACTATCGAAAAAGGATTGATGGTAGACAAAAGCGTCGAAGTCAAGACCTATCCGTCCATAGAGCACGGCGCCTTGCTGTCCGTCACCTCCATCGTGCTGCACCGCACTGACTCGTCCACGGCCGCCAGCGTGCTCAATGCCTACAAGAGCGGCCAGAAGACGGGGGCGCACTTTCTGATCGAGAAGGACGGCAAGATCTACCAGACGGCCAGCCTTGAGCGCATCTGCTGGCATGTGGGAATTCTTCAGCCGCGCTGCGTCAACGAGAGCACCTGCGATCCCACGGAACTCAAGAACATCAATGCCCTGCTGCACCAAAAGGGCCTGAGCTTCAGCAAGCGGGCCAAGAATGTGTCATCGCACGAGAACACAAAGGCCTATCCGTTGCGTTATCCGGCCAACAGCGACTCCGTTGGCATCGAGGTGGTGGGCCGCTTCCTGCCATCGACCAAGGATTACGAGGCGCCCACCCAATCGCAGCTGTTCCAGACCAAATGGCTGACCCAGCAAGTGGTGGACCACTACAAGCTCAAGCTGCTGTCCGATGTCTACTCCCACGGCGCCATTGCCCGCAAGGAGGCGACCGAAGGCGCCCAATTGCTGCGCTACATCTTCACGGGAGCCTGAGCCATGCCATCCAGCCAGCTTTTCAACAACCCCTCTCGCAGCCTGCGCATTGCCGCCTGGGTTGCCGTGATGCTGTGCCTGCATGCGCCGCTGCAGGCCTCATCTACTTCCGCATCCACGCCCAAACACGCGGCCAAGGCGGCACCCATTTCCGTCATCGGCCCGGTCACCCGTTCCGTAGGCTCGGGCGAGACCATGGGCTGCGAGAAAGTCAGCCTGGACGCCACCGACGTGGCCCGCTATTTCGCGACGGCAAAGCAAGTCTCGGCTGGCAGCTTCCACGAGGAATCCATCATCCTGCCCTGCAGTTTCAGCGGACGGCTGCTGCGCTCGGGCAAGGTCTATGAATGGAACATCAACGCCGCCGGCGCCGGCTACCTGCGCAGTGAAGATGGTGAACAGGACCTGCGCTACCTGTGCCGCAAGGCCTGCGAGAAGGCATTGCCGCAGTTGACGGGGCTTTGACCTGTTGTTCAGACATTGTCTGCACGGGCGTCTTATCGCTCCCATTGAGTGGTGCCCCATCCTCCTGTCAAACACAGCGGATACGATGGCGCCTCCCACAATATTCCCAACAGACCATGGAACGACTGATTTCCCAAGGAATGCATGCCCTCAGCCAGGGCGACCACGCGCGAATGCATGCGCTATGGTCTGGCACCACGGTTTTCAGCCATCTGGACAATGAAGCGATTGCCAGCCTCTTGACCAGCATTCAGGCCACTGCCGAATCAGGCCAGGGTAGCGAATGGTCATGGCTGATGCTGTGCCTGGTGTATCTCGATTCCAGTGACCAATTCACCGAGGACCGCAGTGCGGCATTGCGCCAGGTCGTCGAATGGGCGCAGCGCGCACTGGCAATGTCACCAGGCAATGCCTATGGACACCGCTATTTGGGCAGTGCCCACTATTGGCTGGACGAACCCGAGCCCGCGCTGGCCGCCTACCGCAAGTCTCATGCCTTGCAGCCCCAGGCGGACTTGCAAGCCCGCATTTTCGAGATGGAGCATGCCGTGCCCTGGCGCAGCATCTTTTCCTATCCCGAGTTGGCTGATAGCCCGGCGGCACCCGACTACTACACGGCCGGCGTGACCGTGGGCAAGTGGAAGCGCCCCGACACGGATGCAGCGGCCCTGCAGGAAATCGAACGCCTGCAGACCACACTCTACGAACGCTGTCTGGAGCGCTTCGCCAGCGCCGGCACGCCGGCAAACGGCCGGGAGGCCGCGCCCGCCGCGCTGGACATCCACACCTATGCCATGTGCTGCAACAACCTGGGCGTGCTGTACAACGCGCAGGAACAGTACGAGCAGGCGGCCGCCGTCCTCGAAGCCGGGCTGCAGCAGACCTGTTTCCGGGCCCTGCTGGAAAACCTGCGCCATGCCTATCGGCAACTGGGGAACCGCAAGCAAGCCACCGACCTGTCCCTGCTGCTGATGGAGGACTACGCGCTTGATACCGGCCTGTATCTGGACTGCGCGCAGACCGCATGCGCCTATCTCAACGAGACCAGCCACCACCAGGACGTCCTCGACATCGTGGCCGAAGCCGAGCGCCGCTATGCGCAGCTTTCGTCTCAGCAACAGCAAGCGCCATGGGAAGTTCGCAGCATGAGCTTCGTTCATGCGCACAAGGTCACCGCCCTCAGGGCCCTGGGCCAGCTCAAGGCCTCGCACCTTCAGCCTGAACTGGTCGAGATCGCCCTGCGCCACGATCCGGGCGATGCCCAATTGCTCGGCATACGCGCCCACATGCAGGGAGCCCGGCAGCAGGTGGGTGGAAAAGGCGGATTCTGGTCGCGCCTGTTCGGCTGAGCCACACCGGGCGACCGGGCCACCAAGAAATGTAGGGCACCCAAGATGCTGGCAACCCTCAAAAGACCCCCAGCGCCAGCCCGGCCCCCATCGCCTCCCCCAACGCCCGGCACTGCTCCAGCTCAGCTGCGGCAATCCGCTTGGGTGCCAGGATGGCTTCGGTGGTCTGGGCGTGGGTGCAGATGATCAGGGGCTCGGCCACGGGCTTGAGGCGCCAGCCGGTGGCGATGCGGGCGATCTGGCGGGCGGCGTTCTGGCCGTCGCTGCCCGCGCAGATGAGGCTGGCATAGGGCCGGCCATTGAGGTGCTCCAGCGCCGCGTAGTAGCTGCGGTCGAAGAAGTCCTTGAGCTGGCCGCTGATGGCGGCCAGGTTTTCCGGGGTGGCGAAGAGGTAGCCGTCGGCGGACAGCACATCGTCGGGGCCGGCCTCGGAGGCATGCAGCAGGCGCACCTGCACGCCCTGGCCTTCGGCCGCTGCGCCGTCGCGCGCGGCCTCGGCCATCTGGCGGGTGCCGCCGGTCATGGAGTGGTAGACGATCAGCAGGGTCTTGCTTGCGTTCATGCCGCGAGCATAGACCGATGGAGGGAGAACCGGGCCGCTCCCGCCACGGTGCGGGTCAGGTAACCCCCCTGCCGGCCCCATCCGTCAGCGATGCCACGGAAGGCCTGATCCATTGCGGATCATCGAGCTGCCGTTGAATGCAGTCGCGCAACCATTGATGCGCGGGATCCGCCTGATGGCGCGGATGCCAGGCCATGCGCATGGGCTGCACCTGCACGTCGATGGGCAAGGCAAACACCACCAGCCCCAGCGATGCGGCCATGCCATGCGCCGTGCGTGTCGGCACGCAGGCCACCAGGTCGGTGCGGGAGGCCGCAATCAGGGCCGAGAACGAACTGGGCACCAGCAGCGCCAGTTGCCGCTGCAGGCCCAGCGCCTCCAGGGCAGCGTCCACGGGCGAGCTTTCACCCGGGCGCTGGGTGATGCCGACGTGGCGCGCGGCGGCGAACTGCGCGGTGCTCAGCCGTTGCGACTTTCTGGCGGACTTCAACAGGGGATGGCCGGCGCGCACGACGCCCACCAAGGTCTGCTCCGATATCACCAGGCTCTCGGTTTCCGGGTCCATGCTGCGAAAGCTGCCCACATCCAGGTCGATGCGGCCTTCGCGCAGGGCCCCCGGGTCGGCATGGGTTTCGGGCAGGAACTGCAGGCTGGCCAGCGGCATTTCCGCCTCCAGCGCACGCGAGAGGCTGGCACCGAAGACGACGGCAATGCCTTCGGGCGCCCGCACCACGAAGCGGCGGCGCAGGCCCGCCAGTCCTCCCGCATCGACAGGGTCCTGCAGCGCCCGCGCCTGGGCCAGCAGCGCGCGCACCGGCTCCGCCAGGGCCAGGGCGCGCGGCGTGGGCACCAGGCTGCGGCCCGCACGCACCAGGATGGGGTCGCCAAACGCCTCCCTGATGCGTGCCAGCGTATGGCTCATGGCGGGAGTGCTCAGGTGCATGCGCCCGGCCGCCTGCGTCACGCTGCCCGTGCTGAGCAAGGCATCCAGTGCAATCAGCAGGTTGAGGTCGTATGTGTTCGCCATGCGAAATCATACGTTCAATACATTGCACTGTACAAAACCCACACCACTCCCGACACTGGCGGCCGTTGCCTCAACCCAAGCCCTCGCCGCTGCACGCCCATGACGCCCATGTCCACAACCTCGCTGACTTCCCCGCCCGGTCGGCGGAACCTGCCCCTGCTTTGCTTCGCCATGCTCGTGCTGACGCTCGTCCTCGCGGCCCTGGACCAGACCATTCTTTCGACCGCCCTGCCCGTGATGGCCCGCGAACTGCCGGGCCATTGGCCGCTGGCCTGGGTGTTCTCGGCCTATCTGCTGGCGGCCACCGTGGTGATTGCGCTGTACGGGCGGCTGGCCGATGTGCTGGGCAGAAAGCCCATGCTGCTGCTGGCCATCGGCCTGTTCCTGGCCGGCTCCCTGGCCTGTGGTGCCAGCCATGACCTGCAGCAATTGGTGTTGGCGCGTGCCCTGCAGGGCGCAGGCGGCGGCGGACTCATGACGCTGACGATGCTGACCCTTGCCGACCTGTTTGCGCCTGAGCAACGGGCCCGCTACCAGGGCCTGCTGGGCGCCGCCTATGGCGTATCGACCATGGTCGGCCCGCTGCTGGGCGGGGCGCTGGTGGAGCATCTGTCCTGGCACTGGGCGTTCTGGCTGAATGTGCCGCTCGCAGGGCTGGCCTGGGGAGTGCTGGCATGGGCGCTGCCCCCCAGGGCGGCTGTGCCGGAGGCTGCCGCCGAGCCCCGGCCCCGCCAGCGCATCGACTGGCTGGGTGCCGTGTTGCTGGCCGCAGCCCTGGTCAGCCTGCTGCTGGCCACCCAGCACAGCCATCTGAATCTGCCAGAGCAGCTGTCGCTGTGGGTGTTGCTGGCCCTGGGCGCCAAGTTCGCCCTTGCATTCTTCGTGCGCCAGCGCCGCGCCACCCATCCGCTGCTGCCGCTGTCGCTGTTTGCCCACCCGGCCTACGCGGCGGTCAGTTTCCTAGCCCTGTCCACGGGCGTTGCGCTGTATGCGGCCGTTGTCTTCCTTCCGCAGTATCTGCAGATCGGCCTGCACCTGTCGCCTACCGGTTCCGCCTGGCACCTGGCGCCACTGATGGCCGGCATCACCGCAGGGGCCATTGGCAGCGGCCGGCGCCTGCGCGCCCAGACGCCAGCCGCGTCGCTCGCCCGGGTGGCCTGCGTGCTGATGCTGCTGTCGTTCGGACTGATCACCGCAGCCTTGCACTGGCTGCCGCAGGCACCGCTGGCCCTGTCCGCAGGACTGCTGCCGCTAGGCCTGGGACTGGGGCTGATGTTTCCCATCATCACCGTGGTGGCGCAGCGTGTGTCGCCGGCCCGGCACCTGGGCATTGCCACGGCGGCACCCGTCATGCTGCGCAGCCTGGGCGGCGCCGCCGGCGTAGCCTTGCTGGCAGCCCTGCTCACCCATTTGATGAAACAGGAGCTGGCTGCGGCCAGCCCCCTGGCCGCACAGGCCGATGCCGTCACCGCCGCGCTGGGCCACGGGCTGCAGGCCATCTTCGGCTGCGCGGCGCTGGCGGTTCTGGCGGCGTTGGCTGCCTGCCGATGGCTGCCGGCGCGCAAAGCCGCAGCGCGTGACGGCCAGGAAGCCCCTGCGGCACAGAGCGCCGCCATTCGTTCGGCTACGGAAGGCGCCTAGGCCGCCCGGTGCCTCAGAAATGCCTCAGAAATCCACCGAAGCCGACACCACGAAGGTGCGCGGAATCATCGGCGAGACGGCGCCCCAGGACGTGACGCCGGCCCAGGCCTTGCGGTCGGCCACGTTCTGCACCGTGGCGCGCAGCGTGGTCTTGCGGCCTGCGATGCGGGTGGCATAGCGCAGGCCCAGGTCGGTGCGTGTCCAGCCCGGGATGCGCAGGCGGTTGGCCTGGTCCACGAACTGGGCGCCGGTGTAGGCCAAGTCGCCGACCAGGGTCAGGCCCGCAAGGGCGGGCACATCCCATTCCACGCCCAGGTTGGCCAGCAGGCGCGAAGTGCCGATGGGCCGGTTGCCCACCAGCGCAGGCGTGGCCGAGCGCGTGATCTCGGGCTTGAGCCAGGTCACGCCACCGAGCAGGCGCAGGCCGCGCGCGGCCTCGCCGTAGGCATACAGCTCCATGCCCAGGTTGCGCTGCTCGCCGTTGGTCTTGTAGACGCCCTGGTCCAGGCCACCGCTGGGTTTTTCAATGCTGAACAGGGCGGCCGTGGCCATGAAGCTGCCGAAGTCGTACTTGCTTCCCACTTCGTACTGGCGGCTCTTGTAGGGGCGCAGCACCTCGCCGTAGTTGCTGGCGGCGGGCGGCGCGATGTCGCCCTTGCTCAGGCCCTCGATGTAGTTGGCGTAGAGGCTCCAGTTGGGCGCCTGGCGCCAGACCACGCCCACGGCGGGCGTGGTCACGCTCTCGTCGTAGACATTGGCGGCGCCGCCCGTGAGCACGTTGTAGTTGGTGGACTTGATGGCCTGGTGGCGCAGGCCCAGCGACAGTTGCAGCCTGTCCTGCAGCAGCGAAAGCGTGTCCACCAGGGCCAGGCTGGTGTTGCGGTTGTCATGAATGCGCGGAATGGCCGAAGGCCGCGCAATGCTTTGCGGCGCGTGGGCAACAGGCGCATAGATGTTGGACGCCACCGCCGAGCCCGCCTGCAGCGCACGGTGGAAATCCTCGCGGTAGCTGGCCAGCTGCAGCGTGACCGAATGCTTGACACCGGCCAGCGCAAAGCGCGAGCGCAGGCCCGCGTCGATGGTGCTGCGGTCCACGTCGAACACCGCATAGGTGGGCGTGATGCTGGTGGCACCCGCCGCACTGGTCAGGCGCGGGGCGGAGTCATAGATGCGGTCCACATTGGCGCGCGACTGGCCGATGTTGGCGAACAGCGTGAGCTGCTGCGTGAGGTCCAGCTCGGTGCGCAGCAGCACGGCGCGCTCGCGATTCCTGGACCATTCCCAGGGCTGGGTCACGTTGAGTGTGCCGTCGGGCGCAGCAGGCATGGAGGAGAGCCCCGTGGGCATGATGGGCCGGCCCACGCCGTCGATGCGCTCGTCCTGCGAGAGCAGGTCCAACGTGGCGCGGAAGCGCTCCACCTCGTAGTCCAGCGCCACGGCCAGCACATGGCCGTCGGTGCTTTGATGGTCCATGGACGTATCGCCGCCGTACTTGCTGGCGTTCACACGGATGCCGTACTGGGCCTCGTCGCCAAAGCGCCGGCCCACGTCGGCATGGGCACGCCAGAGGCTGTCCGAAGTCCAGCCCGTGGCCAGCCGCGCCACATCTTCATTGGCGCGCTTGGGAGCGATGTTGATCACGCCGCCCACCGAGCCGTTGGGCGACATGCCGAACAGCAGCGCGCCCGGCCCCTTGACCACCTCGATACGGTCCACGTACTCGGTGCGCACGCGGTAGTTGGGGGCAATGCCGTAGATGCCGTCAAAGGCGATCTCGCCCGAGTTGCCCTCCCAGATCGGAAAGCCCCGGATATAGAGGTTGTCCACGTTGCCGCCCGGCAGCACGGTGTAGCGCACGGAAGGGTCGCGGTTCACCGCCTCGGCAATGGTGCCGGCCTGCTGGTTGCGCACGGCCTCGGACGTGTAGCTGGTGGTGCTGAACGGCGCCTGCATGTTGCCGGTATTGCCCAGCACGCCCAGGCGCACGCCCTTGGCCACCTGCCCGCCGGCGTAGGGCGCGGGCAGCAGGCTCACATACTGGTCGCCGGCCGTGACGGTGATCTCGGACAGGCGGTGCGCGTTCTCCGGCGCGTTGGCGGCAGTGGGAAGCAGGGTCAGCGTACCGCCCTCGATGCGCCCCTGCAGGCCGCTGCCCTGCAGCAATGCCGCCAGGCCCTGGCGCACATCGTGGCTGCCGTTGAGCGCCGGGGCCTGCCGGCCCTGCACCAGTTCGGAGGAGTAGGTGAGCTGCAGCCCCGCCTGGCGCGCAAACTGGCTCAGCGCCTGGGCCAGCGGCTGGGCCGGCACGTCGAAGGACACCGATTGCGCGGCGGCCAACTGCAGTTGCAGGCCCAGCACCAGGCCTGCACATGCATGAAAAACCGCTGTGCGGCGGAGGCGGAATCGGAATCGGGAGGACTTGGGAGCGGACATAAGGACTTTCTGGAAGACAGGCTCATTGCGAATCGCCGGCACAGGCAGGGCGCCCGGCCTTTCATATGCAAATACGAGTCACTCCCAAAAACCCTGAAAAAAACCTCACGGCTCCGCGCGCCCGCCGCGCCGCGCAATCCGCAGGCCGCCGTCGTCCAGCACGCTGACCTGAACCGGCGCGAACTGCGGCAGCCCGCGCAGCCAGCGCTCGGCCTGGGCAATGCGCACGTGGCCGCTGATGGCCAGTTGCGCTGCGCCCTCCTCCACCACCAGGCGGCGCCGCGTGTAGCGGCCCAGCCGGTGCACGACGCGGCCCAGCGGTTCCTGCTCGAAGACCAGTTCGCCCTCGCGCCAGGCCGCGGGCCGTTGCTGGAGCTGCGGCTGCCAGGCAGCGCCATCGGCATTTCCTTCGCCGCCGTCCAGGGGAATGCGCAGCGACTGGCTGTCCTGCAGCAACTGGCTGCGTCCGGTGGCCGCATGCTCCACCCGCACCTGGCCCGACTCCACCTGCACGCGCACCGCATCGGGCTCCAGTTCCACGCCAAAGCGCGTGCCCAGCACGGTCACGCGCAAGGGGCCGGCCTCCACCACAAAGGGCCGTGCCGCATCGCGCGCCACGGCAAAGAAGGCGGCGCCTTCCTGCAGCCGTGCCTGTCGCAGGTCGGCACGGTAGGTCAGCGCCACGCGGCTGGCGGCGTCCACGCGCAGCACGCTGCCATCGGGCAGCTCCAGGCTGCGCTGCACGCCCGTGGCGCTGGCCAGTTCACCTTGCCACAGCACGCGGCGGCTCCACATCTGCCAGGCGGGCCAGGCCGCGCAGGCCATGCCGGCCACGCCCAGCAGCGCGCCCAGGGCACGCCGCCGCCGCTTTCTGGAAGAGGCCTGCAAGCCCGCCTCCACCCCGCCGCGCCAGCGCAGCAAGGCGGCTTCCAGGCAGGCATCGGCCTGCATCAGGTCACGCTCCACGGTGTTCAGGGAGACCTGCAGGCGCCGGGCGATGTCGGCCTGCCGCTCGCCATGCAGGCGGTGGGCCAGCAAGGCGGCCTGCATGCGCTCGGGCAGGTCTGCAATCGTGCGCTCCACCACGGCCAGTGCCTGCCGGTACATGGCTCGGTCGGCCACATCGCCTTCGGCCTCGGGCTGCAATTGCGCCCAGTCGTCCATGCAGCGCTGCTGCGCACCGCGCTGGCGCAGCCTGTCTATCGCCAGATGCTTGGCCGTGGCAAACAGGTAGGCCCGCGCGGCTTCGAGCGTGGGCGAGCTGCCATCGGGCAGCTGCGGCGGCGCATCGGCCAGGCGCAGCCAGGTTTCCTGGGCCAGTTCCTGCGCCTCATCACGGCTGCCGGTCTTGCCGGCCAGATAGGACACCAGTTGCTGCTGGCAGGCACAGAAAAGCTGGTGCCAGCGCGCAGCGGTCCAGGAAGCGGAAGGGGTGGGCATGGCCGGGGGGAGGTGATGAATCGACAACGAGAATGACTATCATTCTAATTTTGTTTGCCAATGGCCCCTGGCGCAACAGCCCCATGCGATGCACTCCTGAAGCACAGTTCCAGCTCGCAATGGGGACTGCCCAGAAAGCGGATGTCCCCGCCTGCATTGCGCAATATCTTGCGGGTGATGGCCAGTCCCAGGCCGGCGCCCCTGCTGCCAGGCCGCGCCTTGCTGAAGCGGGTGAACATGGCTTCCTGCCGGTCGGACGGAACGCCAGGCCCCTGGTCGGCCACCGTCAGGCGGATCACGTCACCTTCAACCGCCGTCATGGCCACCAAGACATCTCCCTGGCCATGGTGAAAGGCGTTCTCGAGCACATTGGAGATGGCGGTGTGAAGCAGGCTTGCGTTGCCCTGGCAGTGCACGCCATCGATGAGGTCCACCTGCATGCTGCGCGAGCCGGCCTCGAACAACGGCAGCATTGCGGCGATGGCCTCCCTCACCAGCCGCGTGAGATGCGTGGACGCTGCTGCGGGAGCAGCCTCGCCTGCGCCCAGGTCCTGCTCCTGGCGCGCCAGCAGCAACAGCTGCTCGGCCACGCGGCGCAGGTAGCGCACGTCGCCGTCCACGGCCTGCCAATCGGGGCTGGGGTCCGTGCGCGCCTTCTGCAGGCGCAGGTCCAGCACGGTCAGGGGCGTGCGCAGTTCATGCGCCGCGTCGGCGACCAGGCGCTTTTCGTTGGCCAGCGACTGCGCCAGATTCTCCAGTGCGCGGTTGACGGCTTCGGCCAGCGGCAGCAGTTCGCGCGGCAGCCGGGCGGTCGGAATGGGCTGGACCTGACCTGGCTTCATGCCCTGCACAAAACGTGCGGCCTGCTGCACGGGCCTGAGCGTCCAGCGCATCATCCAGTAGATGAGCAGCAGTGCCAGCAGGCCTACAGGCACCAGCATCACCAGGCTTTGCAGCAGCTTGGCGTGCAGCAGATCGCCAATGGCTTGGCGCTCCAGCACATCGCGCTTGGCCACCATCAGGGTGGCTCCATCGGCCAGTGGTGCGGCCACGTTGACAACCTGGCCACTGTAGATGGGCAGCCTCAACAGCGGCGCCCGCGCACCGTCGGGCGGTAGGCGCAGGCGGCGCGGGGATTGGAGGTTGTCGGAGAACCAGAGCACCCGCCCCTCGGGCGAATACAGCGTGTACGACAACTCGCCGCCCGCATGGCTTTTGGGCAGTCGGGCCGGATCGCTTTGCATGGTGAAGCCTTCAGCGATCTCCCGCGCCTGGATCACCATCGCCACGCGGCGCAGCTGGTCGCGCGTGTCGTACAGCGACAGCGACAGTGCGCCGGCGCCAGCCGCAAAGGCCAGCGCCAGCCCCAACAGCACGCGCAGCTCAAGACTGGTGCTCTTCATGCGCGGCAGCGGGCAAGACCATGCGATAGCCCACGCCACGCACGGTATCTATCAGCACATTGGCGCCGCCGTCGCGCAGCTTGCGGCGCAGGCGCGAGATCAGCGCCTCCACGGCATTCAGGGTCACGCTCTCGCGCGAGGCGTACAGGTGCTCTTCCATGCGTTCCTTGACCACGATGCGGGGCCACACGCGCAGCATCTCCTCCAGCAGCATGGCCTCGCGCCGGAGCAGATCGATGTGCCTGCCATCCACGGTCGCATGGCGGGAATCGGTTTCAAAGGCCAGATTGCCCAGGCTCAGCCGAGGCTCCCGGCCGCCCTGGGCACGGCGCAGCACGGCGCGTACGCGCGCTTGCAGCTCGGAGATGTCAAAGGGCTTGAGCACATAGTCGTCGGCGCCGCAATTGAGCCCGGCCAGACGGCTTTCCAGCGCGTCGCGTGCCGTGAGGATGATGCAGGGGGTTCTGCGGCGGCGGTCATCACAGCGGGCCAGCACCTGCATGCCATCCATATCAGGCAGCCCCAGGTCCAGGATCAGGGCCTCATAGTCGGTGACGGCAAGCGCGTCCAGCGCCTGCCGTCCGGTGGCGGCCACATCCACCGCGAATCCCATGCGCTCCAGATGGGCCTGCAACAGCGCTCGCAAATCTTGGTGGTCTTCAACAACGAGCAGCTTCATCGGTCAGACGTTGATCAGGAATGTTAGATACAAATACGAATCAGACGTATTTTAAATTTGAAAGCTGCAAGGCCAGCGCCATGACACCGCAAGATCCAGAACCTGCGCCCCCCGCAAGCCCTGAGCCGGCTTAGCCAGCCGCCTGCAGCGCAGCCCCCGCTTGACCGTTGCCCGGGCGAGCGCCCCACCCCACCCCACCCCACCCCACCCCAACCCATCACCCGCACCGCCTGCCCGGCGGCGCGTGCCGTCGTGTACGGACAACCCCATTTTCAATAGCGACCGGAGCCAACCAGTGATCGACTCTTTCCTGCAGCCGGCCAGGGCCTGCACCCCTGCACACCCGCTCATCCTCATCGGCAAAGGCCTAGCCTGTCTGCTGACCGGCAGCACCGTGCTGCTGGCCCATGCACAGCAGGCGGCCGGCGAAGGCAAGCTGTCCGAAGTGGTGGTGACCGCCACAGGCTTCGAGCAATCGCTGGCCGACGCGCCTGCCTCCATCACCGTGGTGACAGCCAAGGAGCTGGAAGGCAAGCGCTACCGCGACGTGACCGATGCCCTGCTCGACATTCCAGGCGTCGCCATCGAGGGAGGTGCGGGCGGCAAGATCGAATCCACGCAGATCTATATCCGCGGCCTGGGCGAGGACTACACCCTGTTCCTGGTGGACGGCAAGCCCCTGGGCAGCTCCTCCCAGGCCTACTACAACGGCTTTGGCGGCGCGCAGCAGACAAGTTGGCTGCCACCCATGTCGGCCATCGAACGCATCGAGGTCATTCGCGGCCCCATGTCGTCGCTGTACGGATCCAGCGCGCTGGGCGGGGTGATCAACATCATCACCAAGAAGGTGTCCACGCAATGGACCGGCAGCGTCACCGTGGACGGAACGATGCAGGAAAACCCACAGGCCGGCAGCGAGGGCCAGCAGCGCTTCTACCTCAGCGGCCCGCTGGTACAGGACCGGCTGGGCCTGACACTGTACGGCTCGCGCTTCAAGCGTCATGAGGACCGGTTCACCGGCGGCTACGCCGCCCGCGAGAACCGCGACATCACCGCCAAGCTGGCCTGGAAACTCACCGGCAACCAGACCCTGGGCCTGCAGGCCACGCGCGGCACCGGGGACAACGAGCGCACGGCCCGCACGGGCGCCGCAGGCTCGGTGCAGAACGAACGCAACTACTACGCGCTGACGCATGACATCGAATGGGGCTCGCGCATCCGCACCAGCTCCTTCATCACGCGGGAGAACGTGCAGATCACCAATGGCGCCTACCAGTCCGAATACCGGGCCACCTACCTGCAGTCCAAGACCGTCGTGCCGCTGGACCGGCACATGGTCTCGTTCGGTGCCGAGTACAAGAACGAAGAGACTGCGCATGACGGCAGCCGCTTTCCGGGATCGCGCAACATCAACCTCGAACGCTGGCAGATGGCCCTGTTTGCCGAGGACGAATACTTCCTGACCGACCGCTTCTCCGTCGTGGGCGGCATACGCTACGACCGCAACCAGCACTACGGCAGCGAATGGATTCCGCGCCTGTACGGCATCTACCGACTGAGCAATGCACTGACCCTCAAGGGCGGCATCAGCGGCGGCTACAAGGCACCCACCCTCAAGCAGGCCGACGACAACATCGTGGAAATCGCTGCGCGTGGCGCGGCCTGGGACATGGGCAACAAAAACCTCAAGCCCGAGAAAAGCACCAACTACGAAATTGGCCTGAACTGGACGCCCGCGCAGGACGTTAACGCCAGCATCACCGCCTACCAAACCGACTTCAAGGACAAGATCAGCACGCAGACCATCTGCACCAGCCCCACCTCCGCCCCAGCCTGCGAATACAACGGCGAAGTGCGCTCGCGCATCAACCAGTACGTCAATGTCAGCTCGGCCACCATCAAGGGACTGGAGCTGGCCTACGGCATGCCCATCGCCCTGCCGCTGGGCCGAGGTCGGTTCAACACCTCGTACACCTTCACCTCCAGCGACGTGGCCAGCGGACCGGATGCCGGCAGGCCTCTCAACAACCTGCCCCGCCACATGCTCAATCTGGGCGCGGACTGGAACATCACAGGCCAGATCAAGCTCTGGGGCAAGGCCCGCTACAAAAGCAGGAGCATAGACGGCGGCACGGCCCAGCTACCCGCCTACACCCTGGTGGACATCGGCGCCAGCTACCAGGCAACGCCCAACATCCAGCTGTTCACGGGCCTGTACAACCTGCTGGACAAGACCGTGAACCTCGCCGACTACGGCAAGACGCTGGATGGACGGCGCTTGTATTTGGGGGTGACGGCGCAGTTTTGAGGGTAGCGGCATAGAAGACCGAGCTATTTCACCGCATCAGGTGGAGAAAGCTACGGGCACGAGTATTAATCAGTCCCAGACACTGGGAACGTGCAGGGTCTCGGCCTTTCTCGCCCTGGGAACCGGAATATATTTAGACAGGGCATCTTTTTCGCGCCGGACTTCATTGCAGGTGATTTCCGCGCTGCGGAAGATGCGCTTTCCCTGCGGACCACCGCTGGAGAAAGGCCTCACTTCAATGCGCACGCTTACGGTCTCAGGCATAGGAGACCCGTTTGCCGCTTCAGCGCCGCATAGCAGGTTCAGTTTTCTCTGAGCACTACTGTGAGATGAGTGACGAGAACTCTTGGTGGGATTGCCCTGGGCATCGAATCCGAGAACATTCCAGTCCAAAACCGGTTCAGCACGAACAAGGCATGCGCTGCACGCCACTAAAACAAAAGCAACAAGGGATTTCATGGTTCTATCGAGAAATTGCACAGGCTCTTAACGCCCATTCATCAATGGGCATTGAATGAAAGTGCCTGCCTGTAGAAAGATGACTAGCTGTCCGGATTATGCAGTGACTTCAATAGGCGGACTTGCCGCCAGTGTGCCGAGGAAAACCCAATCCGGGCCCGCTACCACTTCAACGCCGCCACCCGCAGCGCATCCACCGCCATATCGATGAACGCCCGCACCCGGTGCGCGGCATGGCGCCCTTCCCGGTGCACCACATGAATCGGTAGCGGTGGCCGCTCGAAGGGCTCCAGCACCAGGCGCAGTGCGCCGTCCTGCACGGGCTTGGCAATCTGGTAGAGCGGCAGGCGCGTGATGCCCTGCCCGGCCAGGGCGCAGTCCGCCGCAGCCTCGTTGGTCATGGACATGAGGCGCGGCTGCAGGCGCACGGCCAGGGCACGGTCGCCTTCGAGAAACCGCCATTCGGGTGTGGAGGTGAGGCCGGATGCGGTGATGGTGGTGTGCTGCGCAAGCTCCTCGGGCCGCTGGGGCACGCCGTGGCTGGCCAGGTATGCGGGCGAGGCGCATAGCACCTGCCGCACGCTGCCCACGCGGATGGCCTGCAGCGAGGAGTCGGGCAGATCGCCGATGCGCACGGCCACGTCCACGCCCTCGTCCACCAGGCTGACCACGCGGTCCACAAACCAGCAGTTGACGTCCACCTCGGGAAACCGGCCCAGGTAGTCGTGCACCACGGGCAGCACGTGCATGCGCCCGAAGTTCACGGGCGCCGTGAGCGTGAGCCGGCCACGCGGTGCGGCGTGGGCGCTGGCGGCATGCTCGTCGGCCTCTTCCAGCTCGGCCAGGATGCGGCGGCAGCTGTCGGCGTAGGCCGTGCCGGCCTCGGTCACGCGCACGAAGCGTGTGGTGCGCGTGAGCAAGCGCACGCCCAGGCGCTCCTCCAGGTCGGAAACCGCGCGCGTCACCACCGAAGGCGAGACCTTGAGCCGACGTGCGGCCGAGGCGAAGCCGCCCGTGTCCACCACTGCGAGAAATGCCGTCATGGACTGGAAGCGATCCATCTGTGCCTGCCTTGTCTGTGTCGTATGTCTGCCCGGCTGCGAGCGGCCCGCGCAGGACTGCCCAGGTTTGTGCCGGCGCTTTGTTCGCGTTCCCGCAAGAGTGACTTGCCGTCGCCGGGGATTCTAAAGATGCGGACGGAGAAGGAGGATACGTCCCGTGGCGCCGACAACCGGCGCCTTCACCACCCCCAAGGAACCGCAATGAAGCTCTACCACTTTCCCCTGTCCGGCCACGCCCATCGCGCCCGCCTCTTCCTTGGCCTGCTGGGCGTGGAGCATGAGTTGGTCCACGTGGACCTGGCCAACGGCGCGCAGAAGAAACCCGAATTCCTGGCGCTGAACCCGCTGGGCCAGGTGCCGGTGCTGGACGACAACGGCACGGTGATTGCCGACTCCAACGCCATCCTGGTCTACCTGGCGCGCAAGCTGGACCGCCAGGACTGGATGCCTCTGGGCGCACAGTCCGAGGCCGAGATCCAGAAATGGCTGAGCATCGCCGCCGGCCCCATTGCCTTCGGCCCGGCGGCGGCCCGGCTGGTCACGGTGTTCAAGGCCCCCTTCCAGGCCGAGGAAGTGATAGCCCGCGCCCACGCCATCCTCGGCAAGATCGAGGCGCAATTGACCACCCGCCCCTTCCTCACCGGCAGCGCGCCCACGATTGCCGACGTGGCCCTGTACAGCTACATCGCCAGCGCGCCCGAGGGCAATGTGGACCTGCAACCCTACCGCGAAGTGCGCGCCTGGCTGGGCCGCATCGAGGCGCTGCCGGGCTTCGTGGCATTCGCCCAGACACCGGCCGGCCTGCGGGCCTGAGTGCCTGAGCCACACCTCCCCTGAAACCCCGGCAAAGGAGCGCACCATGCACCCGCAACCCCTGCAAAACCCCGCCTCGCCCTGGCATGCGGGCGAACTGGCGATCCAGCAAAGCGTTGGCGTCGTGGGCCGCATGGACATGCCGGGCCGCAAGTTCCTGCGCCCCTTCCTGCTGGACCAGCACCGCGAGTTCTACCCGCTGCTGCATTTCGTGGTGCTGGGCAGCGTGGATGCGCAAGGCGACGCCTGGGCCACGGTACGGGTCGGCGAGCCGGGCTTCCTGCACTCTCCCGATCCATCGACCCTGCATGTGGCGGCGGGCCGTGATGCGGCCGACCCGGCCGAGCCGGGCCTGGCCGATGGCCATGCCGTGGGCCTGCTGGGCATGGACCCCATGACGCGCCGGCGCAACCGGCTCAACGGCACCGTGCGGCGCAAGACAGGCGTTGATGGGGCGGGCGTCTTCGACATCAGCGTTGTCCAGAGTTTCGGCAACTGCCCGCGCTATATCCAGAACCGCAGCGTCCGGTTCGTCCGGCCTGCGGACGAGCCCACGCAGGTGCCGGCGGTCGAACTGGCATCACTGGACCCGCGCGCGCAGGCACTGATTGCGCAGGCGGATACGTTCTACGTGGCGTCCTACGTTGATGGGGAGGATGGCCTGCGCCAGGTCGATGTCTCCCACCGTGGCGGCAAGCCGGGCTTTGTGCGGATCGACGCCGATGGAACGCTGACCATCCCCGACTTCTCGGGCAACCTGTTCTTCATGACCCTGGGCAACTTCCTGGTCAATCCCAAGGCGGGCCTGCTGTTCATCGACTCCGAAACCGGGGAAATGCTGCAGATGACGGGCGAGGCCAGCGTCATCCTTGACTCCCCGGAAATCGCCGCCTTCGAGGGCGCCGAGCGCCTGTGGACCTTCAAGCCCCGCCGCATCGTGCGCCGGCCCGACGCCCTGCCGCTGCGCTGGAGCATGGCGGCCGACGGCTGGTCGCCCCACCTGCAGATGACCGGAAGCTGGGCCGATGCCAGCCAGCGCCTGGCCGCCGCCCGGCTGGGGCGGCAGTGGCGACCGTTCCGGGTGGCGCAGGCCGTGGATGAGAGTTCCACCATCCGCTCGCTCTACCTGGAGCCGGCCGATGGCATGGCCACGGTGGCTCCCCTGGCCGGCCAGCACCTGCCGCTGCGCCTCACGCTGGCGGACGGCAGCCATCTGCAGCGCACCTATACGCTGTCGCTGGCGCCTTCGGACGGGCGCTTGCGCATCAGCGTCAAGAGGCAAGGCCGAGCATCCAGCCATCTGCATGGCCTGAAGCCCGGCGATCTGGTCGAGGCCCGCCCGCCCGCTGGCAGCTTCACCGCCGATGCGGCCCTGCGCCGCCCCGCCGTGCTGCTGGCCGCGGGCATAGGCATCACGCCCTTGCTGGCCATGCTGCGCCACATCGTCCACGAAGGCCGGCGCACCCGCAGCCTGCGGCCCACCTGGCTGTTCCAGGCGGCTCGCACGCGCAGCGAACGGGCCTTTGACACGGAGATTGCCGAACTGGTGAAGGCCGGCAATGCCGAGGTGCACTGGGTGCGCACGCTCAGCCAGCCCGGCACGGCAAAGGCCGGCCGCGACTACGACCATGAGGGCCACATCGACATGGCCCTGCTGAAAGCCACCCTGCCCTGGGACGACTACGACTTCTACCTCTGCGGCCCGGACGCCTTCATGCAGGCCACCTATGACGGCCTGCGCGAACGCAATGTGCCCGACGAGCGCATCCACGCAGAAGCCTTCGGTCCCTCGGCCCTGAAGCGCTCCATGGCCGGTGCAGCCCCCGCCGCCGAACTGCCGGCACCCGCCACGCAGCCTGTCCGCATCATCTTTGCCGACTCGGCCAAGGAAGCGCGCTGGAAGCCCGGCGACGGCAGCCTGCTCGAAGTGGCCGAGGCGCGAGGCCTGGAGCCCGCCTTCGGTTGCCGAGGGGGCAGTTGCGGCGACTGCCGCACGCGTGTGCTGCAGGGCGGGGTGACCTATGCCTCGCCACCCTCCTTCGCCGTACCCGCGGGCGAGGCCCTGATCTGCTGCGCCGTGCCTGCGCAGGGGACGGGGGAGGCTTTGCATCTGGCGTTGTGAGGAGCCTGTCTCTGCGCGCTTTCCACATCAGGACATACCGACGGCAAAAGGCACATCAGCGATTGCTGCCCAATGCTTGGCTGCATCTAGCTTTCTATCTGGACGAGTATCGATTCATCAAGCTCTATGACTTCAAACAGGCCCTGACCCCGCTCATAGACCTCCCCTGACAGGAACCGAACCACTTTCTGGCCGATGTGCATGCACATCTCCACGACAAAGCCATCTGCATCCCGGCGCATGTCTTTTATCCGCACAAGGCCCAAGGGCAACTCAGCCAGCAGTCGGTCACGGTAACCAATGGATGCAGGCACGCCAGGACCCGACTCAGACGCCTCTGGAGTCACAAGGTACAGGCCGTGAAACCCGCTGCCATCGTCGATACGGGAAAGCATTGACCAGACACGTCCGTCCACCAGTTGAATCCAAATCTCGATGAACTGGAGATAGGGCACCTGCGGATGGCTCCAGACTGCTTCGCCAGGTACCCAGCGCTGCCGACCTGATTCATCCATATCCCAGCGGCCGCCTTCGGCCAACGCCATCTCGCAAGCTCGCCAGCCCACAATCATCTGCTGGTCGAGATCCTGAAGGGACGGGAACTGGCGCTGCCCCATGGGTTGGATGGAGCTCCCGGGGGCCGGCTCGGTGTCGTCGATATGGACTACCGCGAACCCTTCCTGCTCACTCGGCGGCTCGAACATGGCAAACACGCTGCGAATGGCCTGCTCCGGCACTTGGTGATCGGCTCGCCGCTGCGTGTTCCTCCGCAAGGCGGTCTGCAAATCGGCTTTGAGCCAAATACAGACTACCGGCACCCCATGAGATCTGGCGATCTGAATGGCACGCTCACGATGCACCGTCTTCGGAAGGGCGGCATCAAAGAACACCGCATCACCACCCAACGCTGCGGCGTTCTGTTGAATCCAGCTGCTCTTGCCTGCAGCTTGCACCCCCACCACCACATAGAGCTTGGTCGCGGGCGAGCTGGCAGACAGTGCTTTGTCCAAGTCCCGGTACGCCAACTCCCATGCGGCAGCACTGCGTTCCGGGGTGAACAGGCGACCTTGTTCGGTTTCCAGATAGTGGTCTGGATTGATGTGCTTCGTGGTTTCCATGAATGACCAAGGCTTTATGGAGGAGCAATGTAACTGTGCGCCGCACCACACGGTCACCAGACAAACGGCGTTGCCAAGACCAATGGTCTTCATCGATACACTCGCTGCAATTCCGGCGCTGGCCATCTACACCGCAACTCCCAAGCCCCTGCCCATGAAACTCGCCGTCCACCTGCTACGCCTGCCGTCCTTGGTTCTTGCCTGCCACATCGGCGTAGCCAGTGCACAGCAAACCACACCATCACCGGGCACCTATGTCCGCAAAGGTGGGGGCGGCGATCTGGTGGTGCAGGCTGGCGGCAAGTTCCACATCCAGACCGTCGGTGCCAACGGCCATACCTGTGAGCTGGAAGGCACCATCACCAACGGCCGGGCCAGGATGGCGAATTCGGCCTGCGCCGTGGACTTCACGCCTGCAGGCCAGCGCGTCGGCGTCGACACGGCCACCGCCGAGGCATGCCGGGACTTCTGCGGCATGCGGGCCTGGTTTGGCGGCGATTACCTTCGGCCCACACCCGGCTGCACGGACAAGGCCATTGCCGCATCGCGCAGAAACTTCAAGCGCGCGTACGAAGCCAAGGACTACCGCCTGGCGCTGACCACGCTGGCGCCGGTGCTGCAGGACTGCGATGAGGTGCTGACCGGCGTTACCAAGGGCTGGCTGCGCAACGACCTGGCGCTGGCGCAGCTTCGCTCGGGCGATGCAGCCGCCTGCCGCGAGACCCTGGCGCCGCTGGCCGAGGAAGCTGCCAAGACGGATCAGGAACTGCGCGAGGCCTATCCACCCACCGATGCCGATGTGGTGCTGCCCATGCTCAAGGCTGCGCGCACCAATCTGCGCTTGTGCAGTTGAGGCGGTGCCATCGCCATGAAAGATCCCGCATCGCCCAACGCAGGAATCTCCGGGCATTTCCGGCGTGAGGCGAAGTGGATGCTGTGGGTGCTGGTGGTGCTGCCCTTGGCGCTGACAGCATTGGCGGTTTGGCTGGGTCCGCTGGTCCTGAACCATGTGGAGAGAAGCAAGTGCTTGGATGCGGGCATGCAGGCTTCCCAGGAAAAGCGCAAGTGCGAGCAACGATAGAGACAAGGAGCTGCCGCTCAAAGCCTGATCGAACCAAATCCCTGAAATACTGGCCTACTCTTGGCCCCTTTTTTGTTTGCACGACAGGGCCCTTCATCAGGGCCATGCACACGCCTTTACATGACCGATATCCGCCCCGCCCACTTTCCCGAAGACCTCGACGCCGTGGTCCGCATCTTCCGGGAATACGTGGCCAGCCCCACCGTGAGCCTGGACTTCCAGGACTTCGAGACCGAATTCGCCGCCCTGCCCGGCAAGTACGCCGCACCCGAAGGCTGCGTGCTGCTGGCCTGGAAAGACGGCCAGCCCGTAGGCTGCGCCGCCCTGCGCCAGGTGGATGCGCAGACGTGCGAGATGAAGCGTGTCTACGTGCGCCCCTCGGTACGCGGCGAGAACCTGGGACGGCGGCTGGTGGACGGCATCCTGGACGCTGCGCGGCAAGCAGGCTACACCCGCATCTGCCTGGACGTGCTGCCCGAGTTCCAGGCTGCGCAGCGGCTGTATGAGTCTCTGGGTTTTGTGGATGCACAGCCGGTGAGCTTCAATCCCGTGCCGGGCACGCGCTATCTGGGAATGGATCTTTGAGGCATGCGCCCTCCGGCAGGCAGCCTGCAGCGCCTGCACGGCTTCCGAGGCGCTGACACCCGGTCCCTGAATCCTCGTTTGCAGGCATCCCGTACGGTGGGTCCGTAGCCCATACCCCGGTTCAACAGCCTGCCCGCCAGCGCCGCGGCGATACGGACCACCTCTCCCCGCATCCTTCACCCGCAAATGCCCGTGGCCGAGCCGGGCAGCCTGCGCTTGTGCCCCTGCGAATACCGCCCACGGCGAATGGCGTTGCGGAGGACCAAACGCTCATCTGCAGCCTCTTTATTCACCGGGTATTTCAAACATGATTTTAGGAATTGTCCTAAGGACAATTCTGAAAATGATACGCGTGCGACTTCTTTGATTGACCTCGTGCAGGTCATGAAATCAAATGAGGACTCTTCGCACAGCAAACATCAGAAACCCGCTTGGACACTGACAGCGGATTATTCGTCTGCTTGCAATCACTCAACTCCGCCAAATTGCCTTCATTGATCAAGGCGCATTGGTTGGAATCTGCGATTCCCGTTTCCGATCCAGCGTCGCCATACACCATGCCAGCCTCCATTGCCGCCACCTTCTATCAGATCGGCTATGCCGACATGCTTGCTCGCCAAATGGAGCAGAAACAGATCGATGCCCTTGTGCTCACGCCACAGGAATACGCAGGCATATTGAACGATAAAGCGCGCCAGAACCCTCGCCTGGCAGCCACGCTGCATGCCATCCTGGCCCATAGTGCACTTGGGCAATACTGGACACAGACCGCCAGCCCCAATGCAGGCAAGCCCTGGGTCGCCCCCGCCTCCCTGATGGTCAGCGACGCATACCTGATCACCAAAACGCTGATTGCATTGGGCATTGCCGGTGCCCGCTCCTACATCAAGACAACCGCCACAGGCACCTATATCATCATCACGGGCTACGCCGGACTTCGCCGCCAACTGCTGCAAGGCACGCGATTTCTAACCACCAACCCGCGCATGGTCCAGATGGGCCTGGGCATTCGCGGTCTGCAGAATGTGGCCAAGGGCGGGTTTCTTCTGGGCCTGGTGGTGGGCGCCGGGATAGAGACACTGGACTTCATCTTCAATGACGAGAAGACCATGCATGATCTTGTGGGTGGGATTGGGGTGGAGGCGGTGAAAGCAGGACTGGGAACACTTGCTGGGATAGTGGCTGCCACCATAACCGCTGGAATGACGACGGTGGCAGTGATGCCGCTCTTTGCCATGGCTGTAGCCGTACTCATCACCAGCTTTGCGCTCAACCAAGCTGATACATATTGGCGAGTCAAAGAAAATGTCGTAAACGCTATGAAAGCCCTGCCCGAAAGAACAGCAACAGGCCTCTATCAAATCAACACACAATCCATCGCATGGAAAAAAATTCAGAAAAAGAAAATGAACAAGAAAAAGAAGATATTTACTGCGCCCCAGCGACAGATACCAACAATCTCCTGTGCAAAATATCTAGATAAAATAAAATCAATCAAAGAAGATGAAGAATCGCACAATCACAAACAGAAGAAACTCCATATGGGGAATTCCATTCCTAATACTTATATTCATTATCAATGCTCTCATTTGCATTAATGATACGCTTCCTAATATTAGAGACCTTCACAACAATGAAGCAATTGTAAAGATAGTCCCAATCACACCACTACTAATATCTTCACTTCCAACACCATTGATTCTCTTATTAACGATGGTCGCAAATGCAATTCCTTGCAAAGAAAGAGTATTGAAAATAATGGAGCGCATTTTGATAATTATGCTGTCCATTAATTTCGCGAGCATAGTAATTTCATTTATTATATTAATTCCATTGCAGCACTATGCAATGCCAAAGCTTGGATATACAAATTGCAGCATTCTAAAGGACCATCCAACCATTTATTTCACAGACTGGGTCAAAAACCCCGCATGGTGCGTTCGCGGAAAATCCAGGGAATGGGTCAAAGATCAGGCCAGGCTGACCGGCAGCTCTGAAATGAATCCATGAGATAAAAAAGTGAAGACCGCTATAAACTTAATGAGTGTTCCACAGAAATTTTCAAAAATGAATTTATGTGCTACACAAATCGCAAAAACTAATAAATAAAATGTTAGACGCAAAAGAAATATGGAAAACATTGATTTGGGGCATCCCTTTAGATGTTTTCATTTTTATTCTTTGCATTTGGTACATTAAGCATGCAATATTTAATGATATCAAAGATCTTATTGAATTATCAGCATCAATAAGAATAACACCCGGAGCACCAGTCGTAGCATATTTCCCTGTAATATTGGCAGTCGGTCTAATTTCCTCATTATCCAAGGCAATACCATGCAAAACATCAATTTTAAAGGTAACCGAACGCAGCTTTAACGCAACCATGCTGGTAGGATTAATAATCACGGCTTCTTGCCTTGCCCTCATAACTCCCTTGCAATACTATGCAATGCCCAAGCTTGGCTATACGCGCTGCAATATCCTGGAAGGGCATCCCAACATATATTTCACAGACTGGGTCAAAAACCCCGAATGGTGTGTTCGCGGAAAATCCAGAGAGTGGGTCAAGGATCAGGCCCTGCTGACCGGCAGTTCTGAAATAAATCCATAAGATATAAAAGTGAAGACCGCTTGGTCTGCGACTTTGATGTCCCTCTTTTCAGGCAGATGCTTTGCCTGCTTGCGCAAAATGCCTTTTCGCTATCACTAGCCGCTTTTGACTTCGCCACCAGCTGCTGCAAGGCACGCGATTCCTTGCCGCCAATCCACGCATGGTCCAGATGGGCCTTGGCATTCGCGGTCTGCAGAATGTGGCCAAGGGCGGTTTTCTTCTGAGCCTGGTGGTGGGTGCCGGGATAGAGACCGTGGACTTCATCTTTAATGACGAGAAGACCATGCATGATCTTGTGGGCGAGATTGGCGCGGAGGCAGTCAAGGCGGGATTAGCAACAATATATTATGCAAAGTAAGCTATAGAAGATGAGAAAAACAATGCATGATATTCAACGCATCAGAAAAAATGCCTATCTTGGTATAGTGCTGACCAGTCTGACATTATTAGCCTGCGGCTTCTTCATCAACGAAGAAATTATAATAACAACCCATGAAATCAAAGCACTGGCGCCGGTCGTTCGAATATGGCCAATGGCACCTTTTTCGGTTTTTTGCGTACCATTTCTCTTATCATCGATTTTTCTATATATCGTAAAAGCCATTCCTTGCAGGCAACGTGTGCAAACAAAGATAGAAAGCATATTAATCAAATCACTTATTCTATGCTTCATCTCGGCATTATTCTGTCTTTTATTTTTAGTCCCGCTTCAATATCAGGCAATGCCAAAACTCGGTTACACCCACTGCAACCTTCTACAAGGCCATCCAAATATTTACTTCTCAGACTGGGTCAAAAAACCCGAATGGTGCGTTCGCGGAAAATCCAGAGAGTGGGTCAAGGAGCAAGCCCTGCTGACAGGCAATTCTGAAATAAATCCATGAGATAGAAAAGTGGGGACCGCTTGGTCTTCGCGTTTGATATGCCTCTTCTCAGGCAGGTGCTTTGCCTTCTTGCACAGAATGCCTTTTCGCTGTCACTAGCCGCTCTTGAATCCGCCGCCGCCAGTTGCTGCAAGGCACGCGATTTCTTGATGCCAACCCGCGCATGGTCCAGATGGGCCTGGGTATTAGCAGTCTGCAGAATGTGGCCAAGGGCGGGTTTCTTCTGAGCCTGGTGGTGGGCGCCGGGATAGAGACCTTGGACTTCATCTTCAATGACGAGAAGACCATACAAATAAATATGAGAGACATAAAAAACATTCGAAGATCTGCAATATTTGTAATACCCATCAGCATTCTATTATCCGTCGGATGTTTCTGGTTTTCCTTTATGGAAACAATCCCGATGCTGAAAGACATAAATGCTCTCGCGCCAACCATAAGAATCATGCCGGGCGCACCAACAATCTTCATGACTCCTTTCGTTTTTATTACGTTAGCACTGGTATCGGTGCTGAATTCCATCCCCTGCAACGACAATATTCTACGAAAATCCGATAAAGCACTATCAATAATTTTCGCCCTTGGAATTTCTTCAGCACTGGTTTCTTTGATATTTATTACTCCGCTGCAGTACTATGCGATGCCTAAGCTGGGCTATACACGTTGCAATATTCTGGAAGGGCATCCCACCATATATTTCACAGACTGGGTCAAAAAGCCCGAATGGTGCGTTCGCGGAAAATCCAGGGAGTGGGTCTTGGAGCAAGCCAGGCTCGCCAGCGGTCCTGAAAATCCCTGAAATAAAAAAAAGCGCAGACCACATGGTCCGCGCTTTTTTTGCATCCTCCGGCAGCCGTGCTGCCAACTCCCTCAGAACGCCTCTTCACTCATCTGCGCGCAAGTCATGTCGCGCTCACGCACGACTTTGAGCCAGGCGCCGATCTTCGGCAGTTCGTAGCCGAAGAAGTAGCGCATGGCGGCCATGCGGCCAGCGTTGGCGGGGGCGGTCAGGCCCGGGTCTTTGTCCAGCACGGCCAGGGACACGTCCAGCCAGGTCCAGGCCAGTACCGTGTGGCCGAAGGCCTGCATGTAGGGCACGGCATTGGCCAGGGCCTGTTGCGGGTCGTCGGTGGCCCATGCGGCCTTGGTGGTGGCGCCGACTTCCTGCAGCGCCTTGGCCAGTTCATTGGCATGGCCAGCCAGTTCGGGCCGGGCCATGGCGCGCTGGATGGTGTCGTTGAGGCGCGTGGCCAGCAGCTGCAGGCCCTTGCCGCCTTCCATGAGCACCTTGCGGCCCAGCAGGTCCATGGCCTGGATGCCGTGCGTGCCTTCGTGGATCATGTTCAGGCGGTTGTCGCGCCAGTATTGCTCCACGGGGAAGTCGCGCGTGTAGCCGTAGCCGCCGTGGATCTGGATGGCCAGGGAGTTGGCCTCCAGGCAGAACTCGCTGGGCCAGCTCTTGGAGATGGGCGTCAGCACTTCCAGCAGTAGCCGGGCCTCGGCCACGGATTCGGGCGTGCCGGTGTGCTGCTCATCGACCAGGCGCGCGCAGAACAGGTTCAGCGCCAGCGCGCCTTCGCAATAGGACTTCTGCGCCAGCAGCATGCGCTTGACGTCGGCGTGCTCGATGATGCGCGACTGGGGCCGCGTGGCATCCTTGCCGGCTGCACCCGGCGCCCCCTTGATCGGCCGGCCCTGCGGGCGGTTCTGCGCGTAGTCCAGGCTGGCGTGGTAGCCTGCCATTCCCAGCATGGTGGCGGCCATGCCGATGGAGATGCGGGCCTCGTTCATCATGTGGAACATGCATTTGAGGCCCTCGCCGGGCTTGCCGACCAGGTAGCCCACGGCCCCGGCGCCGCCGCGCACGGGAAAGCGCCCTTCCCCGAAGTTCAGCAGCGTGTTGGTGGTGCCGCGCCAGCCCAGCTTGTGGTTGAGGCCGGCCAGGGCCACGTCGTTGCGCTCGCCGGTCAGCTGGCCTTCGGTGTCCACGAGCTTCTTGGGCACGATGAACAGCGAGATGCCCTTGACGCCGGGCACGGGCTTGCCGTCCGGCCCCGGGATCTTGGCCAGCACGAGGTGGACGATGTTCTCGGTCAGCTCATGATCGCCCGCGCTGATCCACATCTTGTTGCCCTTGAGGCGGTAGCGCGGGCCCAGCGCATCGCTCTCGAAGTCGGCGCCATCGGGCTCGGCGCGGGTGGCGATATCGCTCAGCGAGGAACCGGCCTGGGGCTCGGACAGGCACATGGTGCCGGCCCAGCGGCCGTTGAATTCGTTGGCGGCGAAGACCTGTTTTTGCATGTCCGTGCCGTGGGCCATGATGGCGTTGGCATTGCCCGAGGTCAGCATGTTGGAGCCGATGCTGATGGAGGCCGCCGCGAAGAAGCTGTTGGCCGCCGCCTCCACGGTGTAGGGCAGCTGCATGCCGCCGATGTCGTAGTCCTGGGCGGCGCTGAGCATGCCCGAGTCGGCATAGGCCTGGCGCGCATCGTGGGTGCACCGGGGCAGGATGACTTTCTCGCCGTCGAACTGCGGCTCCTGCGTGTCCACGGTGCGGTTGAAGGGGGCGTATTTCTCGCGGGCGATGCGCTCGCAGGTGTCGAGCACGGCATCGAAGGTGTCGCGCGAATGGTCGGCAAAGCGCTCGCGCTCGCCCAGCGCATCGGCGCGCAGCCATTCATAGAGCAGGAAATCGATGGTGGAACGCAGGCGCATGGTGGGGTCCGGAATCAAAAAAGAAGCCGCAGGCGCCGCCAGAGGGAGCGCGTGCGGCCAACAGGAGTAACGGGAACAGGCGGTGGCGGCCGCAGCCGCCACCTGTACTTACAGCACTTCGAACACGCCGGCGGCACCCATGCCGCCGCCGATGCACATGGTCACGCAGACACGCTTGGCACCGCGGCGCTTGCCTTCGATCAGGGCATGGCCCGTCAGGCGCTGACCCGACACGCCATAGGGATGACCCAGGGCAATGGCGCCGCCGTTGACATTGAGGCGATCGTTGGGGATGCCCAGCTTGTCCCGGCAGTACAGCACCTGCACGGCAAAGGCTTCATTGAGCTCCCACAGGTCGATGTCCTGCACCGTCAGGCCCAGCTTCTTGAGCACCTTGGGCACGGCGAAGACGGGGCCGATGCCCATTTCGTCAGGCTCGCAGCCGGCGACGGCAAAGCCCAGGAAGCGGCCGATGGGCTTGAGGTTGTTGCGCGATGCATAGTCCTCGCTCACCACCACGCAGGCGCCTGCGCCGTCGGAGAACTGGCTGGCATTGCCGGCCGAGATCACACCGCCCGGCAGCGCGGGGCGGATGCCCGAGATGCCTTCCTTGGTCGTGCCCTCGCGCACGCCCTCGTCCTTGCTGCAGGTCACTTCCTTGGTGATCAGGCCGCGCACCTTGTCGGCCACGCCCATGGTCACGGTGATGGGGGCGATCTCGGCATCCAGCAGGCCGGCGGCCTGGGCCGCGCAGGCCTTTTGCTGGCTGGCGGCGCCGTATTCGTCCATGGCGTCACGGCCGATGCCGTAGCGCTTGGCGACCTGTTCGGCGGTCTGCAGCATGCTCCAGTAGATCTCGGGCTTTTGCTTGGCCAGGGCCAGGTCCTGGATCATGTGCAGGTTCATTTCCTGCTGCACGCAGGAGATGGATTCCACGCCGCCGGCCACGTAGACATCGCCCTCGCCCGCGATGATGCGCTGCGATGCGGTGGCAATGGTCTGCAGGCCCGAGGAGCAGAAGCGGTTGATGGTCATGCCCGACGCGGTGATGGGCAGGCCGGCCTTGAGCGCGATCTGGCGCGCGATGTTCATGCCGGTGGCGCCTTCGGGGTTGGCGCAGCCCATGATCACGTCATCGACGGCGGCGGGGTCAACGCCTGCGCGCTGCACGGCGTGCTGCACGGCATGGCCGCCCAGCGTGGCGCCATGGGTCATGTTGAAGGCACCCTTCCAGCTCTTGGCCAGGGGGGTGCGGGCGGTGGAAACGATCACGGCGGATGTCATGGATATTCCTTGTATGGCGGGTTTGCGGTGGTTCGCAAAAAGTTCGTGCGCCGCACGTCTCAGCTGAATTGCTTGCCTTCGGCCGCCAGCTTCGCCAGCAGCGGCGCGGGCTGCCAGAACTGGGCATCGTCGTTGGGGTTCCTGGCGAAGCGGTTCATGGCCTGGACCACGTTGAACAGCCCGACCTCGCCCGCGTAGTGCATGGGGCCGCCGCGCCAGATGGGAAAGCCGTAGCCGGTCAGGTAGACCATGTCGATATCGCCCGACTTGCCGGCGATGCCGTCTTCCAGGATGTGGGCGCCTTCGTTGACCAGGGCGAAGACCAGGCGCTGGACGATTTCCTCATCGGAGATCTTGCGCGGGGTGATGCCCAGCTCCTTGCGATGCGACTCGATCATCTGGTTGACCAGCTCGGACGGGATGGCGTCGCGCTTGCCCGCCTGGTAGTCGTACCAGCCCGCACCGGTCTTCTGGCCGAAGCGGCCCAGCTCGCACAGCTTATCGGCCGTGCGGCTGTACTTCATGTCGGCGCGCTCGACGGCGCGGCGCTTGCGGATGGCCCAGCCGATGTCGTTGCCGGCCAGATCGCCCATGCGGAACGGGCCCATGGCGAAGCCGAACTTCTCGATCGCCTTGTCCACCTGGGCGGGCGTGGCGCCTTCGTCCAGCAGGAATCCGGCCTGGCGCGAGTATTGCTCGATCATGCGGTTGCCGATGAAGCCGTCGCACACGCCCGAGACCACGGCGGTCTTCTTGATCTTCTTGGCCAGCTTCATCACGGTGGCCAGCACGTCCTTGGCGGTGTGCTTGCCGCGCACCACTTCCAGCAGCTTCATCACGTTGGCGGGGCTGAAGAAGTGCATGCCCACCACGTCCTGCGGGCGCTTGGTGAAGGCGGCGATCTTGTCCACATCCAGCGTGGAGGTGTTGGAGGCCAGGATGGCACCAGGCTTGGCCACCTCGTCCAGTTGCTTGAACACGGTTTCCTTGACGCCCAACTCCTCGAACACGGCCTCGATGATGAGGTCGGCGTTCTTGAGCGCGTCATACGACAGCGTGGTGCTCAGCAGGGCCATGCGCTGGTCGTACTTTTCCTGGGTGAGCTTGCCCTTCTTGACCTGGGCTTCGTAGTTCTTGCGGATGGTGGCCACGCCACGGTCCAGCGCTTCCTGCTTAGTCTCCAGAATGGTCACGGGGATGCCCGCGTTCAGGAAGTTCATGGAGATGCCGCCGCCCATGGTGCCGGCACCGATGACGCCCACGGTCTTGATGTCACGCACTGGCGTGTCCGAGGGCACGTCGGCGATCTTGGAGGCCGCGCGCTCGGCCATGAACAGGTGGCGCAGTGCGCGCGACTCGGGCGACCACATCAGTTGCATGAAGGCTTCGCGCTCCAGAGCCATGCCTTCGTCGAACTTCTTGCGCGCGGCGTTCTCCACCGTGTCCACGCAGCGGGCCGGGGCCGGGTAGTTCTTGGCCATGCCCTTGACCATGTTGCGTGCGAACTGGAAGTAGGCGTCGCCCTGAGGATGCTTGCAAGGCAGGTCGCGCACGCGCGGCAGCGGACCACCCGCCGCGTGCTTGTCGGCCACTTCCAACGCAAAGGCCTTGGCCTCGTCCAGCAGGGACTCGGGCGAGGCGGCCATCTTGTCGAACAGCTTCTGGCCGGGGATGGAGGCCAGCAGCTCGCTCTTGACCGGCTCGCCGCTGACGATCATGTTCAGCGCGGTCTCCACGCCCAGCACGCGCGGCAGGCGCTGCGTGCCGCCTGCACCGGGCAACAGGCCCAGCTTGACTTCAGGCAGGGCCACCAGGGTGCCGGGAGCAGCCACGCGGTAGTTGCAGCCCAGCGCCAGCTCCAGCCCGCCGCCCATGCAGACGGTATGGATGGCGGCCACCACGGGCTTGCTGCCCTGGTCCAGGGAGTTGATCAGCGAGACCAGGTGCGGCTCGCGATACGCCTCTTCCTTGCCGAACTCGTTGATATCGGCACCGCCCGAAAAAGCCTTGCCGGCACCCGTGATGACGATGGCCTTGACGGCCGGGTCGGAATAGGCCTTGTCCAGCCCCTCGACGATGCCCCGCCGCGTGGATAGTCCCAGGCCGTTGACCGGCGGATTGTTCAAGGTGATGACGGCGATGGCACCGTCCACTTTGTATTCAGCAGTCATGCTGTTGTCCCCTATGCGATAGAAAAAGAACGATCGTGCGATTTTGATTGTAAAAAAAACGCGGGCCGGCGCCACTGCGGTTTGTCCCAAGCGGGACAAGCGCCGTGGTCCGGGCCGCCTGCCGGGCAGCATGCCCAGCCTTGTACGGCATCAGACCTCCAGCCACTCCTTGCGCACCTTCTGATCGGCGCGCAGCCCGTCGGGCGTGCCGTCGAAGACGATGCGCCCATGACCCATGACCAGGGCTCGGTCCGAGATGCTCATGGCAATGGTGAGCTTTTGCTCGATCAGCAGCACGGACACGCCGCGCTGCTTGATCTTTTGCAGGTACTCGCCCACCAGCTCGACGATCTTGGGAGCCAGGCCCTCGGTGGGCTCGTCGATGATGATCAGGTCCGGGTCGCCCATCAGCGTGCGGCACAAGGTCAGCATCTGCTGCTCGCCGCCCGACATCACACCGGCCTCGGTGTGCTGGCGCTCCTTCAGGCGCGGGAACATGGCGTACATGTCGTCGAAGCCCCAGCGGCTGTCCCGGCCCTTGCCCTTCTGTCCCAGCAGCAGGTTCTGGTGCACGGTGAGATTGGGGAACACGTCGCGGCTCTCGGGCACGTAGCCCAGGCCCAGGTGAGCGATCTCGTAGGCCTTTCTGCCAGTCAGGCTCTGGCCCTTCCACTCCAGCGCGCCCTCCCAGTGCACCAGTCCCATGATGGCCTTGGCCGTGGTGGAGCGGCCCGAGCCATTGCGCCCCAGCAGCGCGACGATCTCGCCGGGCTGTACGGAAAATTCCACGCCATGCAGCACATGGCTTTTGCCGTAGTAGGCATGCAGGTTGTTGATGTTCAGCATCCGCATTTCCTCAATGTGCACCAGCTTGTTGATCCGCCACGGACGAGCCCAGGTAGGCCTCCTGCACGCGCGGATTGGCACGCACGGCCTCGGGCGTGTCGTAGGCGATGACTTCGCCGTAGACCACGACGGCGATCTTGTCGGCCAGGCCGAAGACCACGCCCATGTCGTGCTCCACGGTCAGCAGCGTCTTGCCTTCGGTGACCTTCTTGATCAGCTGGATGAAGTGGGCCGTCTCGCTGTTGCTCATGCCGGCCGTGGGTTCGTCCAGCAGGATGACGCCGGCGCCGCCGCCGATGGTGATGCCGATCTCCAGCGCGCGCTGCTCGGCATAGGTGAGGTTCACCGCCAGCGTGTCGCGCTTTCTGTGCAGGCCGATCATCTCCATCAGCTCATCGGCGCGGGCGTTGGCATCGCGCAGCTTGGACAGGAAGCGCCAGCAGCTGTAGCGGTAGCCCAGGCTCCACAGCACGCTGCAGCGCAGGTTCTCGAACACGCTGAGCTTGGGAAAGATGTTGGTGATCTGGAAACTGCGCGACAGCCCCATGCGGTTGATTTCATAGGGCTTCTTGCCGTCGATGCGCTGGCCGTTGAGCAGCACCTGGCCGCTGGTGGGCTCGAAGCGGCCGCTGATCAGGTTGAACAGCGTGCTCTTGCCCGCGCCGTTGGGGCCGATGATGGCCACGCGCTCGCCCGGCTTCACGGCCAGTTGGGCGCCGCGGATGATCTCGGCCTTGCCGAAGCGCTTGTACAGGTCGCGCAGCTCCAGCGCGTAGGTGGCCTCGCCGGTCGCGGCAGGGGCGGCAGTGCCTGGTCGTTCGATTGCAATGCTGGACATGGTTCAGCCCTCCCCGCGCTTGATGGCTTCTTCGATCTCTTCCTGGATACGCTCCCAGCGCCGCAGGCACCAGCGCCGGGCCACTTCCAGCAGGCCCAGGCCCACGACGAAGACGGCAACGGCCAGAGTCCAGGTGGAGGCCGAGCTGGTATCGAGCTGCACGCCCATGAACGAGACCTGGGAACCCAGGGCCGCGTTGAGCTGCAGGTGGTAGATCATCTCGACGATGGCGGCGCCGCCCACGATCATGACCAGGGCGCTGGCGGCGATGGCCAGGTAGGGCTGGGCCAGCCGGCGCCATTTGCCGAAGCGCGCCACGCGCAGGTTCATCATGATCAGGCTGGCAACGCCACCGGGCGCATACATGACCATCAGCAGGAACACCAGGCCCAGGTACAGCAGCCAGGCCTTGGTCAGCTCCGACAGCAGCACCGAGGCCAGCACCAGCAGCACGGCGCCGATGATGGGTCCGAAGAAGAAGGTGGCACCGCCCAGGAAGGTGAACAGCAGGTACGAGCCCGAGCGCATGACGCTCACGCTGTCCATGGCCGTGATGATCTCGAAGTTGATGGCCGCAAGCCCCCCGCCCACGCCCGCGAAGAAGCCCGCGATGATGAAGGCGAAGTAGCGCACGCGCTGCGTGTTGTAGCCCACGAACTCCACGCGCTCGGGGTTGTCGCGCACGGCGTTGAGCATGCGCCCCAGCGGCGTGCCCGTGAAGGCGAACATGGCGGCCGTGCAGACGAAGCAGTAGGCGGCGATCAGGTAGTACACCTCCATGCCCGAGCCGAAGGTCAGCCCGAAGAAGGGCTTGCCGTAGACGCGGTCGGTGGTGATGCCGCCCTCGCCCCCGAAGAACTCGGGGAACATCAGCGCCATGGACGCCACCAGCTCGCCGATGCCCATGGTGATCATGGCGAAGGTGGTGCCCGACTTCTTGGTGGTCACATAGCCCAGCAGGGCCGCGAAGAACATGCCGCCCAGGCCGCCGATGACGGGAATCAGCACCAGCGGAATGCCCCAGTCGCCGGAGCTGGCCCGGTTCATCGCATGGATGGCGATGAACGAGCCCAGCCCCGTGTAGACCGCATGGCCGAAGCTCAGCATGCCGCCCTGCCCCAGCAGGATGTTGTAGGACAGGCAGATGATGATGAGGTAGCCGATCTGGCTGAGCATGGTCAGCGCCAGGCTGCTGGTGAACACCAGCGGCGCGACGATCAGCGCCAGGGCGAAGGCGCCCCAGATCAGGATGCGGCCGATGTTGAGCGGCTGGAAGCTGTAGTGGCGCCCCGCGCCCGCAGCCCCTGAAGCGCCCGAAGCGCCTTTTGCGGCAGTGGATGTCATGGTCGTTTTGGTGATCGAGGACATGGTGTCAATCTCCCCGCGTGCCCAGGAGGCCCTTGGGCCGGAAGATGAGGATCAGCACCAGGAACAGGTAGGGCAGGATGGGCGCGACCTGGGAAATGGTGAGCTTGAGCAGCGGCCAGCCGAAGGTCTGTTCGCCGACCGGGCTGCCCAGCGAGGCCAGCAGGCTGGCCAGCGACCAGTCGATGGCCACGGCAAAGGTCTGCACGACGCCGATCAGCAGCGAGGCCACGAAGGCCCCTGCCAGCGAGCCCATGCCGCCGACCACCACCACCACGAAGATGATGGAGCCGACCGACATGGCCATGGCCGGCTCGGTCACATACGTGTTGCCGCCGATCACGCCGGCCAGCCCTGCCAGCGCGCAGCCGCCGCCGAACACCATCATGAACACGCGCGGCACGTTGTGGCCCAGCGCCTCCACCATCTCGGGGTTCTTGAGCGCGGCCTGGATGACCAGGCCGATGCGCGTGCGCGTCAGCAGCAGCCAGACGGCCACCAGCATCAGCATTGCCACCAGCATCACGAAGGAGCGCGAGCGCGGGAACTGCGTGCCGTACAGCGTGAACAGCGGGCCCTGCAGCGCGGGCGGCAGGCCGTAGGGCACGGTGCCCCGGCCCCAGACCAGCTGCACCACCTCGAGGATGAGGTAGGACAGGCCGAAGGTCACGAGCAGTTCTGGCACATGGCCGTACTTGTGCACGCGGCGCAGGCTGTAGCGCTCGAACATGGCGCCCAGCGCGCCCACCAGCAGGGGCGCAACGAACAGCGCGCCCCAGAAGCCGATGATGCCGCTGAGCGTGTAGCCGAAGTACGCGCCCAGCATGTAGAAGCTGGTGTGGGCGAAGTTGAGCACGCCCATCATGCTGAAGATCAGCGTCAGCCCCGAGCTGAGCATGAACAGCAGCAGTCCATAGCTCACGCCGTTGAGCAGCGATATGGTGAAGAACTCAAGCGTCATCGAAAGGCCTTGGTTTCGGTGCGTTGGGGACAGGAAGCGGTGCGTGCCGGTCTCAGGACGGGCGCTTCATCTGGCAGGACGTGGGCGTGCTGGCCACGTAGGGCTCGTAGTACTTCACCGGGGCGAAGGTGTAGCCCGTGTTCTCGGCGTCATAGGGGTTCTTGCCGCCGGCCTTTTCCCAGCGCGTGATGTACAGGCCCTGCTGCAGCTGGTGGTCGGTCTTGCGCATCTCCACTTCGCCGTTGAAGCTCTTGAGCTTCATGCCCTCCAGCGCGGCGGCCACCTTGACGGGGTCGGTGCCGCCGGTCTTGGCAAAGGCCGCATCCAGCAGCGCGAACACGTGGTAGATCGAGCTTTGCGTGAGGTCGTCGTTCATCTTCTTCTTGAACTCGGCCATCAGCGGCTGGATGGCCCCCCCCATGTTGTAGTGGCCGTAGCCCACGGTGTAGACCTTGCCGTCGGACGCCGCGCCCATGGCCGTGGGCGAGCCCGAGCCGAAGGCGTAGTAGGTGTAGAACTTGACGTTGTTCAGGCCCGCGTCATTGGCCGCCTTGAGCAGCAGCGACAGGTCAGAGCCCCAGTTGCCCGTGATCACCGTATCGGCGCCCGATTGCTTGATCTTGGCGATGTAGGGTGCGAAGTCGCGCACCTGGGCCAGCGGCGCGAAGTCATCGCCCACCACCTGCACGTCGGGCCGCTTGGCCTTGAGCATTTCCTTGGCGTACTTGGAGACCTGCTGGCCGTGCGAGTAGTTCTGGTTGATCAGGTAGACCTTCTTGACCTCCGGCACGTCCTTCATATAGGTCGTCAGCGCTTCCATCTTCATGGAGGTGTCCGCATCCAGGCGGAAGTGCCAGTAGCTGCACTTGCTGTTGGTCAGGTCCGGGTCCACGGCCGCGTAGTTGAGGTAGACGACTTCCTTGCCCTTGTTGCGCGCGTTGTGCTTTTCCAGCGCATCCATGATGGCCAGGGCCGGGCCCGAGCCGTTGCCCTGCACCACGTAGCGTGCGCCCTGGTCCATGGCCGAGCGCAGCACGGCCGTGGTCTCCTGCGGGCTGAGCTTGTTGTCCAGCGGGATGATCTCGAACTTCACGCCCGAGGCATTTTTCTTGTTGAACTCCTCGGCCATCAGCTGGAAGGTCTTGAGCTGGTTCGTGCCCACGGCGGCCATCAGGCCCGACAGCGGGTCGATCCAGCCGATCTTCACCGTCTCGCCCTTTTGCGCCCAGGCGCCCGAGGCACAGGCCAGCATGGCCGAGGCGGCCACCGAATGCACGATCCACTTCATTTTTCTGTCTCCTTTTTCCGGTTGATTCGGATATCTGTATTGGCGCCAGACTAACGCCTGAATGACAATTTCCCTTCGGGGAATGCCTTAGAAACTATCGCGCATGCGACTTCGCCGCAGTCCGGGACACATTGGCGACAGATCGCCATCGATCAGCCCATGAACCCGTGTTTTGACCGATTTCAGGCAAAAGAAAGGGGCGCCTCGCGCCCCTTGCGAAGTCAGCCTGCCTGCCTGGGCGTCATGAAGGACGCTTCATCTGGCATGAGGTGGGGGTACTGGCCACATAGGGCTCGTAATATTTCACGGGCACAAAGGTGTAGCCGGTGTTCTCCGAGTCCATCGGGTACTTGCCGCCGGCCTTTTCCCAGCGCGAGATGAACAGGCCCTGCTGCAGCTGGTGGTCGGTCTTGCGCATCTCCACTTCGCCGTTGAGGCTGTTGAACTTCATGCCCTCCATGGTGGCCGCCACCTTGGCCGGGTCCGTGGTCTTGGCGCGCAGGAAGGCCTGGTCCAGCATGGTCAGGCCCGAGTACAGCGAGCCGGTGTACATGTCGTCGTTGAACTTGGCCTTGTAGCCCTTGGTGATGCGGTCCAGCGGGCCGGGCAGGTTCAGGTGGCCGTAGCCCACCATGTAGACCTTGTCGGCGGCGGCCGCGCCCATGGCCGTGGGCGCGCCCGTGGCAATGGCGTAGTAGGTGTAGAACTTGACGTTGTTCAGGCCCGCGTCGCTGGCGGCCTTGATCAGCAGCGCCAGGTCCGAGCCCCAGTTGCCCGTGATCACCGAGTCGGCGCCCGATTGCTTGATCTTGGCGATGTAGGGGGCGAAGTCGCGCACCTGGGCCAGCGGCGAGAAGTCGTCGCCCACGATCTCCACATCGGGGCGCTTGCGCTTGAGCATCTCCTTGGCGTACTTGGAGACCTGCTGGCCATGCGAGTAGTTCTGGTTGATCAGGTAGACCTTCTTGACCTCGGGCACGTCCTTCATGTACGTGGTCAGGGCCTCCATCTTCATGGAGGTGTCCGCATCCAGGCGGAAGTGCCAGTAGCTGCACTTGCTGTTGGTCAGGTCCGGGTCCACCGCCGCATAGTTCAGGTAGACGACTTCCTTGCCCTTGTTGCGCGCGTTGTGCTTTTCCAGCGCGTCCATGATGGCCAGGGCCGGGCCCGAGCCGTTGCCCTGGAAGACGTAGCGCACGCCCTGGTCCATGGCCGAGCGCAGGGCCGCCGTGGTTTCCTGCGGGCTGAGTTTGTTGTCGATGCCGATGATCTCGAACTTCACGCCCGAGGCCGTGCCCTTGTTGAGCTCCTCGGCGATGTACTGCAGGCTCTTGAGCTGGTTGGAACCCAGCGCGGCCATGAGGCCGGACAGCGGGTCGATCCACGCAACCTTCACCGTCTCGCCCTTCTGGGCCATGGCGCCCGTGGCGCAAGCCAGGGCCAGGGATGCCGTCAATGCCTTGATCGCAAACTTCATGAAGCGTCTCCTCTTGTGGTGGTTTCTGGGCGAGGCTCAGGGTAATGGTCCCCTTGCCCCGCACCGATCGGTGATTGCCCCTAGCGGCTATCGCCGACGAGACTCGGACCGGCCGCCCCTATCAGCACATGCCCCCGCATGCCCTGGCACGGCGGCTGGCCCGCAGCGGCTCACAGCCCCGGCAGCCGATAGCCGGCCAGTTGCTCGCGCAGCCGGGTCTTGAGCATTTTTCCGGTGGCGCCCAGCGGAATGGCCTCGACGAAGACCACGTCGTCGGGGATCTGCCACTTGGCGGTCTTGCCCTCGTAGAACTTGAGCAGTTCCTCGCGCGTGACCTCGGCACCGGGCCTCTTCGCCACGGCGACGATGGGGCGCTCGTCCCACTTGGGATGCGGCATGCCGATGCAGGCGGCCATGGCCACGGCCGGATGGGCCATGGCGATGTTCTCGATGTCGATGGAGCTGATCCATTCGCCGCCGGACTTGATCACGTCCTTGCTGCGGTCGGTGATCTGCATGAAGCCGTCCGGGTCGATGGTGGCCACGTCACCCGTGGGGAACCAGCCACGGCCCTGCGCGTCCTTGATGAGCGGGCTTTCGCCCTTGAAGTAGCTGTCCACGATCCAGGGGCCGCGCACCAGCAGGTCGCCGTAGCTCTTGCCGTCCCAGGGCTGGTCCGTTCCATCGCTGCCCACGATGCGCATGTCCACGCCGTAGATGGCGCGGCCCTGCTTTTGCAGGATCTTCATCTGCTCGTCCTTGGGCAGCTGCAGCTGCTTGTTCTTGAGCGTGCACAGCGTGCCCAGCGGGCTCATCTCGGTCATGCCCCAGGCATGCAGCACCTCCACGCCGAACTCGTCCTGGAAGGCCGTGATCATGGCCGGCGGGCAGGCGGAGCCGCCGATGACCGTGCGCTTGAGCGTGGAAAACCGCAGGCCGCCCGGCCTGATGTGGCCCAGCAGCATCTGCCAGACCGTGGGCACGCCGGCCGCGTAGGTGACGCCCTCGGCCTCGATCAGCTCGTACAGCGACTTGCCGTCCAGCGCCGGGCCGGGGAACACCAGCTTGCAGCCCGTGAGCGCGGCCGAGTAGGGAATGCCCCAGGCGTTGACGTGGAACATGGGCACGACGGGCAGCACCGAGTCACGCGCCGATATGCACATCACATCGGGCAGCGCGGCCGCGTAGGCGTGCAGCGTGGTGGAACGGTGGCTGTAGAGCACCGCCTTCGGGTTGCCCGTGGTGCCGCTGGTGTAGCACATGCTGGAGGCCGTGTTCTCGTCGAATTCGGGCCACTGGTACTGGTCGGACTGGCCGGCAATCCAGGCCTCGTAGCTGACCAGGCCCGGAATGCCGCTGTCGGCAGGCAGGCGGTCCGCATCGCACAGCGCCACCCACTGGCGCACCGTGGGGCACTTGGCATGCACGGCCTGGATGATGGGCAGGAAGGTCAGGTCAAAGCACATGACGCGGTCTTCCGCGTGATTGATGATCCACGCCACCTGGTCGGGGTGCAGGCGAGGATTGACCGTGTGCAGCACGCGGCCCGAGCCGCTGACGCCGAAGTACATCTCCATGTGGCGGTAGCCGTTCCAGGCCAGCGACGCCACGCGGTCGCCAGGCTGCAGGCCCAGGCCGTCCAGCGTGTTCGCCAGCTGGCGCGAGCGCCGTGCCAGGTCGCGGTACGTGTAGCGATGGATATCGCCCTCCACCCTGCGCGAGACGATCTGCGCATCGCCATGGTGGCGGTCGGCGAAATCGATCAGCGACGAGATCAACAGTGGTTGGCTTTGCATCAGACCCAGCATCTATAGGCTCCTAAGGTGATTGAACTTCGTGAACGTCGTGAACTGCGGACCGCGGATTCGCGCAAGGCCAAGGCCCTGGTGCGCGATGCCGCTGCCCGCATGGAGGGTGGCTCAGGCCGGCGCCCTGGGTCCGATCCCCGCAGGGACAGGCGCATCGTTTTTCCGGCATGGTTGACGCATTGTCTTGTCGCAACTCGGCAGCGTCTTCGCATGCTCGTATGGGATATACCCTAGGACGATGCTGGAGGCATGCGCTGCGTCATGCCACAGCGTGTTCGTGGACGGCGTCTTGTCGTTGCCGAAGATCCAGTATCCGGTCTGCGATGGCGAATCCACTGTCACGCGAATGCTTGAGCCGGCGCGGAACACATGCGCGAATTTCTGGATCTCTACGCGCAGCAGTTCGGGCTTGCCCGACACCATGGGCACGTCCTTGTCCCGCGTGAACGCGCCCCACGGCCTCAGCGTCGTGGAGCGCGCCGTGTCCAGGGCACGCTTGGACGCACGCAGCCAGCCACGCTGCACGAACATCTCCTGCCCGTCCGGCCGCACCTCGGACACGGTGACCTGGATGTCGGTGTTGGCGGCCGTGGCGCTGAGCCAAAGGTCGGCCGAGCCTTCGCCATAGAAGCTCAGGTCCTGCGGCAGGGCCGCCGTGGTGAAGACCAGCTGGCCATCCTTTTCCGAAGTGGGCACGGCGGGCCAGCCTTCGGCCGCCGGGTTGTTCACCTGCGGACTCAGGGCCGGATAGCGGTAGCTGGACGAAGCCGTGCCTGAGGCGGGTGCGCTGTCGCCCAGGGCCTGGCCGGGCTGCATCCACAGGCGCAGGGGCTTGACCTGGACAGGCAGCCGGTCAAACCGTGCCTCGCCCGTGGGCATGAGCTTGGCGCCGCCATTGGGGGCCTTGGCGTCCGTGGTCTGCATCTCCTGCAGCAGGCGCACGCGCGGCTCCTTGTCGAAGCCGTTGTCCTCGCCCTTGACGAAGCGCGCCAGAAAGCGCTTCAGCGTCTGGTCGATATGGTCCGAGGTGATGTTCGTGTGGTGGTCGCCGTTGGAGCTGACCAGCCACATCCTGTCGGGCGCAATGGTGTCCTCGTAGTAGCCCGAGCGCGGGCCGATCTGCTCGTCCTGCCAGGACTGCGTGCCCAGCGTGGGGATATTGATCTTGCCGCTTTGCAGCATGGCGCTGCGCTCCAGGTACAGGCCATCGGCATAGGGGTTGTCCAGCCACTTGATCAGGTCCAGCTCGGGCCGCTTGATCTTCTCGATGTTGTCGGCCACGGTCTTGGCGCATTCCGTGTCGCCGCCGTTCTTCGCCGCCAGGTCGGCGGCCGTGCGCCAGATGCGCGGGAAGCCGTTCCACCACTGCGCCGGAAAACCGATGTTGGCAATGCCGCCCGGATAGCCCACGTCCCGGTAGGGATCGCCCACATTCTTGCTGGGCGTGATCGCCAGAAGCCCCTTGGGCCGGTGCGCCGCCACCCACAGCTGGTTGTAGCCCGAGTACGAGTAGCCGATCATGCCGATGCGGCCGTTGGACCAGGCCTGCCGCCCGGCCCACTCGATGGCGAAGGCTCCGGCCGCACCTACGCTGGCGTCAAACACCCGGTCTTCCCCCGTGGAGCAGCCCGTGCCCGGCACGTTCAGCCCCATGACCGCATAGCCTTCCTTGGTCCAGGGACTGCTGATGTTGGGGTACGAGCCCGAGATATAGCCGTCGTACTCGACCAGCAGCGGGAACGGACCCTGTCCCTCGGGCAGCAGCAGCGAGTAGCGCATCCTGCTGCCGTCCGGCAGGGTGATGTAGCCCGATTGCTGGCCCGGCCCCATGGGCGCGGGCATGCCGGACGATCCCCCTCCGCAGGCGGCCAGGCCCACGGCGGCGGCCGCAATGGCCCCCGCCAGCGGCCAGCGCCAGGCCTGTGTGAAAACGGTCTTGGCTGTCATGGGTACCTGTCTCCTTCGTTGTTGTTGGCTATCTCTCGGGGCTTGCCGCGGCAAGCCCCTGCTCGCTCATCTACTCGCTCACCTGCCCGCTCATCGGCTCTCTCACTGCAGCCGGATACTTGTCGCGCCCGGCTCGGCGTCGAAGACCAGGCTGGACGGCCAGGGCTTCCATGTCTGGCCCAGGGCCGCGTTCTGCGGGTCGCCCGTCTGCATGAAGGCCTTGAGGCTGGCCATCATGGCGTTCGACAGCGCCAGCCGCCCCGGTGCATTGGCCGTGCTGTTGGTCACGCGGGAGAACACGGATGGCCCGAAGTTGCCGAAGAGAAACGGCAGATCGAACGCATGGGCCGCACCGTAGACCGTGTTCCAGGGCGCGGGCTGGCGCGCCCAGTCGAAGCGGTAGCTCCAGACCTCGGCCTGCCGGGTGCGCAGCGTATTGAGCAACTGGTCGCGGCTGGGATCGGCGAACAGATGGGTCAGTTGCGCCATGCGGGCGTTGTAGCCGGTGACCGGCGTATCGACGGGCAGGTAGGCGGCATCGATGATGTCGGCCAGGCCCGGCGCGTTGGGCGACTGCGCGTCGAAGGACTGCATCATGCGAAAGCGCGCCGCATCGTCGATCCTGAAGCCCGGCTTGCCGCCCAGCGCAGCCAGCAGGGGTGCGAACAGCTTGCCCTCCTCGGCCGTGTAGCCGGCCATCACAGGCATGCGGTTGTATCGGCCCGCAGCCAGCGCGGCCATGGGGTCGGTGGGCAGCAGCAGGCCGTCGGGAATCGGTCCCGCGCCCGTCAGGCCCTTGGCCACCAGGGTCTGCAGCAGCACGCGCGCATCCTTGCCGCGCAGGTAGGCCGCAATCTGCGCCGGTGCCCAGCCGGCAGCCACCGTGGCCGCAGCCGCCACATCGGCAGCCAGCCCATCGGCCACCATCAGATGGGCCAGCAGCAGCGCGGACTGGGTGGCGTAGGCCGAAGCCGGCTTGAGCGTGGCCAGCACGCCGGCCGGCAGGTTGGACGGCAGCGACAGCCCGCCGCTGATGGGCACCAGCCTGTGGAACAGGCCGCGCGCCGACTCGGCCGCCAGCAGCGCCAGCACATTGGTGGCCCCCGCCGACTGGCCCATGAGCGTGACATTGCCCGGATCGCCGCCAAAGCCCGCGATATTGCGCTGCACAAAACGCAGCGCCTGCAGGTTGTCCAGCAGCGCGAAGTTGCCCGTGGCCGGTGCGCCGGCCTGCATCTGCGGCATGTGCATGTAGCCCAGGATGTCCAGCCGGTAGTTGGCCGTGACCACCACGGCATTGGCAGCGCGTGCCAGGGCGGCGCCGTCATACAGCGGATCGGCCGTATAGCCCGAGATGGCGCTGCCGCCGTGGATGAACACCAGCACCGGCAGCTTCTCGGCGCCGCTGGCCGGGCGCCAGATGTTGAGCGTCAGGCAGTCCTCGCTGCCCACGGGCTGGCCCAGGGTGGAGGCAATGGTGTCGTCGAAGCGGTTGTTGGCGCCCGGGCCGTACATGCGCCCGATCTGCAGGCAGGCGTTGCCGAACTGGCGCGCCTCGCGCACGCCCTCCCAGGCCTTGGGCTCGGCCGGCGGCTGCCAGCGCAGCGCGCCCACGGGCGCCTGGGCAAAGGGCACGCCCTTCCAGTAATAGGTGCCCGTGGCGGCGCCGTCGTCCACGCCACGCAAGGGGCCGTAGGCCGTCTCGCGCAGCTCGGGGCCGCCGCCGCCCGAGCCGCCGCAGGCCGCGAGCCACAAGGCCATTGAAGCCACGGCCAGGCGTATGCCGCCAGCCATCCACCGCTGTCCTGTGCGCATGCTTGTCTCCTATGATTTTGGGGTTTCCCGTATGGGCCGTGCCCGGCCCTTGGGCCACACTGCGCAGTCGTTCGCCGCGCTGCAAAAATTCTAGGAACAGCGCGCCCGCACGCCGCTATCGCAACCAAGCCAAAAAAGTGACTTCAGAACGCAAAAGGCGCCCCGGACGGCCCAGGAAAACCCGGCCATGACAACGCAGCGCAGCAGCTCCGCCGCATGGGTGCGGGGCATCCTGGACATGATGGCCGCCGAGGGGCTGGCCGTGGAAAGGCTGAGTGAGGAGGCCAACATCGACCTTGCCGCACTGCAGCATTCGCAGACCCGCATCGATGTGGACCGCGTGAGCCGGCTGTGGGAGCTGGCCGTGGCGCAGTCGGCCAATCCCACGCTGGGCCTGGACCGGCAGCTGGCCGCGCGCCACGGCAACATCGACCTGGTGGGCTACTCGCTGGCTTCGAGCCCGCACCTGCTGGCGGGCTTTCGTGACCTGGAGCGCCACATGGCCGTGATCTCGGACGCCACCGCCTTCACGCTGGAGCGCGATGCGCGCGGCCACTGGCTGTCCATACACCACATCGGCGCCACGCGCGCCGTGCCACGCCAGCGCGTGGAGTTCGCCGTGCTCACGCTGCTGGTGCTGTGCAGCTGGCTGACGCGGCGCGATGTCCAGCCGCTGGCCGTGGAATTCATGGCCCAGGCGCCCTTGCCCCTGCATGAGGCCCGCTACCGACAGGCCTTCGGCCTGCTGCCGCGCTTTGGCGAGCGCGCCAACCGCTTCCTGCTGTCGCAAGACGACCTGCTCGCGCCCATCCCGACGCACAACCCCGAACTGCTGGCCCTGCACGAAAAACTGGTCGAGTCCGAGCTGGACCAGCTGGGCCAGGCCGGCGTGGGCGCCCGCGTGCGCCATGAGATTGCGCGCCTGCTGCCCCAGGGCGAGCCGCGCCGCGAGGAAGTGGCCGCAGTGCTGGGCCTGACCGACCGTACCTTGCAGCGCCGCCTGCAGGCCGAGAGCACCAGCTACCAGCAATTGCTGGATGACACCCGCCGCGAGCTGGCCCGGCAGTACCTGGGCGAGCCGCGCCACAGCCTGGCCGAGGTGGCCGACCTGCTGGGCTTCGTGGACCAGAGCAACCTCTTTCGCGCCTGCCGCCGATGGTTCGGCATGCCGCCGGGCCAGTACCGGCAGCAACTGCGTGCGTGAATGCATGCGGTGAATGCGCGCATGAACCTTGCGTCCCACGGGGCATAGGCGCTGGGGGACAATTCCCGCATGAACCTGCACGCTGCCGCCGAAGGCCGGGCTCCGGCGACCTCCCCGCGCCTTCCCATCTCCTGGCAGGATGGCTTCGCCGCCCTGGGCCCCGACTTCTTCACCCATCTGCGCCCCACGCCGCTGCCCGAGCCGCACTGGATCGCCACCAGCACCGGCACTGCCGAGCTGCTGGGCCTGGACCCGCAATGGCTGGCCTGCGATGAGGCCCTGCAGGCGCTCACCGGCAATACCGTGCTGCCCGGCAGCCATCCGCTGGCCAGCGTCTACAGCGGCCACCAGTTCGGTGTCTGGGCCGGCCAGCTCGGCGACGGCCGTGCCATCTTGCTGGGCGAGACCGCCTCGGGCCAGGAAATCCAGCTCAAGGGCGCGGGCCGCACGCCCTACTCGCGCATGGGCGACGGACGCGCCGTGCTGCGTTCGTCCATCCGTGAATTCCTGTGCAGCGAAGCCATGCACGCCCTGGGCATTCCCACCACGCGCGCGCTGAGCGTGACCGGATCGCCCGCCCCCATTCGCCGCGAAGAGATCGAGACCGCCGCCGTGGTGGCGCGCGTGGCGCCCAGCTTCATACGCTTTGGCCACTTCGAGCACTTTGCGGCGCGCGACCAGATGGCGCCGCTGCGCCAGCTGGCCGACTACGTGATCGACCGCTACTACCCCGAATGCCGCACGGCCGAGGCACTGGCCGGCAACGCCTACGCCAACTTCCTGCAGGCCGTGAGCGAGCGCACGGCGCGGCTGCTGGCGCACTGGCAGGCGGTGGGCTTTTGCCATGGCGTGATGAACACGGACAACATGAGCATCCTGGGCCTGACCATCGACTACGGTCCCTTCCAGTTCCTCGACGCCTTCGACCCCGGCCATATCTGCAACCACAGCGACACCCAGGGCCGCTACGCCTTCAACCGCCAGCCCCAGGTCGCGTACTGGAACCTGTACTGCCTGGGCCAGGCCCTGCTGCCGCTGATCGGCGAAGAGGAGCTGACCATTGCGGCGCTGGAGTCGTACAAGCAGGTGTTTCCGCAGGCCTATGGCTCTCTCATGCTGCGCAAGCTGGGCCTGCCCGAAGATGCTCCCGGCACGCCGCCTGCCGAGGCGCGCTTTGCCGCCCTGGTGAACCCGCTGCTGCAGCTCATGGCCGACAACGCCGTGGACTACACCATCTTCTTCAGCCGCCTGACCGATGCCGTGGCCACAGCCGGCGGCACCGAGCCCGACCTGGAGCCCGTGCGCGACCTGGTGCTGGACCGGCCCGCCTTCGACGCCTGGGCGGCAGGCTACGTACGGCAGCTTGCGACCGTGGATGGCACGGCAGCGGCCGCGCTGATGCAAGAATCGAATCCGCGCTTCGTGCTGCGCAACCACCTGGGAGAAATCACCATCCGCGCAGCCAAGCAGGGCGACTTCACCGCGGTGCGCCAGCTGCTGGCCGTGCTGCAGACCCCGTTCGCACCCCACGCCGAGCATGCCGAATGGGCAGGCTTCCCGCCCGACTGGGCTTCCTCCATCGAGATCAGCTGTTCATCATGAGCTTTCCCATCCACAAGACCGAGCAGGAATGGCAGGCCGAGCTGCAGGCCAAGGGCGCCGAGCCCGCCGCCTTCCAGGTGACGCGCCACGCGGCCACCGAGCGCCCCTTCACAGGCCGCTATGAGCAGTTCTGGGCCGATGGCAGCTACCACTGCATCTGCTGCGGCGCCAAGCTTTTCGACTCCGATACCAAGTTCGACGCCGGCTGCGGCTGGCCCAGCTTCGACCGCGCCATCCCAGGCGCCATCACCGAAATCGTGGACCGCAGCCATGGCATGGTGCGCACCGAGACTGTCTGCAGCCAGTGCGGTGCCCACCTCGGCCATGTATTCCCCGATGGTCCCTCCGACACAGGGCTGCGCTACTGCATGAATTCCGCGTCGCTGGAATTCGAGCCGCCCAAGGCCTAGGCCCCAGGCCCGCAAAAACCCCAGCCGGCGCGGCCCTGCACCGATGCCGGGCCGCGCCGGCTGCGCCACAATGCGCCTGCCAAGCGCTCAGGCACCATGCCTGACTCCAAGCCCATCGAAATCTTCCAATGAAGTTACTGATCGACTTTTTCCCCATCATCCTGTTCTTCGTCGCCTTCAAGGTCTGGGGCATCTACACGGCCACGGCCGTGGCCATCGTCGCCACCATCGCGCAGATCGCCTACCTGCGCGTGCGCCATGGCAAGGTCGAGCCCATGCAATGGGTCAGCCTGGGCGTGATCGTGCTGTTCGGCGGCGCCACCTTGCTCGCCCACAACGACACCTTCATCAAGTGGAAGCCCACGGTGCTGTACTGGCTCATGGGCGGCGCCCTGGTGATTGGCCAGCTGGTATTTCGCAAGAACCTGCTGCGCTCTGTCATGGGCGCGCAACTGCAACTGCCGGACAACGCCTGGCGCACCATGAACTGGAGCTGGGCAGCCTTCTTCGCGGTGATGGGCGCGCTCAACCTGGTCATCGCCTACCGCTTCGACACCGACACCTGGGTCAACTTCAAGCTGTTCGGCGGCATGGGGCTGATGCTGGTCTTCGTGATCGGACAGGCCATCTACATGAGCCGCTTCATGCAGGAAGACAAGGGCGAGGCAGCCGCCGCCACGCCCGACGCCCTGCCCCCGTCCGGCGTGCAACAGGACAAGCAGCCATGAGCGCACCCGCCCATCCACTGCCCATCACCGCCGAAGCCATGCAGGCCGTGCTGCGCGAGCGCCTCGCCCCCGATCACCTGGAAGTGATCGACGAAAGCCACCAGCACGCCGGCCATGTGGGAGCCAACGGCACCGGCTTCGGCACGCATTTCCGCGTGCGCATTGCGTCACCTTTGTTTCAAGGCAAGCCGCGCGTGGCACGCCACCGCCTTGTGTATGATGCGCTGCAAGAATTCATTGACCAGGGCGCTCACGCCATCGCCATCGAGGTTCTTTGAACTTTTACAGGCTCCGAAGATTCGGAGCCTGTTGCGTATCCACGCTATAGAATCAATTTTTCCTTCATCTCTGGAATTCGCATGAAAAAACAGCTTCTGACCAGCCTGGTGACTGCCGCCGTGCTGAGCACCGCAGCCCTGTCCGCCTCGGCCCAGAACATCGCCGTCGTCAACGGCAAGGCTGTGCCCAAGGCACGCGCCGAAGTGCTCAAGCAGCAGATCGAGCAAAGCGGCCGCCCCGTCACGCCCGAGATGGAAGGGCAGATCAAGGAAGAAGTCATCGCCCGCGAGATCTTCATGCAGGAAGCCAACAAGCGCGGCCTGGCCAACAGCGAAGCCTACAAGCAGCAGATGGAACTGGCCCGCCAGACCATCCTGATCCGCTCGCTGTTCGAAGACTTCCAGAAGAAGAACCCCGTGACCGACGCCGAAGCCAAGGCCGAGTACGACAAGGCCGTCGCTGCCAACAGCGGCAAGGAATACAAGGCCAGCCACATCCTGGTCGAGTCGGAAGACCGCGCCAAGGCCATCATTGCCGAGATCAAGGCCGGCAAGAAGTTCGAAGACATCGCCAAGAAGGAGTCCAAGGACCCCGGATCCGGTGCCCGTGGTGGTGACCTCGACTGGGCCAACCCCGGCAACTACGTGCCCGAGTTCTCCGAAGCCCTGATCAAGCTCGAAAAGGGCGGCATGACCCAGGAGCCGGTCAAGAGCCAGTTCGGCTACCACATCATCCGCCAGGACGACGTGCGCCAGGCCGAACTGCCCAAGTTCGAGGAAGTCAAGCCCCAGATCGTGCAGCAGCTGCAACAGCAAAAGCTGGCGCAATTCCAGGAATCGCTGCGCGAAAAGGCCAAGATCCAGTAAGATGCTTGCGTGTCGGCGGTTTTTGCCGTCGGCCTGACCATCACCAGCCCGCCTTGTGCGGGCTCTTTTTTTGCCCCAGGCAAGGTGGCCGCCAAAGAAAAGAGCTGCCCCTGGGGGCAGCCCGATTCAAGCCTGATTCATCCTGTCCCGGCGTCCCGGCGCCCACGGCACCGGAAACCAGGCCATCGTGCTTCTCAGAACTGGTAGAGCGCGGTCAATCTGACCGTGCGACCCTCTCCGTACTCCACGGCCGAAGAACGCGACTGCTCGCCCAGGCGCTGGCGCACGCCGGCCACATAGGCCTTGTTGCCGATGTTGTCGAGATTGAGCCGGAGCTTCCATTGCCGGTTGAGTTCATAGCCGACCATGGCGCTGTGCACCCAGTAAGCGGACAGCTTGCCGTCGCCGGCCGAAGTGACATTGCGCGTGCCCACGAAGCGCGCGCCATAGCCCACCGTCCAGCCCTGCGGCAGCGCATAGGTGGTCCACAGGTTCAGCGAATGGCGCGGCGTATTGCCCAGCGCCTGGCCCACACGCGCAGGCTCGTTCAATGACTTGAGGGTCTTGCTGGCCATGAAGGTGTAGTTGGCGAAGAGGTCCCATTGCGGAGTCACCTTGCCTGCAGCCCCGAGTTCCAGCCCGCGCACGCGCTGCTCACCGGCCAGCAGATAGCTGCCATCGGCCATCTGCTCTCGGGCATTGGTCTTGTCCACCTGGAACAGAGCGGCTGTCAGCGCCAGCTGGCGGTCCCGCACATCCCACTTGGTTCCCAGCTCCAGGCTGGTGTTCTTCTCGGGCGCCAGCGAGGCCGTGGCCGCATCCAGGCCGGAACCATTGGAGACCAGGAATTCCGCGGAGGGGTTGAAGGCCGTGCCATAGGCCAGGTAGATGCGGCCGTTGTCGGCGGGCTTGAAGCTCAGGGCCGTGCGGCCGCTGAGCCGGCCGTCGGAACTGTCCACCGAGGTGCGCACGCCAGCGGCCGTTGTGGCGTTGGAGCGCCCGTCGATCCAGTCATAGCGCAGGCCCAGGTTCAGATCCCAGCGCGGCCCCAGCGCAATGGAGTCGGTGGCATACAGCGCGCGGGTGTCCAGGCTGGTCTCGTTCCTTCCGCTGTTTTGCAAGTCCGTCGTGCCCGTCCAGTATCCGGGCGGACGGGCCAGCGGATAGCCGCCGGCCGGGAACTGCCGGTTGATGTTGTAGGAAGAGGTGGTACGGTCATAGGTCTCGCGTGCGATCTCGAAGCCCGTGACCAGCGTATGCCCCAGCACGCCTGTGTCGAAGCGCTGGGTCAGGTTGGTCTGGTTGATCCACAGGGTGGTGGCCGCATCGCGGCCATAGGCCTGCGGACCTGCGGGCCGGTAGTAGCCAGGCTGCATGCCCCTCAGATCGACATGCGAGGCCGAGATCACGGTATCGCGGCTCAGCCGCGAGTAGCGCGAGAGGTTCTGCAGCTTGGCGCCCGAGGCGAAGTCATGCTCGATCTTCGCGGTCAGGGCATTCTGGCTGATCTTTTCGCGGTCAAGGTTGCGCCAGCCGAAATAGGCATTGCGCGAGACGCCTTCGAGCATCTTGCCGCGAAAGGCCGGCACGCCATAGTCGGGAAGATTGTCATCGCTCTGATGGAAGAAGCCGAGGGTCAGGCGCGTGGGCGAATTCAGCCCCAGGGCCAGCGAGGGCGCCACGCCCCAGCGCCGCTTGAAGATGGCATTGCGCCCCGCCACGTTGCTGTCATGGCCCATGAGGTTCAGGCGCATGGCAGCCTTGCCGCCAGCCAGCACCCTGTTGGCGTCGAGCGTGACGCGCCGGTAGCTGGCCGTGCCCAGGCCTGCGTCGGCCTCGGTGAAGTCATGGGCCGTGGGCTGCTTGCTGATCATGTTGATGCTGCCGCCCGAGGTGCCCGCGCCGCCGAAGACCGAGTTGGGTCCCTTGATGACCTCGACGGATTGCGTGTTGAAGAGATCGCTTCGGCTCTTCTGCCCGCTGTCGCGCAGCCCGTCGATCTGCAGGTTGGCGTTGGCGCTGAAGCCGCGGATGTTGATGCTGTCGCCCGAGCCTGCACCGCCCTCGCCCGCATTGAAGGTGATGCCGGATACATTGGACAGCGCCTGCTGCAGGCTCAGGGCGTTTTGCTCCTGCAGCACCTGCCCGGGCACCACGGTGATGGTCTGCGGCACATCCAGCAGCGGCTTGGCGTATTTGGCCGATTCGGATGCCTCGGTGCGCGAGCCGGTGGAGCGCTGCCCGGAGACCGTCAAGGGCGCCAACTGCACCTGACGCTCATCGGCAGTGGCGTCCTGCGCATAAGCGGGCGTGACCAGCGCCGCAGCGAACACCGAAAAAAGGCACGACTGGGGGCCGGAGACGAAGGGTCGAGATAGCAAATGTGCTGTGCGCATGGCAAAGATCCACGTTGAAAATGGGAATCATTTGCAACGCAGCCTTTCCAAAGCAATCAGACCCGTCTGAATCTGGCGCATCACCCCTGGTTTCAGGCGTTTTCGCTTGCGCCGATCAGCGCGCTCCAGCCTCCTGCAGCAGGCGCTCCACCTCATGCTGGCTGCGCTGTCGGGCGTGGACGACGGCGGTCACGCCATCCTTGTCGGGCAGATTGAGATCGGCCCTGGCCGCGATCAGCTGGCGGACGATGTCCTGGTAGCGCGGGCCTCCGTCGCCCAGCAAAACGGCTTCGAGCAGGCAGGTCCAGCCCAGCCGGTTCACATGGTCGGCCCGTACACCTGCGGCCAGCAGGGCCTGCACGGTATCGACATGGCCGCGCTCGCAGGCCGGGATCAGCGCCGTGCCGCCGTAGCGGTTGGTGCTTTGCAGATCGGCGCCGTACGACAGCGTCATGCGCAGTATCTCCAGGCGGCCCAGGGCACCGGCCAGCAGATAGGCACTGTCCTGCAGGTCATTCTTGAGATTGGGGTTGGCCCCATGGACCAGCAGCGAGCGCGCGACCTCGACATGGTTGCCGCGCACGGCCAGCAGCAGCGGCGTATTGCCCTGCCGGTCACGCACATCGACAGGTGCGCCGCGCTTGAGCCAGTCGCGTACCTGCAGCGCTTCGCCGGCCTGGGCGGCCGCCAGCAGCGCGGGACCGAATTCCGGGCGATTCACCGCACCCTCCTGCGCCCTGGCCGCATCGCGGCCCTCGGCGGCTGTGGCCACAGCCTGCGCCTCCTGCGCCTGCGTCTCTTGTCCCTGCGCATCCGCCAGTCCCGCGGCAAGACAGGCCGTCAGGATTGCAACGTGCCGGACATGGGCGCCGGATCGGGAAACAGCATGGTGCATACAAGCCCTCCTGGAAAACACGGTTGTGCGGCAAGCGTAAGGCAAGCTTGCCCGGTTGCGCATGAAGCCGGGGCGTCGCACGTCAGTTTCATTCAGGAACTATAGCTACATCGCCTGATCCCACGCGCTTTCCCCGGGCTTGCGCCGGAAAGTCTTCGCGCGCCAGCCTTTCTCAAACGAAAGGAGACCTGTTCCCGTGTCTTGCAACAAAAGCCGTGCCGCCCGCTGGATGGCCGCAGCCGCCACCGCCCTCGCCGTCCTCACCACCACCCTGGCCCCGGCCGCCGCCCATGCGCGCGAGTTCGTCAGCGTCAAGGGCGCCAGCGTCAATGTGCGGCAGCAGCCCACCACGCGCTCGGCCACGCTGTGGGAACTGGGCAAGGGCTATCCGCTGCAGGTGGTGCAGCGCAAGGGCCAGTGGCTGCGCGTCAGGGACAACGAGAGCACGCTGGGCTGGGTGCATGCGCCGCTGACCGGCAAGACCCCGCACATGGTGGTGACCGGGCGCACCGCCAACCTGCGCGCCGGCCCGGGCCAGAACCATCGCGTGGTGGGCAAGCTGGCTGAAATGGAAGTGGTGCGCACGCTCAGGAAACAGGGCTCCTGGGCCCAGGTCCAGCGCGACAACGGCCAAAAGGGCTGGGTGGCGCGCAGCCTGACCTGGGGCTGGTGAACCAGGCGCTGCGTCGAACGTTCAGCCGTTGACCACGACCTGCGCGCGCGGCGCATAGCCGTGGTTCAGCGGACCGTGGCCGGCGCCCGTGAACACATCGGCACCGGCCGCAATCGCGCCCAGGATGTACTCGCGCGCCTGGGCCACGGCCGTCTCCAGCGGCAGGCCCAGCGCCAGGTGCGAGGCAATCGCCGAAGACAGCGTGCAGCCCGTGCCGTGCCCGTTGTGCGTGGCAATGCGCTGCGACTGCAGGCGCAGCCGCTGGCCGTTGCCATGGCCCAGCAGGTCCACCACCAGATCGCCCGACAAGTGCCCGCCCTTGAGCAAGGCGGCCGGCGCGCCCAGCGCCAGCAGTTCCTGCACGGCGCCGTCCAGTGCGTCTATGCCATCAATGGAGTGGCCCAGCAGCAGCGCCGCCTCGTCCAGATTGGGCGTGACCACGGTGGCCAGGGGGAAAAGTTCGCGCACCAGCACGGAGGCGGTTTCCGGGGCAATCAGCCGGTCGCCGCTGGTGGCCACCATCACGGGGTCGAGCACCACGTTGCGCAGCTGGTGGCGGCGGATGGCATCGGCCACCACCTGCACCACCTCGGGCGTGGCCAGCATGCCGATCTTGACGGCGTCGGCGCCGATGTCCTCGACCACCGCATCGATCTGGCCGCGCAGTATGTCCACGGGAATGCCGTGGATGCCGCTGACGCCCAGCGTGTTCTGCACGGTGATGGCCGTGATGGCCGTCATGCCGTAGCAGCCCAGGGCGCTGCAGGTCTTGAGGTCGGCCTGTATGCCGGCGCCGCCGCCGCTGTCGGAGCCCGCGATGATGAGCACGCGTGCATAGCGCTTGCGCGCGGCGGGAGCCGGTTCGGTGGATGCGGCGGTCGAAGGGGAGTGGTCGGCAGTCATGGGCGAAAATTATCACCCATGCGCATGGTCAATACCGGCAGCTGCGGGATGTGCTGTAATGCCTGCTGACGGACGAAACAGGGGTGTCCCGTCGGTGAAACAGGGCCTGGCCCGCCTCGCCGATGCGTGACTGAGAAACACCCTGGGGCCCCGGGGCGACCAGCCCCCTGCCGCACAAGCCTGCACCACAGGCACCTTGCCGCGCAGCGCCCCTGCACCCGATCCAGGTCATGCTGGCGTGGGGAGTTTCAATCAATCGGGGTGGTACGCCGCGTTTTGTCCAGCACATGCCCTGTGCGCGGACAGCCGGCCGGCAGTCCCACGGGCATGGGCGCACTTGACCACCAGATGCACATGTCCGTTCTACAAGCTTCTTCCCGCATCGCCATTCTGGGCGGCGGCCTCATGGGCCGGCTGCTGGCATTGGCGCTGGCCCGTCGCGGCCACGGCATCGCCGTATACGACGCCCACGGCCCCGAAGGCGATGGCGCAGCGGCCCGCGTGGCCGCCGCCATGCTCGCGCCCCTGGCCGAATCGGCCATCACCGAGCCCGGCGTGGTGCGCATGGGCCAGCACGGCCTGACGCGCTGGCCCGAACTGCTGGCCCAGCTCGATGCGCCCGTGTTCTTCCAGCAAAACGGCACCCTCATCCTCTGGCACCGCCAGGACGCGGGCGATGCCCAGCGCTTTTTCGGCCTGCTGGAGAAAAACCGCCGCATCAACCCCAGCCTTCCCGCGCTGCAGCCGCTGGCCGACCAGGCCCTGCACGACTGCGAGCCCGCGCTTGAGCGGCGCTTTGCCCAGGCCATGTACCTGCAGGGCGAAGGCCAGCTCGACAACCGCCAGCTGCTGGCCGCGCTCCACGCCACGCTGACCCGCCTGGGCGTGGAGCAGCACTGGAACCAGCCGCGCGAGCTGGCCGACTTCCGTCCCGGCACGCCGGGCCAGCCCGACTGGGTGCTGGACTGCCGGGGCCTGGGCGCACGCGGCCAGTGGCCTGCGCTGCGCGGCGTGCGCGGCGAGGTGGTGCGCATCCATGCGCCCGAGGTCACGCTGCAGCGGCCCACGCGCCTGATCCATCCGCGCTATCCGATCTACATTGCGCCCAAGGAGGACCACCTCTTCGTCATCGGCGCCACCGAGATCGAGTCCGACGACATGTCGCCGGCCAGCGTGCGCTCCACGCTGGAGCTGCTGAGCGCCGCCTACACCGTGCATCCGGGTTTTGCCGAGGGCCGCATCGTCGAGATCGCCACCCAGTGCCGCCCCACCCTGCCCGACAATCTGCCGGCCGTGCGCTGGAGCGCGCCGCGCGTGATGGAGGTCAACGGCCTGTACCGCCATGGCTTCATGATCGCGCCGGCCATGCTGGACGTGGTGCTGGAGCTGCTCGACAGCGGCGATTCCGAACTGGCCCGCCGCTTCGATGTTGCCGTCGAGCATGCGCCATCGCAGCACAAGGCAGCCGCCTGAACGGCACGCACGGCACTTTCACGCACAACAGACCGGACATGCATGCAGGGCCGACAAGACCGGCCCTGCCTAAGATCGAACAAGCCCCCGTACCCGCCTTTCGTTTCCCCTCAGCCGCCATGAACATCACCATCAACCAGCAAGCGACCGAACTGAGCGACGGAGCCACCGTGGCCGACGCGCTGGCCCAGCTTGCGCCGCGCCCGCCCTTTGCCGTGGCCATCAACACCGTCTTCGTGCCCAAGGCCCGCTATGCCGAACAGGCGCTGAACGACGGCGACCGCCTCGAAGTGATCTCGCCGGTGACCGGCGGCTGATGCCCCATCCGACTCTCCCATTGCCTCACGCCATGACGACTTCCGCCCCTTCCTCCGACGACAGCCTGGTCCTGTACGGCCAGCGCTTTGACAGCCGCCTGCTGCTGGGCACCTCCCGCTACCCCTCGCCCGCCGTGCTGGAAGCTGCCGTGCAGCGTGCCCGCCCCGCCATGGTCACGGCCTCGCTGCGCCGCCAGGGCAGCAATGCCGCCGAGACCGGTGCCAGCTTCTGGGAATTGCTCAAGAAGCTGGCCGTGCCCGTGCTGCCCAACACGGCCGGCTGCATGACCGTGCAGGAAGCCGTGACCACGGCCCAGATGGCACGCGAAGTCTTCGAGACCCCCTGGATCAAGCTGGAGCTGATCGGCGACGACTACACCCTGCAGCCCGACACGCTGAACCTGGTCGAGGCCGCCTCCATCCTCATCAAGGACGGCTTCCAGGTCCTGCCCTACACCACCGAGGACCTGGTGCTGTGCCAGCGCCTGGTGGATGTGGGCTGCCAGGCCGTCATGCCCTGGGCGGCGCCCATCGGCACGGGCCGCGGCCCCGTCAACCCCTATGCCATGCAGACACTGCGCGAGCGCCTGAAGGTGCCGCTGATCGTGGATGCGGGCCTGGGCCGCCCCTCGCACGCCTGCCAGGTCATGGAATGGGGCTATGACGCCGTGCTGCTGAACACGGCCGTGGCCTTGTCCGAAGATCCCGTCGCCATGGCCGGCGCCTTTGCCGATGCCGTGAATGCCGGCCACGCCGCCCACCGCGCCGGCGCCATGGCCGAGCAGTCTGCCGCCCAGCCCAGCACGCCCGTGCTGGGCACGCCGTTCTGGCACCACGGCTGAGGAGACCGGCCATGAGCAACGACTCCATCCAGTCCTGGGCAGATGCCATCGTGCGCCTGCACGGCGCCACCTTTGCCCCTGAAGGCTCCGCCCTGCCCTCGCAGCCCGTACCGCAGGCACAGCGCCAGGAGCCGGCCTATCTTGCGGCGCTGCAGGCCTGCAGCGCCCTGGGTTTCATCGCCATCGACGCCGAGACGCTGGCCTGTGCCTGGCAGGCGCAGACGCTGCGCAGGGGCCGCTTCGAGGCCACGCTATGGCCCGACGATCCGCGCGACTTCGGCCTGGAGGGCGCCGATCCCGCACTGGCCTTCCCGGAGTGCCCAAGGTCCCTGGGCCTTTACGGCGTGCTGCCCGACGCGCAATGGGTGGGCCGCATGGCCCGCGCCGGTGTGCCCACCGTGCAGCTGCGCTTCAAGTCCGAGGACCGCGACGCCATCGCGCGCGAAGTGCGCGCCGCCGTGGCCGCCGTGGAAGGCACGGGCGCCCTGCTCTTCATCAACGACCACTGGCGCGAGGCCATCGATGCCGGCGCCTATGGCGTGCATGTGGGCCAGGAGGACCTGGACGCGCTGGCCGGCGCCGACCTGCAGGCCATCCACGCCTCGGGCCTGCGCCTGGGCGTGAGCACGCATGGCTACGCCGAAATGGTGCGCGCCCATGCCGTGCAGCCCAGCTACATCGCGCTGGGCGCCGTCTTTCCCACCACGCTCAAGAAAATGGCCACGGCTCCGCAGGGCCTGGCGCGCCTGGGCGCCTATGTGCGCCTGATGCAGCGCTATCCGCTGGTGGCCATCGGCGGCATCTCGGCCGACCAATTCCCGGCCGTGCGCGCCACTGGCGTGGGCTCGGTGGCCGTGGTGCGGGCACTGGTCAATGCCGAGGACCCGGAAGCGGCGGCGCAGCAGTTGCTTGCCAGCATGCAGGCTGCGAACTGAGCCTTTGCGGGACCACACATCAAAAAAGGGAGCATCTGCTCCCTTTCTTGCATGTGCACCTGGCTCAGTCCTTGGACGGCTCCTTGCCGTCACCCTGCGGCGACGGAGCCTGTGGCGTGGTCCGAAAGGCCGGGTCGGTCTCGCGCGACAGCAGCATGTCCACCGAGCGGCTCAAGGGCTCGTCCAGGCCGCGGTGATCGCGAAGGGTTTCGGGCGGTTGCAGTTCCCAGTTCTCCAGCGCCAGATCCATGCTCAGCGGCGCCTTGAGATTGTGCTCGCTGAAGCCCACGGGGCCTGAGCCGGGCGCCGACAGCACCACGGGCGGAAAGCGCGAAGGCACGTCCACCGTGGGCAGTTCATCCTCGCCCAGCGCGGTGAGGTCTATGTCCAGCAGCGGTGCCGCCGCATCGTGGATGAAGGACGGCGTCTCGCTCAGCGGAACGGCACGCACCTGGCCGGCAGGCAGCTGGCCTGCCTGATCCAGGTCGAAGTCCAGCGGCTGCATTTCAAACTGCAGCGGCGCGGACAGGGAGTCCGGCGCGCGGCTGTCGGCAGCCTTCTCACCGGCTGTACCGGAGACCACCGACAGCGCCTGCGTGTCCATGGGCGTGAACTCCAGGCCCGGGTCCTGCGGCGACAGGGAAGAGGCAGCCTGCTGCGGTGCGGCCTCTACCGGAGACGGTTGCAGCTCGGCCATCCAATCCACATCCATGAAGGCGGCAGCGGCGGCCGGTGCGGGAGCGGGTTCCGCGGCCGATGCGAGGACGGCTGCGCCGGCCGTGGCTGCGCCGGCTGCGGCCGTGCCCGCCACCATGCGCGGCGTGGTGCGCTCGCGCGGGCCGGGCTCGCCGCGCGTTCCGGCGGGCGAGGTGCGCGCGATGGACAGCAGCAGCAGCAGGTCATCGAAAGCGGCCAGGTCGAAGGGGGCTGGCGCATCGGGGTCGGGTGCACCGTCCTGCTTGAACAGGTAGTGCGCCAGGCAGTCCTCGACCTCGTCCACAGGCCACAGCGCCTCGATGCGTGCCAGCTGCTCGGGATAGCCCTGCAGCAGGCTGCTGCCCTTGTCGGTGAAGCCCGGCATGGCCGGCACGCGGGCGTTGAAATGCTTGGCAAAGCGGGCGCGCAGCTGGTCGAAGTCGTCTCGGCGGCTCAGCGTGTAGTACAGGTGCAGCAGCTCCAGATAGGCCAGCGGCGAGGAATCCTCATGCGTGGCGATGTGCGAGCGCAGCAGCTCGATGGCCTGCTGGTGCTCGCCCACCGAGATGAAGAATTCCGCCTGCTGCTGCACGTCGAACATTTCGCCGGGCTGCACCATGCGCCGGGCCTTGATGGCCTCGGGCGCAGGCGAGCGCGCTGCGGTCTTCTCGCCCTCCGGCTCGGGCAGCTCGGCCTGCACGGACACAGGCACGGGAATGGTGGCCGGGCCGAAATCGCCGGGGTCCACGTCCTCATGCAGCTCGTACGTCACGCCAGGGCGCATCTGCGCGCCGCGCTGCACATAGGGCGAGGCCAGGGTATCCGGGCCACGGCGATCATCGGGCGACGGCGCAGGCCGGTGTTCACGCAGGCTGGGTGCCATGGGGCGCGTGGGCCGATGGGGGTCCAGGGAATGCGGCAGGGTGTTGATCCCGTCATCGTGCGAATGCGGCGGGCTCGACGGCACGGGGTCCTGCGACGAACGCTCCACCGATTCCCGCCAGGCATCCGGCTCGCGCGAGAACAGCGAGGCGCCCGAGCGCATTTTCCAGGCCATCCATGCGATCACGGCCACGGCGGCGATCAGCGCCAGCAGCAGCGCATTGAACAGCCACGACGAGCCGCCCGACTCCTGGCGCATGGCCTCCAGTTCGGCCCGTAGCTGGGCCAGTTGCCCACGGTCGGCGGTGTCGCGCTTCTTGAAGGCCGCCATTTCGGCCTCCAGCGCCTGCACGCGCTTGTTGGCCTCGGCCAGCTGCTCGCTGCCCGCATCGAACATGGGAGCCGCAGATGCGGCGGCGCCCTCGGGTGTCCCGGCTGCGCCAGCGGCGCCCGGGGTGCCGCCCGTGCCCAGCCATTCCTCCACCGGCTCCATGCGCAGGCGCGGTTCTATGCGCAGGCCCGCCTGCAACTGCCCGGCCTGGGCCTGGGCGGTCACGCCCACGGGCGGCCTGGATTTCTCGGCCGCCGCCTTGGGTTTGGCCTGGGGCCTTGGCTGTGTCTTTGGCTTGGACTGGGGTTTCGGTTCCTTGGCAACGGGCACCGCTGCGGGCCCGGAATCGGCCCGGGCGCTGCGGCCAGCGGCCGGGCGGGAGGAAGTCGAAGATGGGTCGGAAGCAGCACCCGCTGCACCTGCAGCACCTGCTGCACCGGCACCCGCGGCCGCCAGCGCCGGCTGGGCTGCCGCCAGTTCCCGCACATTGATGGGCTGATTGCCCGTGGCATCCACCGACTCGGGCAGCTGCGCCAGCAGCGTATAGCTGCGGCTGATGCCGCCGCCTTCGCAGCCGGCCCAGAGCTTGAGCGTCACCACGGGCTCGTCCACCGTGTAGCTGGCCTGCACACGAACGGCCTTGCCCGATGTGGTCGGGCTGACGCGCACACGCGAGGATTCGATGGGCCTGTCACCGGCCAGCAGCTCGGCGCGCACGCAGGAGCTGCCGGCGTCATTTCCGCTATCGGGCTGCAAGCCCACCACCAGGTCGAACGGAGCGCCCAGCACCACGTTGCCCCGGGGACTGCCCAACGACAATGCGGACGCGTTCCAGGCCATGGAGGACAGGGCGACGCCGAGAATGGTGCTACAAATTCTCACATCAGCCTTTCTTTGAACGCTTGCATTTTTGCATAGACACCTGTAGGACACCTCCTCTATGTACATGATCCAAAACAACATTTCTCCTATCAGGAACGTCGGCTTGATAGGCGCAGGAATCATGGGGCAAGGCATCGCCCAGCTGGCCGCCCAGGCAGGCGCCGGCGTGCTGCTGCAGGACGCTCGCCCGGGCGCTGCCGCGCAAGCGCAGCAACAGCTGTTTGCGCTGTGGGACCTGCTTGAGAAGAAACAAAAAATAACAAGTGAGCAGGCCGCAGATTGCAAGGCCCGGGTGACGGTGGCGGACGGTCTCGATGCGTTCAGGAACTGCGACCTGGTGATCGAGGCCATCGTCGAGCGCATGGACGCCAAGCAGGCGCTGCTGCGCGAGCTGGAGGCCATCGTTGCGCCCGGGACCCTCATCGCCAGCAATACCTCGGCCCTGTCCATCACCACGCTGGCCACGGCGCTCGAGCACCCGCAGCGCTTTGCCGGCTTTCACTTCTTCAACCCGGCGCCGCTGATGAAGGTGGTGGAGATCGTGCGCGGCCTGGCCACGGACGAGGCCACCTGCGCCACGCTGACGCAGTTCGCGCGCAGCTTCGGCCACACGCCCGTGCGCGCGCAGGACACGCCGGGTTTCCTGGTCAACCACCTGGGCCGAGGCTATGTGACCGAGGCGCTGCGCATCGTGCAGGAAGGCATTGCCGACTTCGCCACCATCGACCGCATCCTGCGCGAGCAAGTGGGCTTCAAGCTCGGCCCGTTCGAGCTGATGGATCTCACCGGCCTGGATGTCACCCATGCCGTGATGGAGCACATCTACCACCAGTACTACCAGGAGCCGCGCTACCGCCCCAGCCCCATTGCCGCGCAGCGCGTGGCGGCCGGCCTGCTGGGCCGCAAGACCGGCCAGGGCTTTTACCGCTATGCCGAAGGCCGCGCCGAGCAGCCTGCCGAGCCTGCCGTGCCGCAGGTGCAGACGCTGCCCCCGGTCTGGGTGTCGGCACGCGCGGCCCGGCGCAACGAGATCTACCAGTTGCTCAAGAGCCTGGGCGCGCGCATTGAAACCGCGCAGGCACCGACCGAGCAGGCCTTGATCCTGGTGGCGCCGCTGGGCCTGGACGTGACCACGGTGGCTGCCGTGGAGCGGCTGGACTGCACGCGCACCATGGGCATCGACATGCTGCTGGCCGACGCCGACACGCGCCGCCGCGTGCTGGCCACCACGCCGGCCACGCGCACCGACATGCGCGATGCCGCCCATGCGCTTTTTGCGAGCGACGGCAAGGCCGTCAGCGTGATCCGCGACAGCGGCGGCTTCGTCACGCAGCGCGTGGTGGGCTCCATCGTCAACATCGCCAGCGACATCTGCCAGCAGGGCATCGGCAGCCCGGCCGACCTGGAAAAGGCCGTGACCCTGGGCCTGGGCTATCCCATGGGCCCGCTGGCCATGGGCGACCGCTGGGGCCCCACCAACATGCTGGAGGTCCTGTTCAACCTGCAGACCGTCTACGGCGATCCGCGCTACCGCCCCAGCCCCTGGCTGCGCCGCCGTGGCGCGCTGGGGCTGAGCCTCACGCACGAGGAGCCATAAGCCCTGCAAAGCCGGCGACCCGATGCACGACGGGTCGCCTTTTTTTCGCCGCCCTGCCCCGTTTTCGGCAGGCCCAGACACCGAAGTGACAGGCCCGCCGGCGGCATGCTGCGCCGCGGCGGTCCCACACGCGACAATGTGACCGTCATCAGTCACGCAAAAGACAGGCCATGGACGACCCGATTCTTACCATCGAAGAACGTGAAGCGATCAATTCCGGTCGCTGGTTTTCATCACTTTCTCCATCGCTTCGGCACGACATTCTTCGATGCGCTTACGTCAAACGGTTCAAAGATGGCACGCTCATCTGCGCACGCGGAGAACCGCCCGAGGAATGGATCGCCTGCGCCCGGGGTGCGGTGCGCGTGAGCTCGACCTCGATCACGGGCAAGCAGATCACGCTGGACTACGTGGAGCCGGGCATCTGGTTCGGCGACGTGGCCATCCTGGATGGGGACAAGCGCACGCACGATGCCTATGCGCACGGCGAGACCACGCTGCTGTGCGTGTCCAAGACCGACTTCAAGAAAATCCTGTCCATGCATGTGGAGTTCTCGGAAGCCATGCTGCGCCTGCATGCACGGCGCATCCGCCAGCTCTACGGCCTGGTCGAGGACCTCAACACCCTGCCGCTGCGCGCGCGCCTGGCCAAGCAGCTGCTGCACCTGGTGCGCAGCTATGGCGTGACCAGCCTGTCGGATGGCAGCGAGATCCGCATCGGCCTGCACCTGGCGCAGGAGGAACTGGCGCAGTTGCTGGGCGCCTCGCGCCAGCGCGTGAACCAGGAACTCAAGGCCATGGAGCGCGAGAACGCCATCCGCATCGAGCCGGGCGGCCTGGTGGTCTGCGACCGCGACACGCTGCTGCGCATCGCTGCGCCCGACGCCTGAACCTGCGCGGCCCGCGCCGCGCCCCCTCCCCTTTTCTTGCACCGACCGGACGTTCGCGCCGGCCGGTGCCTTGCCGCGCCCGTGCCGCGCGGCTGTTCCCGTTTGTTGAACCGATTCTCGAACCGATCACAGGACTGACTGCCCCATGAGCACTTTCGACCATTTCGTAGGCACACGCGCCGTCTCCGACCAGCACGCATTCGACGTGCCCGCGCTCACCGCCTGGATGCAGGGCCATGTGCAGGGCTTTGCCGGCCCGCTGCAGGTGGAGATGTTCAAGGGCGGCCAGTCCAACCCCACCTACAAGCTGATCACCCCCGGCCGCAGCTACGTGATGCGCTCCAAGCCCGGCCCCGTGGCCAAGCTGCTGCCCTCGGCCCATGCCATCGAGCGCGAGTTCCGCGTGATGAAGGGCCTGGCCGGCACCGACGTGCCCGTGCCCCACATGTATGCGCTGTGCGAGGACGAGTCCATCATCGGCCGCGCCTTCTACATCATGGAGTGCATGGAAGGCCGCGTGCTCTGGGACCAGTCCCTGCCCGGCATGGAGCCGGCCCAGCGCGCCGCCATCTACGACGAGATGAACCGCGTGATCTCGGCCCTGCACACCGTGGACTTCGCTGCCCAGGGCCTGGCCGACTACGGCAAGAGCGGCAACTACTTCGAGCGCCAGATCGGCCGCTGGAGCAAGCAGTACGTGGCCTCGGTCACCCAGCCCATCCCCGAGATGGACCAGCTCATGCAGTGGCTGCCCGCCCACATGCCGGCCAGCGCGCTGGATGCCTCGCGCGTGTCCATCGTGCACGGCGACTTCCGCCTGGACAACCTGATGTTCCACCCCACCGAGCCGCGCGTCATCGCCGTGCTGGACTGGGAGCTGTCCACCTTGGGCCACCCGTTGGCCGATTTCAGCTACCACTGCATGAGCTGGCACATCCCCGCCACGCTGGGCCGGGGCATCGCAGGCAAGGACCTGGCGGCCCTGGGCATTCCGGAAGAAGAGGAATACATCCGCCGTTACTGCGAGCGCACGGGCCTCAAGGACGTGGACACGCTGCGCGCCGACTGGAACTTCTACATGGCCTACAACATGTTCCGCATCGCGGCCATCCTGCAGGGCATTGCCAAGCGCGTGGAGGCCGGCACGGCCTCCAGCGCCCAGGCCAAGGCCTCCGGCGACACCGCCCGGCCCATGGCCGAGCTGGCCTGGTCCTTCGCCCAGCGCAGCTGAGCCATCCAGACCAGCCCCCAACACTCACCGATCACCCCGTTTCCACCACAAGCGACAAGCCAAGAGAAGGAGCGCATCCATGGACTTTGAATATTCGCCCAAGACCAAGGACCTGCAGGAACGCCTGCTGAAGTTCATGGACGAGCACATCTATCCCGGCGAAAAGGACTATGCCGCCGAGATGGAAGCCAACACCGCCGCAGGCAAGCGCTGGACGCCGCTGCAGACCATCGAGAAGCTCAAGGTCAAGGCCCGGGAGCAAGGCCTGTGGAACCTGTTCCTGCCCGTGGACAGCGCCGAGGCCGCAGGCTACAAGGGCGGCGGCCTGACCAACCAGGAATACGCGCCGCTGGCCGAAATCATGGGCCGCGTGCCATGGTCCAGCGAGGTGTTCAACTGCTCTGCGCCCGACACCGGCAACATGGAGACCATTGCGCGCTACGGCAGCACCGAACTCAAGGAGCGCTGGCTCAAGCCGCTGCTGGACGGCAAGATCCGCTCGGCCTTCGCCATGACCGAGCCCGAAGTGGCCTCCTCCGACGCCACCAACATCTGCACCCGCATCGAGCGCCAGGGCGACGAGTACGTGATCAACGGCCACAAGTGGTGGATCTCGGGTGCCGGCGATCCACGCTGCCAGGTCTTCATCACCATGGGCAAGACCGACCCCGATGCGCCCAAGCACTCGCAGCAAAGCATGATCATCGTGCCCGGCGACGCGCCCGGCATCCGCATCGTGCGTCCGCTCAACGTCATGGGCTATGACGATGCGCCGCACGGCCACATGGAGATGTACTTCGAGAACGTGCGCGTGCCCGTGGGCAACATCCTGCTGGGCGAGGGCCGTGGCTTCGAGATCGCCCAGGGCCGCCTTGGCCCCGGCCGCATCCACCACTGCATGCGCCTGATCGGCCTGGCCGAGCGCGCGCTGGAGCTGATGTGCAAGCGCGCCAGCTCGCGCATCGCCTTCGGCAAGAGCGTGGCGCAGCAGACCGTGACGCAGGAACGCATCGCCGAGGCACGCTGCCGCATCGACATGGCGCGCCTGCTCACGCTCAAGGCCGCCTGGCTGATGGACATCGCCGGCAACAAGGTGGCACGCAGCGAGATCGCCATGATCAAGGTCGTGGCCCCCAGCATGGCCTGCCAGGTCATCGACTGGGCCATGCAGGTGCACGGCGGCGGCGGCATGAGCGACGACTTCCCGCTGGCCAGCGCCTACGCCCACGCGCGCACGCTGCGCTTTGCCGACGGCCCGGACGAGGTGCACCGCAACGCCATCGCCAAGTGGGAGCTGGGCAAGTACGGCGCCTACGGCAAGGATGCCGGCGTGCCCATCACGCGCGGCAGCTGAGCAGGCTTCAGGCCTGAGGCCTGGGGCCGCACACCCGGCAGGACCGGGTGGCGGCCCTGGCCCTTCCCTCTCAGCCAGGTGGCAATGCCTCCTGGCTTTTTTGTGCCTGCCTTTCCGGCATTTCAGTGCCCATGGCAGGCGCCTCCCATCCCCCGCCCAGCGCCCGGTACAGCGCCACGCGCGCCTGCAGCTGCAGCAGGCGCTGCAGCACGGCATCGTCCTGGGCCGCGTACAGCGTGGTCTGGGCCTGCAGCAGGGACAGCAGGCTTTCCGCCCCGGCCTTGTAGCGCAGCTCGGCCAGCGACACGGCCTGGCGGGCCTGGGCCAGCACCTCGGCCTGGGCCTCGGCCTGGGCCTTGAGGCCGTGGACGGCGTTGAGCGCCAGGTCCACATCGCCATAGGCCGAGACGATGGACTTGTAATAGCCGGCCAGCAGCTCCTCGCGCCGGGCCTGGGCGCCATCGCGCTCGGCCGCCAGCCGACCGCCGTCGAAGATGGGGCCGGCGAGGCCGGCCAGCAGCGAATAGACCGGCTCGCGCAGCCAGTCGCTGGCGCGGCCCGCGCTGGTGCCCGCGCTGCCCGTGAGGGTCAGCCGGGGCCACAGCGCCGCACGGGCGGCCTGCAGGTTGGCGCTGGCGGCGGTCAGTTGCGCCTCAGCACTGGCAATGTCAGGCCGGCGCTGCAGCAGCTGCGTGGGCAGGCCTGCGCCGATCTCGGGCAGCTGCAGGGTCTGCAGCGAATCCGTGGCCAGCGCGGGGCGGCGGGCCTGGCCCAGCAGCACGGCCAGCGTGGCATCGGCATCCTCGCCCTGGCGGCGCAGCGTGGCCAGGGCCTGGCGCTGGCTGGCCACCAGGCCGCGCTGCTGGGCCAGCTCCAGCTGGGTGGCGGCGCCTGCGCGCGCGCGGGACTCCACCAGGCCCAGCAGCCGCTCGGCATTGGCCACGTTGCGCGCCGCAATGGCCTGGCGCTCGCGCAGCGCCACGGCCTGCAGCCAGCCATGGGCCACCTGGGCGGTGACCGTGAGGCGCACCGTGTCCTGGTCAAACCGGCTGGCCTGCCAGGCCGCGGCCGCCGCATCGCGCGTGGCGCGGTTGCGGCCCCAGAAGTCCACCTCATACGAAGCCGTCAGCGCAGCGCCGTAGACGCTGGCCTGCCCGCCCGCCACCTGTGCATGGTTCATGCGCTGGGCGCGCAGCTCGCCATTGAGCGACGGCAGCAGCGCCGCGCCTGCCTGGCGCGTGGCCGCCTCGGCCTGGCGCACGCGGGCCATGGCGGCAGCCATGTCCAGGCTCTGGTCCTGGGCGGCCTGCACCATGCCGCCCAGCTCCGCACTGCCAAAAGCCTGCCACCACTGGGGTGAAACAGAGGCAGGGAGGACTTCGCCCTGCTGCTTCCAGGAAGCGGCCAGCGCAGGCGCTGTCCTGTCCGGCATCGTCTGCTGCGCGGCGCAGCCGCCCAGCGCAGCCAGGGCCAGGGCGATGCAGCCCAGGCGCGCATTTCCCAGCGTCTTGTCGTTCATGTCTTTCATCTCACTCTCCCGCCAGCGCGCGCACCGGGTCCAGCCGCGCCGCCGTCTTGGCAGGCATGTAGCCGAACACCAGGCCCGTCACCACGGCGCAGGCAAAGGCGCCCAGCATGGCACGCACCGAAAACACCACGGGCACGCCCGCCACGATGAGCACCACGCCCACGGCCAGCCCGGCCAGCAGGCCCACCGTGCCGCCCACGAAGGTGACCAGGCTGGCCTCGGTCAGGAACTGGCGCAGGATGTCGCGCTGGCGCGCGCCCGTGGCCATGCGGATGCCGATCTCGCGCGTGCGCTCGCGCACCGTCATCAGCATCACGTTCATCACGCCGATGCCACCCACCACCAGGGAGACGGCGGCAATCAGGCCCAGCATCACCGCCATGCTCTGGCGCGTGGCGGCCTCGGCCTGGATGCGCGCGGCCGCGTTGCCGATGCCGAAGTCCTCACGCCCGCCGTGGCGCGCCAGCAGCAGCTTGCGCATGGCCTCCTCCGCCTCGTGCACCACGTCGGAGGACATGGCCTCGATCACCACATAGTCGGGCTGGGTCTGCGACTGGTAGACGCGCGCCCGGCCCGAGCGGTAGGGAATGAAGACCATGTCGTCATAGTTCTGCGCGCCCGAGTCCGCGCCGCGCTCGCTCATCACGCCGATGACCTCGAAGGCCGATGTGCCGATGATCAGTTGGCGGCCCAGCGGGTTGGGCGTGTCGGGGAAGAAGTGCTGGTGCGCCTTGTGGCCCAGGACCACCAGGGGCGCCAGGTCGCGGTCCTCGGCCTCGGTGTAGTAGCGGCCCTGGGCCACCTTCCAGTGGTGCACCAGGGGCATCTCCTCGCTGGCCGCGAACACGTAGATCTGCTTGTCGGCCTTGCCGTAGCGCACGGTGATGGGGTCGCCGATCACGGGCATGACGCGCCGTATCTCGGGCAGTTCGCGCACGGCGGCCAGGTCTTCCTCGGTCATCTGCCCGGCCGGCCCGCCCGTGGCCGGCGGCTTGCTGCCCATGTAGAGGATGGCCGTGCCCATGGTCCCCATCTGCTCGACCACCTTGCGCCGCGCGCCCTCGCCAATGGCCAGCATCACAATCACCGAGGCCACGCCGATGACGATGCCCAGCAAGGTCAGGCTGGTGCGCACGCGGTTCATGCGCATGCCGCGCCAGGCGCTGCGCGCGGCCTCGAACAGCTCGGCCAGCCAGGGCGCGCCGGCGCTGCCGCGCTGCGGCGTGAGCGGCAGGGCAGCGGCGCCCGCATTCGCCGCATTTGCCGCATTTGCCGCATTCACCGCGTTGGCTGCATCGTCGCGCCGGCTGTCGCTGGTGATGCGGCCGTCGCTGATCTCGATCACGCGGCGCGCCTGGGCGGCCACAGTGCGGTCGTGGGTGATGAGGATGATGGTGTGGCCCGCATCGGCCAGCTCTCGCAGCAGGGCCATGACCTCGGCGCCGCTGTGCGAGTCCAGCGCGCCCGTGGGTTCGTCGGCCAGGATGATCTGGCCGCCGTTCATCAGCGCGCGCGCAATCGACACGCGCTGCTGCTGCCCGCCCGACAGCTGGTTGGGCCGGTTGCCCAGGCGCGAGCCCAGTCCCAGGCGCTCCAGCAGCGCACGGGCGCGGCGCACGCGCTCTTCCTTGGGCAGGCCCGCGTAGATGGCGGGCATTTCCACGTTCTCGCTGGCGCTTTCGCTGGCTATCAGGTGGTAGCCCTGGAAGACGAAGCCGAAGGCCTCGCGCCGCAGCCAGGCCAGCGCGTCCGAGTCCAGCGTGGCCACGTCCTGGCCCTGGAAGTGGTAGCTGCCCTCGCTGGGCCGGTCCAGGCAGCCCAGGATGTTCATCAGCGTGGACTTGCCCGAGCCCGAGCTGCCCACCACGGCCACGAACTCGCCCGCGCGAATCTCCAGGTCGATGCCGTGCAGCACGGTGACGGCGGGCTGGCCGCTGTCGCCGCCGCCGTAGTGCTTGGTGATGCCGCGCAGCTCTATCAGCGGTCCGGTCAGCGGCGCACCGGCCTGCATGCCCTGCGCCATCACCATTGCAGCCACCGCGGGCCACGGTCCAGAGGCGTCTCGCCGACGATGACGCGCTCGCCTTCCTGCAGGCCCTCCAGCACCTCGGCCTGGTGGCGGCTGCGCACGCCCAGGCGCACGGTGCGCTGCTCGGGCTGGCCCTTGGCGTCCAGCACGCGCACGGTCTGCGTGCTGCCGGCCTTCTCGGCCTTCTCGGCGTTCTCTGCCTTTTCCGCCTTGTCAGTCGTTCCCGCCTTGTCGGCCACGGCCATCAGCGGCACGGTGAGTGCCTGCGCGGCCTGGCCGGTGACGAAGACCACCTGGGCCGTCATCTGGGGCATGAGTTCGGCGTCTTCGTTGTCCACATCGAACAGCACGGTATAGGCCACGGCCTTGGTGGCGGGCGCAGGCGCCTGGCCCGCATTGCCGCCGGCCGGCGTCTGGCTGGTAGAGGGCGAGGGCAGCACCTGGCGCACCTTGCTGGACCAGCGCCGGGGCCTGGCCTGGTCGGCGCCGCCCAGCGTGGTGAAGTACACCGGCATATCGTCGCGCACGCGGCGCACGTCGGCCTCGGACACTTCGGTCCACACCGTCATGGCCGACAGGTCGGCAATGCGCAGGATGTTGGGCGTCTGGTAGGTGGCGTTCAGCGTCTGGCCCTCGCGTGCCTCCACCGACACCACGGTGCCCGCCATGGGCGCGTAGATGCGCGTATAGCCCAGGCGCGCCTCGTCGGCCTTGAGCGTGGCCTGGGTCTGGTCGATCTGGGCCTTCAGGTGCTCCATGCGGGCGCCGGCTGCGGCCAGGTTGGCTTCTGCGGTCTGCAGGTCTTCCTCGCGCGTGGCCCCGTCGCGGGCCAGCTGGCGCTGGCGTGTGAGCTGCTGCTCGGCCAGCTTGCGTAGCGCCTGCTGCTCGGCCAGCTGGGCGCGCAGGCCCGCCAGCGAGGCACGCCCCGCATCCACCGTGGCGCGCTGCACGCTGGGGTCGATCTCCACCAGCAGCGCGCCCTTCTCCACCTGGGCGCCGGGCTCCACGCGCAGCCGGGTGACCTGGCCCGACACCTGGGCGCCCACGTCCACATAGCGGCGCGGCTGCAGCGTGCCGATGGCCGTGACGGTGGACTCGATATCGGTGCGCGCCACGGTCTCGGTCTGGTAGGCCACGGCAGGCCGGCTGGACCACCAGGCGGCCGCGCCCCCGGCCGCCGCCAACAGGACCACCGCCACGGCGATGGCTTTCCAGCGTTGCTGCGTGCGCGTCATGCTTGCCTCCCGACCACACACACCCCGAACTGGAACGAAAGCAGGAAACTCATCTGAAAAACCCCGTAATGCCGAAACTGAAAACAATCCACGCCAAATCCGCCACGGCAAGCACGCCAGCCAACCAGGCCAGCCGCGCCGCCCAGCGCGCATGGGCGCTGATCAGGGCCACGGCCATCAGCGCGCCGGCGGACACAAAGCCCAGCCAGGCCACCGTGCCCACCGTGCCGCCCCAGCCCGAGACAACGGGCACAAGGGCCAGCGCCAGCAGCGCCGTGCCCAGGCCGCGCAACTGCGGGCCACGGCGGGCCGGCAGCTCGCGCGCGCCGGTCAATTGTTCGTAGTGGCGGTCCATGGCAAAGGCCAGGGCCGCCATGCCTGCAAAGGCCAGGGCCAGTGCGGCCAGGGATGCGTGCAACGTGCTCATGCCTGCACCTCCGAGGGGCCGGCCACGGCGGCCTGCCCCTTGGCCGTCCTTGCCTTGGCGGCGGCACCCGCGCCGCGCCGCGCCAGCCAGCGCCAGGCCCAGGCGGCCGCCAGCCCCGTGGCCAGGCAGAACAGCTCCACCCCGGCGCTTTCCCAGTCGCCCTCCAGCATGTGGGCCGACAGCGGCTCGCCCACGGTGATCCAGTTGAGCAGCGGCAGCAGCAGGCACAGCATGGCCAGCAGGCCCATCTGCTGGCGCCAGGCCGTGGCTGGCGCGCAGGCCAGTGCATGCACCAGCGCCAGGCCCCACAGCCCGAAGAACACGGCCAGCTCCCAGTCATCACGGTGCGCCAGGCCCACGGGCACCAGGCGGTTGGCCCACAGGTAGGCGATGCAGCCCAGGCCCAGGCCTGCAATGGCCGCCACGTTCAGTCCCTCGATCAGCCGGTACACGCGTGCCGTGGCGCTGCCGAACTCGCCCTGGTGGCGGCTGCGGCGCTTGACCATGAAGAGAATGGCGCCCGTGGCCATCATGGCGGCGCCCGCCAGGCCGCACAGGAAGTACAGCCACTTCATGGCCAACCCGCCGAACTTGGCCATGTGCAGCCCGCCCATGACCGCCTGGGCCAGCGAGGGGGTGCCGCCGTCGGCACCGCCGGGCAGGCGTACCTGCAGCACCTCGCCCGTGGCGGCCGAGAACATGGCCATGCCCGAATTGGGGCTCAGGCGCTGATGTGCACGGTCATCGCTGTTCCAGCCGTAGACGCCGATGCGTGCCGAGGCATCGCCGGGATGGTCGATGACCACCGCGCGCACCGCCTGGCCCATCAGCTCCTGGCCACGCCGTGCAAACGGCTCCAGATCGGGCACCGCCAGGGGCTTGCCGGACAGCGCGGGCGGCCCGGCCTCGTTCATGTCGGCGATGAAGGCCGTGCGGGCGGCCTGGTCCGTGCCATAGACCGTCCAGACGCCAACGGGCATGAAGCTCAGGCTGGAGATGGCGATGCCGGTATAGGCAATCATGAACTGGAAGGGCAGCGTCAGCACCGCCACGGCGTTGTGCGCGTCCAGCCAGCTGCGCTGGCCCTTGTGTGCGCGAAAGGTGAAGAAGTCCTTGAAGATGCGCTTGTGCGTGATCACGCCGCTGACCAGGGCCACCAGCATGGCCATGGCGGCAATGCCGATCACCCACAGCCCCACCTGCCCTGCATGCAGTTCATAGTGGAAATCCACGAAATGGTTGCCGCCCATGGTGGCGCGCGCGGCACCGTGGCCATGGCCGTGGCCGGCCCCCATTTCCTCGCCCGTGGCGGTGTCCAGCTCGGCATCGGCGTACTGGCGGTTGGCGTCGAACCAGTAGACACGCAGGTCGCCGCCGCCCTTGTCGTCGGACGGCCAGATCTCCCACATCTGCGCGCCCTGGTGGTGCTTTTGCATGTAGGCCGCGCCCCAGGCCAGGCGCTGGCCCAGGTCCGCACCCTGCCCGGCCGGCGCGGCGGCGCGCGCTGCCGCCTCGGCCGCCTCCTCGGCATGGTGCTCGGGCGTCATCCAGTGCGTGATGGCTTCCTGGAACACGGCCAGCGAACCCGTGAGGAACACCGCGAACAGCAGCCACGAAAACCACAGCCCGCACCAGGTATGCAGCCAGGCCTGGGCCTGGCGGAAACCGCCCGTGGCAGCGCCGCTGCCGGGGACCTTGCTGATCTGCGCCTTGGCCATCTCAGCCTCCCGCGCCATTGCGCGCCAGCAGCAGCGCGGCGCCGCCCATCAGCGCCGCAGGCACCAGCAACCCCAGCCAGACCCGGCCCGCCGAAACCGGCGAGAACGCCCAGATCACCGCCAGCGCGTGCAGCGCAAAGCTCCACTGCATGCCGGCGATCACGGCATCGACACGCGCGCCGGGCAGCGCAGCGGCCAGGAAGGCCGCCAGCGCGCTGGCCAGCGCATAGCCGCCGAAGACGGCGGCCAGCAGGCGGGACAGGACAAGCAGGCCCGGATGGACGGGCCTGTCGGCCTGGGTGATATCTGCAGGATCAGCGGGTTGGGATTGGGGCATGTAATGGGTATTCGGATAAGCACAGGAACGCACGAATGCGTGCAAACAAGGGGCCAAAACGGATGCCGTGATGCGGCGGCCTTCAAGGCCCTCCTCATACATGACAAACGAGATCGAAAAAAAGGCCAGCCGCAATGGTTTTCGCCATTGCGGCCAGTGGCCTGGGTCGGACTGGGGCGGGCCCTCCTGGACCCCGCCCCGGCCCTCAGAAGGTGCCGCGCAGCGTCAGCACCGCATTGCGCGGCTTTCCATAGAAATTGCCGCCGCTCGCATAGCCCACGGTCTGGTAGTACGTCTTGTCAAAGATATTGTTGAGATTCAGGGAAACCGTCCAGCGCGGATCGATCCGGTACTGCACCATCGCATTGATGACCGAATAGCCGCCCTGGGTGAAGTTGTAGCGGCCGACTTCATTCCAGTCGGCGTCATACAGCGTATCGCGCACATGGTGCTTGCTCTGGATATGGGCGCTGCCGCCAATCTTCCAGCGCGACAGCTCGCCCGGCAGCACATAGGCCGTGGACAGCTTGAGCAGATGGCGCGGCGTGATGCTGCTGTAGGGCGCGTCCTCGGTCTTGTCGCGCGTGGTGGTGTAGGTGTAGCCGGCCGCGATCTGCCAGCCCGGGCGCAGCTCGCCGCCGATCTCGGCGTCAAAGCCGCGGCTGGTCACCTTGCCCTGCGGCAGAAAGCAGCAATTGCCCGACCATTCCTCGTGATTGCTCGGATAGCGCGTATCCGTCACCGCCGTGCCCGTGCGCACCACGTTGAAAAGGCTGAATGTGGCATTGAGCCGGCCATCGGCCAATTCGCCCTTGAAACCGGCCTCATAGCTCTTGCCCTTGACCGGGTCCAGCGAATTGCCCGGAGGAGGCCCCGACTTGGACAGCGCCTGCGGCTTGAGAATCGAGGAATAGCTCAGATACGCCGACCATTGGTTGTTCAGGTCATAGATCACCCCGCCATACGGCGTGAACTTGGCCGGCTCGGAAAAGCGGCTGCCCGATGCCAATTCCCACTGGCCCGCCGCATTCAGCGACTCATAGACCTGGTTGAAGCGGTACTTGGCATAGCGCGCGCCCACAATCACATGCAGGCGGTCCGTCGGATGCAGGCGCAATACGCCATAGCCGCCCGACTGGTCCTGGCCCCAGGGGTTGTAGCGGCGCGAGATCTCGCCGGCCGGCGCGGGGCGCCAGGCGCCGGGGTTGTAGACATCGATGGGCTCCACGCCCGTGGCATCGGTGGAATAGCCCACGTTCCAGAAGCTCTCCACCTTCTGCCGGTCCATGCCCAGCAGGATCTCGTGCGTGCGCCCGCCCAGGTCGAAGCTGCCGGCCAGGCTGGCGTCCAGCACGGTCTGCCGGTTCTCGTACAGGTAGTGGCCGCCGCCGTTCCAGTTCACGCCCAGGCCGGTTGCGGGGTCCAGCGCGCCATAGCCGAACACCGTGGAGCCGTCATAGCTGGACTTGCTGCGGGTCAGGTTGAGCTTGCCCTTCCAGCGTGCGGAAAAGCGGTGCTCCAGCGCGCCGAACAGCTCGCTGTTGTCCTTGCGGCCCGTGGCCCAGGGCTGGGTGAAGCTGGTGTGGCGCGGCAGGCCGATATCGCTGCCGTCGCTGTAGCGCGGCACGTCGCCGCCGCCATCGCCGCGCGTGCGGATCTTGCTGCGGCTCATGCCCACGGTCAGCAGGGTGTCTGGCGTCAGGTCCGCCTCGACCACGCCGTAGAACTGGGGAGCGCGCGTGTGCTTGATGTCCACGAACTGGTCCGTGTCCTGGTAGGACAGCACGGCCCGGCCGCGCACCCGGCCATCGAGGGCCAGCGGCCCCGTGGCATCCACCATGGTCTGGTAGTTGTTCCAGCTGCCGATGGACTGCTGCACCACGAAGCGCGGCTCGGCCAGCGGCTTCTTGCGCACGATGTTGATGATGCCGCCCGGGTCGCCCACGCCACCCAGCAGGCCCGAGGCGCCGCGCATCACCTCCACGCGGTCGTAGAAGTCCATGCTCTGGTTGACGCTGTAGGTGTACTGGGCGATGTTCAGCGGCGCGCCGCCGTCGATCTGCATGCTGTCGATCTGGAAGCCGCGCGAATAGAAATAGGTGGAGTCGAAATTGATCTGGCTGGTGGTGATGCCGGGCGTGGCGGCCAGCGCGTCGCGGATGTCGGTCATGCGGCGGTCGTCGAGCTGCTGGCGCGTGATCACCGACACCGATTGCGGGATCTCGCGGAACGACTGGTCCGTCTTGGAGGCGATGCTGGTCACGCGGCTGGTGTACGAGCCCGTGCCCTCGGTCGTGCCGTCGATGGCCCGGCGCGCGCTCACCCGCACTTCGGCCAGCGTCTTTTCGATGGCGGCGACGGGCTGCACGGTCAGCGTGCCCTCTTGCACATGGCCCTGCAGGCCGCTGCCGGCCAGCAAATCATCCAGCGCCTGGCGCAGCGGCAGCTCGCCCCGTACCGCCGGCGCCTGCCGCTGGGCGGCCAGCGAGGGCGTGAACACCAGCTGCAGTCCGGCCTGCCGCGCGAACTGGTCCAGCGCGCTGGCCAGCGGCTGCGCCGCTATGTCGAAGCGCAGCGTCTGTGCGGCCGGCTGGGCCAGCGCCGCCTGCAGCGGCATGGCCAGGCCCAGGCAGAGCACGGCATGGGCCAGCGGATGGAGGGCGGCACGGCAGGCGCCCGAAGAAGGGAAAAGCGGATGCATGGAAATCGTCCTTGGCAGTGATGGAAGGGACCCACAGGGATCACTGCCATGACGACTGGCCAGGAAAACTCCTGAAAAACAATGTGCGCCCCGCTGCCGTGCGCATGCAGTTGCTCTTGCCACCGTCACGCCTCAGCCCGCCGCGGCCACCAGCAGGCCGCCATCGGCCTGCCTGCGCACCTGCACCGGCAGCGCATGGGGCAGCGCCCGCACCCAGGCATGGGCATTGGCGATGCGCACGCGCCCGCTCAGCGGCAGGCGCGCGGCCTCGGGCGTGGCCTGCAGGTCGAACGGCGCATAGCGTGACAGCCGCGCCAGGGCCTCGCCCAGCGTGGCGTCGGCAAACACCAGCTCGCCATGCCGCCAGGATGCCGCCTGCCCGGCATCGCCCCGGGTCTGGGTGGCCACCGTGCCTTCCATGCGCAGGCCCTGGCCTGCAGACAATTCATAGAAGCGCCCGCCATCCGCATCGGATTGCACGCGCACACGCCCCGACTCCACCTGCACCGTAACCCGCTCCTGCCCCTGGGCGCCCGTGGCCAGTTCCACGCCGAAGCGCGTGCCCAGCACGGTGACGCGCACGCCGCCGGCCTGCACGGTGAAGGGCCGGTCCTCGTCCCGCTCCACCTCGAAGAAGGCTGCGCCCTGCGTCAGCTGCACCACGCGCCGCGTGGCGAAATACTCCACCTGCGCGCTGCTGAGCGCGTCCAGCAGCAGGCTGGAGCCGTCCGGCAGGCCATGGCGCACCTGCTGGCCGCGCAGGCTGGACCAGCCGGCCTGCCACTGCACATGCGTGTCGCGGTAGTGCCGCCATTGCTGCCAGCCCAGGCTGCCGCCCAGGCCGAAACCGGCCACGCCCAGCAGCGCGGCCAGGCTGCGCCGCCGACCTGCATGTCGCGCAACGGCGCTGCCGTGCCGCGTACCGCGCCAGCGGTGCAGCGCATCCTCTATGCAGGCACTGGCCTGGATCAGGTCGCGCTCCACGGTGTTGAGGCTGACGCCCAGCCGCTCGGCAATCTCGGGCTGGCGCTCGCCCTGCACGCGGTGGGCGATGAAGGCGGCGCGGCAGCGCTCGGGCAGGCTGTGCAAGGCGGACTCCAGCACGGCCAGCGCCTGGCGGTACATGACGGAGTCGGCCACATCGGGCGCATGGCTGGGCGCCAGTTGTTCATGGACTGCCGCCTCGCCCAGGTAGCGGGCATGGCGCTGGCGGCGGCGGTGCGCATCCAGCGCCATGTGCTGGGCCATCACGGCCAGATAGGCCGTGGCGTCGCGCGGCATCTGGGACGGATTCGCGGCCCCGGCCAGGTCTGCGGCCTCGGCCGGGGCGCTGCGCGCGTGTTCCGCCAGCCGCAGCCAGGTGTCGTGCACCAGGTCGCCCGCCTCCTCGCGGCTGCCCGTGCTGCGCGTGGCGGCACGCACCAGGTCGGCATAGGCCCGGTCAAAGCCGGAAAGCAGAGCGCGGGTGAAGGAGGCGGACAAATCCATGGGGCCGGATCATAACCGCGCAAAGAAGAATCATTCTCAATAAACGCAATGCATGCCGGGCTCTTTCAGCGGTTCCTGGACCGTTCCTGAAAGGGCGCGATCGCAAGGTGCAACGGGCCGCGAAGCGACTTTGCGCACGCCGCACGCGCTATCATCCGCACCAGCCCCCTGTCCCGGGGCCGGTGCTTCAAAACACCCATTTAGTAAGCGGTGCTGCCTCCCCGAAAGCGAGGCCTTGTCACGTCTGGATTCCGGGCTGTGGACGCTCGTCCACGCCCCTGCGGTTTCGGGCGGGATGGGGCTACCCGCAAGGGCGTCCGCACATCTTGCTATGTGTTTTGAACATCCCGTCCACCTGTTTCGTGCTTCAAAACGCGGAGTCGGTGGTTTCAGTCTCAGTAAGGAGCACGGAAACATGACTGCCGTTTCTCTGGCACTCGCCTGCGCGCCCTCTTTTGGCGCCACCCCTTCCACACGGAGGGCTCAGGCATGAACCCCGCCCAGCCCAAATCCGCCACGGACAGCCACACCACCCGGCAACTGTCCAGCGCCCTCACCCAGGTGGACCATCTCGTGCAGCAAGGCTGTGCAGAGATCTCCTCCATCGCCCAGCTCGCCCTGGCATGGCTGGAGACGCCCAAGGGCCATCGCCACATGGACGTGGTGGCCCGCGCCCTGCAAAGCATCCGCGACAGCGCCGAGACGCTGGCCGACTACGCCGGCACCGAGGCCCAGGCCATGGGCTGCGGGTTTGAAGACGCGGCCGAGATGCGCCGCGCCGAAGCGGCCGAGGCAGCCGCCAAAGCCATGGCGCACCTGCTCGAATGCCGCACCCATGAGCCGGTGCGCCCGCAGGGCTGAGGCATGGCCATGGACAAGGACACCCTCAGGACAAAGCCACCCAGCCTGCACCAGTTGACCAGCGCCATCACCGAGATCCACAGCAGCGTGCAGGAAAACTGCTCCGAGATCTCGGCCCTGGCGCAACTGGCCCTGGCGGCAGTGCATGCACCGCAGGAGCACCACAGCCAGCAGGCCCTGGCCCATGCGCTGCGCGCCATCCGCGACAGCGCAGACCAACTGGCTGACCATGTGCAGGTGGAGGCCCAGTACTTGGCGTGCCGCCCGCAAGGCTGCTGACCGCGCCACGGCGGCCAGAACGCCTGCGCCGCCGTCCTCAGAAGCTGCCGCGCAGCGTGAGCATGGCGTGGCGCGGGGCGCCATACAGGTTGTTGCTGAAGGTGCTGCCCAGGGTCTGGTAGTAGGTCTTGTCGAACAGGTTGTTGATGTTCAAGGTGACCGTCCAGCGCGGGTCGATGCGGTACTGCACCATGGCATTCCACAGCGCGTAGCCGCCCTGCGTGAAGTCAAAGGGCACGGACGTGCCCGCCGCCGACAGCGCCGTGCCGCTGACGTAGTGCGTGCTCTGGATCTGGGCGCTGCCGCCCACTTTCCAGCGCGACAGCTCGCCCGGCAGCGTATAGGCCGTGGACAGCTTGAACAGGTGGCGCGGCGTGATGCTGCTGTAGGTCTTTTCGGTGCTGCGGTCGCGGGTGTTGTTGAAGGTGTAGCCCGCTGCCAGCTGCCAGCCGGGCTGCAGCTCGCCGCCCAATTCCATGTCGAAGCCCCGGCTGGTGACCTTGCCCTGTGCCAGGTAGCAGCAGTTGCCGCCCCAGCGGCTGTCGTTGGTCTCGTAGCGCGAGTCCACCACGGCCGTGCCCGTGCGCTCCACATTGAAGACGCTGAAGATGGCGTTCAGCCGCCCGTCCATCAGCTCGCCCTTGAGGCCGGCCTCGTAGCTGGCGCCCTTGACCGGCGGCAGCGAGGTGCCCGGCGCCGGGCCGGCCATGCTCAGCGCCTGCGGCTTGAAGATGGACGAATAGCTGGCATAGGCCGACCACTGGCTGTTCAGGTCATAGATCACCCCGCCATAGGGCGTGATCTTGGTGGGTTCCTTGAACGGCGTGTTCGACCAGGGCGTGCGGTTGCCCTGCGCATCCAGGTTCCAGATCGACTGCTGGAAGTCGTAGCGGCTGGCGCGCGCACCCAGGATGAGGTGCAGCCTGTCCGTGGGATGCAGGCGCAGCACGCCATAGCCGCCCATCTGCTTCTGGCCCCAGGGACCGTAGCGGGTGTTGAAGTAGGTTTCCGTGGGCGGCGTCCAGATGCTGGGAGCAAACGGATTGCTGGCCACGGTGCCGCTGCCCGTGAAATTGGCGCTTTGCCAGAAGCTTTCCACGCGCTGCCAGTCCGCGCCCAGCAGCAATTCATGCGTGCGGCCCATGAGCTGGAAGGGGCCGCCCAGGCTCAGGTCCACCACCTCCTGCGTATTGCCGGACTGGATGTGGCCGCCGCGCCAGACCGCACCCGCCAGGGTCTGCGGGTTGATGGCGCCGCCCATGTAGACCCAGAAGCGGTCCAGCTCGGTCTCCACGCGCGAGACGTTGAGCTTGGCCTTCCAGCGGTTGTCGAACTTGTGCTCGAGCTGGGCGAACAGCTCCTTGGTCTCGTAGTCGTAATAGGCCCAGGGCTGGGTGAAGTTGGTGTGGCGCGGCAGGCCCAGGCTGCTGCCGTCGGCAAAGCGCGGCAGGCCGGCATAGTCGCCGTTCTCATGGGTCTTTCCGTAGCTGCCGCCCACGGTCAGCAGGGTGTCGGGCGTGAGGTCGGCCTCCAGCACGCCGTAGAGCGAGGGCTTTTCGCTGCTGCGCAGGTCCATGTAGGAGTCGCCCTTGTGGTAGGACAGCACGGCGCGGCCGCGCACGCGGCCGTCGTCGGCCAGCGGCGCGCTGGCATCGAGCTCCACGCCGCGCCGGCTCCAGGAGCCGGCCGACAGCGCGGCCTTGAACTGCCGCTGGGCCAGCGGCTTCTTGCGCACCAGGTTGATGATGCCGCCCGGATCGCCCACGCCGCCCAGCAGGCCCGAGGCGCCGCGCATGACTTCGACGCGGTCGTAGAAGGCCATGTCCTGCTGCGGCGAATAGGTGTAGGCGCCCAAAGCCAGCGGCGCGCCGCCGTCGATCTGCATGCTGGTGATCTGAAAGCCCCGCGAATAGAAGTCGCCCACGGTATTGGCCACGACCACGCCGGGCGTGAGCTTGAGGGCCTCGGTCACATCGGTCACGCGCTGGTCGTCGAGCTGTTCGCGCGTGACCACCGATACCGACTGCGCAATCTCGCGGAACGACTGGTCCGTCTTGGAGGCAATGCTGGTCACGCGGCTGGTGTAGGAGCCCGTGCCTTCGGTCGTGCCGTCGCCGGCGCGGCGCGCGGCCACGCGCACCTCGGCCAGCGACACCGAGCGAGGGGCAACGTCTGGCGCCCGGGCATCGGGCACGGCGCGCGGACGCAGCACATAGCCGCCTTGCGGCTGCACCGCCGCCTCCAGCCCCGTGCCCTGCAGCAGCGCGGCCAGGCCGGCCTGCGCGGTGTGGCTGCCCTGCAGCCCCGGGCTGCGCAGGCCCTGGACCTGGTCCTGGGTGAAGGACAGCAGCAAACCCGAATCGCGCCCGAAGCGGTTGAGCGCGTCCTCCAGCGTGCCCGCCGGAATCTGGTAGCTGCGTGTGGCTGCTGTGGCGGCCGTGGTGTTGACGGACGGCGAAGGCGCCTGCGCCCACAGGTTGCTGCCCAGCCCCGCGCAGGCCAAAGCCAGCAACAGGCCACGGGACGGGACGACGGAGGGGCGCAAGGCGCAGGGAAAGCGCCGGGGCGCTGAGGGATATGCCATGGTGTGCGAAGGACTGGGCCTGGAAGGAAAAGACAAACGGATGGATGGACGAATCGATGGGCGGGCCCGGCATGGCAAGCCCCCCTCTTCCTCCATGTCCCGCGAGTTCTCGAAACAGACCACCCCGGGCGCAGATTTCTTCAAAAAACTGCGCAGACCCCTTCAAGCCCCTGCCGCCTTCTTGCCCACCACCACCTCGCGCCGGCCCCACCAGCGCGTCATGGAGCGCAGCTCCAGTCCCGGCAGCGCACCGATCACGGCCAGCACGCGCGGCACCTCGGCCAGCGGATAGGTGCCTGAGATGCGCAGGTCGGCCACTTCGGGCTCGCAGGCCAGGGCCGCATCGCTGTACGGCTGCAGCGCCTCCAGCATCCGGGCCAGCGGCATGCCGCGCGCCACCAGCATGCCCTCGGTCCAGGCGGTGCTGTCCTCATGCACGGCGGTGGCTGGCGAGACGCCATCGGCCCGCAGCGTGGCCTGCTCGCCCGCCCTGACCACCAGCACACCCTGGCCGGCCAGCCGGGGGGTCAGGCGCACGGCACCCTCGAACACACCCACCTGGAAATCACCATCCGCGAGCGCACGCACGGAAAACCGCGTCCCCAGGGCCAGCGCCTCGCCCGCAGTGGTCTGCACGGCAAAGGGCCGGGCGGGCTGCTCGGTGTCCTTGGCCGTGGTGACCAGCACCTCGCCCTGCAGCAGGCGCAGACGGCGGTGCCGGGGACCGTATTCGATGTCCAGCGCGCTGGCGCCGTTGAGCACGATCTGCGTGCCGTCCGGCAACGCCATCTGCCGACGCTCGCCCCGCGCCGTGCGTGCATCGGCCACCCAGCCCTGCCAGGGCAGGCGCTGCTCCAGCTGCCAGGCAATGCCGGCACCAAAGGCCGCAACGGCCAGGGACCGGATCACGCGCCGGCGAGCGGAACCACGCGGGGCCAGCGCAGCCCGGGCTATCGGTGATTGCGGCGGCGCCACCAGCCCAGCCAGCCGCTGGTTGACGGCAGCGATGCGCTGCCAGGCCTGCTCGTGCAGCGGATCGGCCGCGCGCCAGGCCTGCCAGGCTTGCCATTCGCAGGCCAATTCATCGGACAGCTGGCCATCCTGGTGCTTCAGCCACCACTCGATGGCGCTGCGCGCTACCTCGGGCGGCAGGCCGGCTCCCGGCGCCGTCATGCATCCACCGCGAAATAGCAGTGCATGCCGGCCTGCACCAGGTAGCGCTTGACGGTCGTCAGCGACAGGCCCAGCTCGCGCGCAATGTCGGCCTGCTTCATGCCGTCCAGCTGGGCCATCAGAAAGGCCCGCCGCACAGGGGCAGGCAGGCCGTCGAGCATGCGGTCGATCTCGTCCAGCGCCTCCAGCAGCAGCGCGCGCTCCTCGGGCGAGATGGCAAAGGACTGCGGCGCCTGGGCCAGCGCCTCCAGATACGCGCGCTCCAGTTGCTGGCGCCGGTAGTGGTTGGCCAGCACGCGCTGCGCCACCGTGGTCAGGAAGGCGCGCGGCTCACGCGCCTGCACAGGCTCGTCGCGCGCCAGCAGGCGCACAAAGGTGTCGTGCGCCAGATCGGCCGCCTGGTGCACATCGCCCAGCTTCTTGCGCAGCCAGCCCTGCAGCCAGCCGTGGTGGTCGGTGTAGAGCGTGGCGACTTCGCGGTGAAGGGAGGTTTCGGCGGCAGGCATGGCGCGGGAGGAGGAATGCGTGGGCGGCTGGCCCGAAATATGAGATCAATTCTCATTTGCATTCTAACGGTTGGACTGCGCTGCGTTGCCACGGTGATGCCGACCCAGCCCCCATCACCTGCCGCCCTGCGAGGTGTTGCCGCTCTCAGCCGTGGTACTGGCCGCATCCTTGCGCACCGGCAATGCGACCTGCTCGAACACATTGCCCTCGATCACTACGTCCTTGGACTCCAGCAGGTTGATGCCGGCCTGGGGTTCCTCTTCCTTCTTCCTGAACAGCCCGCTGCGCTTCACGATGAAGCGGTTGTTGCGGATGATGGAACCATCGGCATCGCGCAGCTTGAGGATGGCGGGCAGCGGCGCCTTGTCGCGCGGGTCCATGTGCACGATGAAGGTATTGCCCTCCACCAGCGAGCGCGGGCCATACAGGTAGACAGCGGTGCGGCCATCGACCTCGATGGTGTTGTTGCGCACCACGTTGTCGGAGCCCGCCATGATGATGGCGCGGCCGCCGGATTTGATTTGGAGGTTTTCTGCGGTGTAGAAGGTGGGTGGAGAGTAGTCCCAGGGGATTTCGTTGAAATTCTTGGTTTCGCTGTTCCAGCCGTTCGTCTTCATAACCGGAAGATCTTCTGTTAATTCCTTGATTCTGTCGCTTGCGACAACATGGGGAATCATATCAACACCAATTCCGTATGTTCCAGGGGTTTCAATTTTTCCATTATGCACTCTTAAATTGAAAAAACCATTCTTGGATGGCAAGGTCCCAATACCACTTGTATTGGAGAATGGTGCTCCTGTTACAAGATGACTTTGTAAATCAAGATCAGAATTGTTGCTGCGGAAAAATTTTAGAATAGCACCTCGAGGTTCACCACGCTCTATTCCCCCTTCAATCCAGTCGCGTGCCTTGCGCTGTACAAAATCATGGACCACGCAGTGGCGGCCAGACCCTTCAAAGGCTTCCGTGATAGGGTAGTAGCCGCCTCTATATTTGACGGTTTTGCAGCCTTCAGGAGGAGGGTTCTTATCGCTAGGTGAGTGGCGACGCTCTGCCCATTCTTCAGTACTGAGTGATTTTTCGGAGGCAAACTGGCAGCTCGCCAGAATAATGCAAGAAAAAACAGAAATATATATAAAAGCTATACTTTTTTGCATATGCTGCTACCTGGTAAGCAAACGCCTGGATATTTATCTTCTTGACCAGAAAGACTATCTAGATATATTTTCCTGTTTTTCTCTGCAACTTCTGTCTGATACTCATCGTCGCCTCCCTTTTCCAGATTTATCTCAATAATTTTAGTTGCTTTTTCATTTTCATTGTTTTTGCTTAATATCAGTTTTTTGTCATTAATCAGTTGATTGATTATTTCTTTTAAAAATCTGGTTTTCTTCGAAAACTCTTTCCCCTCTTCCCTGATTGCATTGAACCCCTCCAGCACACTCCTGATCTCTTCAAAACCAAGTGCAGGTCTGGTTCCATAAGACGTCAGGAACTCATAAACCGCTTTCTCTCCCGCAAGCGTGCGATCCTTGCGCACACGCCAGATGTGCTCCAGCACGATGGGATCGTTGCCTGTGTATTCATCGTCATAGGTGTAATCCGGCTCGGACCCCGCAAGCCCATGCCCTATGCCCAGCTTCACGCTGATAGCATCGAACGGCCGGTTGTCCTTGTCCCGGTGGCTGAAGGTGTCCAGGTAGGAGTGCAGGAATTCGCCCAGGAACTG